>CAZWCX010000138.1:0-17972 GCA_964632945.1 uncultured Planctomycetia bacterium | reverse complement strand
CGGCGCGAAAAGCGACCGGACCAACCTGGGAAATCAAGGTTGAAGCCCCACTAGCGCCGTCCCGACGGTCGAGCCGCCGGTTCGGGCGTGGCGGAGGTTTTCGGACTCGTCCCCGCCGGAGGCTCCCCGGCGGTGGGATCGGGCGCGTTTTCACCCTCTCCGGGTTGCTGCGGGGGGGCTCCCATCGTCGGGGGCGGTTTGCGAACGTATCTCAATCCCCGGCGCTTGTAGTTGTCCTCCAGGATGTCCTCCACGTCCGGCCGGTCGGGCGCGAACGGGAACATATCCAGGTAGGTTTCATAATGGTGTGCGGACTTGGCCAGATCGCCCGTGAGTCCACAGGCCGAGCCCAGGTAGAAGTGGGCCCGCAGGTTCTTTTCCCGATTGTCGGGATCCATGGCAAGGGCCTTGTTCAGGTTTTCCACCGCATTCGGGTAGAACGCCGGATCCTCCAGGTAAACGATGGCCAGTCCCAGATACGGTTCCGGCGAGGTCGGCTTGAGTTTCATCGAGCGCTGGAAGCGTTGCACCGACCCATTCAGGTAGTCGATCGCGCGCTTTTTCTCCCCCTTCGCACGATACAGCTTCGCGAGGTAGTAGTAGGTGTTCGCCATCGCCAGATTCCCGTCGGCGTGGTTGGGATCTTTCTCCAGCACGTGCGCGAACTGACGTTCGGCCAGGTCGAATTTCCCGCCCTGGAAGTAGTCCATGCCCAGGTTGTAGAGCTCGTCGACCGAAAAGCGTCCCGGCCGGTCGGGCGACACCGGTTCCGGATCGCTGACGCATCCCGCAGTCAAGGCGAGGGATAGAATTCCGGCGCAGAGGCGTGTCCAGGGCATTCCGCCCTCCTTCCTTGGAACCTTGCCCGATCGCGTCAAATCCGGCGAAGGGCGGATCGTATCAAGTCCGATGCGGACAGTCCAGCACCCTCCTCCGCCTGCACCTTGCGCACCGCCTCCTCGGCGGCGGAACGCGCATAGCCGAGCGAGAGCAGGGCCAGGACCGCGTCCACCGCCGGACCTGCGGTCGTCGTACCGCCGGCGGCCGCGGACGTCGGGACCCCGGCGAAGGCGTCCTTGAGCTCCACGACGATCCGCTCCGCCAGTTTCTTGCCGATGCCCCGGACCCGTTTCAGCGCGGCGGTGTCCTGGGCGGCGATCGCCGAGCGCAGGCCCTCCGGGCTCATCCCGGACAGGATGTTGATGGCGGTGGTCGGACCGATGCCGCTCACCAGCCGCAGCATGCGGAACATCTGCCGTTCGTCGCGCGAATGGAATCCGTAGAGCCGCTGATCGTCCTCCTGGACGTGCAGGTGCGCGAAGAGTTTAACCTCACCCGACGGGGGAAGCTGCGTATAGGTGGCCAGCGTGATGAGCAGCTTCCAGCCGACTCCCGCGCAATCCACCACGGCCGACGTGGGAAGTCGCTCGACCAATTCGCCGCGAATGAAGTCATACATGGTCTAGAGGATTCCCAGGCTGGCGCCGCCGTCCACGAACAATACCTGGCCGGTGATGTAGGCGGACTCCTCGGAGCACAGGAAGAGGTGGGCGTTGGCGATGTCGCGGGGTTGGGCCAGGCGGCGGAACGGGATCGCTTCCAGGAGTTTGGCCCGGACGGCATCCGGGATCGTCCCCAGGATCGGGGTGTCGGTTCCGCCTGGCGCCACGCAATTGACGTTCACCCCGTGGCGGGCCATTTCGAGCGCCAGGGAGCGGGTGATCCCGATCACGCCGGCCTTCGAAGCCGAGTAGTTCACCTGGCCGATGTTGCCGCGCACGGCGACGGAAGCGGTGTTGACGATCCGGCCCGACTTCCGCTCCGCCATGTGGGGGGCGACGGCGCGGCAGCAGAAGAACGTTCCTTTCAGGTTCACGTCCAGCACCTGCTCCCACTGGGCATCGTCCATCTTGTGGATCATGGCGTCGCGGGTGATGCCCGCGTTGTTGATCAGGATGTCGATTCGTTCCCAGGCATGGCGGGCGGCATCGACGGCCGCGCGGACGGAGCCGGCGTCCGCGACATCGAGCCGCAAGGCGCGGGCCGCGCCGCCCGCCGCCTCGATCTTCGACGCGGTGGCGAGCGCCGACTCGAGGTGGATGTCCGCGACCAGGATGCGGGCCCCCTCCTCGGCGAAGCGCAGCGCGGTCGCCTGCCCGATTCCGCTGCCCGCCCCGGTGATGATCGCGACCCGCCCGTCCAGTCGTTTCATGCCTTCTCCTCCGCCGACGCCGGTGCCGCCTCCCCTCCGGAACGCCGGCGCATCATCACCGTCCATTCCGTTTCCGCCACGGTCTCCCCGCGCTGGTTCACGACCGTGATCGCGAACACGACCACGCCGCGATCCGGCTTCCGGGTGGCCTTGGCGTTCTCGACCCGGAATACGGCGTGAAGGGTATCTCCGGCGAACGTCGGCCCCGTGAATTTTCCGGTGAGTCCCAGAAAGCCGAGTACGGTTCCCTCGAACTGCCCGGACTGCTGCGACAGGCCGGTCACGATCGACAGGACCAGCATGCCGTGGGCAATGCGCTTGCCGTACGGGGTCGTGCGCGCGAATTCCTCGTCCAGGTGGAGCGCGTTGAAGTCCCCCGACAGGCCGGCGAAATTGACGATATCGGCCTCCGTGACGGTGCGACGGGGGGTTTCGAAGGACTCGCCGGGGGCGAACTCCTCGAAGGTCTTGCCGCGAGGCTGATACGCCATGAACTCGAATCCTCCGATTCCGCGAGCGGCCGGAGAGCGCGCCGGGATCCGGCTCCCGGGTTCCCCTGCCCGCAAGGGGCGATTCGCCGCGTCTTTACTTCCTCAATTCGGCCACCCAGTGGCGGAGTTCCGGCACGATCAGCCGATCGAGGGCCAGGCGAACCGCGCCGGGAGACCCCGGGACGCAGGCCACGAGAGTGCCCCGGACCACTCCCAGCGCGGCCCCCGAAAGCAGGGCCGCGGGACCGATCTCCTGGTAGGACAGCGCGCGGAACAGCTCGCCGAAACCGGGCACCGCGCGATCGAACAGGGTCGTGGCGGCGGCGATGGTGACGTCCCGACGCGAGATCCCGGTGCCGCCGGTGACGAGAACGAAATCCGCCTCTCCGGCCAGGGCATGGATCGCGGAGCGGATGGCGTCCGACTCGTTCCCGATCACGCGGTGCGCCACCGGTGTGTGCCCCTCCCCGGCCAGTCGATCCCGGGCCCAGCCCCCGCTCTCGTCGGTTTCGACGGTGCGGGAGTCGCTGGTGGTCAGGACGGAGAACCGCACCGCGCCGACGCCGGCGGCCCGGCGGCGGTGGTCGTCCACGCCCATGGACGCCTCCCCCCGAGCGTTACTTGGTTCGCAGAATGAGGTGGAATCCGAACGGTGACTCCACCACCTCGGATACCTGGCCGGTTTGGAGGGCGAAGGCCGCCCGTTCGAACTCCGGCACCATCTGGCCGCGCCCGAACGTACCCAGGTCGCCGCCCTGCCGGGAGCTCGGGCAATCGGAATTCTCCCGCGCGACGGCCGCGAAGTCCTTGCCCCCCTTCAGGTCGGCAAGAAGCTGCTCGGCCAGTTTCTTCGCCTGCTCCTTGGTCCGGGCCGCCCCCGCTCCCTGCGCCCCCTGGTACGACAACAGGATGTGACTGGCGCGCACCCGTTCAATGCGGTTGCGCTGGATGATGTGGAACCCGAATTCCGTCTCCACGACTTCGGACACGTCCCCCTCCTTGAGGGCGAACGCGGCCTTCTCGAAGGGCGGAGTCATCTGGCCGCGCCCGAAGATGCCCAGGCTTCCGCCCTGCTGTTTGCTGGGGCAATCCGAGTGCTCCCGGGCGAGATCGGCGAGATTGCCCCCGGCGCGGATCCTGGCAAGCAGGTCGTCGATCTGCTTGCGCGCCTCTTCCTTGCTGCGGGTCACGTTCGGCGGCGCGCGATTCGATCCCTGGTACATGAGGAGAATGTGGGAGGCGGAAACTTCCTCGATCTCGGAGCGATGGAGGACCACCCAACCGAACGAGGACTCGACCGGATCGGAAACCTGACCCACACCCAAGCCGAACCCGACGCGGTCCAGGTCCGGGGGAAGCTGTCCGGGCGCGACGATGCCGAACCGACCGCCGTTTCGCGCCGCATTCGGGTCATCCGAAAACCGGGACACGGCCTCGTGGAAGTCCACGCCCTTGCTGCGCACGTGGGCGACGAGTTGCTCTGCCCGCGCGCGGGCCTCCTCCTTGGTCCGGGTCACGGTTCCGACCGCCCGTTCCGCCCCCTTCCACGAGACGAGGGCGTAGGCGAGAGACGCCCGGTCCGGGCGATCGGTCTGCGGAGTCGGGATGCGCGCGGCATCCGGCTCCCCGGCTGCGGGAATGGCCTCTTGGGCCGACCCGGGGGTGAGGACGAGAGCCAGGAGAGCAAGAACGAGGGCGCAACGGCGCAGACGATCGCTGAACACGGGAATCCTCCGCAATGGCTGGACCGGGCAAACCGTTTTTTTACTCCGCGAACGCGGCAGGACGCCAACAAAAACACGCGGGGGCCTCTTCCCTTACGGGAATCCCGGCGCTATAATCGGGGATCGGGCCGCTGGAACATCCAGGCAGCAGGGAGGGGGAAATGCAGCCACGTTCGTCGCGAGCCGTGATCGCTGCGGCTCTCGCCGGCTTCTCGTTCCTGTTCGCCGCGATCGCGGGGCCCGGCTCCGTGACCGCACGCCCGTGGGACCGCGAGGTCCCGAACTTCACCGAGACCACGCCGGAATCCAAGGAGCGGGTCGAACGCGGTCTCAAGTTCCTGGCCGACCAGCAGGCGCTGTCCAAGGACGGCTCCCTCGGCGAGGAGTACAAGGTCGCCATCACCAGCCTGGCCTGTCTTTCCTGGATGGCCCACGGGAACACGCCCGGCCGCGGCGTGTACGGGGAGAACGTCCGCAAGGGACTGAAGTACATCCTCCATTGCGCGTCCAAGAACAAGAGCGGATTCATCACCGAAGAGGGATTCTCCAAGTCGCGCATGCACGGGCACGGCTATGCGACCCTCTTCCTTGCCGAAGTCTACGGCATGACCGGCACGATGTCCGCGGCGGAAAACAAGCGGGTGCGTGACACCTTGCGCAATGCCGTGGAGATCATCGTCGCCAGCCAGACGGGCCGCGGCGGAAAAATCGGGGGCTGGGGGTACGAGCCCAGCAATCAGATCCCGGACGAGTCGTCGGTGACCGTGACCGCGATCCAGGCCCTGCGGGCCGCGCGCAACGCGGGCATCTACGTCGATGCCAAGGTCATCGATCGGGCCATCGAATACGTCAAGGCGTGCTACGACCCGAGCGACGGCAGCTTCCGCTACAGCCTGGCGATGAACAATCCGCAGAGCAGTTTTGCGCTGACCGCGGCGGCCATTTCCGTCCTCGTCTACGCCGGCGAGTACGAGGCCGAGGAGATTCAGGGCGGGTTGAAGTACATGCGTAACGAGGTCAAGAGCCGCGGACGATCCCGTTCGGGACACTACTTTTACGAGGTCTTCTACGCTACCCTCGCCTCGTACAACGTGGGCGGGGCCGACTGGCAGACCTGGTTTCCGCGTATCCGCGAAGAATTGGTCCGTTCCCAGCGTCCCGACGGGAGCTGGCAGAATGAGTATTGCGCCGCGTACGGAACCGCCTTCGCCACGCTGATCCTCCAGGTGCCCACTCGCTACCTGCCCATCTTCCAGCGTTGACCGCGCCCCGGTTTCCCGGGACTAAATTTTATTCCTTGACGCGCGGTCCGACCCCGGGTGCAATGGGGACCTCTTGGCGCATCCCCGTGGCTTTTCCTACTGAGGGGGACGGATCCGTGTCGAGCCCCAAACCCGACTCGGGGAAGATCAACCGCGACCGGCCCGCGGATGAGCCCGCCTCCAAGTCGTCGGACACCCGCTCGCGGGAGACCGAACGGCTGCGACGGCGGGTTACGTCCCTGGAAGAGACCAACGAGGAACTCGTGCGCACCCTGGCGGTGCTCAATGAATTCCGCATGAAGCTCGCGCTCCTCACCGAGAAGATGGGGATGGTCAACCGGCTCACGAGCGACCTCAACATCCTGGACGTGGATCGGATCGTCGAACTCGCGGTGACCAAGCTCCCGCTGTTGGTCGACGCCCGGCACGTATCCGTCTATTTTCACGACCGGGAACTGGGCAGGCTCGAACTGCGCGGGCAAAACGGCGCGCGAGAGATCGAGCGGCAGATCACCCTGGCCCATCCGTCCGACACGGTCATGGGGATCGTCGCGCAGACTCTTCGCCCGATCCTGGTGAAGGACCTCAACGACTTCGAGCGCGACTTCGGCGTGAAAGTCGCGCGCACGTTCGCCGACCGGTACGAAACCCGTTCCTGCGTCTCGCTCCCGCTGATCTCCGGGAACCATCTGATCGGGGTGATCAATCTCGCCGACAAGACGGACGGCGGCTGTTTCGACGAGATGAACGACCTGCCGCTGCTCGAACAGGTGAGCCAGTTCCTGGCGGTGGCGCTGAACAACGGCCGGCTCTTCGCGGAGCTGGAGGAGCAGGCGCGGACGGATGGATTGACGCGGCTCCACAACCACCGATCTTTCTACGACGGGTTGACACGCGAGGTCCACCGCTGTCGCCGCTACGGCCACAGCCTGAGCCTGATCATGTGCGACGTGGACGACTTCAAGTGCGTCAACGACCGGCTCGGGCACCGGATCGGGGATCGGGTCATCCAGTTGCTCGCCCGCATCCTGCGCGGCCAGGTGCGCCAGGAGGACCTGGCGGCCCGCTACGGCGGCGACGAGTTTGCCGTCATCCTGCCGGAGACGCCGCTGGTGGGGGCCGGAGTGGTGGCGGAACGGATCCGGGAACGCGTGGACCGGTTCGATTTCGCGCAGGAAGGGGTCACGGTGCCGGTCCACATGAGCTTCGGCGTCGCGGAACTCGCGCCCGGCATGACCGTTGCCGACCTGGTCCAGACCGCCGACCGGGCCCTGTACGACGCGAAGGCGAGCGGCAAGAACCGGACGCGACACGTCCTCGGCGCCTAGACCGGCTCGTTCCGAAACCCAAGTCGGTCGCTTCGTGACGACTCCGCCAGCAGGCCGCTCGGCGGCTCGGGCAGACCGGCCGCGGGGCGAGCGGCGTGCGACCTCGATGGCGCACGATGGGTGAGGCAGTCCTGCGCCGCCCGGTCCGCCGGATCGGGCGCAACGGACTGAGTCGCGAACCGACCAGCCGTTCGCAAACCATCCGGGTCGGGGGCCCGTGGGCGACCGCGCCGAGGGATCAGCGCTTCCGTCGTCCCCGGCCCGATCGTGCTCCGCTCCCTCCCGCCCGTTTCGACGCCGGGCCTCCCTGCAATTCGGCGATCCGGTCCCTCAGATCGGCCGCACGCTCGAATTCGAGCGCTTCCGCCGCCTCCAGCATTTCCCGTTCGAGCTGCTGGACCAGCTCCGTGCGCTTGAACTCATCGTCGTCCAGCCCCGCCGCAGCGGCCGCGGTCCGCTCCGACCGCACGATCTCCTCGATCCCCTTCCGGATCGCCTTCTCGATGCTCTTGGGGGTGACCCCGTGTTCGTCGTTGTACGCGACCTGCCGCCGGCGCCGCCGATCGGTCTCCTCGATGGCCCGGCGCATCGACGGGGTCACCGAGTCGGCGTACAGAATCACCCGGCCGTTCACGTTGCGCGCCGTCCGGCCCACCGTCTGGATGATCGACGTCTCCGAGCGCAGGAACCCCTCTTTGTCCGCATCCAGGATCGCCACCAGCGATACCTCCGGCAGGTCGAGTCCCTCGCGCAGCAGGTTGACGCCGACCAGCGCGTCGAACTTCCCCTCGCGCAGGTCACGCAGCAGCTCGACCCGCTCGATGGTCTGCACTTCGGAGTGGATGTACCGTCCCTTGATCCCCTCCTCCTCCAGGTAGGTCGCCAGGTCCTCGGCCAGCCGCTTGGTCAACGTCGTGACGAGCGCGCGCTCGTTGCGCGCGGCGCGCTCCCGGATCTCGCGCACGAGGTCCTCCACCTGCCCGCGCGCGGGACGGACCTGGATCTCGGGATCGATCAAGCCGGTCGGCCGGATGATCTGCTCCACGACGCGCCCTGCGGAACGCTTGATCTCGAACGCGTCCGGCGTAGCGGACACGCAGATCGTGTGCCCCAGGCACTTCTCCCATTCCTCGAACCGCATCGGCCGATTGTCCATGGCGGACGGCAGGCGGAAGCCGTGCTCCACCAGGACGCTCTTGCGCGCATGATCGCCGTTGAACATGCCGTGGATCTGCGGCAGCGTGACGTGGGACTCGTCGACGATGCAGAGGAAGTCTTTGGGAAAGAAGTCGATCAGCGTGTACGGCCGCTGTCCGGGCGCGCGCCCGCTCAGGTGACGCGAGTAGTTCTCGATCCCCTTGCAGTACCCGACCTCGCGCAGGAGCTCGAGGTCGTAGTTCGTGCGCGCCTGGAGCCGCTGCGCCTCCAGCAGTTTCCCCTGGACCTTGAGCTCCGAGATCCGCGCCGCGAGTTCGCTCTCAATCCCCTCCAGCGCGTGGTTGATCGCCTCCTGGGGCATCACGTAGTGCTTCGCGGGAAAGAGGTGGAACATCGGCAATTCGCGCAGGTTCCTCCCGCTCACCGGGTGGAACTCGACGATCCGCTCGACCACGTCCCCGTCGAGCTGGATGCGGATGGCGGTCTCCTGGTACGACGGATGAACCTCGATCACGTCCCCCCGCGCGCGGAACTTCCCCCGCACGAACGCCACTTCGTTCCGTTCGTACTGGATCTCGGTCATCTTCGAGAGGATCCGGTCGCGGGAAATGGGCTCCCCCTGGCGGACCTCGAGAAGCATGCCGCGGTAGTGCTCCGGGGAGCCCAGGCCATAGATGCAGGAAACGCTGGCGACGATGATCACGTCCTGGCGGGACATGAGCGCGCTGGTCGCGGCGAGCCGGAGGCGGTCGATGTCTTCGTTGATGTCGGCGTCCTTCTCGATGTAGATGTCCTTGGCGGGGATGTAGGCCTCGGGCTGATAGTAGTCGTAATACGACACGAAGTAGTGCACCTCGCTGCCCGGGAAGAACTCCTTGAATTCGGAGTAGAGCTGGGCGGCGAGGGTCTTGTTGTGGGAGATCACCAGCGTGGGACGCTGGTACCGGGCGATCACGTGCGCCATGGTGAAGGTCTTGCCCGAGCCGGTCACGCCCAGCAGGCATTGCCAGCGCGGATCGCTGCGGAGTCCCGCGGAGAGGTCCTCGATGGCCTTGGGCTGGTCGCCGCGGGGTTCGTAGGGGGCGACGATTTCGAACGGCATGGCGCACCTCCTTCCGCAGGGGGGATCGCGCCGACGATACCCGACCCGGGAAGGGCTTGCAAGGGAGGGCGAACCCCGCGAGCGGCCGCGTCAGGGGACCCGCGCGCCCCCCGGCGCGGCGCCGCCGGACGCGGACGCCGGATTGGGGCGGACACGGACCACGGTGTCGTCGGACGCCCCGGGCGGAAGTTCGTCGTGCCCCCAAAGGCAGATCCGGTTGCGCCCGCCGTGTTTCGCCCGATACAGGGCTTCGTCGGCCCGCGAGATCAGGTCGTCCGGGTTCGCCATCCCCGGCTCGAAGGAGGACAGACCGAAGCTCGCCGTCACTTGCAGCGTCCGACCGTCCTCGGCCTCGAACGTGCGCGCCGCCACCCGTCGACGCAGCCGCTCCGCCACCGTGATCGCCTGGGCCGCAGGCGTCTTCGGCATCAGGATCGCCATCTCCTCCCCGCCATATCGGTAGGCCGTCGAATAGGAGCGAATCCCCTCCCGGACGATCCCCGCCACTCCCTTCAGCACGACGTCGCCCGTCAGGTGGCCGTACGTGTCGTTGACCTTCTTGAAGTGGTCCACGTCCACCATCACGAGCGTGAGCTCCTCCTGGTAACGCCGCGCAATGGCGAAGTAGGTGCGCAACTGGTTGGAGAAGTGACGCTTGGTGAACAGCCGAGTCATGCCGTCCTCGATCGTCCGCGTGTACAAGTCCGGCGTCTTGATCGCCAGCGCCACGATGCGCGAGAATTCCAGCAGATGCTCCTGCAGGACGCCCATCCGCGCATTGCGGTCTTCACGCTCCCCGTCCACCTCCACCGTCACTTTCATCACCCCCAGGAGTTCCCGGTCCGCAAAGAGCGGAACCGCCATCTCCATGGAGCCGCCCTCCACCGCCACGAACGGCCGGCGATGCTCGCGGGTCTCGGCCACGTGCGTGCGATCGATCGCCATCCGCTCCAGGTCGCGGCCGAACCAGGTTCGACCGTTCTTTCGCTGGGCGCGCGGGCGCAGGTCGTCCTCCTCCCCGCGCAGGAAGATGGTGATCTCCTCGCGCTCGGCCACGGCGATCAGGTTCGAGGCGATCTCCAGGACCTTGCCGAGGATCGACTCGAACTCCACATCCTGGTTCAGAATCAGCGTCACCTCCCGCGTCGCGGAAAGGAGCTCGATCTTGTGCTTGAGGTCGTGCTTCTCGCGGGCCTGCTCCCGCTCCCGCCGCACCGCCGTCAACACTTCCCCCTCACGCAGGCGGAGCTTCCGGCCCAGCGAGTCGATGGTCACCAACAGGCAGAGGGCGTACAGCGAAGTGAGCGAGGCCAGGCAACCGAGGGCGAACGGCAGGGCGGAAACCATGCTCGCGCTGCTGTAGACCGTGGAGGTCTGGAACAGCACGACGACGAGGAGGGTCGCCAGGGGAAAGGCGCAGACGACGGCCAGGACGGCCCACCGAAGCCACCCGCGCGCAGGTGGTTCCAACTCTTGGGGGTCACCCATGAGGCCGTCCCCGGCGGCCGATGCCGCCTCACTCCCCGGTCCCTCGTCCCGAAGGAATAACCATTCACCTTCTATATATCGGCCCGGGGGGGCGGGGAATTCACCGGATTCGGCGGCCGTTCGCCGCGCAGGACGGCAAGGGCATTGCGGGCCGCGGTTTCCATCATCCGTCCGCGCGTCTCGCGGGTCGCGCTGCCGAAGTGGGGCAGCAGGACCACCTGCGGGGCGGCGCGGAGGGATTCGGGGATCCGGGGCTCGTGCGTGTACACATCCAGGCCGGCCGCGCCGGGTCGCCCGGTCCGCAGCGCTTCCGCCAGGGCCTCCTCGTCGATCAGGGGCCCGCGGGCCGTGTTGACCAGGACGGACCCCGGACGCATGCGCGCGAGACGGTCCCGACCGATCAGGCCGCGGGTGGCGGGCGTCAACGGGGCGTGCAGGCTGACCACGTCCGATTCGGACAACAGGGAGTCGAGGTCCGCCCGGCGCGCCCCCAGCTCCGCTTCCAGCTCGGGATGGGCGCGGGTCCCCGCATACAGGACCGGCATCCCGAAGCCCCGCGCGCCGATCCGGGCCACGGCGGAACCGATGCGACCGGGTCCGACGATTCCCAGCGTCCGCCCGCGCAGCTCCAGGCCGAGTCCCTGGACGGGCGACCAGCCTTGCCATTGCCCGGCGCGCACCAGGCGCTCCCCCTCCCCCACCCGGCGCGCGGCGGCCAGGATCAATGCCCAGGTCAACTCCGCCGTGGCATCCGTCAGCACGCCCGGGGTGTTGGTCACCCAGATCCCCCGCTCGGTCGCGGCCGGGACGTCGACGTGGTCGAATCCCACCGCGCAGTTCGCCACTCCCCGCAGCCGATCGCCGGCGCCCAGCGCGGCGCGGTCGATCCGGTCCGTGACGAAGGCGATGACGACGTCCGACGCGCGCAATTCCTCGAGCAGCCGCTCCCGGGGACAGGGCGAGTCCTCCGCGCGCTCCACCAGTTCGATCGGCGCTTCCCGCAGCAGCCGCATCCCCTCTTCGGGGGCCTGACGGGTGACGAACACTCGACCGGGCATTCGGGCACCTCCCCTCCGTCGCGCGGACGATAGCAGGCCTTTCCGCGCCGTGCAACGCCATTCCGTTGCCTCGCGCGACGGGCCTATGCTACGGTTTGACCATGAAGCAGAAGGTCGAAAAATACTACGATCGGGTCTCCGGGCGCTACGATGACACCTACGAACGGAGCGCCTACTGGGAGTTCTATCGCCGCGTCACCTGGGAGCACTTCAAGCCCTTCCTGCCGCGGGAGGCGCACGCCCGGGTCCTCGACGCGGGGGGCGGCACCGGCGTCTGGACGATCCGCCTGCACAAGGCAGGCTTCCGTGTCACCCTGAGCGACCTCTCCGAGGGGATGCTCGAGCGCGCGCGCCGGCGTCTCGCCGAAGCCGGCGTCCCGGAAGATGCGGTGCCGATCGTGCGTGCGGACATCACCGATCTGGACCCGTTCGGCGACGGCGCGTTCGACCTGGTTCTTGCCCAGGGGGATCCGCTCTCCTACTCATCCCATCCGGCGCGCGCGATGAAGTCCATCGACCGCGTCCTCGCGCCGGGCGGGATCCTGGTCGCTTCCGTGGACGCAAAGTACGGCGGCATCGACCACTGGTTTCAGAAGAAGGACGTGGCCGGCCTCGAGCGCTTCCTCCGCGACGGACGCACGGAGTGGCTCGCGCACGACCGCAAGGAACGATTCCCGATCACCATGTTCAGCCCCGACGAGCTCCGGGCGCTCGTGCGTGCGCGCGGTTTCGAGATCCTCTCGCTCGCCGGCAAGCTGGTCCTGCCGGTGCGGCAGCACGCCGCCCTGCTCGAGGACAAAGACGCCTTCCAGCGCCTGCTCCGGCTCGAACTCTCCCTCCATCGCGATCCCGCCCTGCTGGGGCGGGCCTCCCACCTGGAGATCGTGGCCCGCAAACCCGCTCATTCCCCGGGAGAAGCGCCCCGATGACCCGCCCGAAGTCCGGCTTCCCTGCCCTCGCCGCCCTCGTCGCCTGCCTGGTCTGCCTCTCGATCCCCGCGCGAGCCGAGGACGAGGCCGCCGACATCGAACCCGTCGCCGCGACCGCCGGCTCGATCACCCTGGCGGTCTCCAAGTATGAGGGGCACGAGCGGTACCGCCAGGTGCTCGCCGCCCTGCCGGACATGCGCCAAAAGGCGTTTGCCGCGATCAAGAACCGGCTGGGCATCGCCTACGAGGACAAGGGCACCATCGAGGTCCGGTTCGTCGACCTCAACGAGGAGGGATTCGCCCGCCACGGCGGAGATCACGCCACCCGCATCACGGAAAAGAGCGGCGGCAAGGAACGGATGGTGGTCCTGGTCTTCTGGGAATACGTCATGAACGGATCGATCGACCCCCAGACCGTTCTCACGCATGAACTCTTCCATGCGATCCATCGGGAAGGCTCGACCGAAACCGCTTACATCAAGACCCCCAAGTGGGTGCGCGAAGGGATCGCCGTCTGGGTGGCCGACCAAGGGCCCGACCGACTGCGATACATCCTTCAGGACCGCATCGAACAAGGCCCCGATTCCCTGGTGGACGGACTCGAAAATCAGCCGCACACGTCCAACGACTATGCGGAGGACTACCTCGCGTTCGAGTACATCCGGGAACGGCACGGACTTCCCAAACTTCATGGCTTCGCCCAGGACCTCGTGCGCACGCAGGAAGACTACCGATCGCTGCTGCGGAAACACACGGGCCAGGACTGGACCGCGTTCGAGGCGGGGGTGCGGGCGTTTGCGCTCGAGAAGATCCGTAAGGAAGAGAACGGGGTCCGGGACAAGTTCCTCCCGGGACTCCAGCTGTATCAGAAGGGCCTGTACGGTCCCGCGTCGGAGGTGCTGGCGGTGTTCGCCCGCGAGAACCCCGATGCGTACTGCGTGGGGCTGGCGCACTACTACCACGCCCGCTGCCTGTTCCAGCAGGGCAAGTACCCGGAGGCGCGCCGCGGCTTGCTGGATGTAGTGGCGAAGTACCCCGGCCGCATCGGGCTGATCGACGATGCGAAGGCCTACCTCGGGATCTCGTTTTTCAAGGAATCCAGCTGGGACAACGCCCGGCGCGAACTGGAAGAGACCATCCGGGACTATCCGTACTCCTCGCACCTGCCGATGGTGCGCTTCCATCTCGGGGCGTCGCTCGGCCGAATGAACCGGCCCCAGGATGCGGCGACGGTGTTCGAAGAGTCCCTGCGCCTCTATCCGAAGAGCAAGGCCGCCGACGATCTCTGGCGCGCGCTCGGCGACGCAAGTCTCAAGGCGGGTCGAACCGATCGGGCGCGAGAGGCCTACCGGAAGCTGCTGGCCCTGTTCCCCCGCAGTCCCCACGCGAAGGGGGCGGAGGAGCGGTTGCGGGAACTGGATAGCCGCGACGAGGCGGCGGCGCAAGCCGGGATCGCGGGCGTGCGGGAAGCCGCCGAACGGAAAGACTGGACCTCGGTGGTGGCCCTGGCGACCCAACGGCTTCGGCATTCCCCGCCGGACGAGGAGGCCGCCGAGGCCCAGGCCCTGCTGGGGATCGGCTATCACAGCCTCGATATGCACGAGGAGGCGATCGCGGCGCTCCAGGTCGCGCTGGAGAAGTGGCCGAACTCGGCGCAGGCGGTCGATGCCCGCTTCCGCCTGGGCAAGTCGCACTTCCTCCTCAAGCGGTATGAGCCCGCGGTCGAGCAATTCGAGCGCCTGAACACCGACCACCCGCGGCACACGTACCCGGCGAGCGCAAACCTCTACATGGGCGAGGCGCTGTTCCACCTCGGTCGACACAGCCGCGCCCTGGACCGTCTGCAGGCGAGCGCGGCGGCCAAGGACAAGCGGTACGTGTTTCTCGCCTGCTATTGGATGGGCCGGGCCTACCAGGCCCTCGGGGAGCCGGCCAATGCGAAAAGGGCGTTCCAACGCGTGGTCCAGGAGTCGCCCAATCCCGAGCATCCGATGGTCGCGCGCGCCCGCGCGGAACTGTCCAAGTAGGAACGCCCATGCGATCCCTCGCCCCCGCCCTCGCCCTGGCGATCTCCGCACTCGCGCTCGCCGGTCCCGTCCAAGGGGAGGACCCGCCGGAGGCCCCGGCGCGAGCCGAGTTCGTGGTGACCCTGTTCCATTTCAACATCCAGTACGTCGCGGGCCGCAACGCGAGCGAGGATGCCATCGTCCGGGAGAGTTTCGAACCCCTGTTGCGTCTGTACGAGGCGCACCCGGACTGGGGCGCGGACTTCGAGATGCAGGCGTACATGATCGAGGTCCTGGCCCGCCGGCACCCTGCCGTGCTGGAACGTTTTGTCCGGCTCGTGCGCTCACGCCAGGTCGACCTGGTCTGCTGTCACTACAGCGACCAACTCGTCCTGGCCTACCCTCGCGAGGACCTCGACCGCTCGGTGGCCATCTCCGACCGGTTGTTGGCCCGGCATGGCCTGGCGCGCGCCGGCGTGGTGTTCTTCCAGGAGGGACAGACGGGGAGCGGGTTGCTTGCTTTCCTGCGGGAGCGGGGCTATCCTATCGCCGTGCACGCCCGCGGAACGTACGACTACTTCCAGCCCGGCGACGACCATCCTCTTCTGTACGACGACGGCGGGACGCTCGTCCTGCCCACGGGTTCCGACCGCATCGGGGCGCCGGCCCACCTGGCCTGGGGTCGACTCGGGGACGGCGAATTGGTCGTCGCCGAGGGCAACCCGTACGACCTGAAGGGAAAGTTGGCCTTCTCCGAGGAGCGGTATCGCGGGTTCGAGGAGAATCTCGCGTCCCGCGCCCGCCGCGGAGCCCGCTTGGTGACGATCACCAGATACGTCGAGGAAATGGGGCGACTGGGCGTGAAGGCGTCCCCGATCCGCCCTTACCTGGACACACCCTGGAAGGGGGAAAACGGAGAGAACGTCTACTGCTGGCTGGGCCGCCAGGCCGCCCCATACGAGCGAGACGTGGAGATCGCCTCGCGCAACTACGAACTGTCCCGTCGGGCGAGGGCGGTGGAGATCCTCCTCGAAGACAACGGGCGACGGGGCGACGCGATGCCTGCAGGCGCCGAGGCGCGGCTCGAACGGGCGTGGAAGTATCTGTTGCTGGCCGAAGTCAGCGACGCGGCCGGCTGGCTGCCGATCCCGAACGAAGTCGCGTACGCGGCCCTGATGCAGCAGCGCTGCGAACAGGAACTTGCCGCGCTGGTGAAGGACGGTCTCGCCGCGCGAGGCTGGACTTCCGCGGAGGTCTCGCTGGCGGAGGGCCGGGTTCGACCGGCGTCGCCGCCGGAGCCGGAGCCGCCGGTGGGCACGCCTCCCGAGGGGCTCGCCGTCAACGCCGTGGCGGGGTCGCGCGCCCTCGCGACGCGCTGGCGTACCGTCGCGCCCGGGCGATGGCGCCTGGAGGTGGACGTCGAGGTGTCGGATTCGCAGTGGCACGGCGTCTCGGTCGCGTTTCCGCTGCGGGGAACCGAGACGGTCTACTCCCCGGCCGGCTGGGACGACCGGATCGTGCGCGTACGGCACGACGCCCATGGCGCGACGCGCTGGCACCTGGCGCTCGCCAACGGGCTGGTCGGGATCGGGGACGGCTGGTACGTGGTGAAACACAACCGGAACAATCACGTCGCCTGTCGCGTGGACGCGGCGGCAGGCTCGATTTCGTTCGTGACCGAAGGCGCCTCCCCGGGCCGGCGGACCTGGCGATTCGACCTGGTCCGCGGCGCGGACGAAGATGGGCTGGCCGCGGCGCGCGACCTGAACACGATGCCGGTGGTCCGGCTGACGACGGAGTGACTCGATCCGCCGCGCCCGCGCGGCGGAGTGGACCGGGGCCGAACGGCCCGTGAACGAACGACAGAGGAGGTACCCATGCCCGGCCCGCAAGAGGAAGGGGTCCTGATCCCGGAGGCGCCGGAATCGATCCAGGAAACGGGACTGACCTTCCCCTACATCTGCGAGCTCCTGCTCAAGACGCTTCATGCGGGGGGCCAGCTCACCGCCCAGGAACTCACCCAGTCGACCCGGCTCCCCTTCTCCAATTGCGTGGAGGAGTGCCTCAAGTTCCTCTCCGACGAACAGATGGTGGAAGTCACCAGCGGCGCCGGCTACATGGCGACGAGCTGGACCTATCAGTTGTCCGGCAAGGGCCGCGAGCGCGTGAAGGAATACCTCGAACGCGACGGGTACGTGGGCCCCGCCCCCGTCTCCATCGACGACTACGTCGCCATGGTGGCCGCGCAGAGTCTCGCCACCGGCGCCGTCACCCCCGAGACGGTGAGGAAGTCGTTCGCCGACCTCGTCGTCGAGGACATGTTCGCGATGCAGGTCGGCCCGGCGGTCCGGTCCGGAAAGTCGCTCTTCCTCTACGGCCCGCCCGGAAACGGCAAGACCTCGGTGGCCGAGCGGATCACGCGCATGCTCGGGGGACACGTCTGGCTTCCCTACGCCGTGCAGGCGGCCGGCCAGGTCATCACGCTCTACGATGTCAACGCGCACAAGCAGCGCGAGGACCTGATGGACCGCTTCTCCATCCAGACCAACATCGACGAGCGCTGGGTCTGTTGCGACCGCCCGATGGTCATGGTGGGCGGCGAATTGACCTACCAGAACCTCGACCTGATGTACGACGAGAACTCGAAGTTCTACACCTGCCCGATCCAGATGAAGGCGAACAACGGCGTCCTGCTGATCGACGACTTCGGACGCCAGCGGATCACGCCGAAGGAGCTGCTGAACCGCTGGATCGTGCCGCTGGAGAAGCGGAAGGACTTCCTCAACCTGATCACCGGCCGCCAGATTTCGATCCCGTTCGACGTGCTCGTCGTCTTCTCCACCAATCTGGATCCCAAGGACCTGGCCGACGAGGCCTTCCTTCGCCGCATCAAGTACAAGATGCCGATCAACGATCCGCCCCTCGAAGTGTTCCGGGCGATCTTCAAGAAGGGGTGCGAGCAGCGGCAAATCCCCTTCCGGGACGACATGTTCAATTGGATGCTGGAGAACTTCTGGAAGCCGAAGAAGCGCCCGATGCGAGCCTGCCAGCCTCGCGACATCCTGGACCAGGTGCTCGACAAGGCGCGCTTCGAGGGTGTGACGCCGCAGCTCACCCCCGAGGCGATCAAATACGCCTGCGACACCTACTTCGTGGAATTCTAGTGGGTCTTCAATCTTGAGATCCTAGGTTCGGCCGAGGCGATTTTCGCGCC
>CAZWCX010000137.1:0-18100 GCA_964632945.1 uncultured Planctomycetia bacterium | reverse complement strand
CATACTGGAGAGATATCGGCACAATTCGAGATTTAAGACAGAGCCTAGCCCGGATGGTTCATGAATCCGCGTCGGCGGCTTGGTGAAGAATCCGCCCGCGGGCTCCCGGCTGCGTCGGCAGCCAGGACCGCGGAGCGACCGGCGTATCCCACACGGAGTCGCACGCTGGGCGCGGCAGTCGTGCTCCAGACCGCCTTCATGGCCGGCCGGAGCCGGATGGTTCGCGAACAGCGATGCGGATCGTGAATCGTCCGGACTAGCGGGCGAGGAACCAGACTCGACAGCCGGCGCACCGCACCCGACCGAACTTGTCGGGTTCCATGACGAAGTCCCCTTCGCAGACCGGGCACGTACACGTCACCGGCCCCTGAGCGACGCGGGCGGGAATTCCCTCGTCCTCCTCGTCCTCCGCGGCCGGGGCGTCCGCATCCGCCTCCGCGCCTCCGGCGACGTCTCCTTCCGAGGTCGCGGCTTCCGGACCCTGATCCGGGCCTGCCGAGGGGAGCGCGGTCGGCGCCGCATCGGTCGCCCGGTCCGCCAGGCTGCGCCTGCGATCGGGCTTCCGCTCGACGGTGGTGTCGTCTCCCTTGACGCCGGGGACCGGTCGGGGAAGGGACTCGTCCGGCGCGCGCGCCCGTTCCAGGATGATCGGACGGGTGGGATGCTGGGTGGCGGGCGGCGTCGGGGAGGTCGTCGACGGCGCGCGGATCGGGAGACCTTCCAGGGGCAGAACGACCCACTGGGCCTCCGCGGGGACCTCTTCCCCGGGTTCCACGAGCGCATCCTTGCAGCGCGGGCAGCGCAGCGTGCTGAGCCACCCCAAAACGTCCTTGCCCGCCAACCCCTTGATGGTGTACAGCACCTGGCACTCGGGGCAGTACAGGATCGCCTTCCGCTGCACTTCCAGGATCGACTGCATCTGCTCTTCGGTGAGGTAGCCTTCCTGTACCAGCAAGGACCCGAGCGGTAGGTAGGCGCCCCTGCGGGCGCGCTCCGCCTGTTGGCGCAGGGCGAAGTTCAAGTCCTCCTGGCGCAGCATGCCCATGCGCCACGCCAGTCGGCCGAACAGCGAGTCTTCGCGGCGCCGGCCGGTCAGGGGATCCTCCGTGGCCATGCGCTGCTGCTGGAGGGCGGCGACCGCGTCCATCTGGCGCCGGGTGATGGTGCCGCGGGCGAGCAGCAGTTCGCCCAGCGGCCTGCGGTCGCCGGTCGCGGCCTGTTCGGCGAGGCACTCTTCCACGTCCCCTTCCGTGACGAATCCCTGCTCGACGGCGATGCGGCCGAAGAGTAGATCGTTCGGAAGGGACATGGTTACTCCCATTCGATCGTGCTGGGCGGCTTCGAGCTGATGTCGTACACCACGCGGTTGATCCCGCGCACTTCGCTGATGACGCGGGAGGAAATGCGGCCGAGCAGGTCGTACGGGAGCTTGGCCCAATCCGCCGTCATCCCGTCGCTGCTGGTGACGGCGCGCACGGCGAGGACGCTTTCGTAGGTGCGCTCGTCGCCCATGACCCCGACGGACTGGACGGGGAGAAGGACGGCGAAATACTGCCACAGGGGATCGGTCAGACCGGCCTGTTCGACCTCCTCGGTCACGATCGCGTCGGCCTCGCGCAGGAGGGTGAGGCGAGCCGGGTTGATCTCGCCGAGGATGCGGACGGCGAGGCCGGGGCCGGGGAAGGGTTGACGGCGCACGATGTCCTCGGGCAACCCGATTTCCCGGGCGATTTCGCGCACCTCGTCCTTGAACAGGAAGCGGAGCGGTTCGATCAGGTCGAATCCGAGTTCCTGGGGAAGGCCGCCGACGTTGTGGTGGCTCTTGATCTTGGCCGTCGGACCTCCCCAGGCGGAGATGCTTTCGATCACGTCGGGGTAGAGGGTTCCCTGGGCGAGGAACTGGACGCCCTGGATCTTGTGGGCCTCGGCCTTGAATACCTCGATGAACTCATGGCCGATGATCTTGCGCTTCTGTTCCGGGTCCACGACTCCCTTGAGCGCGCCGAGGAAGCGGTCGGTCGCATCGGACAGGACGAAGCGGAAGTCGAAACTCTCGGTGAACACGCGCGAGACGTGGCGGGCCTCGTCCTTCCGGAGGAGTCCGTTGTCGACGAAGATGCAGGTGAGGCGGTCGCCGATCGCCCGGGCGACCAGCGCGGCCGCGACGGAAGAGTCGATGCCGCCGGAGAGCCCGCAGACGACGCGGCCGTTGCCCACCTTGCGCCGGATGTCCTCGACCGCCTGATTGACGTACGACTCCATCCGCCACGTGCCCTTGCAGCCGCAGATCTGGTAGAGGAAGTTCCGCAGCAACTGCGAGCCGAGCGGCGTGTGGGCGACCTCGGGATGGAACTGGACCCCGAAAAAGGGCAGCGTCTTGTGCCGGACGGCGGCGAGCGGGCAATTCTCGGTGGCGGCGATGACCTCGAAGTCCCCCGAGATTCCGGCCACGTGGTCCCCGTGGCTGCTCCAGACCGTGGTGTGCTCGGGAAAGGTCTTGAAGAGGTCGCGGTCATCGGAAACGTGCAGGCGGGTGAAGCCGTATTCGCGCGCCCGGGCGGGTTTCACGTCCCCGCCGAGGAGGAGCGAGCCGAGCTGCATGCCGTAGCAGATGCCGAGAATGGGGATTCCCGCGCGGAACAGGCGCTCCGGGAGGCGCGGGGCGTCCTTCGCGTAGACGCTGGCGGGCCCGCCGGAGAGGATGATGCCCCTGGGCTTGCGCGCGAGCAGGCCGTCCACGTCGGTGTCATACGGGAGGATCTCGCAGTAGACCTTCTGCTCGCGCACGCGGCGGGCGATCAACTGCTGGTACTGGGATCCGAAGTCGAGGATGACGACGAACTCGTCGCGGGACGGCAGCATGGAACCTCCTGCGGGGCAAAGCGACACTATACGGGAGGGCCTGCGGACCGGCAAGCGTTGCATGGTGCCGCTTGGCGGGTGAATTCCTTTGACACCCTTTGCGGGCGGGGCCTACAATCCGCGCCTCTTTCGGGGTGCGGCGGTGCGGGACCGCCGGCCCGCCGCCCAAGCCGATCGCATCAGGAGGGTTGCACCATGGCCGTGGCACGCGTAACCGAGATCGTCGCTTCGTCGACCAAGGACTTCGAGGACGCCATGAAGGCCGGCATTTCCCGGGCCACCAAGACCCTGCGCGGAATCACCGGCGCCGAGGTCGTGCGCATGCAGGCGAAGGTGGAGAACAACAAGATCGTCGAGTATCGCGTGCACATGAACCTGACGTTTATCCTCGAGGACAAGTAACCGCGGACGCGACGCCGCGGGGCGCGCACACTTCGAGGGCCGGGGGCGACTCCCCCGGCCCGGTCGTTTTTCGGCCCGAACCCGGGGGCTTCAGTCGACCCGGTAGTTGGGCGCCTCGCGCGTGATGAGGATGTCGTGCGGGTGGCTCTCGCGGAGGGACGCGGGGGAGATGCGGATGAACCGGCTGTTCCGGCGCAGGTCGTCGACGCTGGCGCTGCCGGTGTACCCCATGCCGGCACGCAGACCCCCGACCAGCTGATAGACGAATTCGCCGAGCGGGCCCTTGTAGGGAACCCGCCCCTCGACTCCCTCGGGGACGAGCTTGTCCCGCTCGGTGACGTTGTCCTGCCCGTACCGGGCCCGGCTGCCGGCGACCATCGCGCCCAGCGATCCCATGCCCCGGTAGACTTTGTAACGTCCGTCCTTGAACAGGATGATCTCCCCGGGGCTCTCCTCGAGGCCCGCGAACAGCCCGCCCACCATGACCGTGTGTGCGCCTGCCCCGATCGCCTTGGTGATGTCGCCCGAGTGACGGATGCCGCCGTCGGCGCAAATCGGCACGCCGTGCTTCTCGGCGATGCGGGCGACCTCGAAGACCGCGGTGATCTGCGGGACGCCGATCCCGGCGATGATCCGCGTGGTGCAGATGGAACCGGGGCCGATGCCGACCTTGACCGCGTCCGCTCCCGCCTGGATCAGGTCCTGGGCGGCCTCCGCGGTGGCGATGTTGCCTGCCATCACGTCGACGTCGAACCGCTTCTTCAAACCGGCGATCGTCTCCATGACGTTTTTCGAGTGCCCGTGCGCCGTGTCGACCACGAGCACGTCGGCCTCGGCCTTGACCAACGCCTCGGCGCGCTCGAAGTCGAACACGCCGACCGCCGCCCCGACCCGAAGCCGGCCCCGCTTGTCCTTGCAGGCGTGCGGAAACTGCGCGTTCTTCTGGATGTCCTTGATGGTGATCAGCCCCTCGAGCACGCCGTGTTCGTCCACCAGCAGGAGTTTCTCCACCTTCTCGCGGAACAGAATCTTGCGCGCCTGCTCGAGGGTGGTGTCCTTGGGGGCGGTGACGAGGGGGGCCTTGGTCATCACGTCGGCGATGCGCCGCGCGTCGTCGTCCTGGAACCGGAGGTCGCGATGCGTGATGATCCCGACCACGCGGCCCCCCTTTTCGACGATCGGGATGCCCGAGATGTTGTGTTCGAACATGATGCGCCGGGCCGACCCGATGGTCTCCTCCGGAGGCAGGCAGATCGGATCGGGGATGACGCCGTTCTCGGAGCGCTTCACCTTGGCGACCTCGCGCGCCTGCGCCTCGACGGTCAGGTTCTTGTGGACGATGCCGATCCCGCCCTCTTGCGCCAGGGCGATCGCCAGGCGCGCTTCGGTGACGGTGTCCATGGCGGCGGAGACGATGGGGACCTGAACCTCGATCCGGCGCGTGAGGCGACTGGCGGTCGAAACCTGGGTGGGCACGACCTCCGACCGGCGCGGGAGGATGAGCACGTCGTCGAACGTGATGCCTTCGCCGACGATCTTCGGGTCCATGGCTAGTCCCCTTCCACTTCGAGGATCTGGATCTTCTGCAGTCCGTCCTTGCCGAGCCAGTGGCCGCAATCCCGGGGGCAGGAATCGAGGATCAGGCCGGGCGTCTCCTTGTAGTGGCCGCGGATGAGACGGGTCGAGCATTGCGGACAGAGGAACGGACTCGCCTGTTGCCCCTCGACGACCTTCCATTCCTTGAGGAGTCGCACCTTGACGACCTCCTTCTCGTCGAAAGTCCGGGGCGTCTTCTTGATGACGTCCAGGTTCTGCGAGGTGACCCAAAGCGAGTCGCACACCTCGCAGAGGCGGATGGGCACGCCGAGGTAGCGCGCCGCCGGGAGCGGGTCCCCGCACGAGGGACACTTCATCTCGGTCCGCCCTGCTGCGAGGCCGCCTCGGGCAGGAGCGCCGCGAGGGCCGGGTGGATCGCCGCCAGGGCGCGCGCCCGGTGGCTCAGGCGGTCCTTCTCCGCCGGCGAGAGTTCGCCGAAGGTGCGGCCCGTCCCGGGCACCAGGAAGACGGGGTCGTACCCGAATCCGCCCGAGCCGCGACGGGCGTGCGCGATCCGGCCTTCGCAGGCGCCGCGCGCCGTCGCGCGCACGCGCCCTCCCTCGGCCAGCGCCATGACGCAAACGAACCGCGCCGTCCGCTCACCGTCGGGGCGGTCCCCGAGTTCGCGCAGGACGCGGTCGATGTTCCGTTCCGAGTCCTGCCCGGGGCCGGCGTAGCGCGCCGAATGCACCCCCGGCCGTCCGCCCAATGCGTCCACCTCGAGCCCCGAATCATCGGCCAGCACGGTTGCTCCCGTATATCGCGAGTAGGCTTCCGCCTTGATCCGGGCATTCGCCTCGAACGTATCCCCGGTCTCCGCCACTTCCGGCGCGTCCGGATACGCCCCCAGGTCCACCCAGTCGATCGCCAGGTCGTCGAGCATCCGGCGCATCTCCTCGACCTTGTGCCGGTTGGCCGTGCCGAGGACGACGCGCACGCGGCCGGGAGCGGTCACGACTTCATCGCCTCCACGATCCGCCGGACCGCCTCCTTCAGGCGGTCCTCCTCGACCGTCAGCGCCACCCGGAAGTACCCCTCGCCGCTCGGCCCGAACCCGTTTCCGGGCGTGACCACGACATGGGCGCGGTCCAGGAGCCGCGCGCAGAACTGCATCGACGTCATCTTCATCGCCGGCGGAACCGGACACCAGAGGTAGAACGTACCCGCGGGCGCCGGCGCCTCGATCCCGGCCTCCTTGCACGCGCCCAGGAACGCCTTCAGCCGGCCGCGATAGCGATCCCGGATCGCCTCCGCCTCGGCGTCCCCGGTCTGCAGCGCCGTGGTCGCCGCCTTCTGAATCGCGCTGAAGACCCCGGAGTCGAGATTCATCTTGAGCGACCCGAGCGCCTGCACCAGATCGGCATTGCCGACCGCCCAGCCGATCCGCCAGCCCGTCATGTTGAACGTCTTGGACAGCGAGTAGAACTCGATGCCGACGTCCTTCCCGCCCGGGAACTGGAGCAGCGATTGCGGCGCCCGCTCGAACCAGGTCTCCGAGTAGGCCGCATCGTGCAGGACCACGGTGCCGTTGGCGTTCGCGAAGTCGATCAACCGCCGGAAAAAGGCGTCATCCGCCACCACCCCGGTCGGGTTGTTCGGATAATTCACGTAGATCAGGCGCGCCCGCGCGCGGGTCTTGGGCTCGATCGCCTCCCAGTCGGGAAGGAACCGGTTTTCCCGCCGCAACGGCATGTAGTGGGGCTCGCCACCGGCGAACACCGTTCCGGAAAAATACGGAGGATAGCCCGGCTCCGGAATGAGCGCGACATCGCCCGGATTGAGCACCGCGAGGGGGAAGTGGGCGATTCCCTCCTTGGACCCGATCAGCGGCCAGATCTCCCGCTCCGGATCGACCGTGACCCCGTGGCGGCGCTTGTGGAAGGCGGCGACGGCCTCCCGGAAATCACGCAACCCGCTGTCCAACGGGTACTTGAAGACCGACAGGTCGGCGAGCGAATCCTTCAGCGCCTGCTGGATGAACATCGGAGTGGGCTTGTCCGGATCGCCCACGCCCAGGTTGATGACATCCTTCCCCTGCGCGAGCAGCTCGCGCTTTCTCCGGTCGATCTCGACGAACAAGTAGGGGGGGAGCTTATTGAGTCGATCCGCGCGGGAAATCTTCATAGGGGCCCCTTGGTGACGCGGGACGGGCGGGAAGCGAGATGGGCGATTATATCAGCGTGAGACATCGGGACAAGCAAAATGGCGGGACAGACGGCGCCGTCGCCCTCTTGCCGGAGGCCGCCGGGAGTGTTATCCTGCGTTGGTATGGACACGCTCGCCGCTCCTGCGTCCGTCGCGGCCTCCCTGCGGGACACGCCGCTCACGGTCCACGAGATCTTCTTCAGCATTCAGGGCGAATCCACCCACGTGGGTCGCCCCTGCCTCTTCGTCCGCCTCACGGGCTGCCCGCTCCGTTGCGCCTGGTGCGATACCGAGTACGCGTTTCACGAAGGCGCCGAGACCACGGTCGGCGGCGTGCTCGACCGGCTCGCGCAATGGCCCTGCCGGCTGGTGGAGGTGACGGGCGGGGAGCCGCTGGCGCAAAAGGGGGCGGTGCCGCTGATGGAGGCGCTCCTGGCCGCCGGATACGAAGTGCTGCTCGAGACGAGCGGGGCGATCGCGCTGGATCGCGTCCCGCCGGCGGTGGTGAAGATCATGGACGTGAAGTGCCCCGGCAGCGGCGAAGAGAAGCGGAACCGGCTCGAGAATCTCCATGTCCTGACGCCCCGCGATGAGGTGAAGTTCGTCATCGCGGACGAGGCGGACTACCGCTGGGCGGTCGAGTTCTGCGCCGTGCATCGGGTCGCGGAGCGCTGGGCGACCCTGTATTCCCCCGTACACGGCCGGCTGCGCCCCGAGACCCTGGCCGCCTGGATCCTTCGCGACGGCCTCCGCGTCCGTCTGCAGGTCCAGCTCCACAAGTACCTGTGGGGCGAGCACACGCGCGGGGTGTAAGGAGGGCCCGCATCCGCATGGCCGACGCTCCATCCCCCGCGTCCGCGGATTCCCGGCCGCTGGCGGATCCCCACCGGGCCGCCGTCGTGCTGGTAAGCGGAGGCCTGGATTCCGCCACCGCCCTGGCGATCGCGCGCCGGGACGGATTTCGCGTCCATGCGCTCAGCTTCGACTACGGGCAGCGCCATCGCCAGGAACTGGCCGCCGCCGCCCACGTCGCGCGCGCCCTCGGGGCGGCCGCGCACAAGGTCGTGGCCGTGGACCTGCGCGCGATCGGCGGTTCGGCGTTGACCGACGACCTCGCCGTGCCGCAGGACCGTCCCGCCGATGAAATGGCGCGCGGAATCCCGATCACCTACGTCCCGGCGCGCAATACGGTCTTCCTGGCCGTCGCCCTCGGCTGGGCCGAGACGCTGGGGGCGTTCGACCTCTTCGTCGGCGTCAATGCGCTCGACTACAGCGGGTATCCCGACTGCCGCCCGGAGTACCTGGAGGCGTTCGAACGGCTCGCCAACCTGGCCACCAAGGCCGGCGTGGAAGGCGCGGGACGATTCCGCATCCACGCCCCCCTGCTCCGGATGACCAAGGCCGAGATCATCCGCACCGGCCTCGGTCTGGGGGTGGACTACGGCCTCACGCACTCCTGCTATGACCCGGATCCGGCGGGGGACGCGTGCGGGAGGTGCGATTCCTGCGCCCTGCGCCTCAAGGGGTTCCGCGAAGCGGGCGCCGCCGACCCGGTCCGCTACCGGGCCCGCTGACGGGGCCCGCGCACGGGCCGGGGGACGCGGCCCGTCGATCACCGGTGGGGTTCCGCCTCCTCCCGCCCCGGATACGGCGCGCCCGGCCGGGCCGGACGGACCCCGGGGCAGGCTCAATCCGCGATCGGCCGGGCATGCCCGCGATCAGCGCCGCCGGATCTTGCGCTCGGCGATTTTCACCTGAACATCCACCGGCTTGCCGTCACGCACCACGCGCACGGGCACCGAGGACCCGACCGGCGCCATCGCCACGGCCTCGCTCAACTCCTGCGTGTTCCGGACCGCGGCCCCGGCGAAGTTCACAATCACGTCCCCCGGGATGAGCTTGGCCTGGGCGGCCGGCCCGGTCTCGTCGAGCTTGACGACGAACGCCCCCTCGGGAGTCTTGAGCCCGAGCAGATCGCAGAGCTCTTCCACCGACTTGAGGTCGTACGAGTAGTTCTCGTTCACGTAGGTCACCAGGTGCGCGCCCACATCGGTCATCTCTACGCCCAGGTAGCCGCGCTGAACCTTGCCGTCGCGGATCAGGCTCGTCATCACGTGTTTGGCGCGGTTGATCGGGATCGCGAAGCCGATCCCCTGGTACCCGCCGGAGCGCGTGAGGATGGCCGTGGTGATGCCGATGACCTCGCCGTCGAGATTGACGAGCGGGCCGCCCGAGTTGCCCGGGTTGATCGCGGCATCGGTCTGGATGAATCCCTCGTAGGTCGCGACGCCGACGCCGCTGCGCCCCTTGGCGCTGATGATGCCGGCGGAGACGGAACTCGACAGCCCGAACGGATTGCCGATCGCCAGCGCCCACTCGCCCACTTCGACGACGTCCGAGTCGCCGAGCGCGGCGGGGCGCAGGGCATCCGCTTCGATCCGGACCACCGCCAGGTCGCTTTCGGGGTCGGTGCCGACGATCTTTCCGGTGAATTCGCGATTGTCCGCCAGCGTCACCACCAGCGTCCCCGCGCCCTGCACCACGTGGTTGTTGGTCAACACGTAGCCGTCCTCGCTCACCAGCACGCCGGTCCCGACCGACTGCTGGCCGCCCGGTGGCTGGAACAGCCAGGCGAACGGATCGCGCTCGCGCACGAGTTCCCGCTTGGAACTGATGCCGACCACCGACGGCCCGACCCGCTTCGCCACCGCCACGAACGCCCGGGATTGGTCCTTCAGGTTGAGCAGCACCGGCGCCGATTCCTCGCGTTTGCCGCGGTCCTGGGCCCAGGATTCCCGCAGGGAGACCAGGCGGGGAAGCTGCGTCCCGATGCCGATCCCCAGCAACAGCGCCACGGCCAGCGAGTAGGTCTTGATCCGTTCCATGTTCGAAACTCCCCGTGTGGATCCACCCCCTGCGTCGGTTTGGTCGCAACCTCCCGGCCTACTTGCGGAACGCCTCGATGGCCCGGCGATCCAGGTCGAGGGTGATGGCCTCGCCCTTGCGCACCACGTCCAGCAGCACATGACCGCTGCCGATCGCGTCCTTGAGGATGCGGCGGAACTCCAGGCTCGCGCGCACGGGCTGATCGTTGACGCGGAGAATGACATCGTACTTTCGCAGCCCGGCCCGTTCGCCCGGACCGCCCGCTTCCACCTCCGATACCAACACGCCTTCGGTGCCGTCGATTCCCAACTGCGCGCGGAGCGCGGGCGACAGGTATTCGACCTTGAGACCGTCGTTCATCCGCGTCCGGCCCGTCCGCTCTTGCCAGGGCGCGAACGTCTCGTCCGGATTCGGCTCGGGCCGGCTGCCGCCGCGGTCCAAGCGGTCGCCGCCCTCGTCGGGTCGCTCGCGACCCAACTCCTCGTCCAGCTTCCTTTCCATCTCCTCGTCCAGTCGGAACGGGTCGACGTCCTCCTCGAACAGCTTGTCGAAGTCGTCCGGGAACGGGAATCCCCGGCGCGATCCGCCGCGATTGGAGAAGCCCTTGAACATCTCCTCCAGCGAGCGGCGGGACTGCTTGAGGACCTCCTGCATCTCCTTCATCAAGTCTTCCTGGAATCCCTTCAGGATCTCCTCCTGCTCCTTGCCGAGCCGGGGATTGCCGAGGTCCGGGATCGTGATGAACCCGGTGCGATTGCGCTGGATGCCGTACTTCTTCGCAACGTCGGGGTACTTCTCGACGAACTGCTCGACGCTGTCGGCCTCATACAGGGTTTCCACTTCCGCCCCGTCCTTGTCCTTCTCCTTGACCCGCAGCTCGATGTGTCCGTCCGCGTCCCGGCGGAGGGAGAAGGATCCGTTGCCGTTGAACGACAGGGCGAAATTGCTGCCCATGCGCGTGGGGGCGCGTCGCCGTTGGGGCCGCGTGGCGCGTTCGTTCCCCTCCTCCTCGGCAACCTCGGGCTCGCGTCCGCCCTGCTCGATCTGCTCGATCAGCCGCTGCGCCCGGTAGGAAACTTCCGCGTCGCTGCTCTTGGCCGCCTCGCGCAGGGCGGGGAGGGCCGGGGCGCCGGTGTGGCGCAGTTCACGGGTCGCCTCGTCACGGATTTGCGGGTTTTCCGAGCCGAGATCGCGGACGAGCCGGTTGATGCGCGCCCGATCGAGGGTGTTCTCCGGTCCTTCCTGCGCCCGCAGGGAGACCATGGCCGACGTTCCGACGACCGCGAGGATCGCGACGATCCAGAGCACGCGCTTCATGATGGCCACCTCCTTGATTCTCATTAATCGTCTTCGCCGGTTCGCCGGCCCAATTCGATCGACACCGAGGCGGGCTTGCCGCCGCGGACGATCGACACGGTGACCGAGGAACCGGGTGGATGATTCAACATGGCCGCTTCCAGGTCGGCAAGACTGCGAATGGGCCGGTCCTCGAGCCGAAGAAGGACGTCGAAGGCTCGCAGTCCCGCCTTGCCGGCCGGCCCTTCGAGGGCCACGCCCACGACCAGGACCCCCTCCCCCGCCTGCAACCCGATGTGGGAGCGGAGCGGCGGGTCGATGGGGCTGACCTGCACGCCCAGGAAGGAGCGCTTCACGGCGCCGCCGGCGATCAACCGGCCGGCGATTTCGCTGACCCGGGCCGCGGGCATGACGAAATTGATTCCTTCGGCCCCGAGCATGACCTCGGCGCGGCGCGAGGAGGTCGAGGATCCGCCGTCGGCGGGCGAGCGCATCCCCCTCCGGCGGCGCAATTTGTTGAAGAAGTCCTTGAGCAGGTCCTCGGGACGGCGTGCTTCCGGGGTTTCGCCGGGGGTGCCGGGCGCCACGCCGCCCATCATGAGGTCTTCGAGCATGCCCCGGAAGTCGATCTCCTGGGACATGCGCTTCATGGTTTCGCCGAGATCGGCCATGGTCTGCGCGCGCTGGAAAGTGGAGCAGGTCAGGCCGATCATCTCCCCCTGGAGGTTGACGGCGAGCCCGCCGGCATCGCCGGGGTTGACCGGGGCGGTGGTTTGGATCATGTCGGGGTAGACACGGCCGCCCGTGCCGATGGTGCGGCCGACGCCGCTGACGATTCCGTAAGTCACGCTCCCCGAGAGCCCGAACGGGTTGCCGACCGCGATCACCCACTGCCCCACGCGCGGCGATCCGCCGGCGGCGAGACGCACCGGTTTCAGCCCCGAAGCCTCGACGAGCAGCACCGCGAGGTTGCTGCGGGGGTCGCTGCCCACAACGGTGGCGGGGAGGACGCGCTCGTCGGGGAGGGTGACGGTGATCGTGCGCGCGCCTTCGACCGCGGTGGCGACGGTGACGATGTGTCCCGCGGTGTCGAAGACGACGCCCGAGAAGGTGGTGACCCACTCGTCGGTCTCATCGGCCAGATCGACCCCCTCGGCCTCCTCGCCGAAGCGGGAGGAGACGGTGACCACGGAGGGGCGGACCTCGCCGACCACGCGGACGAACGCGTCCTCGAGGCCGGTCGCGCCGGACTCCTGGGCCGCGGGGATTCCGGCGGCCGTGGCGACGAGCGCGACGACCAGGGCGAAAGCCTGCGACAGACTGGCGTACCGGGTCATAGGCATCCTGACCGATCCATCGGGATCCACCGCGCCGCCCGGCGGAAGGCGGGCGCAACCGCTCGCCAGCCGACCGGGGTCCCGGCCGGGGCCGGGCCGTCCGGAGGCGAAGCGGCGCTCCCGGGCGTCTCCCCGGGGCGCGTCGGGACGGGGCCGAGCCCCGGAAAACCCGTGGCCGGCCCCGGTTCCATCAATAGCCGGCGACGAGGTCCTCGCCGTCGACGGTTCGGATCTGTTCCAGGTGGAACCGCTGGGGCGCCGGGTCGCGCCGCGAAGGCGCGGCCTTGGGCGGGAAGGCGTTCCACACGAAGAACCGACGCTCGCCCCCGGAGAGCGCATCCACGGGACGAACGCTGTCGAAGCCGAAGTCCCCGAAAGTTGTCAGCGGCAGACGCGCCTCGTACCGGGGGCTTTCCGCGGCCGGGCTCGCGGGCCGGGCGGCGAAATCAGGCCGGCTCATGGCTGCCGAAAGCGGGGGTCGGGCGGGGTTGCGTGCGGGCTTCTCCGCCGGGCCGTCCACCAGGCTGAAGGCGAACCCGATTCCAATGCCCACGGCGAAAACCGCCGCCGCGCGCAGCCATGCGCTCCCACGCCGCCAGAGCGGACGACCGCCTGTGGATGCCGGCGGTTCCTCCGGACGCGTCTTCTCCGGCGAGGCCCAGCCCATGTCGGCGGCGATACCGGCCCAGAGCCGCTCGGCGTCCGGCACCGGAGCGTCGATCGGCCCGAGGTTCCGGAGGGGCGCGATCACCTGGCGGGTGCGGTCGAGCAACGACCGGCAACCGGCGCACCCCTCGAGGTGTTCCTCGACGGCGATCCGCTCGCTCTCCGCGAGGTCGCCCCCGACGTAGAGCGGAAGACCGTCCCTAACCTGCGGGCAATTCATCGAACGTCTTCTCCCAGTACTCCTTGAAGAGCTTGCGCGCCCGGAACAGGCGCCACCGCAGCGTCGCGGAATTGCACTTCAAGACTTCGGCAGCCTCCTCCCCGCTGAATCCCTGCAGATCGCGGAGAGTGAGGACCGCGCGATACTTCACCGGCATCCGGCTCATGACCCGTTCGACGCGCTCGCGCAGCTCCTGGTCCTGGAGCCGCTCGTGCGGCGACTTCCCCTTCGCGGGGACGAACTCGGCAATCCCGTCCTGCGCAGTCTCCCGGTTCGCCCGGAGCCGGCGCAGGTGGTCGATGCACAAGTTCACCACGATCTGATAGAGCCAGGTGCCGAACTTCCTTTCCACATCGAAGGTCTTGATGGCCTGGAACACGCGGACGAACGCTTCCTGGGCGATCTCGCTCGCGGCCTCATGGTGATTCACCATGTTGCGCGCGATCCAGTAGGCCCGTTTGTGGAAGCGGTCGAACAATTCGCGGAACGCTTCCTGCGAGCCGCGCCGGCAATCCAGAATGATCGCCGCTTCCGTTCGTTCCGCCATGGTCGGGGCCGTCTCTCCACCGGATTTCGCCGTGGAAACGGTCCCAGTATACTCGTGTTCCCCCGAGTATGCCACTGCGTTCCCCCCCGTACCGCATCCAGGCAGCCCTTCCCGCGCCCCCCGCCCCCCGCGAGAGCCATGGGAAGGGCCGTCTCTACGCCGTCCGGGGCCCGCGCGCCGGAGACCTTCAAGGTATACGCGCCGGAAGGGCGCGCGCGCGGACCCGCGGAGCAGCGTGGAGCAGGCTAGATCACCTCGTTCCGGTCGCGCTTCCGCGACCGCTTCTTGTCCGACTTCTTCTCGGTCTTGATTTCGACGTCCTTGCCGGTGCGGATCTCGATCTCGGCGCCGGGCTTGCCCGATTCGATCTTGCGCAGGATCTTCACCTCATGGTGCGGACCCTCGACCACAACACCGGGCGTGCCCTTCAGGATCTTCACCTCGCGGTGCGGACCCTCGACCACGATTCCGGGCGTGCCGTCCAGCCCGATCGCCGGACACTCGGAAGCCGGGCACTCCTTGCCGTCCGGGCCGAAGACCATGACGTCCTCGACGCTCTCGACCGGTCCGAGCACCTTCTTCTCGATCTTGACGACCTTGTCGCCGATTCGCGGCAGATCGACCACGACGTTTCCGCGCCGACCGGAGACTTCCGTCTTCAGCTGATCCTCGCGGATCTCGATGCGGACCCCAGGGGCCTCGTACACGCGGATGTTTCCCTTTTTCGCGCCGACCAGCGGCGTACCGGGGACGAAGCCCTGGGTGCCGGGCCGACCGGGGTTGCCCGTGCGACCGCGCGGAGCGCCGAAGCGATCGGAGATCATGCCCCGGAACCAGTCCTGACCGCCGGTGCGCGCCATGTCGGCCAGCTGCTCCGGCTCGATCTTCTGCTTGTAGACGACCTTGCCGTCCTTGGTCGCGAGCTGCCAGTAGAGTTCCCGATCCTTGAAGAAGGATTGCAGGATCTCGAGACCGGCCTTCATCTGGTCGCGCATCTGGTCCGGCGACGGGCGCCGGGCCGGGGCGCGCTTCGACGAATCCGCGGCGGAGCGCTCTTCCTTCTTCTTGCCCTCGTCTTTCCGGGCCGGATCCATCATCGGGACGCCCAGGAACGGATCGAAGGAGACGAAGGAGAGCGGCCGGATCATCTTGTTCGAGCGGACGCCGGGGCGCGCGCCCAGGGTCACGTCGACCTTCCGCTCCTTGCCGCGTCGCAGCACGGTGAGCGACAGCTTGTCGCCCGCCTTGCGGGACTGGACCACTTCGATGAGCTGCTCCGCGGAGGTGACCTCCTGGTCGCCGACCGCCAGGAGGATGTCCCACTGCTTGAGGCCCGCCTGGGCCGCGGGGCTGCCTTCGACCACGCTGGTGACGATGGCGCCGCGCTCGCCCAGGTCATGATGGGCGCGCAACTCCTCGCTCACCTCGTCCAGCGTGACGCCCAGGAACCCGCCGCCCGCGGCCGCCGTCTCCCGCTCGGCCGGCACGTTCTTCGGCCCGGGGCGACCCTTCTCGACCGCCTTGGGGGCCGGGGTCTCTTCTTCTTCCAGATCGCCGTCCAGGGCCCCTTCCCAGTCCTGACCCTGCATCATCTCGCGAATCCGCTTCTGAATCTCGTCCAGGTTGAGGTTCTTCAGCATTTCCTGAAGGCCCTCGCCGTTCTCGCCGCCCATGTCTTCCATGAAGCGCTCGATCTGCTCGCGGATCCGGCCCACGCCTTCCCGGCCGCGCTCGCCGGCCTCGTTCTTGCCGTCTTCCATCTTCTCGCGCATACCGCGGAAGCGCTCCTCGATCTCCCCGCCGTTCTTCTCCAGGAACTCCCGGGCGCCTTCGAGAAGGCGATTGAAGTCGGGCATGTCGCCCTCGCCCATCCCGTCCTCGCCGTCACCACCCTTGCCGTCCTTCAGGATCTCCTGGAAAAAGCGCTTGGCGATCTCGCCGAGCTCCTGGAAGCCCTGGTTCCCCTCGTCGAACATCTCGTCCTCGGAACCCTCTTCCCCTTCCTCGTCGTCCTCGTCCACTCGCCCCGGATTCATCCGGTCCATGAAGCCCTTGATGCGCTCCTGGAGCCGCTCCACCGGGGGGGTGGGGCGCTTGGCTTCCGCGCGCGGCCCCTTGGCCGGCGCTTCGTCTTCCTCGTCGTGCTTCGGCTCCACCATCATCTTGTCCAGGAAGCCCTTGATGCGCTCGCGCACGTTGGCGCTCCCCTGCCCGTCCCGGGACTCGGCCTTCGCCGGGGTCTTGGCCTGCGTCTGGGGATGATCCTTGGTTTCCGCCTTGGCGACCGCCGGGGAGGAGGGACGATCGCCCATCGTCACCGACAGGGTCTTCTTGCCGTCCTTGCGGAGGACGACGACCTTCACCTTCTGCCCCGCCTCGGTCTTCTTGACCTCGGCCAGGAGTTCTTCCGGATTGCTGATCTTCTTGCCGCCGAACGAGATCACCAGGTCGTTCTTCGCCAGGCCCGCCTTCTCGGCCGGGCCGCCGGACACGATGTCCGCGACGACCGCGCCGTCCTCGGACTCCACGCCGAGCTCCTCGGCCAGGTCCGCGGACAACCCCTCGACCCAGGTGCCGAACCAGCCGGGCTTGCCGGACGTCGCCGGCTTCTCCACCGCCGCCGGGTGATCCGTTTCCTTGGCCTCCTTCGCGGTCGGCTTCTTCGGCTTCTGCTCCGTGCGCTTGGCCGCCCCGAGCTCTTCCGCCAGGATCTGCTCGATCTCGGCCTTGATCCGCTCGGTCTCTTTCTTCAGCCGCTCGTCGACCTTCTTCAGGATCTTCTCCCGAAGCTCCCTGCGCTCCTTCTCCCGGTCCTGTTCCTGCGCGAGGATCCCACCCGCGCCGAGGAAGGCGGCGAGAAGCACGAACACCACGACCCTGACGGACGTCATACCTTTCCCTCCATGAAGGGGGCCATCCAGTGATCTGGGAGCCTGATACGAACCACGCAGGGATTTGTTTGCGGAATCTCTCGAGCTGCGCGGGCGGCGGAGGAATAGAAATGATCCCGCCGTGCGTCCGGTCGCGGGGCCGGCCGGAAGGCAGGGGTTACGCCGCCGGGTGGGCCCCAGGCGGGGGGGATCGGCGCGCCCCGTTCAGGGCTTCTTCTTGGGCAGATTCGGCTTCTTGTCGAAGTAGGTGCTGATCTTGAACTTCGTCTCGCCGGAGACCTGCCCGACCTGCTTGGGCAGGGCGGGACCCTGCGGGGCAGGCGCGTTGATCTTGAAGGTGGATCCGCAGGACGGACACATGCCCGTGCGACCGATGAACTTGGGCGAAAAGCGCAGGACGTTCTTGCACTTGTCGCACGCCACTTCGATCTTGTCGTCCGACATCCCTGGGTGATCTCCTCTCGGGGGCGGGCCCGGAGCCCGTGCACCCCCATTGAATCAATTCGGCCGGGCGAACGGAATCATTGAGTGCAACGCGAGTCGGAATTACTTGACGGCCAACCGGTTTTCCCCGGCCTTGAGGTCCACGACCCGGGGTTCACCGTCGACGTACAGCACGTAGCGGCCGGGGCGAAGCCCTTTCCCGATTCTCGGCGCGGCGTCGCCCGGATCGAGATAGACCGTCAGTTCACTCCGGTCGGCGTCGCCGGTCTCCAGCGGCTTGCCCTCGTCATCCGCAGCCACGAGGTACACATCGCGGTCGGGTTCGAGGTCGAGGCGCACGGAGGCGGTCTGCTTCGGGTTGATCGTGAAATCCATCGAGCGCGACCGTGCCGGGATCTCGACGGCGCGGACGTCCACCCAGGCTCCCCAACGCAGCCAGACCCGATGCGCGCCGGGCTCGAGTCCATCGCAACGATAGTGGAGCGCGCCCTCGGGGTCGATCGACCAGGCCAGCGCGCGCCCCAGCTGTTCGGGCAACCGCCGGTGCTCGTCCGCGACGACCACGCGGGCGCCCTTCTTTCGCAATTGAAAGTCCTCTTCCTGTCGAAGGAGATGTCCGTCGGCGACGCGGCTCACTCCCATGACCACTCGAACCTCGGTGTCCGCCGCGATCGACGACCAGCGCACGAATCCGCGTATCGACGCCCAGTCGACGAGCCAAGCGGAGGGATCGGCGCCCGGGAGGGTCCGGCGCAGGAGCACGCGCTCGGTCTCGCCGGCCGCGCGGACGATCACGGTGAGGTCGCCC
>CAZWCX010000136.1:0-18318 GCA_964632945.1 uncultured Planctomycetia bacterium | reverse complement strand
CGGTATCGAGGGAGACCTCCTCCTTGCACTCCGTGCAGATCGTGCGGATCAACCGCTGGGCCACGACCAGTTTCACCGCCGACGCGACCAGGTAGGGCTCGATGCCCATGTCGACGAGGCGCACGACCGTGGAAGGGCAGTCGTTGGTGTGGAGCGTGGAGAGGACCAGGTGGCCGGTGAGCGCGGCCTTGGTGGCGATGGCCGCCGTTTCGAAATCGCGCACCTCCCCCACCAGGATGATGTCCGGATCCTGGCGCAGGAAGGCCCGCAGGGCCACGTCGAAGGTGAATCCGATGGCGGGCCGCACGTTGACCTGGGTGATTCCCTTCAGGTGGTACTCCACCGGATCTTCGGCGGTGAGGATGTTGACGTCCCCGGTATTCAATTCCCGGAGGATGGTGTAGAGGGTGGTGGTCTTGCCGCTGCCCGTAGGTCCGGTCACGAGGATCATCCCGAAGGTGTTCCGGATGGCCTCGCGGACGTACTCGAGGTTGCGGCCGACGAAACCGAGGTCGTCGACCGAATTGCGCAGCTGACCCTGGCCGAGGAGGCGCATCACGACCTTCTCGCCATGCACCGACGGCAGCACGTTGACCCGGTAGTCGATCGACTGGGTCTCGGTCATGCGCACCTTGATGCGTCCGTCCTGGGGGATCCGACGCTCGGCGATGTCCATGCGGGAGAGGATCTTGATGCGGGAGACCAAGGCTTGTTTGGTGTGCCCGGGGAGGTCGGAAACCGGGACGAGGACGCCGTCGATGCGGAACCGGACCCGGAGGTCCCCCTCCTGCGGCTCGATGTGGATGTCGCTGGCGCGCATGTGCACGGCCTTGACCAGCAGGGCATTGACGAGCCGGACGACCGGATGCTCGTCGGAGCGGGGTTCGAGGTCGACGATCTCCCCCTCCTCGACCTCGTCCTTGCGGGTTTCCGTCTGCGCGATTTGCGCGACGGCATCCTGGACGATGGCGTCGAGGGCCTTCAGGTCGGGCAATGCCTTGGGGGGCCGCTTTCCCTCGACCGGTCGGGCCTCGGCGGGGGCGCCTTTGGACTTGGGCGCCGCGAGGGTGGAGGCGCGCAACGGGTCCGCGCTGCGCTGACCGTCCCCGTACATGCGTTCCAGCGCGGCATCGATCGCGTGCGGGGTGGCGACGAAGGTCTTCACCGTGCAGCCGGACTTCATGGCCAGGGCGTCGATGGTCTTGTCGTCCTGCGGGTCGGCCATGGCCACATGAAGGACCATCGCCTGCTGCTTGACGGGGATGCACCGGTGCTTGCGGGCGAACTCCCCGCTGACGACCTGGGCGAGCGTGGCATCGATCCGGACCGCGGCCAGGTCGATGGCGGGCGACCCGGTCTGGCGGACGAGAACATCGACGACCTGCTGCTCGGTGAGCCAGCGCTTTTGAACGAGGATGTCGCCGAGGTAGCTTCCGGAAGCGCGCTGGGTCTGCAGCGCCTCTTCGAGCTGCTCGCGCGTGATCAGCCCCTCCGCCACCAGCATGTCGCCGAGTTTCGCCATGCGCTCGCAACCCTCCTAGCGTCGGGGTTTGGGACTGCCCGGCTTGGGCCGTCCCGTCTGCTCGGCGCGGAGACGCTCCGCGGGAGTGGGTTTCTTCTTCTTGAACAGTTTCTCGCGGAGCCGGCGCCGTCGCACGGCGAGCCACCCCTTGCGGTCGCCGATCGCCCGGATCGCGTGCTCGGCCCGCGTGCGGAGGAAGGGGTTGCCCAGCGCGCGGATGAGCATCGGCACGGCGGCGGAGACCTTGGCCTCCCCGAGCGCTTCGACGGCGGTCTGGCGGACGGTGAGATCCCCGTACTCCACGGCGGCGATCAGGCGCTCCGCCACCTCCGACCGGGAGGCGAAGCGGGACAAGGCAAGGACGGCGGCGAGTTGCACCTCGACATCCTCGTCGCCGAGCGCCTCCATGAGCGGCGGGACGGACCGTTCGTCGTTGAGGTCACGGAGGCCCTCCGCGGCGAAGCGACGCACCGAGACCCAGCGGTTCTTGAGCAGTCCGACCAAGGAATCGAGTTGGCGCGCCTCGGCGTAGTGGTCGAGGTGCCCCCGGGCCTGATCGGCGGGCTTGCCGCCGCACTCGTCGAGGATGCGCAGAAGGGGCACGAGCCCGGCGGGGGCGCGGGCCTCGCCGAGGCCGAGACCGATGACCTTCAGGATGGAGCGGTCATGGGTATCGGCCAACCCGGCAAAGGCGCGCAGGCGCGGCTCGACCGGCATCCGCTGAATCGCCTCGACGGCGGCGCGTCGCAGGCGCAGCGCCGAGGAGCCCGCCGCGGTCACCAAGGAATCCGCCGCCCGTTCCGCGTCGGCCCCGCCGAGGCGTCCCAGGCAGCCGGCGATGGCGCACAAGCCGTCGATTTCGTCCGCCGAGAGTTTCTCGCGCGCCGCGATCCCGGTCAGCAGTTCCGCGTAGGTGATCGCCTGGGCGGGATCCACGAATCCTCGGCGGGCGAGGGCGAGCAGGGCGCGCCAGCGGACGCGGTCCTCGCGATCGACGGATGCCCGGCGCAGGAGATCGGTGGCCTCGTCGACCGCCCACTGGGCGAGCAGGTCGACGGCGGCGACGCGGACCGGAGCGGACGGATCCTGGATCCTCGGCGCGGCGACCGGGAGCGCCTCCGGACCCAGCCGACCGGCGGCGGAACGCAGGGCCGCCTCCCGAACTTCGGCCGCGGGGTCCTCGATCGAGGACGGCAGCAGGGCGCGCGCCCCCGCGGGGTCGCGGACCACGCACGCGAGCAGGGCGCGGCGGCGGACGGACGGCGAGGCGTGGCCGATGAGGGGTCGGAACCAGTCGGCCGGCGCCTCGCGGGCGCCTTCCAGGGCGGTCAGGGCGCCGTCTCCCAGTTCGCCGGTCGCGGTGGCCGCCGCGTCGGCCAATGCCTCGTAGGCTTGGGGGCCTCCCAGGGCGCCGAGACGTCGCGCAGCGGCGCAGCGCAATTCGGACGGTCCCGAGCGAAAGCGGTCGAACACCTCTTCCCGTTCGAGGAGCCCGATGATCTGGTCCAGGCGCGCCGGCGGGAGTCCTGCCGCGCGATCCGGCGAATCGGCCACGATCCGTCGGATGTGCCGCACGGCCAGCTGGCGTATGGCCCCCGAACGGTCCCGCGTGGCAGGGATCATCAGGCCGAGCGCCTCAGGCTCGGAACGATGGAGCAGCGCTTCCAGCGCGCGATTACGCCAAAACGGGTCCTGCGCCCCCAATCCCCGGGAGATCAGCCGGACCGCATTGCCCCCGGGCATCTCCCCCAGCCGCTGCAGAACGTGGTCGGAGAGGTCCGCTTCGGGCCGCGCCATGAGAGTCCCGATGGCGTCGAGAGCCGCCTCATCCCCCAGGGCGAGCAGCGCATCGGCCGCCATCCGGCGCTGGCTCAACGCCGGTCCGGGCGCGAGCATGGCGCGAAGCGCGGCCACGTCCTTCTGCGCCCGCAAGCCGGCCACGCGGATGGCGGTGTCGTCCGCGGATTCGGTTCCCATGCGCACGGGCCTTTCTCAGCCGGGCTCACTCCGGCGGGATGAGCCCGCATTATCGCGGGGGTGCGGAGGCCGTGTCAAGTCACCGCCGGAAGGGTCCGGAAGACCGGCGCACCTGCGCCCGCCGGCCGATCCCGGAAATCACCGGGATGCAGAATCGGCGCATTCGCCCGGGACGCGTCCCGACCGCCGATTGCGGCCGCCGGTTACCCGCGCGCCAACGGCTCGGCCGACGGGTCCGCGGCAGGCCCGCCGGTCCCGATCGGCGTCGGGTCGGGCGCGCGCAAGACCGATACGACCATCGAGCCCCCGATCAGGCTTCCGATCACGCCGAGCGAGATCGAAACCGGGACGTGCACCCACCCGTGGATGAGCATCTTCGCGGCGATGAAAACGAGCGTCAGACCAAGACCGACGCTCAAGTACCGGAACTTGTCCATGATCCCCGCGAGCACGAAGTAGAGCGCGCGCAGACCCAGGATCGCGAAGATGTTCGATGAAAAGACGATGAACGGGTCGCGGGTGATGCCGATGATGGCCGGAATGGAATCGATCGCGAAGGCCAAATCGGTCGTTTCGATGACGATCAGGACCAGGGCCAGGGGGGTGGCGTACCGCCGCCCCCCTTCCTTTACGGTGAAGTGATTGCCGTGATATTCCGTGGTGCAGGGGATCAGGCGACGGAACAACCGCAGGACGGGATTCCGCTCCGGCTGCACCTCCACCGATTCGTGCCGAAGCATCTTCAGGCCCGTGATCAGCAGGACGAGTCCGAGGAGGTAGATGACCCAGTCGAACCTCTGGATCAAGGCGAGCCCGAGGAAGATGAACGCCGCGCGCATGACCAGGGCGCCGACGACGCCCCAGAACAGGACGCGGTGTTGGAACGGCTTGGGAACGGAGAAGTACGTGAAGATGATGAGGAAGACGAATAGGTTGTCGACGCTCATCGCCTTTTCGAGGAAGTACCCGGTGAAGAACTCCACACCTTTCACGCTGCCGAGCCGGAACCAAATCCACAGGTTGAACCCAAGGGCCAGCCCGATCCAGACGACGCTCCAGGTCAACGCTTCGCGCATGCCGACCTCGTGCTCCTTGCGGTGAAACACGCCGAGGTCGAGGGCGAGCATGACGAGCACGAGGACGGAGAACACCGTCCAGAGAATCGGGTCACCGAGCTCTTGGGACATGAGACCTGCCGGAAAACGAAGCGGGCGGGACGGTCACGAATCGTGATCCTCCCGCCCCGCCGTAGATCGGCGCGTGACGTCCCCGGGGCGCGCGCCGTGCGGACGGGGATCGCCGCGGAACCGGTCCCGGCCCCGCGGCAACGTCCAAGACGGTCGATCAGCGTACCGGGAATCGGAAAGGGATGCAACCGGAAATCCGCCGCCGGCTACTTCTTCCCGACGGCGGCGAGATTCGCCGCGACCTGCTCCCAGTTGATGATGTTCCAGAACGCGGTGACGTATTCCGGGCGGCGGTTCTGGTACTTCAGATAGTACGCGTGTTCCCAAACGTCGAGGCCCAGGATCGGAGTCCGTCCTTCCATGAGCGGCGAATCCTGGTTCGGGAGCGAATGGACCGTGAGCTTCCCGTCCTTCTCCACGGAGAGCCAGGCCCAACCGCTGCCGAAGTGGCCGCCGGCCGCCGCGGTGAACTTATCCTTGAACGCAGCGAACGTCCCGAACGTGGACTTGAGGGCGTCGGCCAGGACTCCCGTCGGCTCCCCGCCGCCTCCCTTCTTCAAGGTCTTCCAGAAGAGCGAGTGGTTGTGGTGGCCGCCGCCGTGGTTCCGGATCGCCGTTCGCGCGGCCTCCGGGGCGGAGGCGATGCCCGTGAGCAACTCCTCGAGGGACTTGGACTGCAGGCCGGCGTGGGCCGCGAGCGCTTCATTCAGCTTCGTGACGTACGTCTGATGATGCTTGGTGTGATGGATTTCCATGGTCTTGGCGTCGATATGCGGCTCGAGCGCATCGGTCGCATACGGCAGCGCCGGAAGTTCGAAGGGCATGGCACCTCTCCTTCAAGATCAACGGACGGCCGGATTGCTTCCGGCCAGGGGAGATTCAGTTTACGGCGCACCCCCCGGAGCGTCAACCATTGGCGGGGGGACGAAGCCGGGTTGTCCGGCGCCGCGGCGAGACGCCGCCGCCGAATCCCGTGCTTCCCCCGCTCGACGGCCCGCGTGCGCGTCATCGCCAGGGCGCCGACCCCGGCGCAGGCGGAGTGAACCGTCCCCGGCCCCGCGTCCTACGCGGTGACCGCTCCGAGGTTCATGAGGTTCCCGAACTTCCGTTCGATCCTTCCCGCGCCAACCCAGTGGGAGCCGTAGAACGTCCCGTCGGGCACGCTCGCGCGCACGTTGTTCCAGCCGTTCCCCGACGGCTTCTCCGCCGGGCACAGGAAGGTGCCGGCAGCGTGATTCACCAGGATGTCGATTCTGTCGAACTCATCGTGGGCGCGCTTCACCGTCGCCGGGACCGGATCCGGGTCGGGAACATCCATCGGCACCCCGGCTTCCTCGGCATCGCGGGCAGGTCGGCAGCGGCCTCCACCCGACTCCGGTCCCGTCAGGACCGACTACCGCGCCCGCACGTCTTGCAGGCGCGCCGACGCCTCCGCGTCTCCGGGCCAGCGGGACAGAAGGTCCCGGAGGGCGTGCTCCGCCGCGCCGAACTCCCCCATGCGAAAGTGGCACTCGGCGAGACTCCAGAGCGAATCCCGGGCTTCCACCGCATTCGACGCACCCACGGCGCGGAAGTCCTCCATGGCTTCCTTCCACTCCCCGAGCCGGAAGCGGCAAAGGCCCGCCAGGTAGCGCAAGTTGTGGCGGAGGGGCTCGGGCAACGTTCCCGCGAGCGCCGCGGTGGCGGCGTCCAGGCCCTCGCGAACCCGGCCGCTCTCCAAGGACGCAATCACGCGCAGGGAGGCAAGCGAACCCGGCTCCACGGGTCCGGGGTCGCCCTCCAGCACCGCGAGGTCGTCCAGGGCATCCTCCCACCGCGCCAAGCCGAGGCGCGCCTGGATTCGGCCCAATCGCGCCTCGTGATGGCCGGGCGTGGCACGCAGCATCTCGGAGTATGCGGCTTCCGCCGCGGGGAAGTCCTTCCGCGCGAGGGCCAGTCCCGCCTCCATCCGCCGGAGGGCCCCGGGTGCGACCGCGACTTTACGCGCCTCGTCCAGGGCGGCGGAGGCGGCGACCGTGTCCCGCTGGCGCAGGAACGTATCCACCCGAAACAGGTGCAGGTCGGGGGAATCCGGCGCTTTGCGCAACGCAAATTCGACGACCGCGCCCGCTTCGTCGAATTCCCCCCGATCGACGTGAATGCGCGCGATCCCGAGGTGGGCCTCCGGATCGTCGGAGCGGAGGCGGATGGATCGTTCGAAGGAGGACATCGCCTCGTCGGTACGCCCGAGCCGGTGCAGCGCCGTGCCGCGGTAGATCCAGAGACGCGGGGAAGACTCGTCGATCTCGGCGGCCCGATCGAAGAGGGCGAGCGCATCCGCCCAGCGGGACTCGTTGATCCGCTGTACGCCGAGATTGTATCGGGCGATGGAGACATTGCGACGCCGGTCTGCGTTGTCCGGATCCAGCGCCAACGCCCGGTCGAGATACGACATGCACTCCTCGTAACGCTGTTGCTGCTCGCAGATCTTGGCCTTGAGGTCGAGATTCTCGACTTCCTTCGCGCGCTTTTCCCGCTCCAATTGTTCGAGGGCGGCCGAATGCTCGCCGGGCTCGGGACCGTTGGCGGGGATCCGCGGGTCGACGGGGAGGGCAGGCACCGGGACATGGGCCGGAGTCGGATTCCCGTCCGTCGTCGCGCCGTTCTTGAGGTCGGGGAATCCCCCCATGGCGACCGCGGCGACCGCGATTCCGGACGCAACGACGACGGCGGAGACGATCAGCTTCCGCCGTCCCTTCCGTCCGGAAAACAGGCTCCGTCGCGCGGCCTCCACCGGCTCCCCGTCGAGGTACCGTCGCAAGTCAGCGGCCAGTTCCATCGCGCTCTGGTAGCGATGTTCCCGCGCCTTGGCCATCCCCTTGAGAATGACCGCCTCCAGGTCGGGAGAAAGGCCGGGTACCGCGGTGGTCGGCGGAGTGGGATCCTCCTCGACCACCTGACGGAGCAGGTCGTGCAGCTCCTTGCCTTCGAACGGCATCTGCCGAGTCACCAGGACGTAGAGCGTGGCGGCGAGAGAATAGACGTCGCTGCGGCGATCCACCGCCTTACGGGCGCCGAGGGCCTGCTCGGGGCTCATGTAGATCGGGGTGCCCATGATCGATCCGGACAGCGTGAGACCCGCACCCTCCTCCGGCCGGGCGAGACCGAAGTCGGTGATGTACACCTTGTCCACGGGGGTCAGGAAGAGATTCGACGGCTTGAGGTCCCGGTGGATGATCCCCGTGTGGTGGGCATGATCGACCGCCCGCGCCGCTTCGAGGACGTAGCGGGCGGCGCTGCGGACCTCGTGGTCGGGGCCCCGCATCCACGCATCCAGCGTGCGCCCCTCGAGGAACTCCATCGCGTAGAAATAGAGCCCGCCGGCTTCCCCGAATTCGTACACGTGGACGATGTTCGGGTGGGCCAACCGCGCGACCGACTCCGCTTCGCGACGGAACCGGGCGACCATTTCCGCGTCCGCGACCAGGTGAACGTGGAGAATCTTGAGGGCGACGCGGCGCTTGAGGCTCTCCTGGATGGCCTCGTAGACGATCCCCATCCCGCCCCGGCCCAGTTCCCGCTGGATGACGTATCCGCGGAAGTCGTCGCCGGGGCGGGGCAGGCCGCGCTGAGAATCCGTCGGCGCGGACGGCGCCGAGGTGCCGGCGGTGAGGGCGAGGGTGCCGAAACTCGCGGGCGGTTCGGGAAGCACGCAGGTCGGCTGCGCCGCGCTCAGGGAACGCAATTCCTGCCACCGCTCCTTCTCCACCACCCCCTGCCGGAGGAGGACGTCGAAGAGGGTGTGCTCAATGCCCTTGCGTTCGTACTCCTCGAGGCGGCGCAGCCCTTCCTGGACTTGTTCGGGCAGGAGCAGGCCTCTCTGGACGGCCAATTCGGCCAGGCGCAGGTCCTGGGCCTTCCGGAGAAGGTGGTCGTCCGCCATCTCCCGCTCCCGCAGGGTACTCGCCTATTTGCCCGACTCGGCCTTCCGAATCGTTCCGCACGCGATCCGCGCGCCCGCATTGCCCGCGGGGTCGGATACGTTGTCGTCGGCCTTTTCATGGATCATGAGCGAGGTACCTTCTCCGCCCAGCAGAGAGTGCGCCCCCTCTCCGAGCGTCACGAGTTCGGCAAGAACTTCCACCGTGCAGGTGCCGTCCTCGGCCACCTGGATGTTGGGCAGGTCCCCCGCATGAGGTCCTTCCGGATTCTTGAGGCCATGCTTCTTGCCATGCGGATTGAAGTGCCCGCCGGCCGATTTGAAGTCGGGCGGCTCGCACTTTCCGGCCGCGTGGATGTGAAAGGCATGCTCCCCCGGCGGCAGGCCGGAGAGTTCCACCTTGATCAAGACTCCTTTTTCGGTCTGGGTCAGGGCGGCCGTTCCGACTTTGGCTCCCTGCGCGTCCATCAGGTCGGCGACCGCGGCGGCGGCCGGGGCGGGAGCGGGTGCGTCTTCCGCCTGCGACCCAACGCGCTCACACGCCAGCAAGCCCATGACGACGGCCACGACAACCACCCATCCGGCGAACCTCATGACGAAGTCCCTCCTCGAAGTTCCCCCTGCAGAAACACGGTGCGGATTCGACCTTGGGCCGATTGTACCAGATCCGGAAGGGGAGTAAAGCCCGCGTAGCCGCGCCCGGGCGCGACGCGGGGCGCTCGGGACCCCGCCTCAGGGCCGACGCAACCGGGACCCCGCGACGGCAAGCGCGATCCAGCCGACGAGGAGCGCGACCCCGCCGAAGGGAGTGATCGCGCCGAATCCGCGAATCCCGGTCAACGCCAGCGCGTACAGGCTTCCGGAGAAGACGATCGTGCCCGTGAGGAAGGCCCACCCCGCGGTCGTCGCGGCCGCGGACGGGACCCGGGCGACCAGCGCGCCGACCGCAAGCAGGGCGAGGGCATGCGCCAGGTTGTATCGGGCGCCGGTGTCGAAAATGGCGAGCAGGTCCGCTTCGAGACGGCTCTTGAGCGCATGAGCGCCGAAGGCTCCGGCCGCCACCGACACGAATCCGCACAGGCTCCCGGCGATCCACCAGAGACGTTCCACAGGGGAGCCTCCTCGCAGGGGACTTCGGGGACGTGCCGATGCCGCGGCGGATTGCGCGCGGCACTCGGCTCCGGGCCACTCTACCCGGTCGTCGCGGGCAACTCAAGCACGCGGGAATTGCCGTGGTCACGATCGTCGCCGGGTGCTATCTTGCGGTCGCGGAGGTGATTCGTGCCCCCTCGAATTCGTCCGGCCGTGACGCCGGGACCGGACCTCGACGCCGTGTACGCCCTGCTGCGGGAGGCCGAACTGCCGATCCCCGACCCGGCCGAGGAACCCGTCGGGTTTCTGGTCGCGGAGATCGGCGGGCGGATTTCCGCCTGCGTCGGCTGGGAACTCTACGGGGACGAGGCGCTCGTCCGCTCGGTGGCGGTCCGCCGCGGAGCGCGGCGCCAGGGAGTGGGACGCGCCCTGGTCGAGCGGGCATGTGCCGACCTGCAGGCGCGCGGCATCCGTCGCTGGACGCTGGTGACGCTCTCGGCCTGGACCTTCTTCGAGAGCCTCGGCTTCCGAAAGATCCCGCGCGACGAGGTCCCCGACCCGGTGCGGCGCTCGCCGGAGTACTCCATGCACAGTTGTTGCGTCGGGGGAACCTGGATGACCCGAAGCATCGCACCGCAGGCCGAGTCCGCGTCGGCCGCGCCGGCGACCGGCGGCCTCTCTCCCGCGCCCGGCACGGTGTAGTCGTCGCCGTGCCCGGCTGCGTCCCCGCCGCCGATGCGCCGGGAAACCGTGCCGCTGCGGCAGCAGGGGCAGCGTCTCTCCCGGGAATTCGACTCCGATCCGCGCCGGTCAGCGCGGGGCGAATTCGAAGCGGACCTCCGCCTGGCCCCGCTCGTCCACCCGAATGTCGGTCTGGCGCACGCCCAGTTTCTCGTGCCAGGCCTCGAGACGGTAGTCGCCCGGCGGCAGAAGCGGCAGGCGAAAGAGGCCGTCCTCCCCCGTCACGGCGAAGAAGGGGTGCTCGATCGCGCACAGGTACGCCGTCATCCAGGGATGGATGTCGCATCGAACGCGCACACCGATCTCCGGCACCGCCAGGACGACGATGTTCTCGGAGCCCGCGCGCGCCTGGGCGAGGTTGAACCCGGAATTCCGTCGCGTCAGGCCGTGGGCATTGTGGGACAGGGGGTCGCTGTTGCGGATCCGCACGGGAGCACCGGCCTGAAAGGCCAGGATCCGGGGAATGAAGCGACACCCCCGCTGATCGAGCAGCACCGCCTCGGAAGGCCCCGGGAAGCGCCAACGCTCCAGGCCGCAGGAGACCCGCACCAGGACGCCGGCGAGTGCCCCGTTCGCTCCGACGCGGAGCGATTCGTCGGGGTGAGGCCCGCCATGCAGTTCGGCGCACCGCGGGTCGCCTACGGGAAGCTCGGCCGGCGGCGGCGGATCGCCGGTGAACACGCAGATTCCGCGAACCTCGGCCGTACCGAGGGCCGGGTCCCACTCCGCCGGATCCCCGGACTGCGCCCCGCTGGCGACGAGAAATCCGAAGGCGACTGCCAATACGCAGCCGATCCTGGCCGCTCGACGACCCATGGGCCGACTCCTGTTCCCCCACCCGCACTCTTCGTAGCAAAGAATACCGCGTTCGGCCAGCGTTCACCGATTTCCGGGAGTGGCTTTGCCTTGATCCCGATCCTCCCGAAGGACACAATGTGCGCGCTTGGAAGGAGGATACGATGAGCGACATGCCCGGCCCCGCCACCTGTCGATTGCACCCGGATCGCCTTGCGGTCAAGGAATGCCCCGACTGCCTCACCCCCGTGTGCGGGGACTGCCTCGTGGCGGACGGTGATCGGTTGCGGTGCGTGAATTGCGCGCGCGCCGCCGCGGGGACCGGGGCGCCGGCCGGCGCATACCCCTCCTCCCCATCCCCCGGCGGGGCGACCTGTACGTTCCATCGGGATCGCCCGGCCGCGAAGGAATGCCCGAACTGCGGCACACGCGTCTGCACCGATTGTCTCCTCCACCTCGGCGACCGCATCTTCTGCATGCGTTGCGCGCCGACGGCGGCCCCGGCGCAACCGGTCCCCGCCGAGGTCCGCGTCCCCTGGGAGGACGGTACGGGCGGCCTCCTGCAACGGTTCTGGAGCAGCTGGGTGTTGTTCGTCACCAAGCCCGACCAGGTATTCACCGGCCTGCCGGGGGATTCCGGGCTCTGGCCGGGCCTCTCCTTTGCCTACGCCATGCTCGGCCAGTTGATGGCCCTCGGCATGTGCTGCGGCATCCCGATCCTCGCCATGCTGGCGGCGGCGGACCTCTCGGCAGGCCACCAGGGCGCGAACCAGCCTCCGGTCGCCATGATCGTCGCAGGGATCGCCGTGGGGGTCCCGATCGCCATCGCGTTGATGGTTCCCATCAGCCTGTTCGTGGTCGGGGCGCTCCTCCACCTGCCGGCGCGCGCCCTCGGCAGTGCGGCAAACTTCAATTTGACGTTTCGAATCGTCGGCTACATCTTCGCGACCGTCTACCCGGCCAATCTGATCCCGTATGTCGGCGGTGGATGTATCGTGCCGATCTGGTTCAGCGTGCTGTGCTACTTTGCCGGGCGCCACGCGCTCAAGTTGTCCGACCAACGAGCGATCGTCTTCGCGCTGGTGCCGGTGTTGCTGGCGATTCTGTGCTTCGGCGGGGCGGTGGGTTTCGGTTTTCTGGCGGCCGCCATGGAGAGCGCGGGGAAGTAGCGCGGTCGGCGGCTAGCGGAGCGCGTGGCGGTCGCGCAGGACGCGCGCGGCCTCCGCGATCGCGCGAAGCTTCGCCTCCGCGACCTGCGCGGAGGCCACCGGGTTGTCGGCGAACGTGGCGAACCCGCAGTCGGGATTGAGGAGCACGCGCTCGGACCCCAACAGGCGCACGGCCCTCTCACCGCGCTCCACGATCTCCGCGACCGTCTCCACCCGTTCGTGTTTCTGGTTCACCACGCCGACCCCCAGACGCTGGTCTTCGCGAAGTCCCGCAAGGACCTCCATCTCCCCGGCCCGGGGCGTGCACAACTCGAGAAAGAGCGTGCCCACCTCCAACTCGCGCAGGAGCGGGACGAGGGGCCGGTAGTCCCCCGCCAGCGCGGCGCTCTCGTCGCGGGTCCAGTTCCCGCGACAGACATGCACCGCGAGACGTTCCTTCGGCAGCCCCCTCACGACGCCGTTGATCCACTCGCGCGCGAGCGCCAATTCCTGGTCGGGGGCCCGTTTCTCGCTGAGGGCGCCGCACATGAAGCTGCGCCCCCCGGTCGGGGCGGAGTAGACCACCTCGGTCAGGACCGGCTCGTCGAGCTGCACCACCGAGGCGCCCGCGGCGAGCAGAAAGTGAACCTCCTCCCGCAGCACGCGGACGATGTCCTCCGCCAGCGCCTCGCGCGAGGCGTAGGCGCGATCCGATATGCACTCCATCCACATCGTGCGGGCCAGCAGGTACGGACCGGGGAGCGCCACCTTCACCGCCCGGTCGGTGATCTTGCGCACGAATTCGAGTTCGTGCACCGCGATCGGTCGCGTGCGCCCAAGCGGTCCGAACACCGCGGGGTGGCGCACCTCGGACGCGGGGACGTCGAGGGAGTCGAGCTCGCGCCGAAACTCGTCGGGATCGTCGACGAGCGGGAGCAGGTCGGTGAGCGGAACGAGTTGGCAGTTGTCCAGGATCCCGCCCACGAACGAGGAGTAGTTGTCGCGCCGCTGCTCGCCGTCGGTCACGGCATCCACCCCCGCGCGCAGCTGGGCATCCACGGCCAGGCGCACCGCGTCGTCGGCCGTAGCGGAAAAGTCCGGATCGCTCAGACGTCCCTCGAACCGCTCGTGGACCGCCTGGACCATCCAGCGCGGCCGCGGCCAGGATCCGATGCCGGTCACGGCGAACGCCGGCAACGGCGGGGCCGGCGAAGGGGACGGCAGGGTCGCGGGCGGCGTGACGGCAACCACCTGCATGCGCGGGTCCGCCACCACGGCGGGTGCATCGGCCGCTCCGGACCGGGGAGAGGCGCCCGCGAACTTCCCTTTGCAGACGAGGAAACTCATCTGCCGCCCGTCACGGGTCCATGACAGCAGCTCGTTGCCGGTGAGTCGGCACCAGGCGGGGAGATCCTCCTGCACCGACGATTCGCGGGAGCGGATCTCCAGCAACTGTCCGGGGCGCAGCGGATCAATGTGCCGACGGATCAACAGCAGGAGACCGTTTCCGCAATCCAGGTCCCCCCCGTCGAACGAGACGTCCGGCGGGTGGGGGTGCCGCTCGATGGGTTCCATGCGATCGCCCTAGAACGACACCGAGGGCGAACCGTCGCTGAGCCACTCCACCAGTTTGGCCCCGCCCACGATGGTGCATCCGTCGACCAGGCTCTTCTCGTCCAGCTTCCGACGCTTGAAGCAGGGCGAACAGGCCCAGATCTTGCCGCCCGATCGGGTGAAATTCGCCATCAGTTCGCGCAAGGGCGCGAAGCCCTCTTCATGAATGTCGTCCGCGTATCCCTTCTGGGACAGGCGCACCCCTTCGGTGCTCAGGAACACCATCGTGTCCTTCTCGGAACCGAGGGCGGCATTCGCGATGACGAAGCCCACCGTGGCCTTGTCCGAATTGTCCTTGGCAAAAGTCAGGCTGACGCAGAATTTCCCGGCCATGGCTCATCCTTCCTTTCGTCGAATCCAGTAGGTGGGATGGGACTGCGCGGCGAGGGTATGACCCGTGAGCCGACACCAGGCCGGCAGGTCTTCGGGCGCGGCAGGATCGGTGGCGACGAGACGGAGGACTTGTCCCGGATGGAGGGCGGTCAGGCGCAGGCGTAGTTCCAGGATGAGGTCACCGCACGACATGTCCCCGGCATCCCAGTCCGCGTCCGCCTCGGCGGGACCTGCCGCGGGATCCGTCACCGCGGCAGGGGCCGGCGCGGACGCCGGCGGGACGGCCGTCGCGCCCTTCCGGTGCGATCGATCCTCGGGTCAGAGGCAGCGGGGATGCGTGGCATCCCCGAATCCCTCGTACTCGCTCGAGGCCCGCCAACCGCTGAAGAAACACGCCCGCCAGCGAATGTAGTCGTAAACGTGATCGCGGAGGTCGTCGGCGTCCCGAGCGAGGGCCTCCGCCAGACAACCCCAGCAACGCGGGGTGTCCAGGAACCCCATGACCACGCTCATGGTGAACTCATGGCCGCACAGGACGGCCCCGCACTCCCGGCAGGAATCCCCCCGGTGATCGCGCAACACGCGAAGGTAGTTTCGGGTTCGTTCCTCGTCGGTCGTGCCGAAGCTGTCCTGCACGCCCAGTCCCCGATCGGATCAGTTCTTGTGCTTGTACGTCAGTTTCCGGAACCAGACCGTCTTTTCCGCCCCGACCGCGCCGTCGACTTCGACGTGCGCCTTGGCCAGCGCGTTGACCGGCCCGGCGGCGCTCTTTTCGCCCAGGATCAGGTCGCGACCCCAGGTGAAGGTCACTCGACGCTCATCCAGGTTGCCGAACAGGTAGTCGACCATGGCCTTGTCTTCGCCGGTGAATCCATTCGCCGTGGTCAAGCGAACGAGCTTAGCATTATCGTCGTTGAGGGGGAACGATCCGTGAAACAGATCCGCCACGGCGACATCGTGAGGCACCCAACCGATTCCGGGCGCGTAGAATTCCGGCCAGCAGTGGTAGCTCTGGTCCGCGTCGATGCCGGCCAGCTCGAGCTTGAAGAACGCCCCATAGACCATCCGGGTGGGGATCCCCGACGCGCGCGCGAGCGCGGTCCACAGGGAGTGGAAATCGGTGCAGTTGCCCGTCTTCGTCTCCAGGCAGTAGCGGGAACTCCCCACCGGCGACGCCTTCTTGTTCTTCGGGTCCTTGACCCAATAGTCGATGTTGTTCAGCGTCCAGTCATAGAGCTTGCGCGCGGCGAGCACGGGGTTCTTCTCGTCGCCGACGATCGACTGCGCGAGCGAGCGGACTTCGCCGTCGATGACGATGTTCGCGTTCGGTTGCAGGTAACGCGCCATGCTCGACCGCTCCTCGGGCGTGAGCGGCCGGGTGCGGGAGACCGCCAGGTCGTTGAGCACCTCGCTCCGGGAGATCCCGAAGGTGGTGAGGATCTTGAACTCCTTCTCCTTGGGCCCGACGACCTCGACGAACAGGACCCGGTTCCCCTCGGAGTCGGTCACGAACGAGTGCGGATAGGGAGATTGCACCTGAAGATCGGTGATCGTCTGGAACTTGTCGCTCTCCTGCGGCAGGGCGAACCAGATTCGCAGGTTTTTCGCTCCGTCCGGCACCACGACCTTGAGCTCATGGCGAACGTCGAACGACGCCCGTTTCGCTTCATGCGCTTGCGCGACCGACCCCCCGATCAGCAAAGCCGCGAGCAGGCACAAGATTCTCATGTCATTCCTCCGAAGCGCCTATCGTACGGAAACGGGAGTCGCCCCGTCTCCTTTCCGGTGTCCGCGGGACACGCGAATCCCCGGGCTACCAGTTGTATTGGAAAATCAGTTCCATGCGATTGTCGATGCCGTCCTCGAGTTGGTGGTATTGCGTGCGCCAGTGCAGATAGTTCAATTTGATGCTGACGTTTCCGCCGGGATAGAAGGTGTTCGACAGGTAATACGTCTCGTTGGCTTCCTTTCTCCCGGGATTCGCGATCGCGAAATCCAGATCGTCGTTGTCGGGATTGTCGAGGGCGTACCCCACGCCGGACAGAAGCCACGACCAGGGCTTGTACGTCAGCTGGGTGAATCCTCCCCATGAATCGATCTCTTCGCCCTGCAGGTTGATCCCCTGACCGATTCCACCGCGAACTTCCGGCAGGTTCTCCCCCGTCCAGATCTCCGAGGTCCAGATCAGATCCTTGATGATGGGCACGGTCAAATCGGCGCCGAAGGAATAGCTGTCGACTTCTTCTTCCCCCCCGCCGAAAGTCCCGTCGACCTCCTCCTGGGCGTAGTGACCCCAGAAGCCGATGTCGAAGTTCTGCCCGTCCACCCACAGGGGCCCGGCCCAGCCCAGACGGGCCTCGTAGATCGGGTTGCCCGATTGGGCGCCGTCGAGCTTGCCGTCGAGGTCGCGATCCACGTTGTTGATCGCTCCGGACAGACCGGCCGCGGCGCGCGCGGAGAACTTGCCGCTGCCGAGCCCGGGCTCCCACGCCACACGGAATTGCGGACGCCGGTCGCCCAGGTTGCCCGCGTTCCACATGACAAAGTGGTCGTTGACCATCGGCATCAGCGGGGAAATCACGTCCCACGTCTGACCGGCCAGAACCGACACGTCCCCCCACTTCATGTTCAGATAGGCATGCCGGATCCGCGGAGCGGCGCGGGACTCGCTGCCCAACCCGCTGTCAAAGTCCATTTCCAGTTTCCCGCCGACCTTGCCGTTCCAAAGCAAGTCCATCTCGCCGCCTTCGAAGTCCAACCCGAGGCGGGTGAGTCGAACATCCATGTTGAAGGAGTCGTCGTTCGTTTCATCGCGAATCGCCCCGGCCGCCTCCGTGTCTTCCGAGCGGATGAAGAACGGAAGCAGCGGATTGTTCGGACCGGAATCGTCGTAGATGCTGTCGAGCCGAAGAAATCCGTAGAACTTCAACTTGCTGTTCCCCATGGTCCAGACGGTCGGAACCACCCCCAACATGAAGTTCTCGTCGTCGGGTTTTTTCCCCGGCGTGGGCGACTTGGGCTTCGCCGCGGACGTATCCGCCCCGGCACCCGAGTCGATCTTCTGCAGCACGGCATCCGAACGCCTCTGGTTGGCATCCACCTTGCGCTGCAGATCCTGGATCAACGCCATCATTTGCGCGTTTTGTTCCTGCAGTGATTTGACTTGTGCTTTCAGATCCTCGGAGGGATCCGCTTGCGCGTACCCCGACGAAGCGCTCATCGCCACCAGGACCGCGAGTGCCGGCATCCTGCGATGCATCCATCGCCGCATCATCCACCCTCCTTGCACGTGAAATACCCCACCGTCCGGAAAAGTCCCGGACAGCGCCTCTCTACCTCGGTTGAGTGCAGAGTTGCAAATCGGTTATGGCAATTCTGACTCCGCCGCGTATCAGAGTGGCACTCGACCGCGAGAGCACCACACGCATCTCCTCTTCGCAGTGGTCCAAGTCACCAGAAGCGCCGAATACGATTGCTCTTATGGAACAGAAACAAACTCCTGACCGCCGGCCTATCGGTAAATGCGATGGAATTCGTCACGGACTCCGACCACAATCGATGCGCGATCGACTCCTCGCGAGAGCATTCCGGCTTGGTCGTTTCAGAGTCCGCACCCGCGTCGATCCCCGGCCTCCGACCGGTCGACTGCGGTATCGACTCGACCGGTCGCGGAACCGGTACCGTGCCTGGGCAACGGGTGCGGAGCCGACCGGCGGGACCGGCGGCGACGCCCCCGGACCTCGAGGGCCGGAGGGGCGGAACCGGGCGCGGTGCCGCCCGCCACACGCACGCGTCTCCCCCGTACCGGGGGGCGGTCGAGGCGGTTTTCGCGCCCGGCAAGGCGCGCGGAGGAGGCGATGCCCCAGTGCATCGCCGCCGACGAGCGGCGAAGCCCGGCGCGTCAAGGGACCGGACCAACCTGGGGGATCAAGATGGAAGCCCCACTAGCCCGGATTATTCATGAAGCCGCGCCAGCGGCTTCGTGAAAAA
>CAZWCX010000135.1:0-18348 GCA_964632945.1 uncultured Planctomycetia bacterium | reverse complement strand
GCGGGCGGATTTTTCACGAAGCCGCTGGCGCGGCTTCATGAATAATCCGGGTTAGCGCCGGCCGCCGCCGCGACCGCCGCGGGAAGGACCATGCCGCCGATCGCGGCGGTTCTCGGCCCGGTCCCGATGATCTTCGCGCCCGTCCCGGACGTCTTCGCGCCGGTCGTGCCGGTCCTCGTGCCGGTCCCGCGCATCCTCCGCCCGGTCGCGACGATCTTCGGCCTGATCGCGCCGGCCGCCGTCGTGCGCGGCATCCCGAACGTCCTCGCGCCGGTCGTGCCGATCCTCGATCCGGTCGCGCACGTCCTCGCGACGATCCCGCACGTCCTCGCGCCGATCACGCCGGTCTTCGCGGTGATCGAGAACGTCTTCCGCGCGATCCCGGCCGGGGCCGCCGACGTGGTGCTCGTCGAAGCGATCCTCGGCGCGGTCGAACGCCTGCTCGCGCCGGTCACGAACGTCCTCGCGCCGGTCGCGCACGTCCTCACGGCGGTCCAGCACGTCTTCCCGACGATCCCGCGCACCGCCGTCATGCGCCGCGTCCCTCACGTCCTCGCGCGCATCCCGGACATCCTCGCGCCGATCATGCGCCTGCTCGTGACGGTCGCGCACGTCCTCACGCCGATCGCGCCGGTCTTCGCGGCGATCGCGAAAGCGCCGCCACGCCTCCATCCGCTCGCGGGGGCTGATCCGTCCGTCGCCGTCGCTGTCCACGGGCCGCGGCGCCGATGCTTCCGCCGCCGCCCCCGCCTCGTCGCTCGCCTCGTCGGCGTTCACGGTCGTTCCCAGGGCCAGGGCGCCCGCCAACGGGACCGCCAGGATCCAACGGCTCATCCTCACGTGGCTCATCTCCTCACTCCTTTTCCCCTCGGGTTCTCGGGTCATGTTGCGCACCATCGTAGGTTCGGTTGCCTTCACACTCTCCGATCTGCACCCGGCCGGGCGGTCCATTATGGAAAAACCGCTTTTTCTGGAAAATGTGTAAAGCATGAAATGGCGGTGATTTGCGAAGAAACACCCCGCCAGACTCGGGGTCGCTGACCCCCCGGCCGGGAGATTTTTCCCCGCTCGATCGCGAACGGCGCCCGTGGGCGCGTCCGGCCAGGGCAAGTCCGACGGACCTGCGCGGCGCCCGGAATCCCCTTTCCGGCGGCCCCCGGCGGACGTAGGATGGGAGCGTTCGTCCCCCACCGGAGCCCGCATCCGATGCACATCACCCCGGAAGGATTCGACCGTCTGCGCGATCTGGTCTCGGACGACCCCGGCGCGCCCGCGGGGGCTGCGGGCGAGGGGCGGATCGGCCGGTACCGGATCCTTCGCGAGGTCGGACGCGGGGGCATGGCGATCGTGTACGAGGCCGAGGACCCGGACCTGCGCCGCACGGTTGCGCTCAAGGTCGTGCGCGAGGCCGACGCCCACCCCCAGTTGATCTCGCGCCTGCTCCGCGAGGCCAAGATCATCGCCGCGCTGCGCCATCCGCACATCGTCGGCGTCCACGAGGTGGGGACGGCCCGGGACGAGGCGGGATCGCCGATTCACTACATTGCGATGGAGTTTGTTCGCGGCCGCACGCTGGCGCAGGTGCTCGCCGCGGGAGAGGTGGCGGAGGAAGGCGTGCTGCGCCTGTTGGAAGACGTGGCGCGGGCGGTTGCGCATGCGCACGAACGCGGGGTCATCCACCGTGATCTCAAGCCCGGCAACGTCCTGGTTGACGAGAAGGGGCACGTGCAGCTGGTCGATTTCGGGCTCGCGTACGGGGAGGACTTCCGCACCAAACTGACCGCCTCGCAGGCGGTGTTGGGGACGCCGCAATACATGGCGCCGGAGCAGGTGCGGGGCGAAAGCGCCCGGGTGGGACCGCACACGGACGTCTATGCGCTGGGGGTGATGCTGTACGAGGCGGTCTCCGGGAGTCCGCCCTTCGACGGGCGGAGTGCGGCGGAACTGTATGGTCGCATCCTGCAGGAAGAGCCGGAACCGCTGTCCAAGCGGGTTCCCACGGTCCATCCGGCGCTCGCAGCAGTGTGCGCCAAGGCGCTCGAGAAGGACCCGGCGCGGCGATACGAGACGGCGGCCGGCTTTGCCGACGACCTGGCGCGGGCGCGCTTCGGCCGGCCGACCCGGGCGCGCCCGCCAGGGATGACGCGTCGCCTGCGCGGGGTCTTGATCCAACGTCGGGCGCTGGTTGCCGCGGCCCTGGCCGGGGCGCTCGGGCTGATGGTGGTCACGGCGGTGGGGCTTCCCTTGCTCCGCTCGCGGGAGGCCCAGGCGCTCGAGCAGTTGCGCCGACGCACGGAGACGGCGCTGGAGGCGCTCTTGGCGCTGCGGCGGGCGGGGAGCCTTACGGAGATGCGGCGGTTCGCCGACGAGACCGAGTCGTCGTGCCGGGAGGCGATACGGGAATTCCCCGAACGCGGGGAGCCGCACTACATCCTCGGCCGGATGCACCGGGCGATGATGAATCCCGAGGCGGCGCGGCAGGCGCAGGATACGGCGCTCGCGAAGGAGCCCGGGCACGCCGGGGCGCGGTACGAGCGGATCGCGCTGGCGGCAGCCGCCTACGAGCGCCGTTTGGCGGCGTTGCGCCGCTGGAGCTGGCGCGACGCGCCGACGGGCCGGGCGCTGGAGGAGGCGCGAAAAGCGGCGGCGCAGGACGAGGAGGCCCGGAACCTGCTCGCGGGGCTCGAGGCCGACCTCGGCGAGCTGCGCCGACTCGGCGCGGGGGCCGCCGAACGGCTGGGATCGGGCCGCATGGCCGCCGCTGAGGGACTGCTTGCCTGGCTGACCGGGGACTCCCCCACCGCGCGCCTGTACCTGCGCCAGGCGGTGGAGGAGGCGCCGGATCTCGAGGAGGCGGTCGCCGCGCTGGCGACCGTCGAACTCCACGACGAACGTTGGGAAGAGTCCGTGGCGGTGTGGACGCGCGGGGTCGAGCGCGACCGCGGTTTCGCCCCCTTTCTCGAAGGGCGGGCCTTCGCGAACCTCGCCTGGGGGCACGAATTGGCCCAGCGCGGCGAGCCCGCGGCGGCCGCGCGGCTGGCTTCCTCGATCGCCGACCACAAGGCCGCGATCGAGACCGGGCCGGCGGGACTGGAGATCCGGCTCCGTCTGGCGATCGCGCTGTTCGTGGCGGGGATGGATCGATCCACCCGCGGCCAGGACCCGGCCGGGTTCTTCGGCGAGGCGCTCGCGACCCTGGAGGCCGCGGCTCCGGAAGCCGTCGACGTGTCGGTGCTGGTCTGGCGCGGAATCGTCCAGACGGCGTGGGCGCGGCACGAAGCCGCGGATCGCGAAGACGACAGCGACCGGTTCACCGCCGCCCTGCGCGATCTCGATGCGGCCCTGACCCTCGCCCCCGGGGATTCCAGCGCGCTGCTTTGGCGCGGCATTGCCACGGCGACGCGCGCCCTGATGACCGGCGGTCGCCGGCGCGAGGACCTGCCCCGGCTCGAGCAGGCGCTGCGCGACCTGGACGACGCGGTCCAGCGGGAGCCGGAGGACCCGGAGGCGTGGATCTGGCGGGGCATCGCGCGCCTCGGCTACGCTCTTCTCGAGGGCCGGGCCGGCGACCTCCGCACGCGAGCGCCGGCGCGGGTCCAGGATGCCATGAGCGATCTGGACCGCGCCGTCTCGATGAGCCGGAACGCGAGCACGGCATGGCACCGGCGCGGATACGCGAAGGCGATCTGGGGCGCGTTGCTGGTCCGATCGCGCGGCGACGAGGGGCCGAAGTGGCTGGAGGAGGCGGTCTCCGACCTGAACGAATCGGTGCGCCTGAATCCCGCGCACTACGACGCGTGGCGCACCCTGCTGCGCGCCAACCAACTGCTCGCGGGAACACGGGCAGACCAGGGAAGGGATGCGAACGCGCCATACCTGGCCGCGCTGGAGGCCGGGGAGAAGGCGCACGCCCTCCACCCGCTCGGCGGACGCACACTGGAGTTGATGGGCGTGTGTTGCGAGGGTCTCGCCCAGGCCAAGGGGAGCGGCGCGGACGCGGACGCAGAACTGCGCCGGGCGGTGGAGTACTTCGAGGCGGCGATCCAGGCGCAGCCCTCGCTGGAACCCCGCCTGCGCATCCGCATCCAGCGACTGAAGGCCCGGATTCGTCGCTGAACCCTGATCCGCCCGGGGCGCCGATCCGCGCGAGGCGGCGCGGCCGGACTCGCGACGGCGCGCCCCGTCGGCGCACGCGCGATCGAGCGGGCTAGAACTCGAACGACTGCCCCTTCTCCACCCACCCCGCAAATCCGCGCTCCCGGGCGTCCGGCCTTGCCCCGTCGCGGTAATGGTAGAGCCACATCTTGCGCCGCAAGTCTTCGGGAAGGGTGCTCAATTCGTCGAAGTGCGCGTGGATCCCCGACGGCGGTTTGCCGGTCTCACAATCATGGAAGATGACGTCGGCGGAGCGATAGAAGTCCCGGATCTGATTGGGACAGAACTGCGTGTCCGTGGTCAGGAAAATCGTGCGCCCCCCCGGCCCCTTCCACTGCAGCCCGTAGGAGGGAACGATCTCGTACCCGTCCATGTAGTGCACGGTCTGAACGGTCTGGAGATGCACCCCGGCAAACTCGAACCCCTCGTTCTTGCGCAGTCGCTTGACCTCGAAGTAGGTGTCGAGGTCGGCGATCAGATTCTGCAGCGTGCCGAGACCCCCCTTGAGGGAATTGTGCCAGAGTTCGACCGCGAGCTTCTCGTTGACGAACAACCTGGGGCGTGGACGGCCCGGGGGCCCGAAATAGCGCGTGAGCGCAAACCACTCCAGGCCGCCGATGTGGTCGGCGTGAAGGTGGCTGACGTAGACCGCGTCGATGTCCGCGGAACCGAAGCCCTTGGCCTTCAGGGCGTGGCGGACATCGCCCCCACAGTCGATGAGGAGCCGCTTCCCGTCGACCTCCAGGAGCAGATTGCTCTGGTAGTTCTCCATGGTGAAGGCGGATCCGGTGCCCAGGAAGGTGAGCTTCATGCCGCGCTCCCCTGTTCGGTCCCTCGCTGCGCCCTGCGGCACCCACACGCCGGCCGTCGACGTCGCAGCACGGAATCCACGACCCCGCGCCCTTCGCGCCGGGGTGTTTGATTATACGGATCCCGGGCGGGATTGTCTTGATCGATTTATGGGGGGATCGGGCGAATCCAGGGTCGGCGCCCCCGCCCGCTCGGGGCCCCCGAAGGAATCGGCGCGGCCGGCGAACGGGCACCTCGCGCCCATTCGCCGGCCCCATCGCCGTCGGAAGGCCTCAGGCAGGATTAGTCATGGTGCTTCTCGTGGCCCTCGCCCTTGTCCTTCTCATGGCCCTTGCCCTTCCCCTTGTCGTGTCCCTTGCCGTGGCCATGGTCCTTGCTCTTGTCCTTGTCCTTTTCCTTCTCCTTGTCCTTGGCGTGCTCCTTGTCCCCGTGTTCGTGCTTCTCCTTGCCCCGATCCTTCCACTCCTTGCGAAGGTGGGCGCGCTCCCGGGCATCCAGCTTGCCGTTCTTGTCCTTGTCGAAATGCTGGTGAATCCTTCGCTTGTGCTCATGGCAGCGGCGACGGTGTTCCTCGAGCTTCCGCTTGACGCGCCCTTCTTCCTCATCGGAGATGCGGCCGCGTTGATCGCGGGTCGCCTCCTTGAGGAACCGCTCGCGGGCGCCTTTCTCGCGCTTTTCGGCCAGGAACTTCTTGGCCTTTTCGCGTTCCCCGTCGCTCAACTTTCCATCCCCGTTCCGGTCGAACTCCTTCCTCACCTTGCGGCACCATTCGGCGTGTTCCTTGTCATCCCCTTCCTCTCCGCCGTCGAGCACGTCGTCGTCCGTCAACTCGCTGACCGCGTCGCCGACGGCCGGATCGTTTCCGTGCCCGGAGTCGCCGTCGCCGAAAACATCGCTCTTTCCGCTCTTCGCGTCATCGCGATTGTCGCCCTTGCCCTTTCCCTTGCCGTCCGCCCATGCTCCCGGACCGGCAAGAAGAACCAGGGCAGAGGCGAGTACCAGACCGATTCCCCAGAATCGCAACATCGACGTTACTCCTTCAGACCGGACAGGGTTCTGCGCACACCCAAGGGACGAATTTACATGCCCCCCGGCGCGATTGCAACTTCAATCGCTCGGGAGGGTCGGCGCGAGACGCGCCCGAGGGGACGCGGGAACGGCTCGTGCGCTCACCCCGCCGGGTGGCGGTGACGCTCCAGCCACGCGGCGTTGCGCGCGAGGAACTCCTCCCGCCAGCGATACGAATCGAGCAGATCGGCGGGCGCCTTTCCGGCGAGCCAGAGCGCGGCATAGAGCGCCTCGAGGGAGGCCAGGCCGGCGGCCGGGTCGGTCCCTTCCCGCGCCCGACGCGGGTAGACGGAAGTCAGACCGGGGGGGAGGCTGCGCGGGACGAAACGCCCTTCGAGGTTGCGCAACATCCGCGCGGCATACCGCCAGGATCCGTCGACCAGAATCAGGCCGAGCGCGACCTCGTCGGGGGAGAGGGCGGGGCCGTCGGGATGGAGCAGGACCCCCCCGTTCACGCGCGCGGGTGCGTACGGATCGAATCCGATCACGCGAAAGCGCGGATCCGTGCGCAGGGCGGTCAGGCTGCACTTGCGCGGGCTTTCCTTGAGGGAGATCACGAGTTCGGCGAGCACGTTCGACTCCAGGGCCGCCCCGCCTTCCGGCCGGCCGTGCGGGGCCGCTCCCACTCTACCGGCGCCGGCGCGACGGGTCTACGAAGCGCGGGCAGGCCGGCGCGAAAAACGCTTCCGCCCCGGCCGCGGTCGGGTAGGATCGCGGGCGTCCGGACCCTGCCGAGCCCTTTTGCCGAGGCCGCCCATGCGCCGCCCCCCGACCGCCGTTGGCCGACCGCGCCCCCTGCTCGCCTTCCTTCTGCTCCTCGCCGCCGCGAACGCCGGGGCGCAGGAGGCCACGCGGAGCGAACCGCCCGCGGCCCTCCTGCCGGCACAGGAGGAGGCGGCTCGCGCGGTTTCTCCGCGGCGGCTCCAGGAGTCGATCGACTTTCTCGCCGCCCCCGAGCGCGGCGGGCGGGTGCCCGGATCGTTCGGGCACCGTCAGGCGCGCGACGACATCCGCGACCGGATGGCGGCGATCGGGCTCGAACCGCTGGGCAAGAACGGGGATTATCTCTTCGACTACCCGAGCACGGGCGAACCGGGACGATTCCAGCGCAACGAGGACGGCTCGATCACGGAAAACGTCAACGACACCGGTTACAACGTCGTCGGCCTCCTGCGCGGATCGGATCCGGCGCGGGCAGAGGAATACCTCGTGCTGCTCGCGCACTACGATCACCTCGGGGTGACCCGGGAGGGGGTTCCGTTCGCGGGCGCGTTCGACAATGCCGCCGGCGTGGCCGCGGCCCTCGAGGTCGCCCGCGTCCTCAAGTCCGGCGGCGCCGCCCCCCGGCGCTCCATCGTCTTCCTCATCACCGACGACGAGGAACACGGCCTGCGCGGGGCCAAGGCCTGGCTGGATGCGCCCACCGTTCCGCGCGACCGGATCGTGCTCGGCATCTCCGCCGATCCGCTCGGCCGCCGTACCGTCCCGGACTACGGCGTCATCGTCGTCGCCGGCGCGGAACGCAGCCCGGACCTGCACGCGTTCCTGCGCGAGACGCGCCGCTTCGCGGAGCACGACGTGGTGTTCGTGCACCGCAATGTGATCCCGCGTTTCTCCAGCGATCAGGACAAGTTCTACGAGGCCGACCCGCCCATTCCGGCGATCTGGGTGAACAACCCGGGGATGGCCTTCTACCACAAGACCGGCGACCTGCCGGAGACGATCGATTACCGGATCCTCGCCGACTCGACGCGCTGGCTGGTGCGGACCCTGGCGCTGGCGGGAAATACGGCGCAACGGTTCCGCTACGAGGGCGTGCCGCCGATCTCCGCGGAGACCGCGCGCGACGGGCTCGTACTGCTCGAAGGACTGAAGCGTTCGCAGTCGATCTCGGAGGCCGAGCGCAAGACCGTGGAACACTTTCACGCCGAGATCGGGAAAGTGGCGGAGTCCGGACAAGTCGGCGCGATCCCGAATGCGCGCAAGCTGCTGACGCAATGCGTGCTCTTCCTGTTCCAGCTCGCGTACGTTCACCCCGGTCCGGTGCCGCCGCCGTTTCCAGGGTCGTCGCCGGTGGGGGTGTGGTCGGGGACGGACGCGCGCGGGGGGACGCAGACGTGGACGTTCCGGGACGACGGCACCGCGACCTGGCGGTTCGCGGGTTCGGGAGAGGCGTTCGAGGTCCGCTGGCGCCTCGATGCCGCGACCACGCCGCACTGCCTGGACGTGACCGGATTCGACCGCGGACCCTTGCAGGGAAAGACCCTCTTCGGCATCGCCGAGTTCACCCCCGTGGGAACGCTGCGCTGGGATTGCGAGCCCGGCCCGGCCGATGCGGGCGGCGACGGAGTGCGACCCACGGCCTTCACGCCGCAGACCGTGGAGTACCGCCCGGGCGGGTAATCCGGCCCTGAAGCGGCGTTTGACGCTCAGGCGGAACGGTGGTACCATGTCGCCTCACCAGACCCTGAACGGACCGGAGTTCGATGGCCCGCGCCCGCTGCCCCTGCGGCAATCTCTGTGAAGTCGAGCACGTCGCTCCCGGCGAACGCTTCCAGTGTCCCGCCTGCGGAAAGAAGTTGGTCCGCCCCGCCCGCAAGGAGAAGGCCGCGGCCCGCCCCACGCCGTCCCCCGCCGACCCGAATTCCACCTCCACCTCCACCTTCACCGCCGGCGTGGCGGATTCCCGGATCTCCCGGGATGCCCCCCCCACGGACGTCCCGCGCCGCGAGGAGGACGGCGTCCGCGGCGACGACCAGGGTCCGCCGCTCCTCGTCGGCGGCTACCAGGTCGTCGACCGCCTGAAGGCCGGCGGCATGGGCATCGTGTACGAGGCGATCCAGCTCTCGCTCAACCGCAAGGTCGCCCTCAAGGTCCTCTCCTCCAAGGTGGCCAAGAAGCCGACCGCCGCCGAACGCTTCCGCCGCGAGACGCAGATCCTCGTCGCGCTCCGGCATCCGCACATCGTGGCCATCCTGGATTGCGGCGACCACAAGGGAACCCCCTACTACGTGATGGAGTACGTCGACGGTCCGCGCGGCGACGGCCGGCCGCTGACCCTCTCCGACGTCATCCAGGAAGGCGGGATTTCCGCGGAACAGGCCCGCGCCTATGCGATTCAGGTCGGCGAGGCGCTCGCGTTCGCGCACGCGCGCAGCATCATTCACCGCGACGTCAAGCCGTCCAACGTGCTGATCGACCAGCACGGCAAGGCGCAGGTACTCGACTTCGGGATCGCCTCGTTCAAGGACATGCAGGACTTCGACACCGGCGAGCGCACGCCGATGGGCACCGCCGACTTCATGGCGCCGGAGCAGGGCGTGGACGCGGGCAAGGTGGACGGCCGCGCCGACGTCTATTCCCTGGGAGTCGTCCTCTACCTGCTGCTCACGCGCAAACTTCCCAAGGGGGCGTTCGATCCGCCGTGCCGAGCGGTGCCGGGTCTGGATCCGCGCTGGGACGACGTGGTGATGACGGCCCTTCGCAACGACCGCGACGATCGTTACCCGACCATGGAGGCGTTCGTCGCCGCGCTGCGCATGATCGGCGAGTCCGGTGGGACCGGAACCGGCAGCGGCACGACCCTGGGGCGAGGGCGGCGGATCCTGGAGATCCCCGAGGAATTGCCGCGCAACCCGGTCGCGGCCCGCGAAGTGCTCGAGTCGCTCCGCAAGGCGGTTTCGCATGCGGAGGCGACCGCCAAGACGCAGGCGGTCGCGCTCGGCGAGGCGCTGCTTTCCCGCACCGAAGGGGCGCCGAAGCCGCCGGCCTCGTTCGTGAAAGCCTTGCAGGAAGTGAAGGAAATCCGGCGCCGCCTCGTCGGCAATCAGGTGGTCAACCGGGAAATCCAGCAACTGTCCGAGAAGCTGGGCGATGTCGAGCAACGCCTGGAGCGGTACGGCAAGGACCTGCGCGACTTGCAGCAGGAGATCGCGCAGCAGTGGGCGCCGATCGCCGAGCGCGGGTACAAGCTGCAGCGGGAGCACGAACTGACGGAGTTCGACGAGGTCTTCAAGCCGCTTTACGATTTCGAGGCGGCCCTCCAGGCCCTCGAGGACCGGATCAACCAGGTGATCCTGGAGTCGGAGAAGGCGGGCTTCCTCGGCAAGATGGCCGCGCAGGCGAAGAAGCTCAAGCTGATGGCCGAGCTCGAACTGAAGAAGATGGGACGCAACGCGCCGGTCGAAGAAGTGGGCAAGCGGGTGTTCGCCTCGACGTTCAGCCGCAAGGTGGCCGACGGGATCCTCGACCGGGCGCTGCGCCTCGCCCACGAGCGGGACGGCGGGCGCACCCGGCTGGAGAAGATGCTCGAGCGGTTGACCAAGGAACGCGACGACTGTCTCGCGAACCTGCGCAGTCACGGGGTCACGGCGCGTTCGCAGGAGCGGATCAAGGACCTGCTGCGCGAGACGGCGGAGATGCAGTCCCAGGTGGACAACCTGTTCGCCGGCGCGGCCGCGGAGGTGCTCGACCGCAAGGCGCAATTCGCCGCAAACGACCCGGTCGTGCAGGGCCTGACCGAAGGCGCGCGGCTCGCCCGGCAGACGCTGGAGAAGCTGCAACTGCAGCTGCGCACCTTCGAAGGGCAGGCCCGCGCCGACTCCGACGCCCGCGCGTGAGTCGGGCGCGGGAGAGCGGACCCGGTCCGTTCCCCCGCGGCCCCCTGCCCGGTTGCCCGCTCGCCGATTACCCTGGGCGGGCCGCCGAAACCGGGTCGTCCCCCGGCGCGATCGCGGCTCCCCCCGACGCCACCGCCTCCCCGGGCGAGATTTCGCCCGCCAGGACCCGCTCGCGCAGGGCGTCGCGGAGCGTCGGCTGGTCCGCTGCGGCCGCTCGCAACTCCTCGAGCCCGGCCCCCGCCTCGAGCGCCTTGCGCAGCGCCGGGGTCACCGACAGCAGCGCCCCGACGGCGGTGCGCCCGCGGAAGCCCGTGCCGCGACATGCCGGGCACCCCTTCCCCGCCGCGACCTCGCGGCGCGCGTCCGCGCAGGACAAGCCGAGCCGGCGCGCCTCTTCCGGCCGGAGCCGGGTCTTGCCCCGGCAGTCGGGACAGGTGCGCCGCACCAGCCGCTGGTCGAGGATGCCGAGCAGCGTATCGGCCACATAGGACCCCTTCAGCCCGCCCATGGTGATGATCCGGTGCAGCGCTCCCACCGCGTCGAAGGCATGCAGGACGGTCAACGCCTTGCGCCCGCTCGCCCCGAGCGAGAAGACCAGACCGAACAGGTCGTCGGTGCGGATCTCCGCGATCATCGCGACGTCGACTTCGTGCACCAGCATGGCGCGGACGGCGTCGGCGAACCCCATTCCGCCCGCCCCCCCCACTTCCGCCTGCAGGATGCCGTCGAAGCGGACCTCGATCGGGTCCTCCGCGGTCATGATCTTCCGGTCCGGGCGGCGCTGCTCCACCAGCAGCGAGTAGAGGGTGGTGGTCTTGCCGGAGTCGGTCGGCCCGTTGACGACGAGGACGCCGCGCGGACGGCCCATGCGCTCGCGCAGGGCGGCGCAAAGCCCGGGGGAATAACCGAGTTCCTCCAGGCGGGGCGCGGTCCACTCGGGATCGAGCAGGCGCAAGGTGAGCGACTCGCCCGTGCCGGTCGGATAGGTGGCCGCCACCACGTCGACGCGCCTTCCCCCCACGTCGGCGAAGAACCGGCCGTGCGCGGCCCTGCGGGACGGCGCGGGATCGAGGCCGGCCATTCCCTTCAAGGCCGCCACCACCTCCCCCGCCGCCGCGGTAGCGAGCGTCCGCTCCACCGGCGCGAGCACGCCGTCGATGCGCTCCCGCACCGACATCCCGTCCGCCCCGGGCTCCAGATGGACCGCGGTGGCCCGGTTGCGGCGCGCATGTTCGAGCACCAGGCGCGCCAGGGCGCGGGCCTCCCCCCCCGGATTCGAGCGTTCCGATTTCACCATGGCATCCACCTCCGACTTGCGGGCGCCCCGACCGAGCAGGAGTCCGCGCCAGACGCCGAGGGCTTCCTCGAGCCCCCGCCGCGCCTCACGCACCCCCGGTCCCGGCGACCGGAGCAGGCCCTCGATCACCGATACCGGGAAGCGCCAGCGCCGCCCCGCCCGCACCCCCCGCAACCGGCCCTCCCGCAACCAGCGGAAGTAGGTGGCCGGCGAGATCCCCAGGCGCTTGCGCGCCTCCGCGGGCGTCAGGGTCGGTTCCCCGTCGTGGGCCATCGTTCGCGCCTCCCTGCAACAATTCTTTCATGAACGATCATATATCTAATACACTATCATATCTATCGTCAAGAGGTTCTTGGCCGTCGGTCGCGGGCGACGGCCGGTCGATCGCCCGGGAGCCGCGGGGTGGAGGGCGAAAAGTGACGTGCGGCGGGACCGCGGGGCGATACAATGCGGGCCGCGATCCGGCGCAAGCGCTCGGCGGGCGACGGCGCGGGGCCGCGACCGCGCAGGCCGGGCGGGGAAATCGATTCGGCGCGCGCGCGGTCCGGGGAGGGGCGGGAGGCGGACGATGATTCATCCGGATCTGGAAGCGCGGTCGAGCGCGCTGGGGGGCCGGGGGCTGTTCGCCCGGCGGCGGATCGGGGCGGGAACGATCCTCTGGGTCTTCCATCCCGCCACCACCCGGCGGTTCGAGCCCGGGCGCGACTCCTTTGCCCACGCCTTCGAGGACGCGGATGGCCGGCTCTGGTCGTGCATCGACGACGCCCGGCTCTGGAACCACTCGTGCGAGCCGACGGCTGCACCCTGCGGCGACCGGGACGTGGCCTTGCGCGACCTCGAGGCGGGCGAGGAGGTCACCTACGACTACGGCCTCATCCTTCCCGCCGCGAACCCGCCGCTGGAGTGTCGGTGCGGCCGGCCGGCGTGTCGCGGCACGATCGGTCGGCTGCCGGCGGGCGACCCGCGCGCGCTGGAACTGCGGGAGCGGGCGCGCGCGGCCGCGCAAGCCGCGCGCGACCCCGGGCCGCTCGCGCTCTGAAGCGTCTCCCCCGGGGTCGGCACCGCCAACGCTCCCCTCCCCGGGCGTCGTGACTCCGCCCCGAACCAACGCGGACGATGCAGGGTCGCCCCCCGGGGCGGGTGGGTCGAACCCCGGGAGCCGGAAGGCATCGCCTGCTGGCGCTTCGCGCGGGCCCCGGTAGAATAACCCGCGGGTCCGGGATGCGAGTGCGTCCCGCGGGGCGGTCACGCCCCGGGGGAGGGCGCCGCAAGGAAGAACGGCCTGCGCGGTGGGCAGGCCCGTACAAGGAGCCTGCAGAGATGGTGATCGAATTCGGCATGATCCTCGGACTGATCCTGGCCAACGGGGTCCTCGCCGGGGCGGAGATCGCCGTGGTGGGGATGCGCAAGACCCGCCTGCGTGAACTGGTCGGAGCCGGCAGCGGCGCGGCGCGCGCGGTGGAGGCCCTGCGCGCGCGCCCCGAGGCCTTCTTGGCCACGGTCCAGATCGGCATCACCGTGGTCGGCGCGACCACCGGCGCGTTCGGCGGCGCCACCATCGCCGCGCGGGTCGAACCCTGGCTCCGCAACGTCGCGATCCTCGAGCCCTACGCCTCCCAACTCTCCCTCGGTCTCGTGATCGCCACCATCGCCTACCTGTCGCTCATCCTCGGCGAACTGGTGCCGAAGTCGCTCGCCATGCGCAGCTCCGAAGGGTACGCCCTGTTGATCGCCCGTCCGCTGCTGGGACTTTCGCGCGTCGCGAAACCGTTCGTCTGGATTCTCACCGCCAGCTCGAACACGATTCTCCGTCTGTTCGGCGACCGCACCAACTTCACCGAGGCCCGCCTGTCGGCGGAGGAGCTGCGCCAGATCGTGGATGAGGCGGCCGAATTCGGCACCCTCCACCCCCGCACCGGCGACATCGCCTCGCGCGCGATCGACTTCGGTCGCCTGCACGCGGCGGACGTCATGGTGCCGCGCCGCTCGGTCCTCGCGCTCGCGCGCGGCGCGTCCCAAGAGGAGATCCGCGCCCTCGTCCTGGAGGCCAAATACGCCCGCGTGCCGGTCTACGACGGCGCCCTCGACAACGTGGTCGGGTTCATCCCCATTCGCGAGGCCCTGCGCCACGCCGCGCGCGGACCGTCGATCCCCCTCGAGCCGATGCTGCGTCCGGCCTACTTCGTCCCCGAGACGATGGGCGCGGCGGACTTGCTCCACGAGATGCAGAATCGACGCCTTGATCTCGCGGTCGTGGTCGACGAACAGGGGTGCATGGTCGGGATCGCCACGACGGAAGACCTGGTCGAGGAGCTGGTGGGAGAGATCTTCAGCGAGCCCGACCATGCCGCGCCGCTCCCGATCGAGCGGCAGCCGGACGGGAGCTACCTCATTCAGGGGACCGCGCACATTCGGGACGTCAACCGCGAGACCGGTCTCGACCTTCCGGAGGGGGAATACTCGACGACGATCGCGGGGCTCTGTCTCGAGTTGGCGGGCAAGATTCCGCAGGTGGGCGAGCGTTGCACGACCCGCTCGGGCGTCGTACTCGAGGTGGCGGACGCGACCCCCCGGCGGGTGCGGGTGGTGCGCGTCCCGGCGGTCGGGAGGCCCCCGCTCGCACGCGAGACCGGAGCGGCGGGCGGCGCTTGACCCCTGCCCGCACTCCCCCTAGAGTGGAGTCCCCTGCGCCGGCGCCGCGCCCGCGCCGATCGCTGCGGAGGGAATCGATCGTGTACCCGGATCTTTCTCGTCTCCCCGGCAATGGAATCGTCCGCGGGACCGTGGCCGCTTCGACGGAGCGCGCGAACGGACGCCTCCCCCGGTCCGAAGCGCCCGGGTCCCCTCTCGTGGGCGCTCGGAGACGCGCGCCGCGGGGGGCCGGCCTGTTTCTCGCGGCGCTCGCCCTCCTCCCCGCCGCGCCCGCGCCCGCCGAGGACCCGAGCCGAACCCCTTCCCCGGAGGCGCTGACCCTGGTCCTGCAACGTCGGGGCTCGAATCCCGGCGACGAGCAGCGCGCCCATCTCGAACCCGACGGCACGCTCCAGGTGCGGGCGGTCCGCATGGTCGGCTCGCACCGGGAGGGTACGGAGCGGCGCTACCAACTCCCGCCGCGGCTGCTCGAGGGATTGCGGGCCGAAATCGAGCGGTTGCGCGCCTTCGATCTCCCGCCGGTCCCGGACCCGCCGGATCCGGACGAAGCGACGCTGGTGGACCTCGACCTTCGGCTCGGCGAGCGTCGGCTCCAGCGCGCCTACGCGTTTCGGCACCTGTACGATGACCTGCCCGACCTGGATCTGTTGCGCGCGATCGACCTGTGCACCGGGCTTTCCCTCACGCTCGGCGACCACCTCTTCGAGGCCTCCCGGGATTGGCAGCGGCGCGGGCAGGCGGTGTATGCGGTGCACTTCCTGCGTATGTCGATCCAGGCGCTCGAACAGGCGCTGCCCCCGCCGCCCGAAGGCGCGGTCGAGACGCCTGCCGAGCGGGATCGGCGCGAGGCGATCGACCTCGAGAAGAAGGGGGAGGTGAAGGGGGCGTACGAACGGTACGAGCGGGCCTTTCGGCACGTGCGCGAACAGATCAAATCCTGGTTCCGCGCGCGCGAACTCCTGGCGGACGCCCCCTTCTTTTCGCTGACCGCTCCGACGGAGCGGAAGTGAGCTGCGAGCGTCGCATGACCGACCCCCACGATCCGATTCCACCGCCGGCCCTCCCCGGTCAGAACGATCCGACCATCGTCGATGCTCACCTCGGGGCCGCGGGAGCGGCGGCCGCGGTCCCGGGCGGACCCGGCCGGCCCGGCGGGCCGGGACCGGGGACGCGCCTCGGGCCGTACCAACTGCGCGAGCCGCTCGGGCACGGCGGGATGGGGGTCGTGTACGCCGCCTGGCACGAGGGCCTCCGGAAGGAGGTCGCCGTGAAGGTGCTGCGCGCGGGCGACGCGGCCTCGGCGGAGGCGGTGGCCCGGTTTCGGCGCGAGGCCCGGGCTGCGGTCTCGCTCCACCACCCGGGGATCGTCACCATCCACGACGTCGGCGAAGCCCACGGCGCCCTCTACCTGGTCATGGAGCGGATCCACGGCCGCCCCCTCGACCGCCTGCTCGCCGAGGCCGGCCGCGAACTCCCGCCCCGGGAGGCCGTCCGGATCGTCGCGGAGATCGCCGACGCGATCCAGCATGCGCACGAACGGGGAGTCGTCCACCGGGACCTGAAGCCCGCCAACGTGATGCTCGAGAGTTCGGGACGCGTCCGCGTGATGGACTTCGGACTGGCCCGTCCGATCGGGGACGCGCCGTCGGGGCTCACGCGGGAGGGGCAGTTGCTCGGCACGCCCGCCTACATGAGCCCGGAGATGGCCGAGGGGCGCCGCAGCGTCGGGCCGGCGAGCGACATTCATCAACTGGGGACGATCCTCTACGAACTGCTCACGGGACGACGTCCCTACGAAGCGGTCACGCCGATGGAGATGGTCCTTCAGGTGCAGCGGGGCGCGCCGGAGCCGCCGCGCGCGCGACTGCGTTCAGTGCCGCGCGACGCGGAGACGATCTGCCTGCGCGCCATGGCGCGCGAGCCCGGGGATCGGTATGCCGCCGCCGGAGAGCTCGCGGAGGACTGCCGGCGCTGGCTGCGCGGGGAGCCGATCCGGGCCCGGCGGGACACGCTCGGGCAGGCGGCGTGGCGCTGGGCGCGGCAGCACAAGGCCGCCGCCGCGCTCCTCCTGGCCGGCGGGGCGGCGCTCGGGATCGCGATCGCGGAGTTCGCACGCCCGCAGGCGCTGGAGCGACAGCGCCTGGAGGACCTGCGTGCGGCGGCCGCCGCGAATCTGGAATCGGCGCTCGCCGTCCGCCGCTCCGGAACCCCCTTGGCGGAAACCGCCGCCGCGTTCCTTGCGCCGCTCGAGTCCGCCGTGCGCAAGGCGGAGGCGGGCGCGCCGGACCGGGCCGAGCCGCGCTGGCACCTCGGACGTCTGCAGCGCGCACTGCTCCGCTTCGAGGCGGCGCGGGCGGAACAGGATCGCGCCCTGGCGCGCGATCCCGGCTTCGCACCGGCCCTCTACGAACGCGCGATCGCCCGCATCGCCCTCCTGGCGGAACGCAGGGCGGACCTCGCCGAGCAGGCCGCGATCTCCCTCCGCACCGCGGCAGCCTACGGCGCCGCCGGCGTTGCGGCGACGACGCTCGCGCGTCGCGCGGATTCGGATCCCGCGGCGGCCGCGCTGCGGAGGGCCATCGCGGCCGATCTGACCAGCCTTCAAGTCCATGCCGGTCGCGACGGCCCGTCCCTCCTCACGCCCACCGACCTGCTCTGCGCGCGCGGACTCTTCCTCCTTCACGGGGAGGACGACGCCGACCGCACGAGGGCGGAGGAGATCCTCGCGGACGTCCTCGCGGAGGACCCGGGGCGCGTGGAGGCGCGCTCCGGCCTGGCGCAGGCATGGATCGACCGCGCCGACTACGACGCCGCCCTCACGGTGCTGGCGGCCGGGATCGCTCAGGATCGCGGCTACGCCCCCTTTCGCGTCCAACGCGGCAACGCCGCCCTCTTCTCCGGGCAGGCCCGCCTCGATGCCGGCGGGGATCCGGCCCCCCTCTTCCGGGAGGCGCGCGAGGAATTCGACGTGCTGGTGCGGCTCGATCCCGCCTCCCCGAAGGGATACGCGCGCCGGGCGCAGGCCCATGCCGCGATCGCCTCGCATCGCGCGCTGGCCGGAGAGGACGCCGCGGAGGACTTTGCGCACGCCCTGGCGGACCTCGAAGAAGCGCTGGCCCGGGACCCGTCCCCCGCGCGGCTGTGGATGATGCGCGGCTACCTGCGGCTCCAGCAGTTGGTCCTGCGCCGCGACGCCGCGGGCGGGGAGGACGAGTTCGCCCGCGCGATCGCGGACGTGGACGCGGCGGTCGAGCGCGGCTGGGATGTGGTCGACGGCCGGCTGAGCGCCGCCTGGATGCGCGCGGCCCGCGCGCAGCTCGCGGAAACTGCCGCCCCGGAGCGGGCGCGGCTCATCGCTGCGGCGCTCGCGGACGCCGACCAGGCCGTGGCCGCCACCCCGGGTCGGATCGAGGCGCTGCTGGTGCGGGCCTCGGTCCGACAGGCGCAAGCGCGTGCGGACGCGACGCCGGGCGAGTCGCCCGAAGACGCGCTCGCCGCGGCGCTCGAGGACCTGCGCCGGGCGATCGCGCTCGATCCCGAGGATCCCCGACCGTGGCGCGCCCGCGGTCAGGTACAGCTCGAACGCGGCGACCGGGCGCGCCGGTCGGGCGTCGCGGCCGGCGCCGCGCTGGAGGACGCCCTCGAGTCGTTCCGCACCGCGGCCGGCCTGGCTCCGTCCTCGATCGAGGTGTGGATCGGGGCGGCGCGCGCGCGGCGCGGCCGGGCCCGGGTCGCCCCCGGGGGCCC
>CAZWCX010000134.1:0-18428 GCA_964632945.1 uncultured Planctomycetia bacterium | reverse complement strand
AGTCCTGCTCCGGCCGGCCTTCCAGGCCGGACGGAGCCGGATTGTTCGCGAACAGAGAAGCTGTTCGCGAATAATCCGGGCTAGCCCGGCATGGTGTCCTCCGCGGCGGCGGCCTCCGCCGGGGCGCCTCGCAGGGCGAGGGACGCTCCCGCCTCGTCACAGCGACGCGCGGCGGCGAGCAGTCTCTGGAACCCGGCGACCGGGAGGGGCCGGTCCCCGGCCCGGACCGCGGCCCCCAGGTCCCGCAGATCCCGCTCCACTCCCCGGCGCGCGCGGTTCGAGCCGGCCGAAATCTCCAGTCGGGACACATCGAGGGGCGTTCCGGCCGGCAACCGCTGCCGCATCCGGAACCGCTTCCACCACGCGGACACGTATTCCTGAGCGGGAATGCGCAGGTCACGCTCCTCCGTGGCCGGAGGCCGGTCGCCGCCGAACGCGACCAGCAACGCCGGCCCCCTCTGCAGGAGGTCGGGAGCCGATGCCGGACGACGCAAGACCCAGAGGCCCAGCACGGCCGCCACCACCACGGTCAGCGCCGCCGTCGTTGCGGCCACCGTGCGCGCGTCCAGATTCCGAAACACCCCCGCTTCCTCCGCCGCCCGCAGGGCCCGATCCAACACCCGCACCGAGGCCTGCGGCGTCAGGTCGGGGAATCCGGGCGGGAACATCGCCGGGTGCAGGACCCTTCCATCGACGACCAGCACGACCTCCTGAGCCGCAGCGACCTCGATCAGATTGGCGGCGAAAGTCAGGTTCGATTCGGAGGTCAGCATCGAATTGATGAACAGGCTGTGATCGCTGATCAGCACGACCGGGTGCCGGCGATGGGCAAGCATGCACGGACGCAGCTTCGTCCCCCTCTCCGCCTCCGCCAGCCGGGCCAGGTACCGGTAGTCCCCCGGGACGGAGCGGAACGAAGCGGGCCGGTTCATGGCGAGGCTCATCACCCCGCGAAAGAGCGCGTGGGAGGTGTCCCGGGGCGTCAGGATCGGGCAATCGGCATAGCCGTGGTGCCGTTCCGCCGCCCGCAGCACGCGATACTCCCGATCGAAATCCATCCCGACCCCGAAGGCTTCGAGGACAGGATTCATCTCCGCGGCGCGGTCGCTGGCCAGCAGGACCGGCGCGCCCTGCCGGGCGTGCCGAAGGAGCCGGTCCCCCAGGTTTTTCCCCTCGGGTGGACGACCGAAGAGTACGACCCAGACCCGGCGCGACGGATCGTCGAGGGCGGGTCCGAGCTCGGGAAGGAACCGAAACCCGCGCTGCTGCAGCAGCATCACGAATCCGTCGAGCCCTGACCAGGACGGCGGCGACGGCTCCCGGCCCTGCCCGCGCGCGGACACGAGTGCGCAGCCCGCGAGCAGGGCGGCGAGGAGCAGCGCGCGAACGCATGGACGCGAACTCGACGGCGGGGGTGTCGACACTCGGACCTCAGTCGCGAACCTGATCCAGCAGGTCCCGGCAAGCCTCATGCGCCTGGCGGCACATTTCGTCGGCGCGGGCCTGGGCTCGGCGATCGTAATACAGAGTCTCGTACGCCCGGGCGGCCGCGCGGGAGGCCTGCTCGGATGCCGGATGGATCGCCACCGCCCCGTCCTCCAGCTCCCGATGGGTCCTTCCCTCCACCGGCCGGCGGGTCAGGTAGGCCATCAGCTCTCGGAAGAAGCGAAAGTACTCGTCCGGCCCGCCGAATCGCTCCGGGAGCTCCGGCCGGCGAATCCGCGAGCGCGCCAGCGATGCGCGAACGCGTTCTCCGAGCAGACCCCACAGGAGGTACAACACGAACATCGCGAGCGCCGCTGCGCCCGCATAGAGGACCACGAGCAGAAACTCCCGAATCGGCAGGTCCGGCACCGCGGGGAGCGCCGGCAAGGTCGGGGCCCGGAGGTGACTGGACGAGGGGTTCGTGGCCGGATCGGTCGGCGACCGGATCGGATCCGTCTTCGCCGGATCCGTCTTGTCTCCCCCGTTCCGCTCCGGCTTCGGCATTTCCTTCCACCAGTCGCGCAGGCCCTTGAGCGCGTCCTTTACGCCCCGGAAACTCCGGTTCAGCTCCTCCCGCAGCTTCGGATCGACCTTCACGTCCTGAAGCAGGTCCCGCATCAGCTTTGCGCCTTCGGGGGACAGGATGGGCGGTTGGTTCCCCGGGTCGGTGTCGAAGAGCGGACCCGCCCCGGCCTCCTCCCGAAGCTCACGCGCCAGGTCCCCCATCCACTCCTGGAACGTATCCTCGAGCGTGGGATCCCCCGGGGGTCGTTGCGCGTCGGCGAGCATCCGTCGATACGACTCGAGAAGATCCTCATACCCCTCGAGGCCCTTGAGCGCGTCCGGGTTCGGCAAGGTGCCGCCCGGCGGCATTTGCTCGAGCATCTTGCGCACTTGCTGAAGCAACCGCTCACGCTCGCGCGGCGTCAACTCCCCCTGGGGACCTCCGCCCCGGGCCGACCGCATCATCTCCTCGAGCAGGCGGCGGGTGTTCTCGTCGACCACCCAGTCGGGCATTTCCCACGGGCCGGCGAGGATGTGGCGGTGGGATCGGCTGGAACGCTCGCGTTCCTGCGCCATCGCGGGCTGGGCGAAAGTGAGGGCGGTGAAGATCAGTCCCGGGAGGATCCACGGGTGGCGCATGCCCGGCTCCAGGCGAGGCCGTCGCGCGGCAGGACGCGCATGTCGGCTTCGACCACTCTACCTCGACGGTGCCCCCGGACTCAAGGGGCGACTCTCTCTGCGCTCCCTCCCCCAACCGCCGATCGAGCCGCAGCGGAGGAAACCCGCGTCAGCCCAGGCGCACCCGGCGCCGGCTTCGAGGACCCCGAAAAACGTAACACCGGCCGCCGCGAGGGGGCCGGTGTCACAGTGTGTGAGTCCGGGGCGTAGGAGTTTTTATCGAATGCCTGTTCCCAGGCGGTCGAAGGTCCGATCCGAGCGGCGGCGCGCCACGTTCAGGCGGCAATCCCCAGCGACTGACCCTTGTAGAACCAGGCCTTGAAGGTCTCCCAGCACCCGTGGCACACGTACATGATTTCGAGGTCGAACTTCACGTACTGGTGGGTCGGGATCGGTTCTTCTTTGCCGCAGCGTTTGCAGCGAGTCCCTTCCATGGCCGTATCCCTCGAGTCGATCACTGGGTCATCGCATCTCCGTCCGTGTGGCTTGCCATCCCAGGAGATTGTTTCGTTTTCTCCATTCCCGTGGAACGCTCACCCATAACGCAAGCGCCATGCCACGATCCAACAATGATGAGTTCATAACATCCTTACTTTACTAGACTTGCAACTGCAATCGAAAAGTTCCACGGTGTGCCGGGCCGGCGGGATTACGTTACGAACACGGACGTTTCATCTCGTAACGCCAACGGATCAAAATTCTCCCAAGGTTCGCCGGGGCTTGGACGATGAGAGCATGAGGGGGAACGGGTGAGGCCTCGAGGACCGGAGGGAACGCGGATGGAAAAGCACACCTGCGTACGCTGCAAGGGGCAGGAGTACATTCCGACCCACCAATTCGTGAAGTTCGAGGAGCGCGTCCAGTTTCTGTGCCGGACCTGCTACGACGGCTTCAAGAAGTGGTTCCATTACGGGGCGAAGACGGGGGTGGGGGCGGGTTCGGGGAACTGGTAGACCCGCGGCAGGTCCGGCGAGGGCCGCTTACCCCTTGATCACCCCGATCGGCCGCAGCCTGACGATTTTGTGACTGATCCCCGCCGCCTCGATGGTGTCCACGACGTCGGTGACGTCCTTGTACGCTTCCGGCATTTCCTCCGCGACCGAGTGGCGTGACTTGGACATCACGACCACGCCGAGATCGGCCATTTCGCGGAAGAGATCCCTCCCCTGGGTCTGACGGACCATCTTGGAACGGCTCGCGACGCGGCCGGCGCCGTGGCAGGAGGAGCCGAAGGTCTCCCGCATGGCCCCCGGGGCGCCCAGCAGCAGGTAGGACGCGCGTCCCATGTCTCCGGGGACGAGCACCGGCTGGCCCATGTCGCGATACGCCTCGGGCACGAGGGGGTGGCCGGCGGCGTAGGCGCGGGTGGCCCCCTTGCGGTGGACGACGACGCGCATCATGCGTCCGTCGACCTCGTGCTCCTCGAACTTGGCGATGTTGTGGCAGACGTCGTAGATGAGGCGGAAGCCCAGCGTATCGCGGGGGACGCCCAAGGCCTTGGCGATCGCCTGTTCGGCGAGGGTCATGATCACCTGGCGGTTGACCCAGGCGAAGTTTGCCGCACAGGACATGGCGGCGAGGTACTCCCGGCCCTCGGGCGAGCGCAGCGGGGCGCAGGCGAGTTGCGGGTCGGGCAACTGGATGCGGTATCGATCCATCGAGCGCATGTGGCGGCCGATGGAGTCGTCGCAAACCTGGTAGCCGAGGCCGCGCGAGCCCGTGTGGATGCCGATGGCGATGCCGTCCTTGACCAGGCCGAGTCGCTCGGCGACCTCGGGGAGGAAGATCTCCTCGACGACGTCGACCTCGAGGAAGTGGTTCCCGGAGCCCAGCGTGCCGACCTGGTCGAGTCCGCGCGTGAGCGCGTGCTTGGACAGGACGTCGGGCTCGGCGCCGGGCATGGTGCCGCCGTCCTCGATGTAGCGGAGATCGGATTCGCGTCCGAAGCCGCGCTGGATCGCCCAGCGCGCGCCTTCGGTGAGGAGGCGGCGCTCCTCCTTTTCGTTCAGCTTGGCGATCGCGCCGCCGCGGCCCACGCCGGTGGGGATGGTCCGGTAGAGGGCCTTGACGATCTCGGTGATTCGCGACTTCACGTCGTCGAGGACCAGACCGGTCCTCAGGAGGCGAACCCCTCAGTTGATGTCGTACCCGACTCCGCCGGGCGAGATGACGCCTTCCTCGGCGTCGAAGGCGGCCACGCCGCCGATGGGAAAGCCGTACCCCCAGTGGATATCCGGCATCGCGATCGAGTACTTCACGATTCCCGGCATGTGGGCGACATTGGCGACCTGTCGCGGCGCCTGGTCCTTCTCGAGCAGTTGCATGAGCGCGTCGTTGGCGTAGATCCGCCCGGGCACGCGCATGCCGCCCTGCTTCGGAATCTCCCAGCAGCACTCGGAGAGCCGGCGGATGGCAAGTCCGGATTCGTCCCGGTCGCGTCCCATCGGATCCTCACAGATCGAAGATGACCTGGGCCTCCCAGCCCAACGGCGTCTGACGCACCTCCAGTTGATGATACGTCACCGCCTTGATTTCGCGAAAGATCTCATGGCGCTCCGGATCGAGCGGTTCGCCCTCGGCGAACCCGATCAGGTAGGTATCGGTCACTTCGGTGATGGTGAACTGGTCGTACAGCATCTTGAAGACGCAATAGCGCATGTGCAGCATCGTGAGCCAGTTCTTGAGGAGGTCCGACGGATTGCATCCCTCCGCGTGGACGGTATCGGCCACGCCGATGTTGACCTTTTCGGTATCGCAGAGGATGTCGAACATGGCGCGGGCCGCGTTGGCGTAGAGCTCGGCGCGGTCCTTGCCCGTGACGACGATGCCGAGGTCGCCGGTATGGTCGATGGTGCGGTAGAAGTCCTTGGCCATCAGGAAAGCACGTCCTTTCGGCGGAACCAGAGCCAGGCGGCGACCAGCTGGGCGAGCCAGTAGCCGAAGGGGACCGCGACGTTGAGGGCGAGGTGGTGCGGTTTCCAGCGGTAGGTGTAGATGCCGCGGCTGAACTGATCGATCGCATCGATCGGCCAACCGAGGAAGGAGGAGAAGAAGACGGGGAGTCCGTTGTACGGGCCGGGGTGATGAAAACCGACCTGCACGGCGGCATGGATCACGAGGTAGACGACGACGGCGACGGCGACGGCGATGCCGGCGTTGTCGACGAGGGTGGAGCAGAGGAAGCCGAACAGGGCTGCCGCCATCAGGGGCGGCAGCAGGAGGGCGACCGCGAGGCCGACGTCGCGGAACATGGCATCCCGGGCGCGGTGCACCACCTCCTGGAAGGTCTTGTCGCGAATCTCCTGGAATCCGTGCAGGGCGGCGACGACCGCGCCGGCCACGGCCACGATGAGCGCCAGCAGGAGCACGGTCGCCAGGGACAGACAGAGGGCCTTGGCCAGGACCCACTCGCCACGCCGGATCGGCTTCGGCAGGACGAGCCGGAGCACGCCGTGGGTGGCTTCGGACGAGAACTGGAGGGCCCCGAGGGCGACCAGGAAGATCGCCGCGAGCGGCACGGTCGCGTTCAGGCAGCGGGCCAGGCTGTCGAACCCGTTTTCGCAACCGGGCGCGGTGAAGAGCGCGGTGACCACGGTCACGAGCAGGATGGCGGCGGAGCAGACCAGGGGAAACGGCTGGCGTCGCAGCTTGAGCCATTCGATGCCCAGCAGCGTCAGCGTGCGTCCCAGCATCGGCGGCCTCCTAGGGTCCGGTCCCGGCGGCGAGGAAGTACTCTTCCAGCGTCACCCGCTCGGGGGCGAGCTCGGACACTTCGACGCCGGCGTCCACGAGCAGGCGATTGAGTTCGCCCAGGCGGTCCGGCGGCGACTCCACGAGCAGGCATCCCGGCGGTGCGCCGTCGCGGGGCCGGGCCCAGTCGAGCCGGCCCAGCACGGCGCGCGCCTCGGCCTCGGGTCGCGCGCGCAGGCGGACCGCGCCGGTGGTGCGCGCGAGAATGGCCGCGACGTCGGTCTCTTCCACGAGCGCCCCTTCGCGCAGGATCGCGACGCGGTTGCAGAGCAATTCCACCTCGTACAGCAGGTGGCTGGACAGGAACAGGGTCGTGCCCCGTTCCCGGTTGAGACGCTGGAGCAGGGCCCGGATCTCCTGGATCCCCTGGGGATCGAGGCCATTGGTCGGCTCGTCCAGGATGACCAATTCGGGCTGGTTGAGGAGGGCCTGTGCGATGCCCAGGCGCTGCCGCATGCCCTGCGAGTAGGTGCGCACGGCGCTGTGCCCGCGGTCGCCGAGGCCGACCTCCTCGAGGACGCCGTCGATGCGACCGACGGCGTCGGCGCCGTACAGGCGGGCCAGGATCTCGAGATTCTGCCGTCCCGTGAGATACGGGTAGAAGGCGGGCACCTCGACGAGGGCGCCCACGCGGCGCATCACCTCGAGGTGGGCCTCGCGAGGATCGCGTCCGAACAGCAGCGCGCGTCCCGCGCTCGGCCGGATCAACCCGAGCGCCATGCGGATGGTGGTGGTCTTGCCGGCGCCGTTGAGTCCGAGGAACCCGTAGATGTCGCCGGGGCGCACGGTGAGGGACAAGTCGCGGACGGCGGTGAAGTCGCCGAATCGTTTCGAGAGTCCCTCGGTGGCGAGGACGGCCCCGGCGCTCATGGCCGCCCCGCGCGGAGGGCGACGGCGCGGCGGGTGAACGCCGCGACGCGGGCCCGGGCGACCACGCCGCGGGACTTGAAAGTCGTGCCGACGATGTAGCCGTCGGCGAGCGGAAACAGCCCCGGCAGATTCTCCCGCGTGACTCCGCTGCCGACCAGGATGGGCACGTGCGGGAGAGCGGCGCGGACGCCGGCGAGGGTGTCGGTGTCGAGCGGGGCGCCCGTCGCGGGGCCGGTGAGGACGACGGCATCCGCCAGGCCGCGCTCGAACAGGTCCTCCACCTCGTGGGCGAGCGGGCGCGCGGCCAGCGGCGCGGCATGTTTGACGCCACAATCGGCGTAGACGAGGACGCGCGGGGCGAAGCGGTCGCGCTCGCGGATGGTCTCGTGGGCGGTTCCCTGCAGGAGCCCCTGGTCGGCCACCATCGCGCCGGTGTGAACGTTGACCCTCACGAAGGCGGCGCCGGTCGCGGCGGCGATTCCGAGGGCCGCCCGCGCGTCGTTGCGCAGCACGTTGACGCCGAACGGGATGCCCAGGCGCGGACGGATTTCCGCGATCGCGCGGGTCATGGCGGCGATCGTCTCGGCCGGGACCCGGTCCGGGTAGAACGGGACGTCCCCGAAGTTCTCGAACAGGACGGCGTCGACGCCGCCCGCGACCAGGGCGTCGGCGTCGCGCGCGGCGCGGGCGATCACGTCGGACATGGAGCCCCGGTAGCCGGGGCTGCCGGGGAGCGGCGCGAGATGGACCATGCCGATGACGGGCGCGGGGGCGCGGAACGGCGGGACCGGATTGCAAGCCGGAGCAGACACGCGGACGATCCTCCGGAGCAAGGGAGTCGCATTCGGGCGAGCATTCTAGCGCGGCTGCGGGTCGATGGGAAGGGGAACCGCTGCGGCGGAACTTCACGGCGCTATCCGCGCGGACCCTGCACGCCCGTTCGCGCGGACCCCGGCTCGGTCGGAGGCGAGGTCTTCTGTAGCGCCGTGCGCGCCCGCTCGACGTCGAAGCGCGCGCCCAGCCGCGTGAACGTTTCCAGGGCCGCTGCCAGCAGCGGGTTTCCCCGACCGGCGCCGCGCGCATTCAGGACGATGCCGAGTTCGAGTTTCGAGCGGGCCGCTTCGTACGGATGGTGCAGGCGCTCGAAGACCGCCACCGACCGCTCCAGGAGCGATTGCGCCTCTTCCGGACGCCCGGCGAGGTCGGCCAGCATTCCGTGCGTGCGCAGAAGGCTCCCCTCGATGCTGGAATTCGGGGCGCGCGCGGAGGTCTTTTCCACCTCGTCCAGGTGGTGGACCGCCTCCTCGAGGCGGTGGTTGCGCAGGTGGAACTGGGCGAACGCGTCGTGCGCGCGCACCAGGTCGCCCGCCGCCGGCGATTCCCGGGCCGCGGCCAGCGCGCGACGGAAATAGTCCTCCGCGTCCTGCATCTTGCCGAGTCGCTGCTGCAACTGCGCGAGGAACAGCAGCACCCACGGGCGCCCCTCGTGCAACTGGTAGCGCTCGATCATGCGCAGCGCGCGCTCGAGGTGCACGCCCGCGCTCGTGAGATCGCCGCGGAACAGGAAGAGATTCCCCAGACCGACGTGGGCGATGTAGGTCCAGCGCGGATTCGACAGCCGCGAGGCCAATTCGAGCGACTTCATCATGTGCTCCTTGGCCCGATCCCATTCGCCGAGTTCGAGCCACGAGCGACCCACGTTGTTGTGGAGGCCCGCGAGCGCCTGGAAGTTCCCGATCTCCTCGTTGAGCTGCAGCGCGCGTTCGAACAGGGCATGCGCCTTGAGCGGGTCGCCCAGGAATTCCAGGTGAACGCGCGCCTGGTTGTTGGCCACCACGGCAATGCGCACCTTGTCCCCCAGGTCCGCCGCAATCTTCTCGGCCCGCTCGAAGTGCGCCAGCGCCTCCTCGCTGCGGCCCATGTCGGTGGCGATGATGCCGAGCGAGTTGAGCATGGTCATCGTCAGCGCCTTGTCGCCGAGCCGGTCGGTGATTTGCCGCGCCGAATCGGTGTACGCCGCCGCCTTGGGCAGATCGCGCCGCAGGTACTGGATCCACCCCATCGCCAGATACGCCTTCGCCGCGATCACCGTGTCTCCCCGGCCTTCGAGCATGCGCAGGGCATCCTCGTAGTGCCCGATCGCCTCGTCGAACAGCCCCCGGTCCTCCTTGCAGCGGCTCAATTTCAGGTACAACCCGGCCTGGAGCTCGGGGTTCCCTTCGCCGCGCAACAGGTCGATCGCCCGCTGCAGGCGGCCCACCGCCTCCTCCGTCTGCCCGGTATGCGAATAGACGTCCGCGAGTCGACCGAGGATGTCGATGCGGTCCTCCATCGGCGCCAGGGTAGGCTGCGCCGCAATCATCTCCAGGGCCGACTCGTAGTAGCGGATCGCGTCGGAATTGCTGTACAGCGCCTGCGCGCGTTGCCCGGCGACCCGGGCGTACTTCACCGCCCGCGCGGGTTCCTTGGCGCGCGTGAAGTGATGCGCCAGTTCCCCGGAGATCGCCTCCACCTCTTTCAGGTACGTCCGCTCCAGGGCGCGCCCCGCCGCCGCGTGCACTTTGCGCCGCGCCTCGGGGGAAAGCCGGTCGTAGATCACCTCCTGGAATTTTCCCTGCACGAACCGATACGTGTCGCGCTTGCGGATCCGCGTCGGGGCCTCCTCCAGGATCTGTTGCCGGATCAGGTCGTCCAGGAGGTCGAGCAACCCGTCCTCGTCCTCCGCCACCTCGGGTTCCTCGAGCAGGCGAACCGCCTCCAGCAACAGCTCGAACTCGAATTCGCGACCGAGCGCGCTCGCCAGCTCCAGGACTCGCATCCCCGCGGGCACGACATGGGCGAATCGACCCACGATCAGGTCGGTCAGGCTGCGCGGCAATCCCATGCCGAACACCTCGTCGGCAATCTTCCACGGCTGCCGAACGTCGGGCCGGGAGAGCAGGCCGCTCTGGACCAGCGTGCGCACGAGCTCGCGGATGAACAGGGGGTTTCCTTCCGACTTCTCCCAGATCATCTCCAGCAGCCGGCCGCACTCCTGGTCCGTGCCCAACATGCCGTGCACGAACGGATCGACCAGCGGAAACGGGATCGGCCCCAGGTCGAGAGTCTGAATGAGACGCTCGCGGGTGAGTTCCTGCTTCACCGCCACGAACGGCCCGCCGTCGGCGCGACGTTCCTGCGCGTTGACCGCGGCCAGCACCGCGACCGGCTGGTCGCGCAGGTTGCGCACGAGGAAGTGCAACAACCCCATGGAAGCCTCGTCCGCATAGTGCAGGTCGTCGAGCAGCAGGAGGGCGCCCCGGTGCGCCGCGGTCGCCGTGATGAGCCGCAGCATCGCGTCGAACAGGCGGAAGCGGTCCTCATTCGGGCTCAGCGGGAAGGCGGGGGCGATCCCCTGGAACGTCTCGTTCTGGACCCACTCCGGCTGGAAGCGCAGAATCACGCTCAGGATCGCGCCGAGCTTGGTCTGGACTTCCGCGCGCGACTCGAGCGTCTCGAGCTGCGCAAGACAGTCGCGCAACAGGGGGACGAACGGCTGGAACGAAGACTCGTTCGCCTCGCGGCGGAACGAGCCCTGCAGCGCCGGGATGCCGCGGCCCGAGGCGCGACGGGCGAATTCCTCGAGCAGCTTGCTCTTGCCGATGCCGGCCTCCCCGGTCACGAGGACGAACCGGCCCTCCCGCTGCTGGACCGCATGGTGAAGGGTCTGCTCCAGCGTCTCGAGCTCCTTGGCGCGCCCGACGAAGGCGGGCGCCTGGAGCAGGGATTCCGCCGAATCGGTCACACCCACGGCAGCCGGGAGAAGACGCGCGAGCTCCCGCTTGGCGCGTTGCACCTCGATCTGGGCGCCGAGCTTCTGGAAGACGCCCAGCGCGTCCTGGAGCCGGCGGGCGGCCTCGGTCGCCCGATCGCGGCCGCCCGCGCGCAGCAGGGAGACCCCCAGCTCGAACGAAGCGACGGCGATTTCATAGGGGGACTTGATTTCGCGGAACATTTGTTCCGCGCGCGCCAGCGCTTGCTCGGCCTCGGGATAGCGCTGCATCTCGCGTTCGATGGTCCCCAGGATCATGTTGTTTTCCGCATGCGCGAAGCGCCGCTGCAGCTGCGCGCTCATTCCCAGTGCCTCGTCGATGCAGGAGCGGGCGACATCGAGGTTGCCCATGTCCCGATGGACCTCGGCCTGGGTGGCGACCGCCTCCATCAGGGCGACCTCGCCCCCCTGCGCCCGCGCCGCCCGCTCCACTTCCATCGCGCAGGCGAGCGCAGTCCCCAGTTTTCCCATTCGCCGGTAAATGTTCGCAAAGTAGATGCGCGCCGAGGCGTCCATGGCGTAGTCGGCCACCTCGACCGCGAGATTGCGCGACTTTTCCATGAACACCATCGCCGCGCGAAGATCCCCGCGCAGGTATTGCAACCGCCCCCGATTGAAGTGGATGCGCAGCAGGTTGCGCTGGTCGCCGATCCGGGTGGCGATCCCCTCCGCCTGGGTCAGGTACTCTTCCGCCTCGTCCCAGGCGCCGCTCTGGGTCTGGCTCACCGCGATCGCCATCGTCAACCAGCCCGTGAACGAGACATCGCCGATCCGCTTGGCGAGTTCCAACCCCTTGCGCTTGTAGTCGAGACCGCGCTCCAGGTCGAAATTGGCCTCCCAGATCGCGCCCAGGTTGTTCAGCACGCTCAGCAGCCCGCGATGGTCTCCGGCCTTGTGGAACACTTCATAGGCCTTCTCGTACGCCGCCACCGCGTCCGCGGTGGCCCCTTTCATGCGATGGATGTTGCCGAGCAGGTTGTGCAACTGTCCGAGTTCCCCGGCCGCGCCCAGCGCTTCGCCGATTGCGAGCGCGCGCGAGCACAGCTTCCCCGCCAGCCCCATCTCATTGGTGAAGAAGTAGACCTTGCCGAGCTCGCGAAGGATGCGCATCGATTCCAGCGACTCGGCCCGCCCGGAAAGCGCCCGGAGGGCCCGGTCGTACTCCGTCATCGCCGGATCGAACCGGCCCATCCGGTGCAGAATCTGGCCGCGCCTCCGGTACGCCTCCGCCACCCGCTCGGGCTCGTCGAGCGCCTGCGACGCATGAACCAGGGTCTCCCCCATGCGCAGGGCGTCTTCCCAGCGCCCCTTGCGGTCGAGCGACTCGACGAGGTTGGCCAGCAAGTCCCGCTTCTTGCGCACCCCCTCGATCGACAGATCGTCCTTCAGCGCCTCCAGCGCGGCCTCGTAATGCCGGATCGCCGCCTCGTTCGCGTAGGCGCGGAACGCCTTGTGCCCCGCCGCCACTTCGTGCGGGAGCGCCAGCGCGGGCTCCTCCGCCTGCCGGAAATGGTACGCCAGCGACTCCACGGCCGCCGAGTCTTCGATCGGCACCCCCGCCGCCTTCGCCCGCGCCTCGACCGCCTGCGCCACCCGCTTGTGCAGTCGCTTGCGCTTACGCCGGTTCAGTCCGCTGTACAGGACCTCCCGGATCATCGGGTGAGTGAACTCGTACATCTCCTCGCCCAGGCCTTCGGTCTCCCCGACCAGCTTCAGGCGAAGCATCTCGTCGAGAATGTCGAGGAGCAGTTCCTCCTCGTCTTCCACGACCCGCAGGAGCACGTCGAATTCGAACTGCACCCCGATCACGGCGGCCACCGTCGCCGCCTCGCGCGCCCCCTCGGCCAGCGTCGCCAGCCGGCGCTCGATCAGATCCCCGACGCTCGCCGGCAGGTCGACCGCCTCCAGCCCCTTGGCTTGCACCCCCGCGGCCGTCACCCGCACGCTGCCGGACTCCGTCAGCGTCCGCAGGTACTCCTCCACCATGAACGGATTGCCGCCCGTCTTCGCGTACACGAAGGCGATCAGGGCCTCCGGAATCGTGTCGCTGCCCAGGATCCCGGCCAGCATCTCTTCCGTCTGCGTCGGGTCCAACCGCTGCAGCTCGACCCGCTCGGCGATCCGCCGCTCCTTGTCCATCGAGGTCAGCACCTCCTCGAGCGGATGGCGGCGCCGGCCCCGCTGGACCATCTCCTCCACCCGGTAGGTGCCGATGACGAAGACCCGCTCCCCCTCGATGTTGCGCACGAGGTAGTGAATGAGCTCGCGCGACAGCTCGTCCGCCCAGTGAAGATCGTCGAACAGGAGCAGCAACGGCTCGATCCGGCTGACGTTGATCAGAAAGCGCGTCACCGCGTCGAAGCGACGCAGCTTCTCCTCCTCGTCGGGCAACGCGGGCGCCGTCGGCAGACGCTGCACGAACGACCGCTGTTGCAGCGCCGGGACCAGCCGCGCGAGCTCGCGCCCGTACGGCCCGAAGACCTTCTCTTCCCACTCCGAGTCGTACTTTCCGACGGCATTGTTGTACTGCCCGATCACCTCCACGAACGGCTGGTAAAACAGTCCCTCCTTCTCGTAACACGCCCCCCGCAGGAAGCGAAATCCCTCCAGGAACGCGCCGGCCTTGAGCTCCTCCACCAGACGAGTCTTCCCCACCCCCGCTTCGCCCGTCACCAGGACGAACTTCCCGTGCGACTTGAGGACGTCATCGAGCACGCGATCGAGGCGTTCCATCTCCTTCTCGCGACCCACGAAGCGCGTCTGGGCGAAACCGGGCTTGGCCGCGTCGGGAAAGGACGCGCGCACGTGCGCGATCGTCTCGGGTTCCTTGAGCGCCGCCAGCACTTCGCCGGCCGTCTGGAACCGGTCCACCGGGTCCTTTTCCAGGAGCTTCAAAATGATCGCTTCCAGCCACTCGGGAATCTCCGCCACCAGCCGGGAGGGCGGAAGCGGACGCTCCACGATGTGTTTGCGCACCAGCGTGACCGGATTGGCATGGCTGAACGGACGCTCTCCGGTCGCCAGTTCGTACAGGATCACCCCGATCGAGTACAGGTCCGATCGGTGGTCGATCCGGCGGCCCTGCGCCTGTTCGGGAGACATGTAGGCGACCGTGCCCATCAGCGTGCCGACTTTGGTGATCGTGACCGAGGCCTCCAGATCCGAGGCCAGGCCGAAGTCCATGATGCGAACCTGCCCCTGCGGCCCGACCAGGACGTTGGTCGGCTTGAGATCGCGATGGACGATCCCGCTGCGGTGAACGTGGTCGAGCGCCTCGAGGGCCTGCCCGACATAGTCGGTGACCCGCTTCAGATAGGTTTGGAAGGCGATCGGCCCGGTCCGCGAGAGCGGCCGATCCTGGTCGGCGAATTCCTTGAGGGAGCGCCCTTCGATGTAGTCCATCGTGTAGTAGAGCGACTTTTCGTGCGAACCGTACTCGTAGACCCGCACGATGTTCGGGTGGGACAGGCGGGAGAGGGCGCGGAACTCGCGCTTGAAGCGGTGCTGTGCGGTCGGCGAAACGTCGTCGCCGGGGCCCATCATCTTGAGCGCGACTTCCGCGCCGGAGGTCCGGTCCCGCACCCGGTAGACGGTCCCCATGCCGCCGGTGCCGATCTGCGTGAGCACCTCGTAGCGACCGTCGATGAGCAGGGGGACGACGGAGTCGGACAAGGGAGAAGACGTCCGATTGGCGCGAAGGGCGGACCGACGCTACAGGCCTTCCTACCGCCGGGGCCCCCTGAGCGCAAGGTAATTCGCGGGCCGGGAGTCGCCCTGCCCCGACCGGTGGCGCCCGAGGGCCGAGGCGGCCGACCGGTCGCGGCGACGACCGGCGACGGCACCTCCGCGACGGTCCGGGTCGCGTGCGCCGGCACGCGCAGACCCCTGGATCGACCCGCGCAATCGCCGCGCGTCACGACTTTCGCAGCGAGCGGATGTACTCCACCACGGCCCAGATCTGCTCGTCCGAGAGGGTTGCAAACGCCTCCGGCGGCTCCATCGGGGTTCCCGGCAACCCCAGTTTCACACGGCAGAACAATTGTTCCGGTTCCTCTCCCCCACGCAGCGGGGCCTCGACCAGGTCCCGCGGCAGGATGGTGTTCCCGTCCACATCCTTCAGCGAGTCTGCGGCTACGCCATCTCCCCGGCCCTTCGGTCCGTGGCACTTCGCGCATTGCGCCAGGAAGGTCTTGAATCCGGTCTTGAGCAGGGCCCGGTCCACCGGCGGACGGGCGGGGAGGACGAGCGGGTCCGGCTCGGGATCGAGCGCCGCCAATTCCTGGACGTAGTAGATCACCGCCCAGCGATCGGATTCCGGCAGAGTCTCCTGAAGGGCCGTCATGGTGGTCCCGGGGAGCCCCCGACTGACCACGCGGAACAGGTCTTCCGCGGAAGGGCTCTTGTCCAGGGTCGACACGTACTTGAATCGCCGCTTGGTGAAGTCCCTGGGCCGGGGAATCGCCTCGCCCCGCTCCGGTCCGTCTCCCTTGCCTTCGGGGCCATGGCACTTCAGGCAGTGCGCGACGTAGACTTCGCGGCCCGCCGCGATGACGGCCGGGGTACGTTCCGGCCGGGTCCCGGCGGCGGTGGGCGGCCGCTCTCCGTCCGCGCGGGCGGGGAAGGCGGGACCGAGAACCAACAGGCCGACGAGCGCAAGGACGAAAACAGCAGGCATGGCGCCCTCCGGAGATCGAATCCGTGGGTTGAATCCACCCTGCTCGGTTCCAGACTAGGGGCTCCGGTCGTTCCGGTCAAGCCCCGTTCGGACGATGGTCTGCCGGGTGCGCGGGGCGCGCGTCTTCGTCCGGTCCGAGCGGTTGCGGAAGGCCGCGTGGGCGGTCTGCGGGGCTGCGGAATGCACGCTGGGTGCGGCGCATCGGCGGACGGGGAAGTCGCGCTCCGGCGGCCGCGCCGGGAGCCGGGGGCGGGTTCGACCGGTCCGGCTCAACGCGGTCGGGATCGGTTCGCAAGTTCCTCGAACCGGAGGCGACGGCCGCCGGTGCGGCGCGCGAAGGCCTCCGCGTCCTCGGGGTGGGCGAACGCGGCCAGTCCCGACGCCATGGGCGACGGAACGGTGGGAGCGAATACGTAGCAGGCGACGCGCGCGTCGACCCACGCTTTCGTCGCGTAGTCGGCCACCCAGGCCGCAGCCGGAGCGCCGGCGGGGTAGTGCGCCACCAGGCACCCGATGTCGTCGAACCGAGCCACGCTCCCGTCCCCGGTCCGCGCCTGGGCGGCGAACGGGGCCTCGCTGACGAACATGCGGCACTCGGCGCAGGCATCCTCGCCCCAGGCGATCGGTTCCGGACCGCTGGGAACCGGGTCGCATCCGCTCACGAGGAGGGATGCCGCCAACAGCAGGCCGATGCGGGTCATCGCAGGTTCATCCGACGGAAGAGGAACCAGCCGGCGGTGGCGGGCAACACCGCCCAGGCCGCGAGGGCACCCCCCAGGCAGAGGCCGGCTCCCGGCGCCCCCAGCGTCTTGACCGCGTAGATTCCGGCCGGCCCGAGAATCTCCAGCTTCGCCGACAGCGCGAGCAGGCAGAGTACCTTGGCCGCTTGAACCGGATTGGCGCACGACAGCCAGAAGAGTCCCGCCGCGCCGATCCGCCCGGACGACACCAGACCGACCGCGACGAAATCGATCCCGAAGGCAAAGACCACCCAGGCGAGGAGCGCGAGCGCGAGGGCCTGAAGGCGGGAGGCCGCCAGGACCGCGACCAGGACCCCCACGCCCAGTCCCGCGCAGGACAGCAGGAGGGCGGCCAGTGCCAGCCAACCGAAGGATCCTACGCCTTCGGCACCGGCCCGACTGCCGATCACCAGCCCGCACAGGCCCAGGCCGAGGCAGATCGCCCCGGCCAGGCTCAGGGCCTGACCGGCGATCTTGCCCAGGTAGACGCTTCCGCGACCGACCGGCTGGGCCAGCAGGTAGCCGAGGGTGCCGTCCTCGCGCTCGCCGGAAAGCCCGAGAGCCCCCACCAGGAGCGCCATCAACGGCACGAACAGGATCAGCAGGTGGAGGAGACTCGCGACGGTGCGGTCGAAGCCGGCGAATTGCAGCCCGCCCGCGCCGCCGAAGGAGACGAACGAAACCCCCAGCGCGAGGGCGCAGAACACCCCCGTGAGCGCGACGAACCAGCGACTGCGGACCGACTCCAGGATCTCGTGGGCGGCCAGGACGATCATGAGAGGCCTCCCTCGTCCACCGGTTCCACGTGGATGTCGTCGCGTCCGACCCCGTGGTTGCGCAATCGCTCCACCACCGCGACGCAAGCGGTCGCGGGCAGGATCCCCTCGAAGGTGCCGTTGGGAGTGGCCCGCGCGACCACGCCGTGGGGGGCCAGCAGGACACCGATCTCCGCCTTCCGGTCCGCATCCCGCGCCACGACACGCACCGCGAGCCGGTCGGTCGGCAACACGTCCCCGGGAAGGCCGTCCCGCTCGACCTTTCCCTCCCGCAGGAGCACGACGCGGTCGACCAGGCCACGCACCTCCTGCGGCCGGTGCGAGGAAAGCAGCAAGGTCTTTCCTGCGCCGTGGAATGCGGACAGCAGTTCCAGCAGGCGTTCGCGGGCCTCCGCGTCCAGATTCGCGGTAGGCTCGTCGAGCAGGAGAACCGGCGGGTCGCCGATCAGGGCGGCGGCCAGCGACAGGCGTTGCTGCATTCCGCCGGAGAAGGTGCGCACGGCGCGATCGGCATCTTCCGCCAGCCCGACCCGGGCGAGCGACTCCCGCGGGTCGGCCAGGCGTACGCCGCGCAAGCGCGCCACCAGGCGCACGACCTCCCGGGCGGACAGATCGTAGAAGGCCGGGGACTGCGGCACGTAACCGATCCGGGCGCGGGCCTGGACCCCCTGCCGATCGGCGTCGAATCCCGCGACGGTGATCGTGCCGGCGTAGCGCAGCAAGCCGAGCACGCAGCGAAGCACGGTCGTCTTCCCTGCCCCATTGGGTCCCATGAGCGCGACCGCCTCTCCGGCCGCGATGGAGAAGCCGACTCCGCGCAGGACGGCCTTGTCGCCGAAGGAGATCGCGAGGTCGCGCAAGTCCAGGATCATTGCAGCATCCTCCGGGCCGCCCGGCAAAGCCCCCAGGGCAGCAGAACGAGCGCCAACGACCCCGCCCACATTCCGGGATGTGCGCCCGCCGCACGAGACCGCGACGGCCGCACGGTGGGACTCATCGCCGGACGCGCGTCTTCCAACTTGAGTTCGCCGCGGGCGATCGGGAACATCCGCCCGGCCGCCTCGAGGGCGGTCATCGACGGGCTGAAGCGAAGGAGCGCCAGCGAGGGATGGCGCGCCTGCAGGTCCTCGTAGAGGCTG
>CAZWCX010000133.1:0-18829 GCA_964632945.1 uncultured Planctomycetia bacterium | reverse complement strand
TGACCTGCGCCTGGTTGATTCCGGGGATCGTGTACTCCACCGGGTTCTCGGCGGTGATGATCTTGACGTCCGGGGTGTTCAGTTCGCGCAGCGCGGCGTAGAGCGTCGTCGTCTTCCCCGACCCGGTGGGCCCGGTCACCAGGAAGATGCCGTTCGGACGCTTGAGAATCGCCTTGAACTTCTTGTAGTCGTCGGTATAGAGCCCGAGGTCCTCCAGCGGCACGAGGCCGCGCTGCTTGTCCAGGATCCGCATGACGATCGACTCGCCGTGGGTGCACGGCAGCGCCGAGACGCGCAAATCGAGTTCGCGCCCGGAGGTGGTGATCTGGATACGCCCGTCCTGGCACTTCCGGCGCTCGGCAATGTCCATTTCCGCCATGATCTTGACGCGGGAGAGGATCGAACCCTGCAGCCGCTTGGGCGGCGAATCGACCTCCCGGCACTCGCCGTCGATGCGGTACCGGATGCGCAGCTTCTTCTCCATCGGCTCGACATGGATGTCCGAGGCCCGCAGCTTGATGGCCTCGGTGATGATCAGCGTCACGAGACGAATGACCGGGGCGTCGTCTTCCTCGTCGTCCCCCTTGGCTTCCTCCTCGGTGCCGCGCACCTGGATGGCGCTGGCGGTCATTTCTTCCAGGATGTTTCCCAGCTCGGTCTTCGCGCCCGAACCTCCGTAGTACTTGCCGATCGCCCCCATGACGTCTTCCTTGGTGGCGAGCGCGGACTCGATGTCGAGGTTCAGGATAAAGCGGAGGTTGTCGAGCGTGAAGAAGTCGAGGGGATCGCACATGGCGACCGTGATCGTGCGCCCGTTCTTCTTGAGGGGAACGATCTTATACTCTTCCGCCACCTGCTTGGGGACGGAGGCGATGACGTCGCGCGGGATCTCTTCGTCGGAGAGCTTGACGAAGGGCATCTCGAACTGCTTGGCCAGTCCCTCGTAGAGCTGGACCTCCGTGATCACCTTCCGGTCGATCAGGATCTCGCCGAGCTTCTTCCCCGGATTCTCGTGCTGGTACTTGAGCGCCTCCTTGATCTGCTTGGCGTTTGCGAACTTGAGATCTTCGAGGATTTTGCCAAGGGCCTTGCGCTCGGGCATTGAAATGAACTCCGGGAAGGGAGGACGAGACGGCGCAGGGAGTGACGCATGATTTTCGTCGCGGATTATAGCCCTGCCCAAAATGAGTGTCAAGCCTATTTCAGAAGTCGTTTCCCTGTCCGCAGATCGGGTTTGGCTTGACCCCCGGAACCGGTTTCTGGTAGGAAGGGACGACTTTCCAGCCGGACGGTCCGGTCTCCCGGCGCCCCCGGCGCCGTTCCCACCCGTATGGCGGTCGCCCGCGGGCGTCCGTCTCCTATCGAGGTGTCTCATGCCGAAGTACCTCTATTTCTTTGGCGGCGGCAAGGCGGACGGCAATGCGGCGATGAAAGACCTCCTCGGCGGAAAGGGCGCCGGCGTGGCGGAGATGACGAACGCCGGGATCCCGGTTCCCCCGGGATTCACCATCACGACCCAGGTGTGCCGGCTCTTTTACCAGGATCGGAAGAATTTCCCCAAGGACCTGGACCAGCAAATGGCCGCGCAGCTCACCCGGATCGGGAAGCTGACCGGAACCGGGTTCGGGGACGCCGCGAATCCCCTGCTCGTCTCCGTGCGCTCGGGGGCGAAGTTTTCCATGCCGGGCATGATGGACACGATCCTGAACCTGGGCCTGAACGATGTCACGGTCGAGGGGGTGGCGCGGAAGACCGGCAATGAGCGCTTCGCCTGGGACTGCTACCGGCGCTTCATTCAGATGTTCAGCAGCGTCGTGCTCGAGCTCGAGAAGAACCTGTTCGAGCGGGAGATTGCGGCGGTGAAGAAGGCCAAGGGGGTCGACCTGGACACCGCGCTGGGGGTCGGGGATCTGCGCGCGCTGGTGGACCGTTTCAAGTCGTTGGTCCGGCAGCATGCCGGAAAGGATTTCCCCCAGGACCCGATGCGCCAGGTCGTGGAGGCGCGCGACGCCGTGTTCCGGTCGTGGAACAATGATCGGGCCGTGACCTACCGCAACATCTACGGCATTCCGCACGATCTGGGCACCGCGGTCACGGTGCAGGCGATGGTCTTCGGCAACATGGGCGAGACGAGCGCGACCGGCGTCGGCTTCACGCGCGATCCGGGGAGCGGAGAGAAGCGGTTCTACGGCGAGTACCTGACCAACGCGCAGGGCGAGGATGTCGTGGCCGGGATCCGCACGCCCAAACCGATCGCGGAGATGGAGCAGGAGATGCCGGAGACCTACCGGCAGTTGCGCGCCATCACCTCGCGCCTCGAGCGCCATTATCGGGACGTGCAGGACTTCGAGTTCACCATCCAGGAAGGGACGCTGTATCTGCTGCAGACCCGTTCCGGCAAGCGGACGGGCCTGGCGGCGGTGCGGATCGCCGTCGAGATGGTCGAGGAGGGCGTGATCACGCCGAAGGAGGCGGTCGGTCGCGTCGAGCCGGCGCAGCTCGAGCAATTGCTTCACCCGATCTTCGACGCGACCCGGCGCAAGGAGTTCCGGACGGTGGCCAAGGGGTTGCCGGCCTCGCCGGGGGCCGCGGCCGGCCGCGTGGTGTTCACCGCGGAGGAAGCGGTCGCGCGTACGCGGCAGGGAGAGCGGGTCCTGCTCGTCCGGGCCGAGACGTCGCCGGACGACATCGCCGGGATGCATGCCTCGCGCGGGATCCTGACCGCGACCGGCGGCATGACCAGCCACGCCGCGGTGGTCGGGCGCCAGATGGGCAAGCCCTGCGTCGTCGGGTGCGGCGCGGTGACGATCGACGAGGAGCACCATCGCTTCTCGGTCAACGGCGTGACCGTGCAGGCCGGCGAGTACGTGTCGATCGAGGGGAACACGGGCGAAGTGATGGTCGGCGATGTCCCCACCCGCCCGAGCGAGATCATCCAGGTCCTGCGCGGAGAACTCTCCGCCACGGACTCCCTGCTCTACCGCCAGTTCGCGAAACTTCTGGGCTGGGCGGACAAGGTACGCACGCTCAAGGTGCGCGCGAATGCGGACGTGCCCGCCGACGCGCAGATGGCGATCAAGATGGGCGCGGAGGGGATCGGGCTCTGCCGCACGGAACACATGTTCTTCGCCGCCGAGCGTCTGCCCTGGGTGCAACAGCTGATCGTGTTTGCGGAGGAGGCGCGGCGCGACACGAAACAGGGAAAGAGCGGGACCGAGGCGCAGCAGCGGTACGCCGAGTCGCTCGAGCGGCTCCTGCCCCATCAGCGGGCCGACTTCAAGGGCCTGTTCGAGGAGATGCGCGGGAAGCCGGTCACGATTCGCACGATCGACCCGCCGCTCCATGAGTTCCTCCCCAAGCGCGAAGATCTGATGGTGGAGATCGAAGTGGCCAAGGCGCTGGGGAAGACGGACGGCTTGGCGGCGCGGCAGCGGCTGCTCGAGCGCGTCGAGGCGCTGCACGAGTTCAATCCGATGCTCGGGCACCGCGGCTGTCGGCTGGGGATCACCTACCCCGAGATCACGCGCATGCAGGTGCGCGCGATCCTGGAGGCCGCCTGCGAAGTGGCAAAGACCGGTCAGGCGGTGATTCCCGAGATCATGATCCCGCTGGTCGGCAGCGTCACCGAGCTGGAAAACCAGCGCAAGGTGGTGGAAGAGGTGGCGCGAGAGACGGTCGCGCGCATGGGCGTGAAGGTGAAGTACTCCATCGGCACCATGATCGAAGTCCCGCGCGCCGCGCTCACTGCGGGCGAGGTGGCCGCGCAGGCCGACTTCTTCTCCTTCGGCACGAACGATCTGACGCAGATGACGTTCGGCTTCTCGCGCGACGACATCGGCAAGTTCCTGACCGACTACGTGGAGCTCCAGATCCTTCCCAAGGACCCATTCGTCTCGATCGATCGGACCGGGGTCGGCCGGTTGATCCGGGTGGCCGTGGAGGACGGTCGCCGGGCGAAGCCGGGCCTCAAGGTGGGGATCTGCGGCGAGCACGGCGGCGATCCGGAGTCGGTGGTGTTTTGCCACCAGGCCGGATTCGACTACGTGAGCTGTTCCCCCTTCCGGGTTCCGGTGGCACGATTGGCGGCCGCGCACGCCGCCCTCTCCGAAGGGGAGAAGTCGGCACCGGCCGGAGGCGAGAACACGGCGCCGACTGCGAAGCCGAAGGCCAAGCCGAAGGGGAAGGCCCGCGCCGCGCGCAAGCCGGCCCCCAAGGCGAAGGCCGCGGGTCGAAAGCCCGCGCGCGCCGGGGGCCGGAAACCCGCGCGCGCCGGCGCCCGGAGATAGGCGGGAGTCCCGCCGGCCGCCTCCGGTGGCCGGCGGCGGGAACCGAGGGATGACGCGCGTCCACCGGCCGGTCCGGCAACGCGCAACGGCCACCCGGAGTCGATCATGGCCGAAAAGAGCCTGCTCGGGCAGATCGCCATCGACCTCGGCAAGCTCACCGAGGAACAACTCGACGAGTGCGTCCTCGAGCAGGCCAAGACGCCCTCGACCCCGCTGGGCGCGGTCATGGTCCGCAAGGGCTACATCGATTTCCAGACCCTCCTGCTCCTGCTCAAGCTGCAGGAAAAACGCCTCGACGAGCGCGCGCGGCACTCGACCATCCGCAAGCGCGACCAACTGTTCGGGCGCATCGCCGTCGAGTACGGGTTCTGCACCCAGGAGCAACTGAACGAGATCCTCCGCATCCAGGCCCAGGTCGAAGAGGAAGTCTTCGTTCACCTCGGCGAGCTCATGGTTCAACACGGCTACCTTCAGAAGGAGGACGTCCGCGTCATCCTGGAAATCCAGGACAAGAAGACCATGCTCTGCCGGGAGTGCCGCACCCGCTACAACGTGGCCGGCTATCGCCCGAACCAGAACGTGACGTGCACGCGCTGCGGCGCGGTCCTGACCGTGCCGGGCCCCGAGGCGGCCAAGGAGACCTTCCGCCACGGCACCACCATCCGGGGGACGCCCGCAGCCCGCACCGAGCGGGAAGCGGCCCATCGGGCGCTGCCGTCGCGCGGCGAAGATCCCGTCCCCGCCGGGACCGCCGGCGACGCGGGGGAGGCGAACGGGACGTCCGGGCTCCCCGGTCGTGGCGCGGCCGCACACGAATCCGAAGCCGGGGCGGCGGAACTCGCCCCCGTGGTCGGCGCCCCGACCCTCTCCGCCGCCCGCCCGCCGATCGCCGGCGACACGACCCGCACCCGCCGTCGATTGATGGAGCTCGCCCCGGTCGAACCCGAGGCCACCGCCCCGGATCCGGCCGCCCCTTCGCCCGCCCCCCCGTCCACCGCCGCCCCCCCCGTCCCCTCGGTCGTCCCCGCGGAATCCGCGACCGGGGACGGCTCCGGCCAGGCCCGCGAACATGTCGACCGGTACGAACTCACCGGCGAATTGGGCTCCGGATCCCACGCCGTCGTCTACAAGGCCTGGGACCGGCAAATGCGCCGCACGGTCGCGGTCAAGATCCTGACGCAGGAAACCACCGCCGCAGAAGTCCTCGACTTCCACCGCTCGATCGTGGCCACCCGCCAGCTCGACCATCCCAACCTGACGCGCGTCTACGACTACGGCGAGGAACGCAAGCTCCTGTACATCGTCTCCGAATTCGTGGACGGCCCCGCCCTCCGGGAACGCCTCGAGGAGATCCGCAAGGAACCCGCTCGCATCCTGGCCCTGTGGACCGACATGGCCGCCGGCATGGGACATGCCCACGCGCAGTCGGTGCTCCATCGCGACCTGAAACCCGACAACATGCTGATCGACCCCGCAGGCCGCCTGAAGATCACCGACTTCGGCATCGCAGCCCTGGTCGGCTCCGCCACGGATGAAGATGCCGCGCGCGGTCCGGTGCTCATGGGCACCGCCCCGTACATGTCCCCCGAACAGGCGCGCGGCGAAAACGATCGACTCACGCCGGCCTCGGACGTCTATGGCCTCGGCGCCGTCGCGTACGAAATGTACTGCGGGCGCCCACCCCACGTCGCGGAGTCCCTCGAAGCCCTGCTCGACAAGGTCGCACTCGAAACGCCCGCCCCGCTCCACCGTCTCCGACCCGACGTCCCGCCCGCCGTGGAAGCCGTGGTCATGAAGTGCCTCGCCCGGAATCCCGCCGACCGGTATCCCGACGCCGGCACGCTCTTGTCGGATCTCCAGCGCCTCGGGCGGGGCGAGCCACCCCAGGCGGCTGCCGTCGCGGGGCGCTTCCCACTGACCCCGCGCCAGATCGCCCTCACCGTGGCCGCCGCCATTGCCAGCGCCACCGCCCTCTTCTTCCTGCTGCGCTGGCTGCTCGGCTGAACCGGCGGGGCGCTCCACCCCCGCTCGCCCCCGACGCTCCCGAACCCGGTTTGCAAACAGCCCTGAAAAGGGCTATAATCCCTCAATGCAGACGGTCCGCGCCTCCCCGTCCCCGCGCGAACCCGAACTTGCAGGGAGTCCGGAGTGCACTACGAACCGATCAAGTACCTGGACTGGGCCCGGGAGAACATGGGGAATGTCCCCTTCGACCTGGCCAACAGCGCGCTGCGCCGCCTGCGCGCCGAAGACCTCGAACTGACGATCGACCAGATCCCCCTCTCGGCCCCGGGAGACAAGGACGACGCCGAGTTGATCGACCTCCTCGCCCGTCAGTACCAGGTTCGCCCGACCAACATCGCCCTGACTTCCGGCGCGACCGCCGGCATCTTTCTCTCGTTGAGCTCCATCCTCAGCCCCGGCGAGGAAGTGCTCGTGGAATCGCCCTGCTACGAGCCGTTGGTGCGCGTCGCCCGACACCTGGGAGCCGAGGTGAAGTCGCTCGAACGAACCTTCGAAAAGCGATTCCAACTCGACCTCGAGGTCCTCGAGCGGCGGATCAGCCGCAACACCCGTGCGATCGTCATCACCAACCTGCACAATCCCTCCGGCGTCGCCACCCAGCCCGAGAAGCTGCAGACCGTGCGCCAGATCGCCAAGGAGGCCGGGGCGCACGTCATCTGCAGCGAAGTGTATCTCGACGCGGCCTTCGAACGACCGCTGGTCCCGGCCGCAACGCTGGGCGAGAACATGATCACCCTCTCCAGCGTGTCCAAGGTCTTCGGCCTCGGCCCCACACGCATGGGATGGATCGTGGCGGAAGAACGGGTCATCGACCGCGTGCACCGGGTCGAAAACTACATCTATTGCGAAACCTCCTACCCGAGCCAGCGGATCGCCCTGGCCGCCCTGAAACGACGCGAGGCGCTGCGGGAACGCGCACTCGAGACCTTGCGCACCAACTTCAACGTCCTCAAGGATTGGGTCCACTCCCACGCCGAGGTCCGCTGGGTCGAACCGGATGGCGGCAACATCGCGCTCCTCCGTCTCCTGCACGGCATCGACAGTTGGGAGTTTCACCGTCTCGCGAAGGAGAAACACGGCACGCTCGTGGCCCCGGGCGATCTCTTCCAGGCCAAGGGGTTCATCCGGGTGAGCTTCGGGGGCGAGCCGGATGTGTTCTATCGCGGGCTGGAAAACCTGAGCCAGGCGCTGCGTACCGCGCGCAAGGAACGCCGGGGTTAGCGCCCGCCCGGAAAAGGCTCCCGCGAGGGGCTTTCCCCGGGGACGCATGCCCCCGCGGTTCCGATTCGCGCGCCCGGTAATCGCCCCCGGCCGACGCGGACAAGGACCCGCGTGCCCTCCCGACGCCGCAAGGAGCATGCCTCTCGACGACCCGTCCGCGGGCGCATTCCCTTGACACCCCCCTCGGGTCGCCCTATCATGTTTCCTCTTCGCGCCCTTGGGAGCGGCATGGACCACTACCCGTATACGTTCGAACCCATCCTGCACCGCGCAGGTTGGGGCGGAACCGTGCTCGAAAAGTCCTATGGGAAGCGGCGCCCCCGGGCAAAGGGACACGAGCCGCTGGCGGAGTCGTTGGAGCTGTCGCACGAGCGCAGCGGCGGCCATGTGATTGACGGAGGCCCGCGCAAGGGGACGTCTCTGCGGGACATTCTGCGGAGTGACGCGGAAGGCGTTCTGGGTCCAGCAGTTGCGGTTCGCTGCGGGCGTGAGTTCCCGCTGGAGATCCGCCTGCGCGAGGCTGGATCGGACGGCCCGCTGGAGTTGCGGACCGCGCTGGACGCGCCGATGGAGGCCGCGCTCCCGCGCACGGCCCCCTTCGCGGCCTGGTACGTGCTCCAAGCCGCACCGCAGGCCCGCCTGCGCCGGGGAATCTTGCCGGGAACCACTCAGGAGGAATTGCAGGCGGCGGCCCGAAACGGGACGCTGCTCGAACACCTGAACACCCTCCCCGCGCGACCCGGTGAATCGGTCTTTCTTCCGCCCGGGACGCTGTATGGGCTCGGGCCGGGCATGGCGGTGTATGAGGTCGCCCTGCGCGGGGGGGAATGGCAGCGTCTGGAGGTCCGCCGACCCGGGGGAACCCGCGGCAGAGGAAACGCCACGGCTTTCCATCGGGCGCTGGCGAGCCTTGATTTGCGAACGATGGGGGTACGAAGGTCCGATCCGGTCCGGCTGCGGCCGGCGCCCCTGCGCCGGGATCTCCTGTTGCGATGCGAGGGATTCTCGATTGAACTCCTGCGGCTCTCAAAACGTCTTGTAGAGAAGGCCGACGGCCTGCGATTCGCCGCGCTGACTTGCGTGTCCGGGGCGGCGAGCATCCGATATGAGGGACCGGGGACCGGTGAAATCCCCCTGCCCGCGGGTCGAACCGTCCTGATCCCCGCCCGCTTGCCAGGCTACGAAATCGCCCCTGACCGCGAGTGCGCGGTGCTGAAAGTTTTCATGGAGTAGCGCGGCGATTCACCGCGCCCCGACGTTCGCCGGTCTCGAGCACCGAATTCGGGATCCGAACGGACGGACCCCCGGGAGGCCGGGTCCTCGCGCCATCGTCGCGAGGTCCGGATCGCAAACTACGAAGAATTGAGGAGGTCGACCATGGGGACTCGACGAGTCCTGCGGTCCCACCGGCCGGCGTCGGTCCGGGTTCTCTGGACGCTCTGCCTGCTGGCCGCCGCGCTCCCTGCGTTCGGCGACGGAGACGGGCTCTCCGCCATTCAGCGCGAGATCCGCAGCTTCACCTTCAAGAGTACCGAGGCCCAGTCGGTCAGCCTGGTCGGCGACTTCAACGGCTGGAACGAGCGCGCCCACCGGCTGCAGAAGCTGTCCGACGGGATGTGGCAGGTGGATATCGCCCTCCGCAAGGGGAAGACGTACGAGTACGGGTTCCTCGTGGACGGAAAACTCCTTCCGGATCCGACGAACAAGATCCTGACCGAGGACGGGACCCTCTCGGTGGTGCGGGTCGGCGAGAAGGCCGAGGTCTTCACCGCGGAGCCCGGCGCCAAGCTCGAGGCCATGCAACTGTCCCTGAACAAACTGGTCGAGCAGATCTCCTACCTTTCGCGCCAGGTCGAGGAGCTGAACCGGGCGCTGCGGGCCGAACACGACCTCGTGCTCAAGAAGGAAGCCGCGATCGACCTCCTCCGCACGGAACTGGAAAGCGCCCGCATGGAAAAGGTGGCGTCCGCCCGTGACCTCGTGACGAAGGAAGCGAAGCTCGCCGAGATCACCGAACGCTACAACTCCCTGCGCTTGGACCACCAGGAGAAGTCGGCCCTGCTCGACAGCCACACGCAGCGGGTCACGACGCTCCAGAAGTCGATCGACGAGTTCCAGACGAAGTACAACAATGCGCTTCAGGAGACGCGCGACTTGCGCGAGAAGTCCCAGGGCTCGATCGCCCGCGCCGCCACGGCGGAACAGGAACTGGCGCAACTGCGCTCGCGCTCGGCCCAGATGGAGCGCGAACTGCGGGAGCGGACGGCTTCGCTGGAGATCCTCACCGGCAAACGCCGGGTCGGCGACCCCTCGGGCGGCACGCCGGGAGGCTCCGGAATCGCCCCGGACCGCGCCGGCACCGCGCCGCGCGGACTCAACGGGCAGGTGCTCGCGGTCAGCGAGAAAATCAATCTGCTCTTCATTTCCATCGGCGAGGATCACGGCGTGGCCGAGGGTCAGGAGTTCTATGCCTATCGGGGGGACGAGTTCCTCGGTCGCATCGCGGTGAAGAAAGCGTACAAGGACCAGGCGGAAGCCTTCGCTCTGGAAGGCACCGACCTGAAGAAGCTGCGCAACGGCGACACCATCACCGACACGCCCAGGGGCCCGATTCCGGACGCCTTCCCGGAGCCGCCGCAAGACTCGGGCAGCAACCCCGAGGACAAGACGGGCGTCGGCCCCGGAAGCGCGACTCCGAACGATCCCGGGACCGGCACGTCGGGAACCGAACCCCCCGCCGGCAGCGGATCCGGCAGCGGCCGGAGCGGCAGGGGCCGCTGAGGCGGGACGGAATCCGGGAGCGCTCCCCGGGTCAATACGAGAGCAGGTGATCCTCGAGCTTCAGTCCGCGCTTGCGGAGATCGTCGAGGAGTCCCGGACCGAAGGGAACCTGCTCGAGTCGGTGGGCGCCCGGGGGCAGGGGCAGATCCGGAAGCGCCGCCACGACCATGGCGGCGGGGAATCCGGTCGTGCGCTCCATCGCCGTGAAGCCGGTGACCGGGTCCTTGAAGTCCATCAGGTCCATAGTGTAGTCGGCGTTCTTCCCGTCTTTCGTGCCGCGGCAGGTGACCCGCAGGACGACGACGTCGTCCACTTCGGCGCGGGTCAGGGCGCGGGAAGCAACCGCCTCGAAAACCCTGCGGGGCGCGATCTTGACCCCGTCGATCTCGATCGGCTCGGTGTTGAAGAGCCCTAGATCCCGCATCACCGAGACCGGCCGGCAGTGCCCCGGATACCTCACCGTCTTGTAGTCGTACACGTCGAGCTTCCCCTCGAAGGTGTAGGGGCACGTGGAAGTGCCGCCGGAGGTCACAAATGCCTCGGCCTTTCCCACCGGCGCGGGGAACTCCAATTCTTCCAACTCGGTGAGCGTGTCGACCTCGACAATCTTGCCGCCGCGCAGGTACACCGCCTTGCCGCTGTATTCATTGACCAGGCCGCCGATGTGGAACAGCAGGGCGTAGCCCAGGGGCGGTTCCGGATGCCGGGGCAGTCCGCCGCAACGCACGTGCACGGACTTGCAAAGGTCGAGCTGCCGCATTCCGTGTACGGCGAGCATCTGGGCCAGCCCCGGAGCCAATCCGCAGTCCGGAACGATCCGCACTCCCGCCAGGCGGACGAGCGGGTCCATGTCGAGTTGCTCGAAGACCACCGCCGTGTTTCCGCCCAGGTCGGCCATGCAGGCCTTGGCATCGATGGCCGCGCGCGCCACCGCCGGGTTGAACGGATACGGAACCGCGCTCAGGAAGCTATCGATCCCCTCCAGCCACTCCCGCAAGGCGCGTGGATCGCCGGCACCGACCCGCGACCAGCCGACACGGTCGGATCCGAGCAGCGTATTGACGCGCGCCGCCCCGTCCCGCGCGGCCGCCTCCGAGACATCGGCCAACTCGACGCGATCCGCCCCGCCGAATCGAGCCAGATCGAACGCCGCCGCAAGTCCTTGCCGGCCGGCCCCGAGAACCCCGTAGGTGTGTCCCATCCCCGCTCCTCCTGCGACGGTACGAACTCACTCCGGGTCGGGATCGCCGACCGGTTCGTCGTCGACCTCCCGATCCTTGCCGGCGCCCGGCTTGGGATCCTGCGCGTCCGCCGCCGGGGGGTCCCAAATCCCCCGTGTGGCTTCCGGTTCCCGGTCCGAATGCCCGACGGACCCTGCTCCGGCGGGCGACTCCCCGCTCCCCGTATCCGGGCGGCGATGGCGTCGGAGCGCCTTCAGGACGACTTCCATATCTTCCGGAAGTTCCGACCGAAACGACACCCGTTCCCCCGTTTTCGGATGCGTGAACGAGATCTCCCGCGCGTGCAACGGCGTGCGCGCGAGCAGGGGACGCTCCGATTCGCCGTGCTTGGCGCGATAGTCTTCCTTGAGATCCGACAGGCAGAGCGGACTGCGACTCCCGTAGAGCGGATCGACGGCGAGGGGATGACCGATGGCCTGCAGGTGGACGCGCAATTGGTGCGTGCGGCCGGTGTGGGGGATCAATTCCAGGAGCGCGTAGCCTCGGAATCTTTCGAGCACGCGATACGAGGTTCGCGCCTCGTTCCCCCGCTTCGTGACGTGCATGCGAAGCGGGTCCTTGGGGTGCGGCCGGAGCGGCAGGTCGATCTCCCCCGCATCCGCCGTCACCCGCCCGGTCACGATTGCCCAGTAGGTCTTGGCGACCTCGCGGCGCTGGAAGGCGAGACTGAGGGCCCGATGGGTCTCGCGTGTCATGGCCCACACACAGACGCCGCTGGTGTCGCGATCCAGCCGATGAACCACCCATGGAGGCAACACCGCGGCATCCGCTTCGGCCGCACCGGCGGGATCCTCTCCGCCCTCCTCCTCCTCCGCCAATTCCGGGGGCGACTCGCTCTCCGCGCTTCGCCCCTTCGCTCCGCGTTTGGACTTGCCGCGCGCCGGTGGTTTTTCCGCGGGGTCAGGGGCCGCGGGGCCTGATCCCGGACCTCCGGAGCACAGTCCTCGCAGGGCATCCCGAAGGTTCGGCTCGTCCGGATCGCGTCCCGGTACGATCAGCTGTCCGCGCTGCTTGTCGAGAACCAGCAGATCCGCGTCCTGAAACAGAATCTGCCGGCGGAGATCGACCGGGTGAATCCCGGCGAGGTCGCGTGGATCGATGCGCGCGCTGAGGACGTCGTCCTCGACCAATCGATCGCGAGCGGTACAGGGTTGCCCGTTGAGCAGGATGCAGCGGCGACCGATCAGGCGACGCACGACGGTCCGCGAGGCGCCGTGCAGCAATCGACAGACGAGGTCGTCCACGCAAACTCCCGCCTCACGACGGTGGATCACGTGTTCGAACCGGAAGGGGTCGGAGAATCGGGGCATGGAGCGGGGAACGCCCGCGCCGGACGGACGCGGGCCCTCGACTCGACGCGGGGAGAAACGCACCCAGGGGCGATCCTCAGACCGCCCCTGGACAGGACCCGCCGCTCGGGGTCGCGCACGAACCCGGCGAATGCCGGAGAGTGCCTCCGACCCGCGACCGGCAGTGGCGAACGCCCGAGACGGGCAGACCCGACCGGGCGGAGCCCGGCCGGGTCGTTACTGGGTTCGAGGTTTCGGATGGTCCACAGCCGGCGGGTTGCGGGTCGCCGAGGCCCTCGGCCCCCCGCTGCCCGCCGATCCGCCCCTCGGCCGCGAGGCCGTTGGGCGGAGGACGGCGACGGACCCTTAGTAGGTGCGGTACTGCTCCGCTTCCTTGGCATTCAGGCTGTCGAGGACCAGAATCGCGATCAAGGCGAAGGCCGCGATGCCGAAGGCGATGAGCGCCCACGCGCTACCGGCGACGTGGACCTGTTCCGGATTGGCGGCGATCGTCGCCACGTCCGAATCGGTCAACTCCGCCATGCGATCGGCAATCTCCTCGTTGGTCAGACCGAGGGCCGCCATCTGACCGGCCACCACCTGCTCGGGCGCGACCGTGTCGGAGGTCGCCGGCGTCGAGGCGGGCGCGGACGGGATCATATCGGCATGCGCCACAGTCATCGGCAGCATCAGCGTGAACGACACCACCGCCAAAGCCGCGAGCAAGCTGGAAGCGAACAGGCGAACCATTCCGAACCCTCCAAATCCTCTCCATCCTTGCACCCCTTCATGGATGGAACCTGCCGGACTGCGCCGGGCCGTCCCAGGGGTGCTTTCCACCGTATCCGACCACCGCTCCCTCACCGAGGGGTCAGCGCCTATCGCCGACGGGCGGATTCTTATCCAAGCGGTCAACCGTCTCCACGAAGTCGACGATCCGGTGGTACTTCTTGCCGATCGTGGTGACCCACCGGTCGTATTGATCAGGGCTGAGAACCTTCCGCATCTCCGTTTGGAGAAACTCTTCCTGCTTACGGAAGCCGGCGGCATGCTCCGACTTCGGGATCTGCGGCAGTCTCGCCTGAAACTCCTGCAAAGACAACAAGTATCGCACGAACACGTCTTCGACCGATTCTCGCTGACCCGGCCCCAGCTCGACCATGCGCTCGGTCTGACTGAGCTCGACCGCTGCGGACTGGGCGACCATGGCCAGGTTTTCGCGCCGACGCTCCTCGATCATCAGGGCCTTGAGGCGCGCCCGCATGTGTGGGTCGGCGAGGAACGGGTTTTCCCGGGCCTTCTTGACCTCCTGCTCCTGTGCAACCTGAATGGCCTGTCGGGCGAACGAAGAGAAGTACTCCCGGGCTTCCGTCTCGAGGGCGCGCAGCTCCGCGTCCAAGGCCAAGAGGCGGCGGCGCCGGCTTTCCTCGACTTTGAGGAGGAGATCGTCGGAGGGTTCCTCCGCCTCCACCCGGGACGGGGGTGGCGCCGGGGCGAGGCTGATCGCCACGATGCCGAGAAGGGTTCCCAAGACCAGGACGCCCACGAATCCGCCCAGGAAGTGGGCGGTTGGGAAAGCCGCCCACATTCCTTTCGTTTTCATGGGAGGACCATTTCCTGCGAGAGCGGCCGCCGACCGGCACCCCGGACGTTAGTCCAGGATGCCCGTGTCGCCGTCGGAGAGCTCCGCGTCACGCCGGCGGACGCTGACGGCGAGGCAATATACCACGCCCAAGCCGAGCAATGCCAGCGGCGCGACCGGCAGCGATCCTTCCGGACCCAGTTTTCCGACGTAGCAGGCGTGCCCGCCCGACTTGCGGCGGCCCAAGGTGGTGTCGACGAACGCGACCGGCGGGCGGATGGCCACGTCATACTCGAAAGCCTCCGGGGTCACGTCGACGCTGGTCGGGCCCACGGGAGCCGCGCTGGTGAACTTGCCCGTGCCGGCGACCGTGAAGATGCGGAACAAGCCGGAAGGCTCGGCACCGGGGCTCGGTCCAGGGGCATCCGGCGCAGGGCCCAGGACGTCGTGGTGGGCGGTCAGGAACACCTTGCCCGAGTCGTCGGTGGCATCGCCGTCCCAGAGCGCAATGCCGAGGAAGGTATCCCCGGCCACGTCACCGGCGAGCAGAGAAGCCTCGGTCGTGGCGACAACCGCGCCGGCCTCATCATTCGGAGCCACCACGCAGTGACCGCTGTTGCAGAAGATGAAGATGTCGGTGCCGGACGGCAGGACCGTCAGGCCCCAGGGACCCGCGATCGCGCCGGCGATGGCGTCGATGTCCACGTCGATCTGAGTGGCCGGCGCGGCCGTGCTGAAGCGGGTGATGCGCTTGCCGCCGCCGAATCCGAACACGAGGGAGGCCGCCGCGGCCGGGTCGAAGTCGGGCATCCAGCCCACCGCGCCGCTGGGGGTGATCTCGACGTCCAACGGATCCGGAATCACGGCCGCCGGGTTCAAGGGATCGACCGGAATCGGCGTGGAAACCGGTACGGCGATGGCGGCGGTATCGAGGGTGAGAATGCCGACGCCGCGGTTGCTGATGAACACCGTGGATCCGCCCGGGATGAAACCGGCCATCCACGGGGTGCTCCCCGCGGGAGTCGCGACCGGCGCGCCGACCGCATCCGCACCGGATCCGGCCGAGAAGACTTCAATGGTCGCGGTCGTGACGCAGGGAACGACCGCCGTACCACCGGCGGAGACCGCCACGCCCATCGGCGCAGTGTCCGTCGGCGACTTGAACAGCAGGAGGATGTCTGCATCCGAGTCGAACGGGTGCGGGGTGATCTTCGACACCGTGTCCGCGGCAAAGCCCGGCACGAGACTCTCCGCGGAATTCGCGTACTCGACGTACACGGGTCCGGTCGCGACGGGAGCGCCCGGATCGAACGTCTCGATCTCCGCCACTTCGTCGAACGCGTCCACCTCGGCGAAGCCGAGCTGCACGTGAATACCCTCGGCCCACACGCGCACCGGCGAAAGCAGGATCGAGAGGATCATCATTAGGACGGGGATCTTCTCCCACGTTTTCAACCCACCCATCACCAACCCTCCTGATATCCTCAACAGCCCGAAACGGGGTGCGCACGAAACAGCTTCATCATCTCAGCGAATTGAGAGTCGGACCCAGGCGCCGCGCCTGGTCCGGGGAAAGCAACTGCCGGAACTCTTCGGCGGAGGCCATCTGCACGCGCTCGCCTTCCGCCTGGATCTCGCGATTGTTTTCTGCCGTCATCCGGGAGTACAGTTCCGCCATCTTGTCGTTTTCCCGCCGGCGGATCTGAATCAAAGCTTCTTTTTGGGTCTGGGTCAGTCGGAGGTGCGCTTCCAGGAAATCGGCGCTGCGATCGACCCGGCGGTTGCGCAACTCCCGATACTCGTCCCCCTTGACTTCCCGATAGACCGCCTGGACCGCCTCGCGCCACTCCTGCTCCCGGCCGGCATCGATCCCCAGCGATTCGAGGGCCGCCACGACCGCCGGATCCGACATCGGAATCTCGGGGGCCCCGCCGGCTCCAGAGTAATCGTTGCGCGTCGCGACAAACGTCCCGACACCCCCCGCGACGGTCGAAGACGTCCCTCCGGTCTCGCCGCCGGGCATCGCGCCACCGGGCGCCGCCCCCCGCGCTTCGCGAGCGGTATTCAGCTCGTTGGAGACCGTAATCAGTCGCTCTTCGAGATCGCCCAGCAGGCGGTCGTACTTGTCCAGCTTCTTCCGCAGCTTCTCGCGCTCTTCCTCGGACAGCGCCGACTTCTTCGACCGCGCCGATTTTCCCGGCGTCTCCCGCCCATCGGCCCCGTAGTCCCCCAGCAGCACCACGACCGCCAGGAGCGTGCCGACGAGAAAGAAGCCACAGGCCGCCCCGAGGACGACCGCGTAGCGGGGTGAAATCGCCGACGTTTCCAGCATGACCGATCGCCGCGCAGAGAAACCGAAATCCCGGCGGGGAAACGACGTCAGGCAATGTGAGGTGGGAACCAGCCCACAGGGAGCCTGGCCCTGCGCACCCTCCATGCCGGCGCGCCTCCGGCCTCCCGCCGGACCTTCCGCCGAATAAAGTGTCGGCAGATCATACGAGGAGGTGAAGAAAATTGTCAAGAGAAATCACCGGCGAACCCGCGCAATCGTTAGGTTTTCGCTGGCATGAGTTCCCGTCCCGTGGTATAAGAAATCGTGACTTCGGCGACCCTTCCCGCGCTCCGAAAAACGACGTAACCCTCCTCCGCGAATCAGGAAACGGAGGCTCCCCCCCACCCATGCCGCAGTTGGTCGTGAAGGAGAACAACGAGGTCCGCACCCTGCGCCTCGACGGCAGCGTCGTCACCATCGGCCGCGCGCCTTCCAATACGATCCAGATCCTCGACATAAAATCTTCCCGAGAACATTGTTACATCGAGCTTACCGAGCGCGGCTACCTGCTCGTCGACCTCGCCAGCCAGAACGGCACCCAGGTCAACGGGGTCCGCGTCAACCACCAACTGCTCAAGCCGGGCGATCGCATCGAAATCGGCACGACCGCCATCCTCTATGAGTCCATGGCCGAGGACGAGGCGGAGGAGGAAGCGCGCGCCGCCGAACCGATGCGACCCCGGGTCCTGCGCCGCCGTCTCCGCCGACTGGTACCCATGCGCAAGCGCCACGTCGCGGCCGCCGGGGGAGCGGAGCCGGCAGCCCCGACCGACACCGGCGCGCCGGAAGACCTGGAGGTGCGGCTCCGCGACGACATCGAGGCCATCGTGGATTCCCGCGGCGTGGACGGGCTCGAGGAGGTCGGCCGGGTCCTGGACGAAGTCTACACCGAGCAGACCGGCTCGGCGCGGATGGCCGCCATCGTGGCCAGCCGCGACAACCTCCTGCGCCTCCAGGAAGTCGCGCAGGCCATCAATTCGGAACTCAACCTGAAGCGTCTCCTCGAATTGATCATGGACAAGGTCATCGAACTCACGGAGGCGGAGCGCGGCTTTCTGATCCTGCTCGAAGACGAGGCGATGAATTTCAAGGTCGCGCGAAACTTCGACAAGGAAGCGATCCGGAACCCGGAGTTCAAGATCAGCCACTCGATCGCCGAAGAGGTCATCCGCTCCGGTCGCGCGGTCCTGACCGCGGATGCGCAGGCCGACCAGCGCTTCCAGGCCTTCATGAGCGTCGCCGGGCTCAAGTTGCGGTCGGTCCTCTGCATCCCCTTCAAGGTGAAGGAGAAGGCGCTCGGCTGCGTCTACATCGACAACCGATTCGAGGGCGGCGTCTTCACCCCGGACGAACTCACGCTGCTCGAGGCCTTCGCCGACCAGGCCGCCATCGCCATCGAAAACGCCCGCCTGCTCGAGGACAACCTGCGCAAGCAGGAGGACCTGCGTCGGTCCAAGGAACAGGTCGAGAAACTGAACCGGCTCCTTGAGGAGAAGGTCGAGCGGCAGTCGGTCGAGCTGACCGAGGTGCGCGAGGAGTTGAAACGCAACCGCAGCGATTTGCAACTCAAGTACGACTACCGCAATATCGTCGGCAAGAGCGACAAGATGCAGCAGGTCCTGCAGGTGCTCGACCGGATCACCGACACCGACGTGCCCGTCCTGATCTACGGGGAGAGCGGCACCGGCAAGGAACTGGTCGCCCGGGCGATCCACTTCAACGGCCCCCGGCGGGCGGCCCGCTTCGTCTCGGAAAACTGCGCCGCGATCCCGGAAACGCTGCTCGAAAGCGAGCTCTTCGGCTACATGCGGGGGGCCTTCACCGGAGCGACCCAGGACAAGAAGGGCCTCTTCGAGATCGCCCATGGCGGCACGCTCTTCCTGGACGAGATCGGCGACATGAGCCTCGAGATGCAGAAGAAGCTGCTGCGCGCGCTCCAGGAGGGCGAGATCCGCCGGGTCGGCGGCAAGGACATCGTGCGCGTCAACGTGCGCATCGTCTCGGCCTCGAACAAGGACCTGCGCGACGAGATCAAGGCCGCCCGCTTTCGCGAGGACCTCTACTACCGGCTG
>CAZWCX010000132.1:0-18992 GCA_964632945.1 uncultured Planctomycetia bacterium | reverse complement strand
GGGCGCGAAAATCACCTCGGCCGAACCTAGGATCTCAAGATTGAAGACCCACTAGGATCTCAAGAGTGAAGACCCGCTAGCGCGCTTTCATCGGCAGGACGATCCGATGCTTGCGCGCGGTCTCCGCAGCCTCCTCGTACCCGGAGTCGGCGTGGCGCGCCACCCCGATGCCCGGGTCGTTGGTCAGGACCCGCTCGAGCCGGGGCTCGGCTTCCCGCGTGCCGTCGGCCACGATCACCTGGCCGGCATGGATCGAATACCCGATGCCGACCCCGCCGCCGTGGTGGACGGATACCCACGTCGCCCCCGAGGAGGTGTTCAGCAGCGCGTTGAGGATCGGCCAGTCCGCGATCGCGTCGCTGCCGTCCTTCATCCCCTCCGTTTCCCGGTTGGGGGAGGCGACGGAGCCGGTGTCCAGGTGGTCGCGTCCGATGACGATCGGCGCCTTCAGGCGTCCCTTGCGCACGAGCCGGTTGAGCGCCAGCGCGAACTCGGCGCGCTCGCCCTGACCCAGCCAGCAGATGCGCGCGGGCAGCCCCTGGAACTTCACCTTGTCGCGGGCGAGGCGGATCCAGTCGGTGAGGACGCGGTCCTTCGGGAAAAGCGACAGCACGAGGTCGTCCGTGGTGTAGATGTCCTGCGGGTCTCCGGACAGCGCGACCCAGCGGAACGGGCCGCGCCCCTTGCAGAAGAGGGGGCGGATGTACTCCGGCACGAACCCCGGGACGTCGAAGGCGTTCCGGACGCCGGCCTGGACCGCCTGGCCGCGGAGGTTGTTGCCGTAGTCGAAGGCGGCCGCGCCCTGCTTCTGCAGGTCGAGGATTCCCTTCATGTGGCGGGCCATCCCGGCCATCGACAGCCGGATGTATCGATCGGGGTCGGACCGCCGCAGGGCGACCGCCGCGCGCAGGCTCATCCCGGGCGGGACGTAGCCGAGCAGCGCGTCGTGCGCCGAAGTCTGGTCGGTGAGCAGGTCGGGGACCCACTTCCGCCGGGCGAGCTCGGGAATGATCTCCGCGCAGTTCCCGACCAGCCCGATCGACAGCGGCCTGCGGGCGCGGCGCGCCTCCTCGATCTGCGGCAAGGCCTCGTCCAGCGTCTCGCACAGACGGTCGCAGTAGCCGGAGCGGATCCGCCGTTCGATCCGCTCGCGGTCGACTTCCACACCGAGAAAGACCGCCCCGTTCAGGGTCGCGGCCAGGGGTTGTGCGCCGCCCATCCCGCCGAGGCCGCCGCTCACCACGACTCGGCCGGCGAGGGAACCGCCGCAGTGCTTGCGTCCCGCCTCGGCGAAGGTCTCGTACGTCCCCTGCACGATCCCGTGGGTGCCGATGTAGATCCACGACCCGGCCGTCATTTGCCCGTACATCGTGAGCCCCCGGGCCTCCAGCGCGCGGAAGTTCTCCGCCGTCGCCCAATGGGGGACCAGCAGGGAGTTGGCGATCAACACCCGCGGCGCGTCCGGGTGGGTCCGGAAGACGCCGACCGGCTTGCCCGACTGCACCAGCAGCGTCTCGTCGAGTCCGAGTTTCTTCAGGGTCCGGACGATCGCGTGGAAACACTCCCACGATCGCGCGGCGCGGCCGGACCCGCCGTAGACGACCAGACGACGCGGATCCTCGGCGACGTCGGGATCGAGGTTGTTCATCAACATCCGCATCGGGGCCTCGGTCAGCCACGATCGGCACGTGATCCGGGTGCCGCGGGGCGCGCGGACCGTCTTGGGGGCGGAGACCTTCATCGTCGACCTCGAATCGCTTGCCGCCGTCCGGGGAGCCGCGCGGGCGGATCCGGCCGGGGACTAGACCTTGCGGAACGCCCGCTCCGCCGCCGACAGCGTCTTGCTCACGTCGGCAGCCCGATGGGCGAGGGAGACGAACCACGCCTCGAAGGCCGAAGGAGGGAGGTAGACCCCCTCCCGCACCATCGCATGGAAGAAGCGGGCGTACGCCTCTCGGTCCGAGGCCATGACGTCCGCATGGTTGTCGACCGGTCCGGCGGCGAAGAAGACGGTGAGCAGGGAACCGATGCAGTTCACGGTGACCGGCACCCGGGCCGTGTCCGCCGCGGACTGCAGGCCGATGGCGAGCTCCTGGGTGCGCGTGAGAAGACGCTCATACGCCCCCCGCGCCCGCAACTCTCGCAGGGTGGCGAGGCCCGCTTCGACCGCGAGCGGGTTGCCGGAGAGGGTGCCGGCCTGGTAGACCTTGCCCTCGGGCGCGATCCCGTTCATCACGTCGGCCCGGCCGCCGTAGGCCGCCAGGGGCAGCCCGCCGCCGACGACTTTGCCGAGCGTGGTCAGGTCGGGCCGCACCCGATACAGAAGTTGCGCGCCGCCGTAGCAGAGCCGGAACCCGGTGATGATCTCGTCGAAGATCAGCAGGAACCCGTATTCGTCGGCGAGCCGGCGCAACCCGGACAGGAAGCCCGCCTCCGGCAGAACGACCCCCATGTTCGCGGGCACCGGTTCGACCACCAGCGCGGCGAGCGTCTTCCCGTGCTTGCGGCACGCGGCCGAGACGGCCTCGAGATCGTTGAAGGGAAGCGTCAGCGTGAGCGCCGCAATCGGCTTGGGGATGCCCGGGGAGTCCGGAACTCCGAGCGTGAGGGCCCCGCTGCCCGCGCGCACGAGCAGGCCGTCCGAGTGGCCGTGATAGCACCCCTCGAACTTCGCGATCCGGTCCCGGCCCGTGAACGCCCGCGCGGCCCGGATGGCGCTCATCACCGCTTCCGTTCCGGAGGAGACCAGCCGGACCTTCTCCATGGTCGGAATCGCCTCGCGGATCCGGCGCGCCAGCTCCGTCTCGCGCTGCGTGGGCGCGCCGAACGTCGTGCCCAACCGGGCGGCGCGGGACACCGCCGCGAGCACGCGCGGGTGCGCGTGCCCCAGGATGAGCGGACCCCACGAGCCGACGTAGTCGATCAGCGACCGGCCGTCGAGATCGCGAACCCGGCTTCCCTTGCCCCGGGCGAAGAAGAGAGGCGTTCCGCCCACCCCACGGAATGCCCGGACCGGGCTATTGACTCCCCCGACCAGGACCTCCTGGGCGTCGCGAAACGCTTGCTGTGACTTCGGACCCGCGGAACCGGATGCCATCTTCTCCCCCTCGTTTGGCTGCGGATTCGCCCCTCTGGGAAGCAGGAATTCAAGGGGCCCCTTGGGGATCCGGACGGATTCCCCCCGGCCGCGCAGCGTCCCGTCCGGCGCGGGATCGGAACGGGTCCTTCCCCGGCGCCGGCAATGGGCGGTTTCCTGCGCGAGCGGCGCGCATTGAAGCAACTTCCCGTACCCTTGACAAGCCGCAAATGCCTGGAGTATAGTTCAGCCGCAACTCGGGGTGCGCTTTACGAATACCATTTCTCACGGAAGCCTTAAGCATGGCCGTTGGAAGGGTTTTGGTCGTCGATGGCCCGGACAAGGGGAAGGTGGTCCTGCTGGACCAACCCAACCGCTCCTACATCATCGGGCGCGGCAAGGGCACGGAAATCAAGCTGACCGACATTCAAGCCTCGCGAACGCATGCGATGTTCGTTCGCAAAGGTGAAAAATACCTCTGTTCCGATTTGCAGAGCCGCAACGGAACGATCGTGAACGGAAAGGTCATCGAGGGCGAACACGATCTGCAGCCGGGGGACCGGGTGACCGTCGGTTCGACGACCGTCGAGTTTCAGGTCGTGTCGTCCGGAGATTCGGCCGAAGTCCCGGCCGTGCCTGTCGCTCCGGGGGCCGCCGGATCGTCGCGCCCCGCCAAGACACCGCGGCCGGTTTCGGCCGGGCAGGACGACCGCGGGGAAGCGGATGACGAAGAAGACGAGGAAGACGAAGTCGCCGGGGATCCCGTCGAGGTAACGCCCCTCGAGTCGGGCATCACCAACGTGGTCAAGAACGCCGCCTTGCGGGAGCAGGGAGAGCGCCGCGTTCCGACGGCCGGTCCGCCGGTCACGCCCAAGCCCGCGCGATCCGAACCGGCTCCCAAGTCCGCGAAGCCCGCCGCGCCCGCCCCCGCGAAGCCCGCGCGTGCCGAGGCGCCGCCGCCGCCCCGGATCACCGCGAGGCGGACGGAGAAGTCCGGTCCGGTTCCGATTCGCGGCGGCAAGGGGAAGGCGGTTCCGCCCGCCGGACCGCCCGCCAAGCGCGAGGCCCTCATCCCGTCGAGCGACAGCGAGGTCCTGGAGGCGCTCGACGCGCTCGACAAGAGTTTCGCCCAGGCCGCGATCGACTCCGAGTACGTCACCGAAGCGCAGATCCGCGAGTGTTCGCGCGTGCAGCGCGAGAGCGCCAACCGCGTCTCGCTCGGCATGATCCTGGTCGAAAAGGGGCACCTCGATTTCGAGCAACTGTCCCAGTTGTCGGAAATCCGCGGCGAGGACAACGAGGGGGATCCGGCCCGGGCGCAGGACTTCCTGTTCGGCCGCCTGTGCGTGCAGTTGGGGCTGATCTCGCCCAATCAGCTCAATGAGTGCATGATGATCCAGGGGAAGAAGCAGCGCGACGACGAGTACCGCCTCCTGGGCGCCATCATGGTGGAGAAGGGGTTTCTCTCCCAGGAGCAGGTGTGCGAAGTGCTGCGCACCCTGCGCACCGAAATGATCCATTGCCCGGGGTGCGACGCGCTCTACAAGGCCGCCGAGGTCCCGGCCGAAGAGCGGGACCTGTGCATGGAGTGCGGCGCGTCGCTCAAAGGGTAGGCAGTCCACGCGGTCCGGGTGCCCGTGATCGGATCGAGACGGGCCCCCCGGGATCGTCGTGCGTGGCTCATCCGCCCCGATCCGGCGGGTATCCCGGCCGCGCCGGGAGCCGGATGGGGACGTCCGATTGCGTGACGGGATCCCACGATGCGCTTTTCCCCGCTCGTCTGGATCGTCCTCGTTCTCTGGCTCCCCGTGTCCGCCGGCGCGGATCCGGCCAGGTCGCCGAAGCCGGTCGACAAGGCGCAACTCAAGATCGTCCAGGACTGGCTCAAGGCGGACGCCCTGGAGACCAAGGCCAAAGCCACCGCGGCGCTCGCGCGCCTCGACGGACTTTCGGTCGATGAGATGGAGCGGCTCCTGCGCGCCGCCCATCCCGCCCCCAAGCAGAGCGGGCTGCTCAAGCGCCAGGTCACCTTCGCGCGCAAGCCCGTGCCGTATCTCGTCCGGCTCCCGACCGGCTACGACCCGGCGAAATCGTACCCCGTGATGTACTTCATGTGGGGACCCGGGATTCACGCCCAGCCGGGCATCGAGCGCTGGAACTTCCTCCAGGACTGGGTCGTGGTCTCGCCGTCCCTGCCCGAGGACAATCCGGATCGCAAGGGTTACCCGATGCCGGAAACCGGTTGTTCGGTCTTCCGCCTCGTCATGATGGATCTGTTCGGCGAGGTCAACATCGACCAGGATCGCGTGGTGGTCGGGGGCTTTTCCCAGGGCGGCGTGATGGCGTTCTGGGTCGCCGGGTTCCAGCCCGATCGGTGCGCCGGCGGCATCTCCGGCGCGGCCTACTCCCTGTATCACTTTCACATCGGCGGGGAGCCTCCGCTGATGGGCAACATGATCCATGTCCCCATGTACGTCGTCCACGGCGACCAGGACAATGCCGTTCCGCTCGAGGCGGCCCACGAGACCCGCCGGGAACTGGACGCGATCAAGGCCAACCACGTCTATCGTGAACTCCCCGGGGTCGGGCACGACCTCCCGGTCGACGAGCAAAAGCGGATCGCGACCTGGGCCAAGGATCTCCGGCGCAACCGCTGGCCCAGGCGGGTCGTTCAGGCCACCAGCGCCAAGGTCAACTCCTCGGGCCGCGCGTTCTGGATCCAGCTCAAGAGCGGCGGCGCGGGCGTGCTCTTCGTCGAGGGGAACATCCTCGACGGCAACCGCATCGAGCTCACCACCCAGAAGATCAAGGAACTCGAGCTCCTGCTCAATGACAAGCTCGTCGATCTCACCAAGGAAATCGTCGTCACCGTGAACGGCGAGGAGATCCACCGCGGAATCCTGAAGCCTTCCGCGCGCACCATGATCGAGGGCTTCCAGACGCACAAGGACCCGGGATTGCTGTACAGCGTCGTGCTGCCGGTGCGCGTCCCGCAGCAGTGACGACCGTCCACCCGCTCGGCGGGCGGCCCCGGCTTCGTCGGCTCCGTGGGGACCCCGGCCACCGGCCGGTTCGTGGGAGCGGGGCGGTCCCGTCATCGAACGTCCGGCCCGGTCCGGGTCCCCGCGGGCGTCGCTGCGCGCGCCTCGCGCGCGATCGCTCCCGCCCTGAAACCCTTGACGCTCCTTTTCTCACGCCCCTATAATCCCGGGACTTTCCCGCATTCCGGCGCCGTTCCACTACCTGCCGACCCGGGGGGGAACCTCAGGAGGTCCCGTCTCATGACGCACCGCAAATCCCTTCTATTCGTCACCTTCGGTTTTCTGGCGGCGTTCGGCCTGAGCACCGCGCTCCTCGCCCAGGACGGAGTCGATCCCGCGCCGCACCTGAAAGGGGCCAAGGGGCCCGGCCCGGTGAAGGCCGACATCTACAACGACCGCGCGACGGGCAAGGAAACCCCGCGCGTGGGGGGCGAGGTCACGATCCACTTCCGCAGCCAGATGCGCATCCTTTGCGACTGGATCGACAACAGCGCCGTCTGCGGGTACATGTTCCAGTGGCTCGCCAACTCGCTCACCACGCTGGATCGGGAGACTTGGGAGTACATTCCGGACCTCGCAGAGAGCTGGATCAAGGAGGATGTGGTCACCCGCAAGGACGGCACCCAGGTGCGGGGGATGGTGACCGAGACGCCCGAGGGGTGTACGGTCAAGTCCGCGGAGGGGGAGACCGCCATCGCCCGCGACCAGATCGGCAAGATCAATCGCCAGGTGGCGTTCACCTTCAAGCTTCGCAAGGAGGCGCGCTGGCAGGACGGTCACCCCGTCACGGCCAAGGACATCTACTTCTCGTGGCAGCTGCTGCGCAATCCCCACCTCGGCGCGCCCAACATCCAGAACTACTACCAGCACCTGACCGAGTGCACCGTCATCGACGACCATACCGTCCGACTCGTGTACGACGAGCAGTACTGGATGGCGTTCGATACCTCCTCTACCTTCGCCATTCGGCCCAAGCACATCCTGGATCCCGAGGATCAGATGTCCAAGGATCCGGACGGCTACTGCAAGAAGTACGTCGACCATCCGTTCCACGTCAAGCCGGTGTTCTCCGGACCGTACCGGGTGGAGTCCTGGAAGCGCGATCACTCCATCACGCTGAGTCGGGTGGCGAACCACTGGGACAAGAAGCGGGCCGGATACCTGGAGAAGATTCACGTCCGCTTCATGCCGGACATGGTCGCGGCGCTGCAGGCGCTCAAGAACGGCGAGATCGACTTCATGCCGCTCCTGACGCCGGAGCAGTTCTACGGGGATGCCAGCAAGTCGGCGGAATTCTCCAAGAACTACGCCAAGGTCGAGTACATCCTGGGGAACTACGGCTACGTGGGCTGGAACATGCGCAAGCCGCCGTTCGACAACCGGGACGTGCGCCTGGCGATGGATCTGGCCTGTTTCGACAAGGTGAAGTTCCTCAAGGAGGTCCTTTACGAGTCGGGCGTGATCACGACCGGCAACCAGTTCATCTTCGGCAAGGCGTACGATCACTCGCTGAAGCCGCGCCCGTACGACCCGCAGAAGGCGGACGAACTCCTGCTCGAGGCGGGCTGGTATGACCGCGACGGCGACGGATTGCGCGACAAGGACGGGCAGCCGTTCCGATTCGAACTGCTGATGCCGCAGGTCGACGCCACGCATCCGGCCAAGCGTCGCGCCGACATTTACCAGGCGAACCTGAAAAAGCTCGGCATCGACATGCAGGTGCGCATGCTGGAGTGGGGCGCCTTCCTGGAGAAGATCGAAAAACTCGAATTCGACGCCTGCACCCTTTCGTGGGTGCTGGGGAATCCGCCCTCCGAGGGGGATCCGTACCAGATCTGGCACTCCTCCCAGGCGGGCATCAACGGCTCGAACCATGTCGGTTTCGTGAACGAGGCGGCCGACCGGCTGATCGAGACCGCGCGCGGGGAACTCGATCCGGAGAAGCGGCGCGCCATGTACAAGCAGCTCCACAAGATCCTCTACGAGGAGCAGCCGTACATGTTCCTCTACCAACCCGCCGAACTCGGAGCGATCAGCAAGCGCTTCCGGAACGTGAAGTTCTACCTGTTGCGCCCCGGATACGATCCGACCGAGTGGTACATCCCCGAGGAGGAGGCGGCCCGCAAGTAGCGCCGGGACCATGCAGACCTACATCCTCAAGCGCCTGTTGATGATCCCGGTCACGCTTTTCGGCGTGGTCCTCGTCACGTTCTTCGTGATGCGGCTCGCGCCCGGCGACCCCGCGGCCATGATCGTGGGAACCGGGATCTCGGGCGAGATCAAACAGGGCCAGCTCAACCGGGAGGCGATCGAGCAGTGGCGCAAGGAGCGCCATCTCGACGAGCCGACGCACATGCAGTTCGCGTACTGGCTCGGCGACGTCATCCGCTTCGACTTCGGCCGCTCGTTCATCCCTCCGCGGCGTCCGGTGATGGAGGAGATCCTGGAGCGCCTTCCCATCACCATCGTGATGAACGTGATCGCCTTCTTTCTCATCTACCTGATCGCCATCCCGGTCGGGATCTACTCGGCGGTGGCGCAGTACTCGATCGGCGACCGGATCGTCACGGTCCTGCTCTTCATCCTCTACTCCCTGCCGTCCTTCTGGGTGGCGACGATGTGCCTCGTTTACCTGTGCAGCGGCGAGTACCTGCAGTGGTTCCCGACGCAGGGATACACCAAGGTCACCGTCGAGGAGGCGGGCCTCTGGGGGTACGTGACCACCTGGGCTCGGCACCTGTTCCTGCCGGTGATGTGTCTCACGTACGGCGGGTTCGCCATGCTGTCCCGGCAGATGCGCGTGGGGATGCTGGAGAACATCCGCCTGGACTACGTCCGCACCGCGCGCGCGAAGGGGTTGCCGGAGCGTCGCGTGATCCTCAAGCACGTCTTGCGCAACTCGCTCATCCCGGTGATCACGCTCTTCGGTCTCCTGTTTCCGGCCATGCTCGCCGGGTCGGTGATCATCGAGTACATTTTCGGGATCCCGGGAATGGGCCGGCTGTTCTTCGAGGCGATCCTCACCCGGAACTACCCGCTGGTCATGGCCGAGGTCGTGCTGTCCGCCATGCTGACCCTGATCGGCGTGCTGATCTCCGATCTGCTGTACGCGATCGTCAATCCGACCATTACCTTGAAGTAGGGCCATGAGCGAACCGAAGGACGCCGCCCCCGCGGAGGTCGCCGCGCCTCCGAACCCGGCCGCCGCCGCGGCCGCCGCGTCCTACGGACGAAGCTACTGGGACATCGTCCTCGGGCAGTTCCGCAAGAACCGGCTCGCGGTATGGTCTCTCGGCGTGATCGTCCTCATCTACGTGACGTCGGTCTTCACCCCCTGGCTGGCCAACGATCGTCCGCTCTACTTCCGCGGCACGATGCCGGGCATCTACGCGCAGAAATTCCGGGAGTACCGTGCGGCCGCGCACGGGGAGTTCGTTCGCATGCCGGAGGAACTGGATTCGGCCCGGAAGCGCTGGCGCGATCGCAAGGTGACGATGAAGGAGTTCACGCGCCAGATCCGCGTCGAAGACTGGCACCGCTTCGGCAAGGGGATCGAGGCCGCGAAGGAAAAGTTCCTCCTCGAGAATCCGCAGGACTTCAAGTGGAAGACCGACGCGGTGGAGATCGGCACGGTTCGCGAGCGGCTCCAGCCGGCGGACCAGCAGGCCCTGGACGCGACCATCGAGCGCGTGGTGGGGGAGTTGCCGGGAGTGTACGCCCGCCGGCTCGACGAGACCCTGGTCGCCCTCGAAGTGAAGCTCCTCGGCATGGCCCGGCAGCGGTCGGCCGAGTCGGAGGCGAAGGCCCGTGAGTTTCTGAGCCAATACGTCGCGCTCGTCCGGGGAGGCTACCTGGACCAGCCGGCGGAGCAGCGCAAGGCGACCCTCGAAAACCTGAAGACCCTGCGCGACCGCGCCGTGGCGGAGTTCGACCCGGAAAAGGCCACGCTCACCTCGCGCGCCGCATGGCCCGTGCTGGAGTCGCTGACCACCGTCGACACGTTTCTCCAGTCCGCCACCCTGATGTTCCTCGTCGTCATCCCCCTGCTGTTCCGCTTCACCCCGATCGCGCGCGGGTTGCCGCGCGCCCGGAAAGTGGAGCGCGCGATCTGGATCGCCGCCCTCCCGGTCCTGCTGCTCACCGCGTGGCGCGCGACGCAGCCATCGTATTTCGATCCCATCGCCTGGAAGGCCTCCATCCGCGACGGCGCGATCCGGCCGGACGCGATCGTGCACACGCCGATCTACTTCGGCCAGAACGAGCAGGATACGGCCCGCAAGTTCGAAGCTCCGTCGGCGGAGAACCTCTTCGGCACGGACGAAAACGGTCGCGACCTGCTCACCCGCATGCTGTGGGGCAGCCGGATCTCTCTGGCGGTGGGCTTCGTCTCGACCGGCATCGCCCTGTGCATCGGCATCGTGGTCGGTTCCCTGGCGGGCTATTTCCGCGGCTGGGTCGACATCGCATTGTCGCGGGTGATCGAACTCGTCCTCTGTTTCCCGAGTTTTTTCATCGTTCTGGCGGTGCTGGCCGTGCTGCCGCCCAGCATCTTCAACGTGATGATCGTCCTCGGGATTTTCGGCTGGACCGGCATTGCCCGGCTCGCCCGCGGCGAGTTCTTCCGCCTCGTCGACCAGGACTTCGTCACGGCCGGTCGCGCCCTGGGGGCCGGCAGCTTCCGGCTCATCTTCCGCCACGTCCTCCCGAACAGCCTGGGGCCGATCCTCGTCGCCGTGTCGTTCAGCGTGGCCAGCGCCATCCTGACGGAATCCGCGCTGTCGTTCCTCGGCTTCGGCGTGCAGGCGCCCGACACCTCCTGGGGTTCGATCCTCTCCACGGCGCGGGAAAACCCCCGCTACTATTGGCTCGTCCTGCTGCCCGGTTTCGCGATTTTCCTCACCGTCACGCTCTACAACTTGCTGGGCGAGGGGATCCGAGACGCCATCGATCCGCGCATGCGGATCTGATCCATCCGAGCCGGCGCGGAACGTCCGTGCCCGAGTCCGGGCCGGGGCGCCTCCTCCCCGGTCCCGAAAAAACCCTTCGATCCGGCCTCGGCGCGTGGCAGAATACCCGGTCTGGGCATTCACCCGTGGAGCCTCGATGACGTCGTACTCCTGCCCGTCCTGTTCCAGGACCTACCTGCTGCCCGCCGGGGCGCCTCCGGTCTGCCCGGACTGCGGGGGACCGGTCGAGGCGAATGCCGCCGGATCGGACGGGGCGGTCCGCCCGCGGACGGAAGAGGGATCGGCGCGCGCACCGGACGTGAAGTCGACGGATCCCGGCTTGACCGTTCGCGTCGAGCGTCCCGCGGGAGTCCCCTCCGCGCCGGAGGTCGGCGAGACGTTGCGGCCGGGAGCGGGAGCGGTCGCCCAGGACCGGGGGCGGGAGCGCCCGTCGTCCGCGGGTGCCGAGGTCACCGTCCACGTCGGCGCAGTCCCGTCGCCCGACGCCACCGTTCTCGCGGGTCCGGAGTCCCGCGGAGCCCCGGGCGGCCCCCATCGGCCGGGTTCTTCCGCCTTCAAGGACACCGGCGCCACGGTCAAGGTCGCGCCCGGCGACCGCCCGCTGGAGCGGGGATCTTCGGGAGACCGACGCCGCCCCACGGGGGTTGCCGAAACCGCGCATGCGGAGCGCTCGGATCGCTCTCCGTCGGTCCAGGCCCTGCCGCGACGCGGGGGGGAGCACGAGGGTGCGCCCTTCGGACGGTACCGGCTGCTCACCCAACTCGGGTCGGGCGGCATGGGTGTCGTCTGGAAGGCGTGGGACACCGAGCTTCGTCGCATGGTCGCCCTCAAGCAGATCAAGCACCAGGACGGCAGCGACGAGCAGGCGGTCCCCCGGTTCCTCCGGGAGGCCCGGCTCGCCGCCAAGCTTCGCCACCAGCACATCATCGGCATCCACGACGTCGGCGAGGTCGAGGGCCGGCACTACATCACCATGGACTTCGTCGACGGCCGCACCCTGTCCGGGTACCTCGACGACACGTTGGAATGGAAGAAGTCCGGATCGCGCAAGGGGATCGAGCGGCTCCGGCACGAGGTCCGCCTGCTTGCCGACGTCGCGGGCGCCGTGGCCTACGCGCACAAGGAAGGGATCATTCACCGGGATCTCAAGCCGTCCAACGTGCTCGTCGACAAGGAGGATCGCCCGTACGTGATGGACTTCGGGCTCGCCAAGGAGGTCGGCGGGGACGGCAAGGAGGGCGGCCGAACCGCGGCCACGCACGTGACGCTGAGCGGGAACCTCCTGGGCACGCCGGCGTACATGAGTCCGGAACAGGCCGGTGGGGATCATGCCAAGGTCGGCCCGCGGACGGACGTCTGGGCGCTCGGCGTCATGCTGTACGAACTCCTGACCGGCCGCCTCCCGTTCGAGGGCAAGAACACCTGGGAGATCCTCTCGCAAGCGAGCAGCGGAGATGTCGCGCCCCCGAAGCGGAAGTACCGCTACGCCCCGGTGGAGCTGGAAGCGATCTGCCTCAAGGCCCTGCAGCGGGATCCGGACCGACGATATGAAACGGCCGAGGACTTCGCCGAGGAGTTGATGCGCTGGCTGCGCGGCGACCCCGTGCTGGCGAAGAAGCCGACGCTGGCCTTTTACGCCTGGCGCTGGGTCATTCGTCGCAAGACGCGCGTCCTGTCCGGCATCGCCGCCGCCGCGCTCCTGTCCTCGGCCCTCGGTTGGGCCTGGCACGAGCGCGCTCGTGGGCACGAGCGAGCCCGGGGGATGCTCGAGGAGATTGTCGTTGCGGTCAACAAGTTCGAGGACCAGATCTACCGGACGCCGCTCAAGCCGGAAGCCAAGGCTCTGCTGGCCCGCCAGCCGCACAACCTCCTGGATCGCATGATCCTCGACGACGTCGACTTCGGTCCAGCCTACTCGTGGCGCGGCAAGGTCCGGTGGCTGCTCGGGCAGGAGGCGGAGGCCCAGGAAGACTTCAACCAGGGGTGCGCGCGCTCGCCGGACGATGCCGAAGTCTGGTACGTGCGGGGCATGAACCGCATGGAACGAATGGCTTCGTCCCGCGGGCTTCCCGGATTCACCGTCACGCCGCGCGGCGTCGAGGTCGGGGCGCCCGGCGTGGAGAGCGCGGAGGATCTTGGGTTGCGGAAGACCGGACTGGCGGACCTGGCGGAAATGGCGGCGGCCCCGGTCCAGCGTCCGGCGTTTGCTTCCCGGGAACGCACCATCGGGGATGCCATGTCGGCCTTGTGGTCGAACACCCCCGACTCCTTCGAGCGGGCCGCGACGCTGGCGGCCGGAATGGTCAACCCGCGCGCCGCCAAGATCCGCGGAACGGCCCTGTACCGGCTCGGGCGCTTCGAGGAGGCGGCGCTGGCCTTCTGGGAGGCGCTCGGGAACTGGCCCCAGGACCGCGACGCCTGGATGGGCTCGGTGCTGGCCCGCGAGGCGGCGGAGTGCGTCCGTCGCGAGAATCCCACGGCGGCCCTCGCGCGTGTCCGGTCGCTGCTGGCGGAGGCCGAGACCGCCGTCAAGGCCCTCGAGGAGGCGCGCGCGAAGGAACTTCAGGAGGCCAAGCCGGGCGGCTCGGAACGCCTCCTGCGCGACAACTCGGACCTGGTCCTGGCCCACAGCCGCCGCGGACACCTCTCCCTGCGGGCCGCCGAGTTGACGGCGGGGACCGGAGGGGATCCTCGCGCCCTCTATACGGACGCGGTCAGGGAGTTTTCGCAGGCGCACGACCTCTTCGAGGGGGACAAGCGCAAGGCGGAAATGCTGGTCCCGCTGCTGCAGCGGGCCCGGGCCAATCTCGCCCTGGGGCGCCTGGCCGTCGCGGAGGGGCGGGATGCCCGTGACCTGCTCGTCCGGGCTCACCAGGACGCCAACCAGGTTCTCGTCCACGATCGCAATCCGGAGGTGGCCGAAGGGTACGAGGTCCGCGCGTCGGCTCGCGCCGCCATCGGCGACTACGCCCTCGCCGGCGGGCAGGACCCCAGGGAGCATTACGCCCAAGCGGACTCCGACTTCCGCCTGGCGATCGACAAGGGGGACGCGCGCGCCCGCGCCTCCCTGGCCGCCTACCTGGGCGCGCGGGGATCGTTCGACGACTCCCTGCGCGAGTGGGAGGCGGCGCGACAGGCCCTGCCGCACCGGGGCGCGGCGATCCTGGAAGAGATCGAACGCACCCGGAAGATGCGGGATGAGAACCAGGGGAAGTGACGATTGCCCGCCCCGGACGATGTCGCTTGACCTTGCCGCCCGGCCCGACTAGGATGCCGTTTCTCACCGAAACTCCGCTCGTTCCAGGAAATGCGTTGCCATCGGGGAGCCCCTCCATGCGCCCGACTCGACCGGTCGGCGGACCCTGGGTTCCGCTCCTGCTGCTCGCGCTCACCGCCGGTGTGGGATGGGCCGACGACGGCGCCCGTCCCGACGCGCCGCCGGACCGCGATGAATCCAAGAACAGGATCGTCATCGGGATTCAACAGGAGCCGGACCTGCTCCACCCCATGTTCATGGAAATGGTCGCGTCGATCGAAGTGTCCGGCGACTTCAAGCGCAGCGGACCTCTGTTCGCCGGTCTGACGATCCGCGGCGCCGATTGGGTCCTGCGGCCCTGGCTTGCGGAGGCGTTGCCCAGCCGCGCCGACGGCACCTGGACCGTGGATGAGGAAAAAAAGACCATGGTAACGCGGTGGAAGATCCGCAAGGATGCCGCGTGGGAGGACGGCGTGCCGATCACGGCCGACGACTTCATCTTCGCCCTCCAGGTCAAGCTGGATCCGCAGGTGCCGGTGATCGACAACACCATGGAAAAGCGGATCTCCGCCATGAAGGCCGAGGGAGAGGACCGCAAGACGCTCGTGGTCGAGTGGAAGGAACTGTACGCGGGGGCCGACGAGGGTCACGACCTGCTGCCCCGGCACATCGAAGAGCCGGTGTACACGAAGGCGAAGGACCGCTACCGGGAGACCCCGTTCGGCCGCAAACCGGTGGGAAACGGCCCCTACCGGCTCAAGGAATGGGTGTCCGGACAGCACCTCATTCTGGAGCGCAACCCGAAGTGGTGGGGGCCTCCGACGCGGTTGGAGCGGATCGTCTATCGCGTGATCAGCGACACCAACACCCTGGTGGCCACGCTGCAGGCGGGGGAACTCGACGCGATTTCGCCGGTGGGGATCTCCTTCGACCAGGCGCTGGAACTCGAAAAGAACCCGGTGAAGGGGTTCCGGGTGACGTTCACGCCGGGGTTGGTCTGGGAGCATGTCGACTTCAAGACCGACAGCCCCATCCTCTCCGACAAGCGGGTGCGCCACGCGTTGCAGTTCGCGACCGATCGGGACAAGATCGTCAAGGAGTACTTCGAGGGACGCCAGGAGGCCGCGCACTCCTGGTTGCCCCCCAAGCACTACGGCTACAACGCGGACGTGAAGAGATACACGTACGATCCCAAGAAAGCGGCCGCCCTCCTGGAGGAGGCGGGGTGGAAGAAGGGGGCGGACGGGGTCCGGGTGAACGCGCAAGGGGAGCCCCTGGCCCTCACGCTCATGACCACGGCCGGCAACAAGGTTCGCGAGAACATCCAGCAGATCCTGCAATCGATGTGGAAGAAAGTGGGGGTCAAGCTGGAAATCCGCAACCAGGAGGCCAACGTCTTCTTCGGCGAAACGGTGCGCTACCGGAAGTTCCCCCACATGGTCATGTATGCCTGGACGATGAGCCCGACCTCCGACGGCGAGTCGCTCTGGACGAGCGGGAACATCCCGAGCGAGAAGAACGGCTGGATCGGTCAGAACGGGCCCGGTTACTCGAATCCGGAGTCCGACGCCATCGATCACAAGGTGCCCGTGACGCTGGATGCCGGGGAGCGCGCGGCGTTGCTCCGCCGGCAACAGGAGATCTGGGTCGAGGAGTTGCCCTGCCTGCTGCTCTATTTCCGTTCCGACGTGACCGTGGTGCGGGACACGCTGCGCCACTGGCAGCCCACCGGTACGGACACGGGCGTGACCTGGAACTGCCAGGACTGGTATCTCGCGAGATAGCCGGGCAATACCGTTCGGGGGAAGGATGCCGAACATCCCGTTGAGCGCGGTCTCGGACAAGGTCCTCGTGCAGACCATTGTCGCGGCGATTTCCGAAGTGCACGGGGTACTCGGTCCCGGGCTCATGGACACGGTCTACGAAGAGGCCCTCGCGCGGGAATTCTCCGTGCGCAAGATCAACCACCAGCGCCAGGCGGAGATCTCCCTGGTCTACAAGGAGACCCTGATCGGCCGGCACAGCGTGAACTTCCTCGTCGAAGGGCGCGTCCTGGTGGAATTCCAGACCCTGCCGATCCCGCTGGACGTGTATCAGGCCCGACTGCATTCGTTCCTCAAGGCCGCGAACAAGCGCGTCGCGTTGCTGGTGGATTTCAACGTTCCCGACATCCGAAAGGGCGTGAAGATCGCCTATACCGGCACGCCGAAGAAGGGCGACGCCAAGCGCAAGGGACGCTCCCCGGCCGACCAGGAGACGGTGCTCGACGACTCCTCGGAAGAAGAATAGGCCCCGCCGCCATGCATGCGTTCATCATCCGACGACTCCTGCAGTCCGTCGTCGTGCTGTTCGTCTTCTCCATCGGTCTCCGGCTCCTCCTCGACTCCATGCCCGGGGATCCGGTGTTGATGGCCATGTTCAGCCGTCCGAACGTGAAAAAGGAGGACGTGGACCGCGTCCGCGCCCTCTGGGGGTTGGATGACCCCTTCCATGTGAAGTACACGAAGTGGATGACGCGGGTGTTCGTGCGCGGAGACATGGGGCACTCCCGCACCGAGGGGCGTCCGGTGAAGGACGTGATCATCGAGTACACCTGGAACAGCATGCAGTTGATGTCCCTCTCCTTCGCGCTCAGCCTGCTCATCGCGATCCCGCTCGGCATCCTGGTGGCGCTCAAGCAATACTCGACCCTCGACTACCTGACCGGCTTCGTGACGTTCATGGGGATATCGATCCCGTCCTTCTGGATGGGAATCATGGCCATCTACGTCTTCGCGGTGAACCTGCAGTGGTTTCCGTCGGCCGGCATGTACAGCATCGGCGACGAGGGGGGCGGGCTGCTCGATCGCCTGCGCTACCTGGTGCTGCCCACCCTGGTCCTGAGCGTGCAGACCGTGGCGGTGTGGATCCGCTACATGCGCGCGAGCATGCTCGAGGTGGTCCATGAGGACTACGTGCGGACCGCGCGGGCCAAGGGACTCTCCGAAGTCCGGGTGGTCGGCAAGCACGCCCTCCGCAACGCCCTGATTCCGATCGTGACCCTGCTCGCGCTCTCGATCCCGTACCTCTTCAGCGGCGCCCTCATCACCGAAACCATCTTCTCCTGGCCCGGCATGGGACGCCTGCTCTACCGGTCGGTGATCAACCAGGACCACATGGTGGCGATGATCGCCTTCCTGATTCTGGCTGCGCTCACGATGATCTGCAACCTGCTGGCGGACATCCTCTACGCGGTCGTCGATCCGCGGATCCGGCTGGAGTAGGACATGGACGGAATGAGTCCGGACAGCGGGGCGGCTTCCGCCGTCGGGACGGCCCCCAAGGCTCCTCCCGTCGCGGAGACGCTCCGCCAGATGCTCTGGAAACGGTTCCGTCGCCATCGGCTCGCCATGGTGAGCCTGGTCCTGCTCGCGCTGCTCACGCTCGCCTGTTTCGCCAGTCCGCTGGCGGTCCGGAAAGCGACGCTGCAGGACGTCGACGGGGTGGAGGAAGTGGTCTTCGGTCCGGGATTGCTGCGCTACACCGAATCCGGGGAGGACGAAGACCTGGCCAACCGGTTCCAGTCCTCCAGCCTGGCCCATCCGCTGGGCACGGATCATCTGGGCCGGGACGTCCTGATCCGGTTGCTGTACGGCGGGCGGATCTCGATCTCCGTCGGCATCGTCGCCGCCGTGTTTTCCTCGATTCTGGGCATTCTCGTCGGGGCTCTGGCCGGCTACTTCGGCGGCGGGATCGACACGCTCCTGATGCGGTTCACCGACGCCATGCTCTCGGTTCCGATCCTCCCGCTGATGATCGTGATCTCGCTGGTCGATCTCGAGAAGATCGGCCTGGGCTGGCTCGTCCACATGGAACTGGCGGGGTTGCGTCTCGAGAGCGTGGCGCGGATCCTGTTCGTGGTCATCGTCTTCGAATGGATGGGGGTGGCGCGCCTCGTGCGCGCGAGCATCCTCTCCCTCAAGGAGCGGGACTTCGTGATGGCGGCTCGGGCCCTCGGCGGGACCTCCCCCCGGATCATCCTCGTGCACCTGATCCCGAACGCGATGGCGCCGATCATCGTGGCCACCACGCTGGCCGCCGGGAGCATCATCCTGTACGAGTCGGTCTTGAGCTACCTCGGACTCGGCATCATGCCGCCGACGGCGTCCTGGGGAAACATGCTGAACGGCTCGCAGGAGTACCTGCGCAAGGCTCCGATGCTGGCCTTCTGGCCGGGAATGCTGATCTGGATCACGGTGACGGCATTCAACTTCCTCGGCGATGGACTGCGGGACGCCCTGGATCCACGGTTCATCTCGGAGAAGGCCAAGGGATGACTCCGGTACGGCGGGCGGTGCGGCCCGCCGTTGCTTGCCCCTCCGGTCCCGTTATGCTAGAACGACGCCACCCATGAGTTCCAATCCCGAATTGAAGACCGGCGAGCTTCAGCTCGCGGTCAACGACCTGAAGACCTACTTCCACACGGACGGCGGCGTCGTCCGCGCCGTGGACGGGGTGAGTTACTCCATCTACAAAGGCAAGACGCTCGGGATCGTGGGGGAGAGCGGCTGCGGGAAGAGCGTCACCGCCCTGTCGATCATGCAGCTCGTGCAGTGTCCGCCCGGGCGCATCGAGGGGGGCGAGATCCACTTCGAGGGGAAGAACCTCCTCCA
>CAZWCX010000131.1:0-19115 GCA_964632945.1 uncultured Planctomycetia bacterium | reverse complement strand
GCGCGAAAAGCGACCGGACCAACCTGGGAAATCAAGGTTGAAGCCCCACTAGGCCCCCAGCGACGCCGCCAACAGCCACAGCCCGCACAACAGCGCCGCGCCCAGCGTCGCCCGCTCCGCGCGCTGGACCGCGGCGAATTTCGTCTGCGCGATCCCGGCGAGTTCGTAATTCGACTCGAGCAGGGATTCGAGCACGCGTTCCCCTTCGCTCTCCCGGAACGCCTCCAGGTAACTCGCGGAGTTTCGATAGCGCGCCACGTGGGCGAAATAGACGAGCGATTTCACCCGATCCTCGCGGACCCGATCGCGCCGCGAGATCGTCACCCGGAACGACTCCACCAGCGCGATCGCGCACGCCCCGAAGGCCGCCCAGAGGAGCCAGCGCGCCCCGCTCGGGACCGTCCCGCCCGCCTGCACGAGCGCCGGCACCAAGCCCGTGAGCAGCACCGAGACGATCAGCAGGAGCCCTCCCGCTTTGGAGTCGGCGAATTGCACCATCCCCTGGCTGGTCCCCAGGAGCTGGAATCCGACCGACAACCGGTCCCCCAGTTCCAAGCGTTCCTTGGCGTGCTTCTCGAGATACATGCCGCCCTCCGCGCACTCGTCCACCCTCGGATTCGGTTCCACCCGCCGGTCCGACACACCGAAAAGCAGGGCAGGCGCTCGCACCCTTCGGCACGACGGAGCGCCTGCCCGGTGAATGCATGAAAGATGTATCCATTATAGCCGGTTTCCGCGGTTTGTCAAATCGGCACGGGCGGCCCGCGCGATTTCCGCGGGGACGACCGCCGTGACGGACGGACCGTGGGGACGGCCCGCCGCCTCCGCGCAGGGTGCGGGAACGACCGGGGTCCCCGGGACGTCTTCCCGGCTTGACGGGCCCGGGGAGCGCTGTTATGGTCCCCGCTTCGGCGCCTGTGCGTCGATCGCGGTTCGTCCTGCCTGGGAGGTCACGTGTTGCACCGACCCTGGAATTGCTCGCTGGTGAGGCCGGCTTTCCTGGTCCTGTGGCTGATCGCCGGCGCGGCGCATCCCGCCCTGGGGGAGCCGGAGCTGCTGCCCCGCCAGTCGCGACCGTTCAAGTTCCGGCTTCCGGACGACGCGCTCGCGGCCTACACCTTCCGGCTGCCGGCGGACGCGGCCGGGTTGATCGTGCGGTTGCGCGGGGTGACGGCCGCCGTGAAGCTGCGCCTGCACGCGGGTGACTCGCTTCCGGAGGGGGAGGATCCCGGGCTCGGTCAGATCATCAACCCCGACGACTACGACCAGATCCTGATCGCGAGCCGCTACGTGGAGCCGGATCTGGCGCCGGGAGAGTACACGCTCGAGGTGTCGTACGAAACCGCGGGCTTTCCGATCGTGGGGGGGAAGACGGTCGACGTCGTGACCGGCGCCGTCGAGCTCGCCTGGGTGCCGGAGAGCGCCGCGGCGACCGTCGTCGCCGGGGCGTCGGTCACGCATCCGCTGTCGTGGGAAAACGCCGGGACGGCGATTCTGCGGGTGACCCTGCCCGAGAAGGGGAAGACGCTCCGCCTCGACATTGCCGAGACCCAGGGGGATCTACAGATGGTCGCGGCTCCGGGCAAAGTCCCGCGCCAGCCCCATCGGGCGCCGTACCAGGCCCTGACCACGCGGGGGCGGGAATCGCTCCGCGTGCCGGTGGAAGGGGTATCCGAAGTGTTCGCGGTGATCTTTCAGGAGTCGATCGGGGAGTATCCGGTCTCGTTCACGCTGGCCACGAGCTTGTCGGAGGAGCCGGCGGCCGACCTGCTGGCGATCCCCGCGCTTCCCGAGTTGTCTGCCGCGAGTCCCGCGATCCAGAAGGCGCTGCGCGCCTCGGTGGAGATCTTCTCCGAGGGCGGCGGCGGCTCGGGCACGCTGATCGGCGAGGGCGGCTGGGTGCTGACGAACTGGCACGTGGTCACCGATCCGGCGACGAAGGACCCGACGCCGACGCCGGTGGCCATCGGCGTGACGTTGGATCTCGAGCGGCCGTCGCGGGAGATGTTCCTGGCCAAGGTGGAGAAGGTCGACCGCGTGCGCGACGTGGCGTTGTTGCGCATCACCTCCGGGCTGTACGGTCAGCCGCTTCCGGCGGGATACCGGTTTCCCGGGGTGCAGCCCGCCTACGACGCGAGCGCGCGGTTGCGGATCGGCGAACTCCTCTCCCAGGTCGGTTATCCCGCGGTGGGCGGCTCCGAGACGCGGCCGACGATCTCGGTGACCCGCAGCGAAGTGGCGGGATTCGTCTGGCATCCGCACGGGCGGGTCATCAAGGTCGGCGGGGGGATCTTCCCGGGGAACAGCGGAGGCGGCTCGTACACCGAGAAGGGCGAATTCGTGGGACTGCCGACGGCGGTGGTCGGGGGGGCCGAGGACGGCGGGGCGATGGGGTACGTCCATCCGGTGACCCTGATCCCCGAGGACTGGCGCAAGGCGATGGAAGAATAGCCGGCAGCGGGGAGGCGAAGATGGGGCTCGAGAATCGCACCGTATTGGTCACCGGCGGCGGAACGGGAATCGGCCGGGCGATCGCCCTCGCCGCGGCGCGCGCCGGGGCGGCCATTGCGGTGGCGGCGCGTCGCACCGCCCTGCTGGAGAAGACGGCCGCCGAGATTCGCGCGCTCGGTCGCGCGGCCCTGGCCGTCCCGCTCGACCTGACCGACCCTGCGTCGGTCCGGGAGTGCGTTGCGCGCGTCGACCGCGAGTTGGGGCGCGTGGATGTCCTCGTCAACAACGCCGCCGCCTTCGCCCACCGGCGGATCGTCGACCTGTCGGTGGAAGACTGGGATCGCGTCGTGTCCACCAACCTGCGCGGGGTCTTCCTGATGTGCCGGGAGGTGCTGCCGCAGATGATCGCCCGTCGCGAGGGCGACATCGTGATGGTCTCCTCCACCTCCGGCAAGCGCGGCAACGCGGAGCTCGCAGCCTATGCCGCCAGCAAGCACGGGTTGAACGGGTTCACCCACGCGCTCTTGTACGAGGCGCGCCCGCATGGAGTGCGCGTGATTACCGTGAGCCCGAGCGCCGTGGAGACGCCGGAAAAGGGGGCGATGCGGCCCCACCGGCTGCAGGCGCCGGACGTCGCCGCAGCGGTCGTGGCGGCCCTCTCCTTGCCCGCGCGCGCGCTGGTCCGCGACGTGGAACTCTGGGCGACCAATCCGTAGATGAAACGCCGCAACCCCGCCCAGGTTGAGTCCGCGGGAATCCGGGATGGACGGTCGATTCCCGCCGGACACCCGGGGACCGGGGTGTTGCGCCGGCCGGATCGAGTAGCCGCCGCGAACGGCTCCCGCGCGGCCCCAATCGAAGCGTCAGGCATCGGGCCGCGCGGCGAGTTGCCCGCGGACCGCACCGGGATCGGCGGAACCGCAGCGGGGGGGCAGGCGGGAGCAGTCTGCGCGCCTCGCGTCCCTGCGGCGGCGGCATGAATCGGAACGGTGGCGGTCCGCCCGGCGAGGCTGCGCAGCGCGCGCAGCGAGGTCAAGGACGATCTCCGGCGTGCGGCGGCGCTCAATTCTGCTCGACCACCGTCCCGCCGTCGATCCGCTGCACTTTCCCCTGGATGCGGGTCTGCTTCAACGTCACCTTCGCCTGCCCCGAGGCGGACAGGTCTCGCCGCACGGTGCAGCCCGTGAGTTCCATGCGCGCGCGCTCCCGCGCGATGACCTCCGCGTCGACCGTGCAGCCGGTCATGCGCAGGACGGAGTCGTCCTGGGCTTTCACATATCCGCCCGTCCCGTCACATTCGGAGTCGATCAGCGTCAACTCGGCGTCGCCCATGGACCAGATCTCCCCGAGCCGACAGTTTCGCAGCGTGACCTTGGAGCGCGGGGCGGCGTAGACGTTCCAGGTTCGCACCGTACATCCGGCGAGTTCGAGCCGGCGGTCCCCGAGGGCCAGTCGGGTCGAGGCCGGTCCGTCGCCGTTGCGGAGTCCCGTGATCTCCTCCTGCCCCCACAAGGTGATTCCGGCGGCCAGGAACCGCGTGTTTTCGACCACCACGTCGGAACCCGGCATGGAGATCAGTCCCCACATCAATTCGGCGCACCGAACCACCGACACGTCGATCCGCAGCGCCGGATCCAGCCGCCAGTCCTCGATCCGCTTCGGCTCCGGGAGGGAAACGCGGCCCTTCGCGTTGTCGCCCAGGGCGATCCACAGAAGCGCGAACGTAACGTCCTCCAGCGCGACCCGCGCACCCGGGAAGATCATGAGTTCGCCCGGACCCGTGCCGGCGCGCACCGTCACCGAACCGCCGTCGTGGATGGTCGTCGACATCCCGCCGCCCACGAACGTTCCCCGGTCGATCGCGAACGTCGCGCCGCCCCGGACGTCGACGGCGGGGAGGAATCGGTTCGCGAACACGGAGTCGCGCACGATCGCGCGGGCGCCCTCGCCGAGGTCGATCTTCCGCTGATGCGGAAACGCCGATTCGAACGTGACCGCACACCCGACGATCTCGAGCGTCCCGCCCTCCAGCCGCAGGCTTCCCGCGAGAACGAAGCGCGGAGCGGTGAGTCGCAGCACGCCCCCCGCCTTGATCGTCACGTCTCCCTCATGCCGGCCCGATTCGCCCGCCTCGACCACCCGCCCTTCGATCACCGCCGGGAGCGCCGTCGCGGGCAGGTCTTCCCGGTCGATCGTCAGGGCATCGACCCGCAACGTGTTCGCCCCGGTTTCGCCGAGCATCCCGCTCGCATCGAGGATCCCCAGGCCGAAGGCGAGCCGCTGCGGGTCGAGGCTTGGCTTCTTGACCGGGGAGTCCTGCGCCGGCGCAAACTCCGTCGCCGCGAAGGACAGATGGCGCCAATCCCCGGCTTCGACGGGTCGCGTGGCGTGAAACCGCGCGCCGTCCCGATCGGTGACCGACAGCAACAGCAGGGTGTTCCGATCGACCCGCACGCGCAGATGCAACCGCCGGAGACCGGTCAGGAAGGAGGGGTGGATCAACGCGCAGGCGGTTCCACGGACCCGCTGATGGCGAAGTTGCACCGATCCGCGCCCTTCCCAGGGTTCGCCCACGGACAACTCGGGCCGTCCTGCGCCGGCCGTTCCATCCAGGATCGACCACCCCTCGGTGGTATCGCAGGAGATCGTCTCCACGTCGGCCGCGGTTGCGTTCGACGCGAGGCCGAGGGCAAGCAGGCCGAACACCAGGGCGCCAGAGAGTCGCATCCGTCACCTCGAACCGCGGGGGAGGGGGTGAAGGGGAGGTACCGATTCCCCGCCCGCGCGGTTTCGGGAGACCGCGAATGGCGCGCCGAATTCCTGCCGGCATCGAGAGTCTGCGACGCCCTCGACGTCCCTACTTCCCGGCCCCCGCGGGCAGCGCTTCGAAGCCGTTCGCCCCGATCACGTTGTACCCGCCGTCGTCGTTCTTGGTGCTGAATCCATCGTAGGCGTTCCGCGCCAGGTAGATGCGCAGCGACTGCCCTTCCGCCGGGACCCCACGGTGCCCGTTGGTCGACGGCGGCGGGGCCGAGAACCCCGTCCACTTGCGGGTCCAGTAGCGCGCATAGACCAGCCCGCCCGGCTGAAGTCCTTCCCCTTTTTCAACTTCCGTTACCGCGACTTCGGCGACCTGGTGGGTGGTTTCCCAGTTCCCCTCCGTGGTCACGCGCCGGTAGATCGCCTGGACGCGGCCGACCACGACGTGGGTGGCGGTGTCGCGCAGGCCCTGCGGACCGAGATCCACCTTCTCGGCGGAGACCGGCACCAGCGACAGCAGGAAAGTCAGGACGAGGAGGGCAAGCATCGGGCGGGCCATCGAGCGTCTCCTGCAATTGGGGGGCGTGAAATCGGGATCCGAACTTTCCTCCCCATATCCCGACGGCCGGTCCCGGGTTCGCGAAAAATCCGCGGAAATCCGAATGGCAGGGGGACGGCGCCTTTCCGGTGGAATCCGCCGGAGGTTCCATTACAATGGGGCGCACCGTTCGGTGCCCCCCTTTCCCGATGGAGGTCCTGCCATGGCCGTCGATCGCGCCGCCGAGATTCGCGCCAAGCACAAGGAGTTCCTCTTTCCCTGCGTCATGAACTACTACCAGGAGCCCCTGGTGGTCGATCGCGCCAAGGGGACGCGGGTCTGGGACACGGCGGGACGCGAATACCTCGACTTCTTCGGCGGCATCCTCACCGTTTCGGTCGGGCATTGCAACGACAACGTAAACCGTCGCGTGAAAGAACAGCTCGACCGTCTCGGCCATACCTCGACGCTCTATCCGAACGATCCGATCGTCACGCTGGCGGAGCGCCTCGCGCGCATCGCCCCGGGCAAGATCAAGCAGTCCTTCTTCACCAACAGCGGCACGGAAGCGGACGAGACGGCGGTTATGCTCGCCCGCCTGGCGACGGGGGCGCAGGAAGTGATCGCGCTGCGGCACTCCTACAGCGGCCGCTCGTCCCTGGCGGTCACGATGACGGCGCATGCCCCCTGGCGGGTGATCGGCGACCACGTCATCGGCATCAAGCACGCCTTGAGCCCGTACTGCTATCGCTGCCCGGTCGGGTTGTCGTATCCGGACTGCGGCGTGGCCTGCGCGAACGACATCAAGGAGCTGATCCAGACCACCACCACGGGAAAGGTCGCGGCGTTCATCGCCGAGCCGATCCAGGGCGTGGGCGGCTTCATCACGCCGCCGAAGGAGTATTTCAAGATCGCGGTGAAGCACGTGCGCGATCACGGCGGCCTGTTCATCGCCGACGAGGTCCAGACGGGGTTCGGGCGGACCGGCGACAAGTGGTGGGGGATCGAGCACTACGGCGTGGATCCGGACATCATCACGATGGCCAAGGGAATCGCCAACGGGATGCCGATGGCCGCGACCATGGCCACGCCGGAAGTAGCCGCCAAATGGACGCCGTTGACGATCTGCACGTTCGGCGGCAATCCGATCTCCTCTGCGGCCGCCATCGCGACGATCGAGGAGATGGACTCGAAGAACCTGAAAGACAACGCGGCCAGGATGGGGAAGATCTTCTGGGACGGGCTGGCCGGACTGAAGGAAAAGTACCCCGTGGTCGGCGATCACCGCGGCATGGGGCTGATGCAGGCCCTGGAACTGGTCAAGGACCGCAAGACCAAGGAACCGGACAAGGACACGGTGGCCCGGCTGTTCGAGGAGACCCGCAAGCGCGGGCTGCTGATCGGCAAGGGCGGCCTGTACGGAAACGTCTTGCGCCTGTCTCCGCCGCTCACCATCAACCAGGAGGAAGTGGAGCGGGCGCTGAAGGTCTTGGACGAGTCGTTCGCGGCCGTGAAGTAGCCGGGGTCGCGGACCGAAATGCGCTCGACGCGGCTGCCGGAGGAGGAGCTCTTCTCTCGCTTGCTCGCGGGGGTGGCCGATCTTCCGCAGGCGGAGGTGGAGTCGACGCTGCGGCTCCTGGCCCAACCGCTGGAGCCGGCGGTGCGACGGCGTTTCGTCCTGCGCGCGGTCGACCGCGGGTTGATCGGGGACGGACGCGGTTCGTCGTTGCTGGACCGGCTGCCGCCGCCGGCCGCGGTTCTGCCGGAAGGGGAGGAGACCTGCGTCGGTCCCGCGCCGGCGCGCCGGACGCCGCCGGATGCCTCCGAGGCCCGCTCCGGCGACACGGTCTTCGTCCCCCCACCCGCGCCCGGAGAGTTTCCGGAGCGGCCGAGCGGCCGCGCGGCCCGGACGGAAATTGCGGCCGAGGCGGCGGAGACCGAGGCGGGCGTGGTCGGGGCCGACGCTCCCTGGAAGGCGATCCCCGGCTCCTGCGAAACCGTGGTGGCCGCTTCGGTCGGGTCGGCCGATCCCGCGGGGCCTGCGCTGCCGGGCGACCTCCTCTGCGGACGCTACTACCGCCTCGCCCTCCTGGGGCGCGGCGGGATGGGCATGGTCTGGAAGGTCTGGGACCTCCAATTGTGCCGGGTGGTGGCCCTGAAGATCATCCGTCCGTCCACGGCCGCCCACGACGCCTATCGCGTCCGGTTCCGTCGCGAAGCCCAGGCGCTCGCCCGCCTGCGCGACCCCCGCGTGGTGCGCATCTACGACGTCGGGGAGGAAGACGGCACGCCCTTCCTGACCATGGACCTGCTCGACGGGCGCACGCTCGAGGACCGTTGGGGCGTCGATGTCGAGTTGCGTCGCAGCCCGGTCGCGCCGGATCCCGCTCGACTACAGTGCGACGTCGGCATTCTCGCCGACGTTGCCGAGGCGGTCGCCTGCGCGCATCAACAGGGGATCATCCACCGCGACCTCAAGCCCTCCAATGTCATGCTCGTGGAGGATCCGTCCGCGCCGGCGGGCGGCGGCCTGCGCGCCGTGGTCATGGATTTCGGACTCGCGCAGGAGCACACGCCGACGCTCGACCCGGCCGGCCGGCTTACCCTGGCAGGGCAGGCGGTGGGGACGCCGTCCTACATGTCCCCCGAACAGGCCACGGGAGACCACGCGGCGATCGGTCCGGCGGCCGACGTCTGGTCGCTGGGCGTGTTGTTGTACGAATTGCTGTGCGGAGTCCTTCCGTTCACCGGCCGGACCCCGGTCGAGGTCATGACGAGTCTCGTCGGGGACGACCCCCGGCGTCCGCGCGCACACAATCCGCACCTGCCGCCCGATCTCGAGGCGGTCTGCCTGAAGGCGTTGGACAAGGAACCGTCGCTCCGCTTCCGCACCGCCGCGGAGTTCGCGCACGAGCTGCGCCGCTGGCTGGCCGGCGAACCGGTGTTCACGCGCCCGTTTTCGCGGTTTCGACGCCTCCGCCGTTGGGCGGCCCGGCACGCCTTCGCCGCCTCCGTCCTGGCCGCGGGCCTCGGGCTGGCGGCCCTCGTCGGCGCCGGCGTCCGGATCGAGCGGTTCCGCGCGGAGGCGAGTGCGCAGGAATTGCTGCGGGGATTGGTCGCCTCGGTGAGCGAGTTCGAGGATCAGGTTCTGCGGACCGACCTGTCCGCCCCGGCACGTCACGCCCTCGCCGAGCAACCGCTCGGGCTGCTGGAGCGGATGATCGCCGCCAAGCCTGCCGCCGGCACGGCGTTTTCCCTGCGCGGCCGCGTCAAGGAACTGCTGGAAGACCCGGAGGGAGCGGCCCAGGACTACGACCTCGGCTGCACCTTCGGCGAAACGGATCCGATTCCGTGGATCCTGCGCGGCACCTCGCGTATCGCCGCGTATCGCAGCCGTCGCGGGCTCCTGGGCGCGACGGGTTCGCGGGGCGGCGGATTCCGGTTTCATGCCGCCGCTCCCGAGACCGACGAACAGCGCGCGTTGCGGCAGGGTGGTCTCGACGATCTCGCGCGCGCGGCCGCGATCCCCGGCGGCGGCGAGGGGCAGACCCGCGCCGAGTTGCGGTATGCCCTCGCCCTGTCGCACCTCTTTGCCGGGGACCCCGCAGGTCCGCGTCGGGCGCTCGATCTCCTGGACGGAGAGGAGCACCCGAGGGCGCACAAGCTGCGCGCCATCGGCCTGTACTTGTCGGGACGTTTCGCGGAAGCGGCCGAAGCGTTCGGACGCACGATCGACGCCTGGCCGGGCGATCTCGAGTCGCGCAAGTACCGGGCGCTGGCGATCCAGGCCGAAGTGTTCGGGATCGAGGCGAGCCGGAAAGACACCCGGGGCCGCTTGCGGCTCGCGATCGCCGACCTGGATCACGTCGTCAGCCGCTCGCCCGGCGCGGCGGAACCCCTGGCAAACCGGGGCGTCGCCTGGTTGTCGTACGGCTATGCGGAAGAATCCGCAGGGCTGGATCCGGCCTCGAGCTATCAGAAAGCGATTGCGGATCTCGACGCCGTGTGCGCCGGCCCACCCTGGGCGACGGGATACCTGAACAACCTCGGCGTCGTGTTGCGTCAGGCCGCCGCGAATGAGGCGGCGCGAGGGCGGCCGTTCGCATCCTTCTACTCCGCATCCATCGAACGGCTCAGCCAGTCCCTTCAGGTCGACGACCGGGATTCCTCGACCTGGCAGAATCGCGCCGAGTCCTGGGCAGGCTGGGCGCACGCGGAGGAAGCCGCGGGACGCGACGGTCGCGAGCGGCTTTCCCGGGCGATCCTGGACGACCAGGAAGCCGTGCGTCGCTCCCCCGGTTCTGCCGACCGGCTCGTTTCCCTCGCGCGCCGCCAGCAGGCGCAGGGCGACATGGCGCGTCGGTCCGGGGAGAATCCGGCGTCGATCTTCCTCGCCGCGATCGCCACCCTCGAACAGGCTCTCGCGTGCGACCCCGACGCGTTCGAGGCCCATGCCCGCCTGGGAGTGCTTCACCAGGCGGTCGCCGCGCACGAAGAGCGGGGCGGCGGGGATCGCCGTCCGCGTCTCGTCGCCGCGCTGCAGTCGTTCGAGCGTGCGCTTGCGCTGCGTCCGCGGGATACGCACACCCGATTGCAGCGCGGAGGCGCGCATCAGTCGATGGCCGTTGCCGAGCAACGCCGGGGCGGCAACCCGATCCCGCACTACGATCTGGCACTGGCGGATGTCGACGAGGTGCTGCGTCTGGATCCCGCCGACGCCAACGCCTGGCACAACCGCGCGTCGGTCCAGCACAACCTGGCGATCTTCGCCGGTGCCCAGGGCCGGGATCCGCGGGAGACACTGGCAGGCGCCGTCCGCGACTACTCGAAGGCGCTCCAGCTCGATCCCCGACACGTCTCCTATTGGGTCGGCCGGGCGATCTCCAATGTGGAAGCCGCCGAGTGGGAGAGACGCGTGGGACTGGATTCGCTGGCCTCCTGGAATCTCGCCGTGGAGGACTTCACCCGCGCGCTGGAGATTGCGCCGCGCAATCTCGAAGCGCGGAGCATCCGCGCCCGCGCGCTGACCCAGATGGGGATCCTCGAGCTCGGCCGCGGGGCGGACGCGGGGCCGATTTTCCGGAAGGCGATCGCCGATTTCGACGTCGCCCTGGACGTGTCCCCCTCCTCGGGAGAACTCCACGGCTTCCGCGCCAATGCCTGCCTCCACCTCGCGAACGCCCAACAGCGCCGGGGCGAGCCGGTGGGTGACCTGATCCTGCGGGGGGAGAAGGACCTGCGCGAAGCCCTTCGGCTGGGTCACCGGGAGTCCTGGCTTTCCCTGGGCGAACTCTACGGCATCCTCGCCCGGTACCCGGAAGCCGCCGAGGCGTACGAGGAATACGCCCGCGCATTCCCGAACGCCGCGGATTCCGCCCGTCGGCTGGCGCAGGAGATGCGCGCGCGCGTGGCCCCGTCGTCCGCTCCGGGCGGCGCCGCGTTCGACGAGGGCATGGCGCGCATCCGATCCGGCGACTATGCAGGGGCCAAGACACGATTCATGGAAGGGTTGCGCCTGGTGGCCGAGGGCACCTCCGTCCCGGCAGCCGAGTTGCCTCCGGGGGAGCGTCGCCGGGTCGCGGAGGCGCACTACAACATTGCCTGCATCGAATCCCTGGCGTCCGCGGGCCTCGATCGCCCCGGCGGCGTCGCGCGGGACGTCACCGCGGCCGAGGGCGCCGCGTGCCGGGATCGCGCCTTCGCCCATCTCGAGGAGGCCGCGCGGCTCGGATTTGACGGGCGCGCCCACATCGAGGGCGATCCGGACCTCGGGCCGCTGCGTCGGGATCCACGATTCGCCGAATTCCTCCAACGGCTCAAGTAGCCCCGTCGCGGGGTGTAAAGTCCGACGGGCCGATCGTCAACGGAATGGACAGTCCCCCCCCTCCCCGCCGCACGGACGGTGTCTCCGGCGAGACTCAATCTCATGCCGCCCCGGCGGTTGCGCGGTCCGTGGTGGATGCCGCGTGCGAGGTCCTCCATTTGCGCAGAGCGGGGACGGGTCTCCGTCTCCTTCGGAGCGATCTCCATGGACTTGCGCAGGAGTACCGTCCGAACCGCCTCCGTCCTCGTCGCCCTCTTGGCCCACGGCGCATTTGCAACCGCCTGCTGCCGCGACGGTGTCCCCGATCCCTGGAAGCCCTACGATCGCGGAGTCCAGTGGTTGCGCACCCTGGACGCGGCCCGCAAGCGCGCCCTCCAGCAGAATCGCCCCATTCTTTATCACGTCCTCGTCGGCGACATGGACAAGGAAGGGACCTGAGCGGCCGGGCACGTGATGAGAACCGTGACGTTCTCCGACGCGAAGACGGCTCAATTCATCAACCGGAACTTCGTCGCCGCCTGGAAGAATCGCAGTCCCGGCTTCCACAATTGCGATCTGCGGCAGGAAAGGCAGATCCACCAGGACGGCAGGTGTTTCCCGACCAAGAACATCGTCACCTTCATCCTCACGCCCGACCTGAAGGTCATCCACTACATGACCGGCTACTATCATCCGACGCTGTTCCGGGTGGAGCTGGAAATGGCCCTGGCGGCGGTTGCGCAGGCGTTCGACGCGGACTTTCAACTCAAGCCGGACGGCCTCCAGGCGCTGCGCGACGCCCACCGGCGGCATCAGCAGATTCATGATATCCAGGAGCGTCGCTCCCCGTCCTGGAGCGGGTCCGAGTTCCATCGCTACCTGTCGGCCGTGCATCGGCACCTGAGCACCGACCTGGCCGAGTTCGCGGCCCTGGAGACGAACCACGAGGTCGGCAACCAGTTCGCGGAGGACATTTCCAACGCCTCCCGCGTCGTGGCCACCGACGCGGAGGTGGAGGACGAGGCGAGCGAGGAGCCGGAGGACGAGGAAGCAGCCGGCGTTTCGTCCGGGTTCCTCCCGGCGCCGCTGTCGATCGCCGCGCCCGCCGAATCGGGCGGGTCCGGGGAGGGCCTCCGGCCGGCAAGAGGAAGGCAGGATGCGGATGCCCGCAACGTCGCTCGCCCGGTGCCGCCGCGTCCGGGACCCGCAGGCCGACGGTAGGCGACGGCGGCGCACCGGGGGTCGAGGGGATGGACCCCGCGGCGAAGATCGGTGGGAGGCGGCCGCGAGGCCGCCTACCCGCCCAGGGCCGCCCACCCGAACAGAACGACCGCCTCCGCCGCGAGGAGTCCCACGACCAGGAGCGGGCGGGCGAGGGCGCCCGTCCGGCGCCACTCGATCGCCGCATGGACGACGGCCGCGCCGCCCGTCACCAGGGCCGCGATCTGGCACGAGAGGTATTGGGACGGGCCCAGGCCCCCGGTCATCACGGCCCAGGCGGAGGCGCCGACGAGGCAGGCGAACGAGATTCCCGTCCAGGCCTCGGCGTCGCGGGCATGGCGACCCGCATCCGCGGCGGCGGGCGCCGGGTCCGCCGCCGCCAATCGCCGCGCGCGCTCCGCGAACAGGAAGAACACCGCCGGGCCGAACGAAAACATCAGCACCGCCAGTCCGGTGGCGAGACCGAGGAAGGTGCCGAAGCCCGCGCAGCAGTAGGGTCGACTGCGCACCACCACGTGGCAGGGGACGGCCACGAGCAGTTCCACGACGCTGCCGCACATCATGTGGTCGAGTATCCGGCGCAGCGCAGACGCGTCACTGCGATCCCGTCGATACAGCACGAAGACCACGGTCCACGGGATCCAAGCGATGCCGCCGGCCACCCACGCCCAGTCCGGCAGGGGAAGGTCGTTGTGTCCGCCGCCCGCGGTTTCGTTGACCGCGAACAGGAGTCCCGTGAACAGGACGGCCATCAGCAGGCCGGCCACTCCCGCGAGCAGCCACCACCGGCGTCGCGTGACCGGTCGCGCGCGCGCGATCGGCACGGGCACCAGGAACAGGAACGCCGCCTGCACCAGGGCCAGGCCCGCCAGGAAGAGCCAGTATCCCCCCTCCGCCAGGACCGGGGCGACTTCCTTCAGCTGGCTGCGGACCTCGTCCGGAAATGCCCACAGCAGCGTGGGCAGGGTCAGGGAGAAAAGGGTGACGGCGTAGGCGACCGCGGTGAACCAGGCCCAATGGGCCAGCCGGCGGGGCGGCGCCGGTCCTGCTGGGTCCATCGGAAGTCTCCCCGCCGTCGCCCGGTCCCCGCCTCCCGTCCGCCGCGAACGGGGGACGGGCGCCGCGGGTCCGGGACGGCTCCTCCTCCGCGCCTCCGGGATGCCCGGCTGGTCGCGGGCGGGAATTGTAGGCGGACGGCGGACCCCGGTCAAGGTGCATTCCGGAACTCCGCCATCCCGCCGGGCCCGGATCCGGTGGCCGCGCGGCGGCGCCGATCCGCGCGCGCCGCGCCCGCCCCGCGCGGCGGGCGGCGCGGCCCAACTCCACGGCCGGGGCGGACGTAGGTCGATTCGCGCGCCGCGGGCGATTTCCGGCTTGACTTCGTGTGCATGATACACTATACTTCGTGTGTATTAGACACGAACAAGGAGGCGCAACCATGCGGTTCGAGGCGGCGGCGGGTTCGATCCCCGGGCGCGACCACGTGGGCGCCGGGCGCTTGCTGGTCGGGAGGAACAACCAGGACGCCTGGGCCTGGCGCGCGGTCCCGGACGGCCTGCGGGCGGTCGTCTGCGACGGCTGCGGGACCGGGGCGCGCTCGGAGAGCGGCGCCCTCCTCGGCGCACGGCTCGTGATCGAGGCGCTGGCGCGGCGGGGCTTCGAGGAACGACCCGAGGAGCGCCTTGAGTACGCGCGGCGGGCCGTGCTCGACACGCTTCGACGGCTCGCCGAGGCGCTCGGCGGGCCGCTGGAGCGCGTCGCGCACGACCACTTCCTCTTCACCGTCGTCGGCGCGGAGATCGGTCCGCGGGAGACGTGCCTCTTCGCCATCGGCGACGGGCTCACCTGCGTCAACGGGGACGCGGTGGAAATCGGCCCGTACCCCGGCAACGCCCCGCCGTACTTGGGATACGGCCTGTTGGGGGACGACCCGGGCGCCGGTCCCCGCTTCGAGATCGTGCGCCGGCTCGCCACCGCCGACCTGCGCACCCTGCTCGTCGGCACCGACGGCGTCGCCGATCTCGCGCGCCTTTCCGGGCGTCGGGTGCCCGGTCGCGCGGAACCGGTCGGCGGGATCGCCCGCTTCTGGGAGTGCGACGCCTTCTTCCGCAATCCCGACGCAATCCGGCGCCGCCTGGCCCTGCTCAACAGCCCCGGCCTCGGCGCCGATCCGGAGTCCGGCGAGCCGGTGATGGAGCCGGGGCTCCTGCGCGACGACACCACCCTCGTGGTCGTGCGGCGGACGGAGGAGGCCTGACCATGGACGTCTACATCGCGGGCGCCCGCATCCGGATCCGGCCCGATCAGTCGGTGGGGAAGGGGGGGGAAGCGGACGTCTACCGGATCGCCCCGGACCGGGTCCTCAAGCTTTGGAAGAGCCCGGACCATCCCGACCTGGCCGGCCTGCCTGCGGAGCAGAAGGCCGCGGAGGTCCGCATGGCGCATTACGCCGAGAAGCTGCGCGCGTTTCCGCAACACCTGCCGGCGCGCGTCGTGCGCCCCGAGGAACCGGCGACCGACCGGAGCGGACGGACCACCCTCGGGTACACGATGCGCTACGTCCAGGGGGCGGAGTTGCTGCTCCGTTACGCCGACCGCGGATTCCGGTCCGCGGGGGTGACGAACGACGCGGTGCGCGCGGTCTTTCTCGATCTTCACGCGACGGTGGAGGCCCTGCACGGCGCGGGGGTGACGATCGGCGACTTCAACGACCTGAACGTGCTGGTGGGCGGCGTCGAGGCCCATGTGATCGACGCCGACAGCTGGCAGTTCGGGCGCTTCGTCTGTCCCGTGTTCACGGTCCGTTTCGTGGATCCGCTCCTCTGCGACCCGTCCGGGTCCGCCCTGATGCTGGCGCGGCCGCACCGGCCCGAATCGGATTGGTACGCCTTTTCCGTGATGTTGATGCAGAGCCTGCTGTTCGTCGGACCCTACGGTGGCGTGTACCGTCCGCAGGGGGCGGCCGCGATGGTCCCGCACGACCTCCGTCCGTTGCGGCGGATCACGGTCTTTCACCCGCACGTGCGCTACCCGAAGCCGGCACTCCCGCCGGAGATTCTTCCCGACGAGCTGCTCGGTCATTTCCAGCGGACGTTCGAAAAGGACGTTCGCGGGCCATTCCCCCGCGCGCTGCTCGAGGCCGCGCGCTGGACCCGATGCGCAGGTTGCGGGGTGGAGCACGCCCGCGCCGCCTGTCCGGTCTGTTCGACGGCGATCCCGGTGGCGGCGCCGCCGGTCCGCGTGCGCGGGACGGTGACCGCCGCCACGGTCTTCCGGACGGCGGGTCGGATCGTCGCCGCGGCCTGGCAGGAGGGCCGTCTTCTCTGGCTCACGCACGCCGACGGCGAGTTCCGGCGCGAGGACGGAACGGTTGCCTTGCAGGGGGATCCGCACCCGCGGATGCGCTTCCGGTTACGGGCGGGGGAGACGTTCGTGGGGAGCGGAGGACAGGTCGCGCGGTTGCGGCCGGGCCTCCCGCCGGAGCGGTGGGCGGTCGACGCGGTCGTTGGCATCCCGGCCTTCGACACCCACGCCCGGGGAGCGGTCTGGATGGACCAGGGGAGGCTGCTCCGCGACGGTCCGGCGGGTCCCGAGGGGATCGGGGACGCGCTCGCGGGACAGACCCGTTTCTGGGTCGGCCCCCGGATCGGATTCGGCTTCTATCGCGCCGGGGGCGTGCGCGTGGGGTTCGTATTCGACCCGGGCCGGGCCGGGCTGCGCGATTCCGTGCCCCTGCCTCCCCTGCGCGGCGGGCTGGTGGCCGCGGATGCGGTGTTCGCGGAGGAGCGCGCGTGGTTCCTGGTGCGCACGGAGGAAGGCGGGCGGATCTGCTCGCGGGCACTGCTCGTGCGCGGCGACGGAACGGTCGAGGCGGCCGCCGAGGACGCCGACGGCGGCGTGACCTGGCTTGCCCGCGGCGGCGGCGCCTGCGCGTTCGGCGATGCGCTGTTCGTGCCCACGGACGACGGCATCGTGCGCGTCCAGGCCCGCGGCGGGACGCTGACGCGCACGGGAGAGTATCCGGACACCGAACCGTTCGTCGACTCCGGCAGCCGACTTCTCCCCGGGCCGGGCGGATTGCACGTGGTCGACGAGCGGGAGATCCGGTTGGTGAAGATTCAATGACCCCGCCGGCGGGCGCCGTTCGGCCCCGCCGGGCCCATTCGACAGGAGGACTCGCATGAACACGCCGACGACGACGACGGGGACGGCCCCGGTGCGCGCGCTGCCGCTGCCGGGACATTGGGATCCGATGAACGCGCGGCGCGTCGAATACGCCGTCAAGGACATGAGCGGCCTGCAGCGCCGCGCCGAGGAATGGCGCCGCGCCCACCGCCTCGCGCCCGTGGGCGGAGACAAGACCCGGATCCACCTCCTGGCCATCGACGACCAGGTCGACTTCGGCTTCCCCGAGGGGGCGCTGTACGTCGCGGGGCGCTCCGGCGGCGGTGCCATGGACGCGCACACGCGGCTGGTCGAGTTCGTCTATCGCAACCTCCAGCGGATCACCGAAGTGACCTGCACGATGGACACCCACCTGCCGTACCAGGTCTTCTACCCGAGCGCGCACCTCCTGGAGGACGGCAGCCATCCCCTGCCGCATACGATGATCTCCGCCGACGAGTACCGCCGGGGCCGCTACCGGCCGAACCCGGCGATGGCGAAGCAGATCGGCGTGGATCCGGTCTGGCTGCAGCGGCAGTTCATCCACTACTGCGAGCAGCTCGAGAAGTCCGGCAAGTACCAGCTCTACCTGTGGCCGTACCACTGCATGCTGGGCTCCACCGGTCATCGACTCGCCGGCGTGATCGAGGAGATGCGCCTCTTCCACGCCTTCGCGCGCGGCGCCGCCAACCTGCCGGAGATCAAGGGCGGCAACCCGCTCAGCGAACGCTACTCGATCTTCCGCGAGGAGGTGACCACCTGCTGGGACGGCCGGCCGATCCCGGGCGCGCAAAAGAACGTCAAATTGATCAAGACCCTGATGGAAGCCGACGTCGTGGTGCTGGCGGGCTTGGCCTCCAGCCACTGCGTCAAGGAGTCGATCGCCGACCTGCTGGGGGAGATCAAGGCGCAAGACCCCGCCCTGGCGGGCAAGGTGTACATCCTGCGCGACTGCACGGCGGCGGTGGTGGTGCCGGGCGGCCCGGACTTCACCGACGAGGCCGAGAAGGCGCTGAAGACCTTCTCCGACGCCGGCATGCACGTGGTCGACAGCACGACGGATATGGAAGCATGGCCGGGGATCCGGCTCGCGTGAAGCGGACCGTCGTCCCTCCGCCGCCGGGGTGTCCGCCGGCGGCGGGCGCGGGACGCGGAAGGGAACTCCAATCGGAAAGGGGAATCTCATGAGCAGCCCGAATGCCGCGCCCGACCTGGGCGCCCTGTTCCAGAACGCCGCCGCCGAGGGCACGCTCTCGCAAGCCGCCCTCAAGGCCCTGAACGTGGTGGACATCGGCGCCCAGATCCAGGCCGGACTGGGGGTCAACGTGAACGACGTGACCGCAAGCGAAGTCTGCCTCGTGACCCTGATGCCGGACGACTCGGGATCGATCCGGTTCGGCGGCAACGCCCAGGTGGTGCGGGACGGCCACAACCTCGTTCTCGACGCCCTGGCCGCGTCGAAGCAGAAGGACGGCATCCTCGTCCACACCCGGTATCTGAACGGATTCGTCCTGTTCCCGTATTGCCCGCTCGCCGGCGCCGTCAAGATGGACGCGAAGAACTACAACCCGGAAGAGGGCACCCCGCTCTACGACCAGTCGGTCGTCCTGCTCGGCACGGTGCTGGCCAAGGCCCAGGAGTTCGCCGAGAACGGCGTCCCCGCGCGGACCGTCACCCTGATCCTCACGGACGGCTCCGACCAACACTCCCACCGCGCATCCGCCAAGAAAGTGAAGGCGATCGTGGACGACATGTTGCGCTCGGAAAACCACATCATCGCCGCCATGGGACTGGACGACGGTTCGACGAACTTCCGGGACGTGTTCCGCCGCATGGGAATCCGCGACGAGTGGATCCTGACCCCGCGGAACTCGGCCGGCGAGATCCGCAAGGCCTTCCAGATGTTCTCCCAGTCGGCGCTCAAGGCAAGCCAAGGGCCGGCCGGGTTCAGCCGCACGGCGCTGGGCGGATTCACGACCAACTAGCCCGGAGGATCCATGAAGCCGCCTCCGCGGCTTCGTGAAGAATCCGCCCGCGGGCTCCTGGCTGCGTCCACAGTCAGGACCGTGGGGCGACCGGCGTGCGACACAGGGGGTCGGACGCTGGGCGAGGCAGTCCTGCGAGCCGTCGGGGTGGGTCCAGACCGGGTTGTAGACGCGGGTGAAGTAGGTGTCGAGG
>CAZWCX010000130.1:0-19291 GCA_964632945.1 uncultured Planctomycetia bacterium | reverse complement strand
CGCCGAGCCACGAAGCCCGGCGCGAAAAGCGACCGGACCGACCTGGGATCAAGGTTGAAGCCCCACCAGGCGGGCGCCGGCGGGGGACGCCGGTGCCCGGCTCAGGCGTCGACAGGGGGGATCCGGAACGTGCATCGATCCCGGCGAATCGCGATCATCCTCGCCGCCATCCTTGGCGTGCTCGCCCCCGCGGCGCGCGCGGGGGATTGGCGCGAACCGTCCCAGCAGGGAATCCGGCTTCCCTCCGCCCCTTCGGCCTCGCCCATCGACCCGGAATCGATCGACGCGGTCCTGTGCATCGATCGCTCCGGGCGCATCCTCGCCCAGGAGGCGAACGACCGGTCCGGCATGATCGAACTCCGCGACTTGACCGATCTCACCGGTTTCCTGGCCGCGATCGCCGAGTCCCGCACGCCCGCCGGGGCGACGGTGTCCGGGGCTGTCCTGCTCGTCCAGGCCGACGAAGCGACGCTTTGGGATCCGCTCGCCCGCCTGCTCGCGGCCTGCGCGAGCCAGCGATTGCGGCGCCTCGCCTTCGCGGTGGCGGCCCGCGAGGGCATGGGGAGCATTCCGGTCCCGCTGCCGGTCGATGCCCCGCTCGAGCGGCGGCGCACCAGTTCCGTGCGCCTGAGCCTCAAGCCCGGCGCGGATGGGCGCATCCTGATTTCGATCGGTCGCAAGATCTTCGCCTCTCCGTCGGAACTGACGATCGGACTCGAGACCCTCCAGGCGCTCTTCCCGGGGTTGCGGATCACGCTCAACGTCCATTCCGCCTTTCCGTATCGGGAACTCGTGCACGTGCTCGCGCTGGCGCGGGGGGTCGGGTTCCCCGAGGTGGAATTCACCGGTTTCTTCGTCGAACCCGATGAGGCGCCGCTCCTGAACACGGGGGTGGTCACGGACCCGGCGGCGGTGGATGTGGCCGGGCTGGATCCGCGGAATCGGGTGGATCGCGAACCGCGGCCGGGCGGCGCGGGGGGCGCCGACCAGGCAACGAAGGACCCGGTGCCGGATTCCCCCGCAACCGGCGACCCGGGCGATTCGGGAGCAACGGGCAACGGGGGCGGCGGAGCGGACGGAACCGGGCCGGCGAGGACGACGACGCCCGATCGTACGGAAACGGCGCCGGACTCCGCTCCCGCAGCGGGGCCGTCCGTCGACCGGCTTGCCCGGGTGCGCGCGGGCGGAGGGACGGAGTCGACCGAACGAGCCGCCCGCGCCGGGCTTGTCTGGCTGGCGCGGCACCAGGAGCCGGACGGATCCTGGAGCGGCCGCGACTTCGGCGGGCGCTGCCGCTCGCCGGAAGCCTGTACCGGCAAGGGGTACAAGAGCTATGACGTCGGGTTGACCGCGCTGGGACTCTATGCCCTGGTCTCCGCGGGGGTGATCCCCGATGCAACCGCGGCGACGTCCGCGCCCGGCGACGACGGTGCGCTCGCCCTCGCTGCGGCGTCGGCCCTCCAGCGGCTGTTGGCCTGGCAGGACTCAGGAGGCTGCGTCGGGCCGCTGGACATCCTCAAGCCGCTCTACAACCACTCCCTGGCGGTCCTGGCCCTCTGCGAGACCCTGCGACACACCGGCCGGGCCGGGCTGCGCGACCCCGCGCAGAGGGCGGTCGATTTTCTCGTCGCGGCGCAGTCGCCCAATCGTGGGTGGCGGTATCAGCCGCGCGAGGAGCAGCACGACACTTCGGTCACCGGCTGGTGCGTGAGTGCCCTGGCGGCCGCGCGCGCCGCCGGTCTGCGCGTCGACCCCGGGGTCGCGCGCCGGGTCCTGTCGTATCTCGACGAGGTCACCGACCCGCGATACCGGCGCGTCGGATATACGGGACGCGAAGATGCGGGGCTCAAGATCGTTGTCCCCGGCAAGAACGACGCCTACATCAACCACGACACCATGACCGCGATCGGGGTGCTCCTGCAGTTGCTGCTCGACAACCGCGCGGGGGCGCCGATGCTGGGTCCCCAGGTCGAGATGATCGCGCAGGACCTGCCGCGGTGGGATAAGCGGCACCTGACCAATGACTACTACTACTGGTACTATGGCACGGCGGCGCTGTTCGCGGCCGACGGGCCCGGATGCGCCGCACCGGACGAGGCCGCACGGGGCCGGTGGGACCGCTGGAACGCGGCCCTGCAGCGCGCGCTCGTCGACACGCAGACCGGGGCCCAGGCGGGTTGCGCGGCCGGTTCGTGGGACGCGGACGACCGCTGGAGCTTCGAGGGAGGTCGAGTCTACGGCACCGCCCTGAACGTGCTTACGCTGCAGAGCTATACCCGGTGGCCGGCGCTCCTGCCGGCGCGCAAGTGAGGCGCGCGCGCATGGCGCTCCGGCGCACGAGATCCGCATGAATCGTCCCGTCGTCCGCCCCGATGGCGGGGAGGGAAACGTGTTCCCCGGCCGGGGCGCCCTCGCGCTCGCGGAATCGCCCGACCCGCGCACGCCGCGGCCGGGCGCTGCCCGCGCCCCCGGCCGAACGCGCCGGATGGGTCCCGGGCTCCGGACCTTCCTCGCCCCCTGGGCGATCGCGGCGGCCCTGCTGCTCGCCGCCGCCGAATCGGGCGGAGATCCCGGGCTCCGGCTCGAATCCGGCTCGGTCTGGCTTTCCGGAAGCACGCCGCGGATCCGGATCGAGGGGGCGTCGGATGCGGTCGGGAACCTGGCGCTCCATCGCATCCCGGAGGCCGCGGAATTCCTCCGCCATCGCCCCGAACCCGGCGCGGCCGGCCTGCGCTCCGGCGACGAGGTTCTGGCGGCCGCCTTGCGCGATTCGGGGGATGACATCGCGCGTCCCGGGGTCCAGACGCCGCCCTGGGGACGGATGGAGGTCGTGGATACGCGTCCCTTCCGGCTCGCGGGCGATTCTCCGGGTGCCGTCTCGGAGGTCGTCTACCCGGGCCTGGCGCCGGGGCTCTACCTTGCGCGTGCGGTGCTGCCGTCGGAATCGGCGGTGTCCCTTCTGCTCGTCTCCGACCTCACCCTGATCACGCGTCGCGCGGCTGAACACCTGGTGGTGTACGCGGTCGAGCGCGCCCGCGGAACGCCGGTATCCGGCGCCCGGGTGATCGCATGGGACCGCGCCTCCCGGCCGCGCGAGGCGACGACGGACGACCGGGGCCTGGCCGTTCTGCCGACGGTCGATCTCGGTCCGGAGGTGCGCGTGGTTGCGGAACGGGAGGGCCACGTCTGTGCCGCCGACACCGAAGCGTATCCGGGAGGCGCGACCGCGGCGCCCACGTTGCTGGGTTGGGCCGACGTCCCGGTGGGGACGAACGGAGGACGCGTGCCGATCTCCGGGGTCGCGCGGGGGGGGCGGGGCGAGGTGCGGGCGGCCCTGTTCGACGCCACCGGCCGCCGGATCGGACGCGCCGACCTGGCGGTATCGGAGCGGGGGCTCTTCCATGGGGAGATCCCGATCGACGACGCACCTGCGCAAGGCCTGGGGTGGATGACGTTCACGCGCGAGGAATGCGCCGCCGCGACCGGCGCGGAAGTGCGAATCCTCCCCGGAGCGGGGGAGGGGTTGACGCTGCGCCTGGCGGGTCCCGGCACCCCGGTGGTCGCCGGAGCGCCGGCATCGATCCGCCTCCGCGCCGCCTATCCCTCCGGCGGCGGGCCTGGAGGCGAGGCGGTCTATTCGGTCCGGCGGGGGCCGCGCGCAGGCGGTCGCCATTCGCGTCGGGACGTTCGTGCCTTCGAGCGGGTCCTGGAGGACGCCGTCGCGCTCTCCGCGGACGGCGCGGCCGAGATCGCCGTGCCCACGCGCGCGACGGCGATCCCCGAAATCTATGTCGTGCGCGTGACCGTGCGCGATCCGGACACCGGGCGGATCGTGACGGGAGAAGCCGTCTTCGAGACCGTTCCCGCCGCCGTCGGGGTCCGGGTGGAGATGGACCGGTCTTTCTACGCGACGGAAGACACGGCCCGGGTGACGGTCATCGCGGAGGACCCGGAGGGCCGGCCGGCGCAGACCCTGGTGCGCATCCGACTCTCGTGCGACAGGCCCGGCACGGACGTCGTGCTGGAGGGCGAAACCGGTCCGAGCGGACGTGCGGTCTTCGAAGTGCCGCTCGTCACTCCGGGGTGGACGCGGGTGGACGCGTGGGCGCGGGACGATCGGGGGCGGGAATCGATGACGCATGGACGCGCCTGGGTGGTGGGCGACGAGCGCTCCTTCCGGACCCCGCCCGCCGCGATCGGGATCCATCCCGAGCGGACGCAGTACCGCGTGGGCGAGTCGGCGGCGATCCTGGTCGTCTTGCCCGTGCGGGGGGCGCATCTCCTGGTGACCGTAGAAGGGGAAGGAGTGCTCTGGTCCGAGGTCTTTCCGACGTCGGGGGATCGCCTGGTCGTTCCGGTTCCCGTGCTGCCGGCGATGGCGCCGGCAGCCGCCGTGCGCGCCTCGTTCGTGTGGGAGAACCGGCTGTGGACCGGCATGAGCCTGCTGCGCGTGCGGCCTTCGGCAGGCCTCCTGGAGGTCTCGCTCGCGCTCGACAAGGACGACTACCGGCCCGGGGATGACGCGCACGTGACGGTCCGCGTGCGGGACGCGCGGGGGGAACCGGTCGCGGGGGCCGACGTCCTGGTGCGCGCGGCCGATGCGGACGTCCTCGACTCGGGTCCCGACCTCGCGCCCTCGGTGGTCGAGTACTTCTCGCCCCGCAGCCCGGCTGGGGTGGAGCCGAACAGCGCCATGACGCTCCCCGGGACGTCGTCCGTCGGGGAGGCGGGCGGGATCCCGGTGCCCCGCGCCGACGCCGGAACCGCGCGGACGTCCGCCGTCACGGAATCGCCGGAACCGCCCGACTGGCCGGTGGAGGCGCTCCGGGGACACGGGTCGGCGCTCCTGCGCACGGACGGCCGCGGGATCGTGCGCGCGCCGATCCCTCTTCCCGGCCGCGTAGCTCGCTGGCGAGTGCGCGCGGTCGTGGCCGGAGCGGGCGGCGAGGTCGGCGAGGCGCACGTCGAGATGCGCACGCGGACGGCGGTGGAAATGGAACTCGACGCGCCGGCGCGCCTGTCCGTCGGCGACGTGGCCATCGCGCGCGCCCGGGTGCGTCACGCCGGCGGGGAGCCGGCGACCGTGGAGTTGCGCCTGGAATCCGAAGGGCCAGTGGCCGCAGCCTTCGAGGTCGGCCTCCCGGACGGCCCCAGGGTCGGACCACCGCCGACTTCCGCGGCCGTATCGTTGCGCGCCGGCGAAGTCCGGCTGGTGCCGATCGTCCTCGATGCGCGACGGGAGGGCGACTTCACATGGCGCCTGGGCGCCCGCTCCCCGGACGGCGAGGAGGTCCGCACCCTCGCAGGAACCGTGGACGGGCGCACGTGCGATGCCCGGTCGAAGTCCGGTCGCGCGAGCGAGTCGATCCAGGCCTTGTCCATCGACGCGCCCGAAGACGTCTCCCTGGACAGCGCCCGCCTGCTCGTGCAGATCGCCCCCGATCCCCTCGCCGCCCTCGCGCAGGCCCTGGAAGGACTCCCCGCGGAAACGGAGGACGGCGTACTGCGTGCCCTCCACGGGTTCGTCCCCCATCTCCACGTCCTGCGCCTCCTGGAAGCGGAGGGGATCCCGCATCCGCGGCTCGAGCGGGAACTCGAGCGGCGGGTGCGCCGGGGGCTCGAGCAGGTGCGGGAGCTTCGCAATGCCGACGGCGGATGGGGATGGCGGCGGGGGGACGCGACGGAGGCGGGCTGGACGGCGCGCGTCGTCCTCGATTTGGCGGATGCGGAGGCCCAAGGCGCCCCGGTGCCCGCGGACTGGCGCAGCGGGGCGATTCCCGTCCTACGCTCCGCGCTCGCCGGTTCGCCGCCGGCGCGGATGCGCCTTCGCCTCCTGCGCGCCCTGAGGGCGGCGGGTGGGGGGGGGCGGGAGTTGCTCGACCGGGCGCCGCCGGTGGCGGCCATCGATGCGGATCGTGTCGCCCTGGCGGAGTGGGTGCTGCTTTCCGCGGAGGCCGCCGGACAGGTGCCGGAGGAGGCGATCCAGGCCTGGATCGCCCGTCCGGCCGTGGTGGCCGAGACGGTCGAGGAGATCCTGTCCGAATGGACCCTCGCTGCGCAAGCGCAGCTCCGCGTGGAGGAGTCCGCCGGGGGGCGGGCGCCGTCCGCTCGCGTGCTCCGGTCGCTGATCGACGCGCTGGTCGGGACACCGCCCCGGACCCGCGGCCTGGCCGAGGCCATCCTGGCGGCGACGCGCGCGGCGGCGGCCTTCCGGGCCGGGCGTCGCTCCGGCCGCGTGCATCTGAGACTCAACGACACCGCCTTCCCGCCTTTGGAGGTGAGCGCCACCCACCTCTTCGGGCCGTCGTTCCTGCTCGAACCGCCCGAGGGGATCCTCCGTCGCGGATCCAACTCTCTGCAGATTTCCGCGACGGAGGGGCTGGATACCGGTTTTCGCGTCGACCTGCGGACCCTTGGGCCGCCGCGGCCGCGCCGGGAGCCGGCCCCGGACGGCGGGCTCGATCTCCGGCGCGACCTCTTCGAGTTGTCGGCGGCGGAGGATCATGAAGGCCGACGTTGGCACCGCCGACCGCTCGGGGATTCGGCCCGGCTCGGCTCTGCGCTCGTGTGCGCGCTGACGATCGAGGCGCGCGAGCCGGTGGACTGCCTGGTGATCGAAGACTTCCTCCCGGCCGGCTCACTGCCGATTGATCACGCGGAGACGCCTGACGGGACGGGAGTGCGACCGCCCCCGGCGGGAACCCGATTCGAGGTCGCCGGCGACCGCCTGATCGCAACGCTGCCCGCCCTGCCGGCGGGACGAACCGTTCTCGAGTTCGCCTACCGCCCGGGATTCGCAGGCGGCTTTCGCCTGCCGCCCGCGGTCGCCCGCTCGGCGCTCGCCCCGGGCCGCAAGGCGGAGTCCTCCTCCATCGATCTCATCATCGAATGAACGGGGGGTCCGATGACCGCGCCCACGTGGGACGACGCCCTGGTCGAACACCGCTACGCCGATGTCGGCGGCGTGCGGCTCCACTATGCCGAGGCGGGCCGCGGCCCCCTGGTCGTGCTGCTGCACGGCTTCCCGGAATTCTGGTACTCGTGGAAACACCAGATCCCCGCCCTGGTGGCGGCGGGATATCGTGTGGTCGCGCCCGATCTGCGCGGGTACAACCTGTCCGGGAAGCCCGAGCGAGTCTCGTCCTACTTCATCGAAACCCTCGCGGGCGATGTGGAAGGCCTCATCCGTGCCTGCGGCGAGTCCGAGGCGCACGTGGTCGGACATGACTGGGGTGCGGCCGTCGCCTGGGTCTTCGCCATGATTCATCCCAGCCGGCTCCGCCGGCTGGCGATCCTGAACGTGCCGCATCCGGTCACCTTCGACCGCGGGCTGCGCACCTGGAGGCAGTTGAAGAAGAGTTGGTACATCTTCTACTTTCAGCTCCCCTGGTTCCCGGAGCGGATGATGCGGGCGCGCGGCTATGGCGCCGTACGCGCGGTGCTGCGCCGGGATCCGGTGCGGAAGGACGCATTTTCCAAGGAGGATGTGGCGCGCTACGTCGAGGCGATGGGACAGCCGGGTTGCTTGACGGCGGCGATCAACTACTATCGCGCAATCTTCCGCCGCCGGCCCTCGACGTTGATCGCGCGCTTTCGTCCCATCGAAAAGCCCGTGCTCGTCCTCTGGGGGGAACAGGATCGCTACCTCGGCCTCGAACTGGCCGAACCCGACGCAGCCTGGGTCAAGGACGTGCGCGTGGTCCGTTTCCCCGACGCGAGCCACTGGGTCCACTGGGACGTGCCGGAGGAGGTGAACCGGCGGTTGATCGGCTTTCTGGGGGGAGGGGACGGATCATGAACGCGCCCTGGCCATGCCGCAATGCCGATGCCGCGGGAACGCGCCGATCGCCGTGTGCCGGCGCAACGCGAGGGATGGTCGGCCCGCGCTGGTCCGCTCCCAAGGGACTGCACCTGATCTCCGGACCCGTCGTCGGCCCGGGCGGGCGCATCGCCCTGGCGATCCCGGACACCGTGCTCCTGTTCCCCCCCGACTTCCGGCATCCCGCGGCCGTGAACTTCCCGCAGGTCCGTCACGTCTCGTTCACCTCCTCCGGCGACATTCTCGTCTCCGGCGTGAGGGAGTCGCGCCGGATCTCGCCCGACGGGACGTCGCATCCGATCGAGACGTCCGGCGCCTTCGAGGGGAAGCCGCCCGCGGGGTTGGTGGAGCTCGTCGACGGCGATCTCTATGCCTGGCGGGACACGCAATACGCGCGCCTGTCCCCGGGGGGAGAGGTTCGCTACCAGGCGGACCTCGGGAAGGGCATGGGCTGGTTCGGCAGCCACGCCACGGCGATCTCCCCCGGCGGGGCCCGCGCCCACGCGATGGCCATGAGTTGGTCCTCCCCCGAGGATCCCACCGAATACTACGGGACTCTGCTCGCCGTCTCCGCGGACGGTGTCCCCCTGTTCAAGAAGGATCGGGATCACGAGGGGCTCCCGACCAGCACCGGCCTCGACTTGCGGTTGATGGCCCTGCCGGAAGGGATTCTCCTGGCCGAAAGCGGGGCCTGCTTCTGGGGCTGGGACGGGGCCGAGCAGTGGGCGGAATCGCATTGGCAGGTCGCCGCGTTCGTGCGCCTCGAACCCCGCGTCTTCAGCTACGTGCGCGAGGGTCGCCACCTGATGCGCGTTCAGGTGCCGGAGCGGGGGGAGTCCCGATCTTCCGGTCCGTCCTCCGTGTTCGAGGTGGGGAAGGAGGACTGGATCCATGACGTCGTCGGGGACGCGGCGGGCCGGCTCTACCTGGCCGAACGGTCGACGTTGATCGCCCTGGATGAGCGCGGCAAGGTCCGATTCCGCGCCCTCGTCCCGGGATTGCAGTCGCTCGTGGTGGGGGACGGGTTCCTCCTCGCCGTGCAACAACCCCTGGCGATGGCCCGCGTGGATTGAACGCCCGGTTCCGCCCCCGACGGCGTCCGGAGTACGGTGCCGTCGGGGCGAACCGGCGCTCGCGATCAGAAACGGAACCGGAGCGTGAGTCCGGAACCGTGACCGCGGTGGTGATGGCCGGAGTGGAACGAGCCGAAGTGCGTCCGACCGTGGTGAATTCCGCCCCGGTGATGGCCGAATCCGGAGTGGAATCGGGTCGCGGGATGAATCCCGAAACCGCGGCGCACGATGAACGGGGTGGAATAGATCCGGGTCCCGTAGACCGGGTAGAGGTACGAGGTGTAGCCCGACCCCACGGTATAGGAACTCCGGGCCCTCCGCTCCGCCAGGTTCTCGTAGACCTCGGCGCGCGCGCGCGCCACCGCCTCGGCGCGTCGCTGCGCCTCCCGTTCTCGAGCCTCCTCCCGGCGGATCGCCTCCGCCTTCAGGATCGTCTCCCGTTCACTTTCATGGATCCACTCCCCGCGGAAGCGTACGTAACCGCGCGCGCTCATATACTCGTCCCGGGTCATCCAGCGGTCCTCGTGGTAAGTGTGCCCGAGCATCCGGTGCGCGCCTTCGTGTTCGGGGTCGAGGGCGAGTACGCGGTTGAGGAGTTCCCCGACGTAGCGACTGAGCCCCTTGGCTTCGGCCCAAAGCGCCAGGCGGTAGAATTCCTGCGGGTCCTCGCTGTCCTCGACGCGGGAATACCGTTCCGCGTAGTGGTCGAGGGCGCTTGGCCCGCGCCGGATCGCGGCGACCCGGTCCCGCGGCACGGTCACCGTGCCCAGGTGCATTTCGATGATCACTCGATCCCCGCTCTCGCGGACGGTCCCTTCCAGGCTGCCCCCGTGATGGAAAATCACTTCGTCGGCGAATGCCGGCATGCTCAGCAGCAGCGCCGCCAACGTCGCATACAAGGTCTTCATGGCTTCAATCCTCCTCCCGGTTACATGGATTGAAACAGCGGGGAGGGGGCGGGGCATTCCACGATCGCGGGGATCTGCTGCAAGTGCCGGGTGTCTCATGAACGGCACACATCTCGCTCGCACCGGGGCGGTCCAAAAAGGGGACACTTCAGGAACTCGCGATCGCCCTGGAGGCGGAGTGCCCGCGTCCCTCCGAACGTCCCGGTGAGACCCCGGCGAGTCGGTCGAGCCCCTTGACCCCTGTGCGCCCACCCGCTATCGTCTCGTTGTCCCGTAGAAGGAGAATCCGATGTCGGATCGTGTCGTGCTCGCTGTCGGCACCAAGAGGGGTCTGTTCCTGTTCGAGTCTGATCGGAGCCGCCGGTCCTGGAAACTGAGCGGCCCGTTCCTGGAAGGATGGCAGATCTACCATGCCGTCCTCGACACGCGCCAATCGCCGCGACTGCATGCGGGCGCTTCGAGCGACGTGTACGGCACGTCGACCTTCGCGGCCCGGCTCTCCGATCGCAAGTTCACCGGCGCGAAGCGGCCGCCCATCCCGCCGAAACCGCATCCGGCGCACGAGAAATTCTACAAGAAGTGGGGGATACCCCGGGCGCCGCGCGTCTGGCACATCGAGCCCGGCCACCGGAAGGACAGGAAGGTCCTCTATGCCGGAACGGCCCCCGCAGGACTCTTCCGCAGCGAAGACGAAGGCAAGACCTGGGATCCGGTCCCGGGGATCAACGAACACTCCACTCGGAAGGACTGGAATCCGGGCGCCGGCGGCATGTGCCTGCACTCGATCCAGGTCGACCCCGCCGATTCCCGGCGGATGTATGCGGCGATCTCGGCCGCGGGAGCGTTCCGGACCGACGACGGCGGAAAGACCTGGAAGCCGATCAACCACGCCGTGGCGCGCTACGTCGGCGCCCCCAAGGACAATCTCGTCGGCACCTGAGTGCACAAGCTGCTTCTGCACCCGGCGGCGCCGGGTCGCCTGTATCAACAGAATCACGTCGGCGTCTATCGCAGCGACGATCACGGGGATACCTGGTACTCGATCGCGGACGGGTTACCGACCGACTACGGCTTCGGTCTCGCCCTCGACGCGAGCGATTCGGAGGCGTGTTTCGTCACGCCGCTGGTCCCGAAGGAGTATGCGTTCCGTGCCACGATGGGGGCCTTTCAGGTCTATCGCTGGGGCGGTGCCAAGCGCGGATGGAAGGCGCTGGCCAAGGGACTGCCGAAGGAGGGCGCGTACCTGTCCGTCCTGCGCCAGGGGATGTCGTCCGACCCGCTGTCGCCCTGCGGAGTCTACGTCGGCACGGGATCGGGACACTTGTTTCACACCGCCGACGGCGGCAAATCATGGAAGGCGCTGGCGCAGTATCTGCCCCCGGTACTGTCGGTCCATGCCGCCGTCGTCTGAACGGCGCGGGATAGGCGGGGAAGGCGGGGAGTGCCGAAGATGGCGACGCATGGGAAGGCCAGCATCCTGCTCCCGGGGATGCTCCACGCCATCGCCGGAACGAGCCGGGTCCAGGTCGAAGCCGCCACCCTGGCCGGCGCGCTCGAGGAACTCTACCGGCAGATCCCCGCCCTTCGTCACCATCTGTGCGAGGATTCGGGACGCTTCCGGATGCACGTCCTCTGTTTCCACAACGGGCAAAACACCCGGGAGATGAGGAACCTCGACGTGTCCCTCCGGGATGGAGACGAGATCGCGTTTCTCCAGGCGATCTCCGGCGGGTGCTTTCAATCCGCCGAAGCGCGGACCGATCGACCCGCGCGCGATGAGACGAACGGGGTCGTCGGTCTCTGGTCGGCCCCGTCATCCACGGCCTGACTCCCGGGACCATCCCGGGCATGCCGGGTTCCGGCGCCTGATTCACCTCGGGCTGCAGGCCGAGGATCGGCGGGGCCCGGGGATCGAGTCGCGGCCTGGAACGGGCCCTTCCCTGCTTGAGGAAGCGGGAAAACCGGTCGACGGCGGGTCGTCCGGCGAGCCGTCCCTGGAGGGGTGCCGACCTTATCCCCCCTCGACCCCCACCGACGCGCGCAGGGAGAGCCTGCGGAAGGCAGCAGCCGCGGTGATGCGCGCCTTCGGTACGGGCTCGCGACCCGAGGGCGCGTGCGCGGGGCCCGCTCCGGATCAGGGCACCACTTCCTGTCGCATGCGCAATGCCGCCAATTCGTGTTCGCGCGCTTCATCGATCGTGCCGTTCTCGATTCGCCGGAGCAGGTCGCGCACGTGTTCGGCGATGACGTGACGGGGCAGCAGGACGTAGTCGGCCCCCGCGTCGTACATCGCCTGCGCATCGGCGATCTTGTCCGAGTGGCAGAGGATCTTGGCGTGCGGGTTCATGCGGCGGAGCTGCTTGAGGAGCGCGAGGTTTCCCGTCCCGCGCAGGAAGTCGTCGGAGATGGTGCAGAGCAGGACCTTGGCGTGTTCGGCGCCGGCGTGTTCGAGCGTATCGACGTGGCTGATGTCGCCGTAGGCGCACGGAACCTGCATCTCCTTGAGCTTGCTGTGCACCTCGGGGCTGAAATCGATGACGAGGAAGTCCTTCTCGTCCTCCACCAGCAGCGGCACCAGGGAGCTGGCGACGCGATGGCAACCGACCAGCACGATCGGGTGCGCGCGCTTCTCGAAAGTCCGGGTTTCGCGCTCCTGCGGGTCGACGATGCCGCGCGCGGCCAGGCGACGGAGAATCGCCCCGGCGATGCCGTGGTTGGCCTGGATCAGATACGTCGAGACCGTGGAGGTCACGACCATGGTCACCGCGATGATCGAAACGATGTCCGGCGTGATGTGCCCCTTGCTGAGACCGATCGAGGCGATCACCAGGGCGAACTCACTCGCCTGCGCCAGCGAGAGGGAAGTGACGATGCCGACCCGGTAGCCGTAGCGCAGGAAGTGCAGGGTCGCCACGACGGGCGGGAACCGGCTGATCATCACGATCACGGAGAGCGCCAGCGAAGCGAACAGCACGAACGCGGAATCCAGGGCGATGTGCATCCCCAGGGAAACGAAGAAGAGGGTGACGAAGAAGTCGCGCAGGGAGCGGATCTTGGCGATCACGTCGAGCGAATACGGGAAGGTCGACATGCTGACGCCGGCGATCAGGGCGCCCATCGCGATCGAGAAGTCGGCCTGCACCGCCGCCCAGGAGACGAGGAAGCACCAGGAGATGGCTGCGATGAGCAGGATTTCGGGGTTCTTGGCGACGAGCTGGAACAGCCGCGGGAGGAGGTAGCGGCTGATCAGGAGCGTGCCGCCGACGAGCGCGGCGCCCTTGACCAGGGAAACCGCCAGCGGTCCGACCTGCGGATCGGCCAGGTTGGGCTGGACCGCCAGGACGACGATGGCGAGCACGTCCTGGACGAGCAGGACGCCCAGGGTGATCCGTCCGGCGACGGTGTCCAGCTCGCTCTTGTCGGAGAGGATCTTGACCACGATCATCGTCGAGCTGAACGCCGTGGCCACTCCCAGGTAGAGGGCCGGGATTCCCCGAAAGCCCAGCGCCAGCGCGACGAGCCAGGCCAGAAGCGCGCAGGCCACCACCTGGATTACCCCGACGATCGCGGCGATTCGCCCCGACTGGACGAGCTGCTTGAGGTCGATCTCCAGGCCGACGATGAAGAGCAGGAACGCCAGACCCAGTTCGGAGATCTGGGTGATCGACGCCCCGTCGTGAATGAGACCGAACCCGGGCGGGCCGATCAGGACGCCGGCGAGGATGTACGCGAGGATGAGCGGTTGTCGTGCCACGCGGGCGACGAACGCCAACCCGGTGGCGGCCACGATGCAAAGGCCGATGTCCTGGAGCAGGGGAGCGTGCATGGAGGGAGGCTTCTACCATCCGCCGGGACTCGCGGCAAGGGAAAGAGCGACGGCCGGGGTGACCCCCCGATCGGCCTCGCGCCACCGGACTCCCTGGGAAAAAGTGCCCGGGGCGGAGAACTTTTCCCGACGTCGTTCCCCCGGCAGGCGGCGGGCCGGGGACGATCCTGGCCAGGCGAGAGCGAGGTGGCTGCGCGGTTCCGATCCAACACCATTGCCCAATCTCGACAACCGGCGATCCGTTCGGCGCTGCACGGGACCGGCTGATTTTTCTCCGCGGGATGGTCCGCTACTTGCGAGTTCCCCCCGGAGGCTCCCGGATCGGCAGGAACCGGTTCGGACCCTGGTGCGATCCACCGCGAGGTTGGGAATGACCGGCGACATGCGGCAAGGATGGGCGGCGTGGGCGCTGGTCGCCGTGCTGGCCCTGGTGACTTCTTGGGGCTGCGAGCGGCGGGAGAACGGGGCGGATCCGGCCGGCACGGCGGTCGCGACCGAAGGTTTGGCCGCGGTCGGAACCGGGTCCTCGTCGCCGGGTGCCGGACCGGGAGCCGTGGAACCGGCACCCGCTGCTTCGGTCGAGGAGGATCCCGGGGAAGGGGCTTCGCCGCGCCGGCAACGATGGGCCGAGGTCGAAATCGACGAGCTGCCCGCCCCGATGGAGAAGCTCGCCAAGGCGGGCCGGGCCATCTATGAGCAGCAGTGCCTCGTCTGCCATGGCAAGGAAGGCAAGGGGGACGGTCCCGCCGCCGGCATCCTGACCGTTCCGCCGCGCAATTTCACGGCGGGGATGTTCAAGTTCAAGACGTCCCTGACCGGGGAGATGCCCTTCGACGACGATCTCTACCGGACGGTCAGCGCCGGGATTCCTGCCGCCGGAATGCCCTCCTTCGGGGATCTGACCGCGTTTGAACGGTGGGCCCTGGTGGCGCACGTGAAGGAGTTGTCGCGCTTCCAAACCGACGACGGCAAGGACTACCGTTTCTTCGAGAAGCGTCCCGCGAAGACGCGCATGCCGTTACCCACCCCGCCGGCGGCGGCCGCTCTGGACCTGAAGCGCGGCGAAGAGCTCTATCGGCGGCACGTGCAGTGCAACAAGTGTCACGGGGACTCGGGGACGGGAGATGGGCCGTCGGCCGCAGACCTGGTCGATGCCTTCGAGAACCCGATCGCGCCCGCCGACCTCACCCGGGGAGAGGTTTCGTTCAAGGCCGGATCCCAGGTCGAGGACGTTTACCGCGTGCTTGCCGCGGGGATGGCCGGCACGCCGATGCCTGCCTTCGTCAACGTCACCGAAGAGGACAAGTGGATTCTCGCGTACTACGTGGTCGGCCTCTACCGACCCATCGACCCGGGTGAACGGACCTACCTGCGGGTGGGCTGCACGTCCTGCCATACGATCGGGAAGGGGAAGCTGATCGGTCCCGACCTGGCCGGTGTGACGAAGCGGCGGACCCGGGACTGGCTGAAGAAGTGGCTCAAGGACCCGCCGTCGATGCTGGCGACCGACGAAACCGCGCGCAAGCTGCTCGAGGAGTATCTGAGTCCGATGCCCAGCTACGGGCTGTCCGACCGCGAAATCGACCGGTTGATCCAGTACATGGAGACCATGCCCGACGCCCCGCCAGAGGCGGGGTCCGCGCCCAAGAAGTGACCAACCGTCCCGATCCCCGGAGCCGGCGCCGTTGGAAGCGCCGGCGGGAGTCCGGGCGAGACGCGCTGTGAGGAGGAAATCCATGGGTTCCCCCAAGAAGGCCATCGGACGGTGGGGTGCCGGGCTGGCGCTCGCCGCCGGGGTGCTCCTGTTCCTGCAGTCGTGCCAGCAGGAAACGCCCGTGAAGCCGACGGCAATCTCGTTGAGCGCCGCGCTCGACCAGATCATCCAGTCGAGGGAAATGAGTCCCGCGGACGTCGAGGCCGCCCTGCGCACCTATCCGCGGCCCGGGAAGTACGACGACGAGTTCTTCGCCTTCCTTTCCGGCGGCCATTCCGGCTCGGTTGTGGTGGTCGGACTGCCGTCGATGCGCATCATCAAGGAGATTCCCGTCTACGGCCAGGACTCCTGGCAGGGCTGGCTTACCGGGTCGGACGAGAGCCGGGAGATCCTCGCCGAGGGGTTCTTCTACAAGGACAAGCCCCTGAACTGGGGCGATCTGCACCACCCCAAGCTCTCCGTGACGAACGGCGAATACGACGGCAAATGGCTGCTCGCCGCCGACAAGGCAGCCGGCCGCCTGGCCGTGGTCGACCTGCGCGACTGGCGGTGCAAGCAGGTGGTCAAGACCCCCAATACCGTCAGCGACCACGGGAACTTCTTCACGCCCAACAGCGAGTACTTCGTCACCAGCACGTTCTTCCCCGCGCCGCAGCCGTATGGGACGTACGAGCCCCTGGAGCAGTACCAGGAGAAGTACCGCGGCATGATCACGTTTCACGCCTTCGACGCGAAGGCCGGGCGGATCCGCCTGGAGGAGTCCTGGCAGATCGAGTTGCCGCCGTACTTCCAGGATCTGATCTCGGCCGGGAAGAAAGAAAGCCTCGGCTGGATGTTCACGAACTCCATCAACACCGAGATGAACACGGGCGGCACCCTGGAGGGGAAGCCGGCCATGGAGGTCGGCGCCTCCAAGAACGAGATGGACTTCGTCCACGCGATCCACTGGAAGAAGGCCGAGGAGTTGGTGAAGGCCGGCAAGACCGAGACGATCGGCGGTTGCCGGGTCGTGCGCCTGAAGACCGCCATCGACGAGGGGGTGCTGTACTTCATCCCGGTCTCCAAGTCCCCGCACGGCATGGACGTCACGCCGGACGGCAAGTACATCTGTGCGTCCGGGAAGCTCGACCCGCACGTCACCGTCTTCTCGTTCGAGAAACTCCAGAAGGCGATTGCGGAGAAAAACTTCGAGAAGAACGACCCGTTCGGCGTCCCGATCCTCAACTATGACGCGGTGCGGGAGGCGTACGTGGAAGTGGGGCTCGGGCCGCTTCATACCGAATTCGACGAAAAGGGATTCGCCTACACGAGCCTCTTTCTCGACAGCGCGGTGGCGAAGTGGTCGCTCGGCGGCCCCAATGCGCCCGCCGGGGTCGAGCCCTGGAAGCTGCAGGACAAATTGAACGTTCACTACAACATCGGGCACTTGAGCGCGCCCGGCAGCGACACGGTCAAGCCGTTCGGGAAGTATCTGCTGTCCTTGAACAAGTGGTCGGTGGATCGCTATCCCGCCGTCGGTCCGCTGCATCCCCAGAACCTGCAGTTGATCGACATCAGCGGCGAGAAGATGAAGCTGCTCTACGAGCTGCCGATCGGCATCGCCGAACCGCACGCGGCCAGCATCATCCCGGCGAGCCTGGTCAAGTCCTGGGACACGTATCCGGAAGTCGGCTTCGATCCGAAGACGATGAAGAAAGCGCCGTTCGGGATCAAGATCGGCCAGGAACGCATCGTTCGGGAGGACGAGAAGACGGTCCGGGTGTTCATGACGACGGTTCGCAGCCAGTTCCGCCCGGACATCCTGCGCTTCAAGCAGGGGGACCACGTCATCCTGCACGTGACCAACGTGGAGCGGGCGCGGGACGCGACCCACGGCCTCGCGTTGCACGGGCACAACGTCAATCTGTCGATCGACCCCGGCCAGACGGTCACGGTTGAGTTCGACGTCAAGCACACCGGCGTCTATCCGTGGTACTGCACGGAGTTCTGCTCCGCGCTGCACATGGAGATGACCGGCTGGATGCTGGTCGAGCCCCGGGAGGAGATCGGCCGGGCCGAGCCCGCCAAGGAGCCTCGCTGATGAGGTAAGTTCGTGCACGACAGGAGGAGCACCCACGTGGGCGACGCATCCATGCAACAACCTCGGGAATCGACCCGATCCACGTCGTTCGCCCCGTGGGTGCTCCGACCTTTTTTTCGCATTGCCGTCGCCGCGGCCGGCGTCCTGCTGTTCGCGGCGGCCTACCCCCTCCCGGTGTGGCAGACCCGATTCGTCGCGCCCCAGTATCCGTACGGCCTGCGGATGGAGGTGTACCTGGATCGCGTCACGGGCGACACACAGGAGGTCAACATTCTCAATCACTATGTCGGGATGCGGCCGGTGGAGCAGATGGCCCTGCTCGAACGCGCGCTGGCGTCCATCGCGCTGTTGACGGCCTGCGGCTTCGCGATGGCGTCGGCCTGCGCGGCCGGCCGGCGCGCGCAGTTCTGGCTGGCCATGCCCTTCGTGCTGTTCCCGCCGGTGATGCTGGCCGACCTCTACGGATGGCTCTACTACGCGGGGCATGCGCTCGATCCCACGTCGCCGTTGTCGATGACGGTGAAGCCGTTCACCCCGCGCATGATCGGATATCAGCGAGTGGCCAACTTCGACGTGTGGTCGACGCTCGGGCCCGGCGCCTGCCTGATGCTGGCGGGTTCGGCCCTCGTGGCCGGCGGGCTCGTGGTCGGCGCCTGGGCGCGCCGACGCATGCGCCGGGGACCGGACGCGCGGCCGTTGCGCTGCGAATCGGACGAGGTGGCGGCCGCCTGATCCGGAGGGCTTGGAGTTGCGGGAGCGGGGCCGGGGCGCCCGGCCCCCGCGGCATCGCGCCGAGGAGCGCGCGCCCGCGGTCTTGATCGGATGGGAAGCCATGATCCTGACGATGCTGGTCGCCGCCGCGCTGGCGACGGTCCAGGAGCGTATCGATGCCGCGGCGCCGGGCGAAACGGTCGTCCTCGAGGCCGGCACCTACTCCGGGCCCGTCGCGGTGTCCAAGCCCCTGGTGCTCGACGGACGCGGTGCCGTCGTTCTCGACGGCGGCCGACAGGGGACCGTAGTTCGCGTCTCCGCCGCCGGCGTCACCCTGCGCGGACTGGTGATCCGCGGCAGCGGCGATTCCTTCCTTGCCGAGGACGCCGGCGTCCGCATCGAGAACGCCGATCACGTCACGATCGAGGACTGCCGCCTCGAAGACGTACTCTTCGGGCTCTACGTGGCCAATTCCTCCCACGGGATCTTCCGGCGGTTGTGGATCGGCGGCAAGCCGTTGGAGATGCCCCGCCGGGGGGATGGGGTGCGCCTCTGGTACTCCAACGACACCCTCCTCGAGCGCATCGAGATGGTCGATTCCCGCGACTTCATCATCTGGTTCGCGCAACGAACCGTGGTCCGGGATTGCGAGGTGCGCCGTTGTCGATATGGCCTGCACTACATGTACTGCGACGACAACGAGTTCGAGAACAATCGCTTCGTGGAGAACCAGGTCGGCGGCACCATCATGTACAGCCGTCGGATCCGCATGAACCGAAACCGGTTCGAGCGCAGCCGGGGTCCCAGCGCCTACGGCATGCTGTTCAAGGACGCCGACGACGTGGTCGCGGAGGGAAACGAGTTCCTGGACAACACACGCGGGCTCTTCTTCGACAATTCCCCGCAATCGGAGGACGCGACCTGCGAAATCCGCGGGAATCTCTTCGCCTGGAATGACGCGGGGATCTCCGTCCTCTCGGACACCCGGCGCGTTCGCTTCGAGGGCAACACCTTCGCCGGCAATCTCGCCCACGTGGAGTTGATCGGCCGCGGCGACCCGGCGAAAAACCACTGGTCGGGAAACTACTGGGACGACCACCCGGCGGTCGACTTCGACGGGGACGGCGCAGCCGATCTCCCGTATCGGCCCACCAGCCTCT
>CAZWCX010000129.1:0-19346 GCA_964632945.1 uncultured Planctomycetia bacterium | reverse complement strand
TTTTCACGAAGCCGCTGGCGCGGCTTCATGAATAATCCGGGCTAGACGCGCACCTGGCGCTCGCGCAGGAGTCGCGACGGGTAGAGCGTCCCGCGCCACATCACTCCCCCCTGGCGGAGGGTCACCACGGTGGAGCCGGCGATCGCCCAGGCGAGGAGTACCGTGCCGAAGGCGGCGCACAGCCCGGTTGCGCAGGCGATCCCCGGCGACTGACGCAGGGTCCGCGCGGCCCCCACGTGCGCGACGATCTGGAGCGCCAGCGCGGCGACGGCCGCGCCCTGCGCGGGTCCGCCGACGAAAAAGGGCAGGACGTACGTCCCCACGCCGAAGAGGAGCGGAAGCGACACCGCCGCGAGCGCCTTGGCGGCATTGAAGTCGAGCGAAGCGAAGCAGTTCTTGTACAGCCCGCGCACCGCCGCCACCAGGCTCGGCTGCCAGGCGACCTTGACCTCGTCGTCCCCGCCGAGGAAGGCGCGCTTCATCCCCGCGTCCCGTACGAGCTTGCCCAAGGCCATGTCGTCGACCACCGTCAGGGCCAGGCGCTCGTGCCCGCCGATCTCCCGATAGGCGTCGGCCCGGATCAGGTTGAAGGCGCCGACGCCGACGAATCCGCGCGACTTCGGATCTTCCACCCCCCACGGTCGAAACCGGAGGGTGAAGAGCACCAGGAACTCCGTCAGCAGGATTCCCTCGCCGAACGTGCGGTAGATCATCTCCGGACCGATCGACAGGTGTCGCAGGTCGCGCCCGGTCGCGTAAGCGATCGCCTTGCGCAGGGCGCAGGGCGCGAATTGCACGTCGCCGTCGGTGAAGAGGAGCCACTCGGCCCCCTCCTCCAGCGCGATCCGGGCGCCCGCCCGGCAGGCGTGGTTCTTGCCCAGCCATTCGGGCGGAAGCTCGGCCACATGGAGGGGCCGGATCCGCACGTCGCCGATCGCCGCGGCGGCGACTTCGTCCATGATCGCGCCGGTCCGGTCCGTGGAGCGATCGTTCACCGGCACGACGAGGAGCCCGGGATAGTCCTGCGCGCGCAGCGACTCGAGGGCGGCGCGCACGCCCGCCTCCTCGTCGCGGGAGGGAACGATCACGGCCAGACGAGGAAGCGGGCTCCCCGGCGCGTCCGCGGCGGGGGCGACGTCGCGCAATCGGCGCAGCCGACGCCAGCCCCAAAGGAGGCCCGCGAGGGCCCCCGCCCAGAAGACGAGAAACGTCCAGGCCAGCGTGGAGGCGATCGCCCCGCTATCCATCCTTGCGCGACCAGTCGTAGGGAATGTCGTTCTGGTGCGGGGGGAGACGATGTTCGTCGGGGTTCTTGTAGTCGTACACCTCGCTGACCGTGTTCACGAGAATGGCCTCGTGCTCGCTCACGGTCTTGAACCCGTGATAGACGAACGGCGGGATGGTCACCAGGATCGGGTTCAGCACCCCCATGAAGAACTCGTTCAGGCAGCCGTGGGTGGGGGAGTCGGCGCGGGAGTCGTAGAGCACCACCTTCATCATGCCGTGAACCACGCAGAAGGCGTCGGTCTGCCGGGTGTGGTAGTGCCAGGCCTTCACCACCCCCGGGTAGCCGGTGGTGACGTAGACCTGGCCGAATTTCGTGAACTCTTTGTCGTCGCAGCGCAGGATCTCCATCAACCGCCCGCGCTCATCGGGGATGAGGCGGAGCGATTTGACCAGGACGCCCTGGATGCGATCCTTCCGCGGGGCCGGCTTCTCGCTCATGAAGGTCCCTTCTGCAGTCATTCCTCGGTGCGTACGTATTCGATCACCTGGTCGAGGATGGTCTCGATCGGCGTGGAGGGGCGGTACCCGAGCAGCGTCTGGATCTTCGTCAGATCCGGCACGCGCCGGCGCATGTCCTCGAACCCCTCGCCGTAGGCTTCTTCGTAAGGGACGTAGCGAATCTCGCAGTCCGGGTCGGTCTTCGCGCGCACCATCTCCGCGAGTCCGCGGATGGTGATCTCCCGGTCGTTGCCGAGGTTGTAGACCTGGCCGAACGCGGCCTCATGCCGGGGGAGATCGGCGAGGGCGACGACGATGTCATGCACCGAGCCGAAGCAGCGGGACTGGGCGCCGTCGCCGTAGACCGTGATCGGGCCCCCGGAGAGCCCCTGCTTCACGAACCGCGGCACCACCATCCCGTATTGCCCGGTCTGCCGGGGACCCACCGTGTTGAACAGGCGCACGATGATGGTCGGCAGCTTCTTCTCCCGCCAATAGGCCAGCGCGAGGAACTCGTCGATCGCCTTCGAGCAGGCGTAGCTCCAGCGCCCCCGGGACGTGGGCCCGAACACCATGTCCATGTCCTCGGTGAACGGGCAGGCATTGTTTTTTCCGTACACTTCGCTGCTCGACGCGAGGAGCACGGGCTTTTTCTTCTTGTTCGCCAGGCGCAGGAGCGTTTCGGTACCCGCGATGTTCGTCTCGATGGTCCGCACCGGACTCTCGACGATGAGGCGCACCCCCACCGCCGCGGCGAGGTGGTAGATCAAGTCGCAGCGGTCGACCAGTTCGGCCAGCACCGGTTCGTTGAAGACGGTGTCGATCACGTAGTGAAACGACTTGCGCGCCTTCAGGTGGTCGATGTTCTGGATGCTGCCGGTCGACAGGTCGTCGATGACGAAGACTTCGAACCCCCGCGTCAACAGGCACTCGGCGAGGTGGGAGCCGATGAATCCGGCGCCGCCGGTGATGAGCGCTCGCATGTCCTTCCCCTAGAGGAACACCGTCGCCAGCAGGGCGATGATGAAGCTGAGGATCAGCACCAGGACGAAAAGGCCCGTGCGTCCGGTGAGCGCCTGCTCCCGGTCCTCCAGGGAAAGGGAATACCAGCATTCGCCGCAGTACTGGCCGGCGAAGGCGTTGTCCGCCTCCTTCCCGCACTGTTTACAGGTCGCCATAGCCCTCCGTCACCTCAATCCGAGGATGAATTCCTTCCACTGCGCCTCGAGCGCGTCCCAGTCGGAGCCCATCACGCCGGTGAACGAGGCGAAGGCCCCCTGCGGCGAGGCCGCCTGGAATCCGAACGCCCGCGAGGCGTACTTCTCGCGCAGTTCCGAGAACTTTTTCTTCAGATCTTCGTTGGGGCCGTGGCAGAGGAAGTAATAAAGACCCCACGCCTGCGAGTAGAAGAGGGTGCTGTCCCGCGCGCCGCGCTGGATCGAGGACAACGCGTCTCCCTGGATCAGGTCGCGCAGCGGAAGGGTCCCGCCCTGCACGAGCGCCTGCCTCAGCCAGGGGAGGCGCGCCGGGGAGACGTGGTGGAACTTGAGCGTCGTGCCGTCCCAGGTGTATCCCTCGAAGTAGGTCGCCTGCCCCTCGTGGAACCACGACGGCACGATCCCCTGCACCGCGCGATCGTAGAAGAGGTGCGACCCCTCGTGGATCATGGTGGAGATCAGCTCTTTGTTCCCCCCGTACTTGGCATAGCCGCAGCCGTAGTTCTTCGCGCCGTTCGCATGTCCCGCGGCCGGGATGTGGGACTCCAGCTTCTGCTCGATGCAGAAGGCGCGGTAGTCCTCGAAGGACCGGAACGCGTACAGGTTCATCTTCGGTCCTTCGTACTTCCGATTGTAGTGCTCCTGGTAGGCGGCGAACGACTGTTCCATCACCCGGGCGAGCTCCAGGCAGAAGGCCTCGTCCGTGTTGGTGCGGATCCGGTAGTGGTCGGTTTCGAGCTCCCACGCGTCGGCCCAGTTGGAGCGGATCTGGACGAGTTCTTCGGGGCTGTACCACTTCTCCTTGTACTTGCGATATCCCTTGGCGAGGAGCTCCGCCTCCTGGCGTGGGATCCACTTGGAGTCCTGCTTGACCCAGCCCTTGTCGACGTAGACTTTCTCCTCGGGCTTGATCCACATGCCGCCGTAGGAGATGAAGCCGCGGTCGAAGTAGTCCTTTTCCTCGACCGTCACCAGCCGGCCCTGATACGGCACGAAGCCGCCCGCGGGCACGCCGGCGAAGCCCCGCTTCGACGCCAGATAGGCGTCGACCTCGCCCTTCAGCTCCTTCTTCGCCTTTTCGGCGGCCAGGAAGAGCGTGTGCGCGTCCGGGACCAGCTGCCACTCGTAGCAGAAGCAGCCCAGCAGGACCTGCTCCTCCGGCGAGAGCGCCAGTCGGCGAAAGAGGTCGACCATCTGCGCGGGACGCATGAAATCCCAGCGCGTGCGGATGAATCCCTGCTTGATGGAAACTTCGAGGTGTTCCTCGGTCGCGTCCGAGATCGTGCCCGCCTGTGCGTCCCCCTCGCCGTAGCGGACCTTGTCGTCGCGCAGGATCTTGCGGTGGACCGCCTCGATCAGGCGCTCCATGAGCGCGGCGAGCTTGTCGAGTTCGGCGACCCGGCGGTCGACCCGCTGCCGAAGCTCGGGGAAGGCGAGGGTTTCGCGGTACTTGCGGTACTCATTGACCGCCTTGCGGTACTGGAAAATGCGGGCGTAGTTTTCGATTTCCGGGACGAACCGCTCGAATTCGGCGGTGGCGGCCTCGAGTTCCCGGCGCGCCGCATTGCCGACCGCGCTTTCCGCCTCCTGTCGCTTTTTCTCCGCCTCCGCGGCGGCGGCGGCCTCGGCCGCGAGACGCTGCTTTTCCTCCTCGGCGCGCCGCTTCTCCTCCTCGGCCCGGCGCACCGCCTCGGTCGCGGCGAGTTCCTCCAGGCGGTCGAGCCGGTCCTGGTGGTGCTTGCGTCCCTGCTCGATCTCCCATTTCTTGCGGGCGAGGTAGGTGGCGCGGGAGTCGTCCGACTGGCGCAGGGCCTCGTCGTTGGGACGCCGGACCCGGAGCTTGGCGGAGTCGACGCTCGAGCGGGCGTGGGCCGTCATCATCACCCAGGCCGACAGCGCGAGGGCGAGGAGACCCCCGAAGGCATAGATGCCGCCGCTGATCAGGCGTGCGCGACGACCGGCCTTGAGCGACTCCAGGCAGGAGACCTCATTGACCTGACGGCGACTGACGAGTCCGCGCTCGACCAGGAGATCGAGCGCCGTGACGTCCTCGCCCCGACCGGCCCTTTCCGCCGCCTCGGATTCGCAGGCGGCGAGGTCCTCGGCCGTGAAGAGACCACGCGCTTCCAGTTGGAGCAGGATGGCTCGATCGCGACGATTCATGGCGAGTTCCACGTACAGGGTCGCGCGCACCGGACGCCGCCGGGCCGGACCGCGCGCGACGGCGCGCGCCGTCCCCATCGCTCCCGAAGACGTCCGACCGGGAGAGCCGGGCCCGCCCTCCGCGGGCGCGCCGCGGCCGGACCCCCGACCGCCCGGTTACGGCCGGGTGGAGACCGGGGCGCCGCGTCCCGCCGACGCGGCGTACGCCCCGTGATAGTCCTGCAGCGCCTGCACGTCCAGCGCCTGGCGCAGCATCGCTTCGATCCCGTTCACCGCCGCCTGGGCCCCCGGGACCGTCGTGATCACCGGGATGTCGTGGCTGACGGCCATCGCGCGGATCCTGCCCTCGTCCGTCCGCGGCCCTTTCCCGCTCGGCGTGTTGATGATCAGCGCGACCTCGCGGTTGATGATCAGATCGAGCGCGTTCGGTCGACCTTCCTTGATCCGCGCGACCGGCGCCACCGGGATGCCGTTGCGCTCGAGCACCTTGCGCGTCCCGGACGTGGACAGCAACTCGAACCCCAGGTCGACCAGCTTCTTGGCCACGAAGATGATGTCCCGCTTGTCGGCGTCCTTGACGCTGACGAAGACCTTGCCGCTGCGCGGCAGCCGCAGCCCCGCCGCCATCGCGCTCTTCGCGTACGCCCGGCCGAAGTCCTTGTCGATCCCCATCACCTCGCCCGTCGACAGCATCTCGGGCCCGAGGATCACGTCCACGCCCGCGAATTTGCGGAACGGGAAGACCGATTGCTTCACGGAGAAGTGGTCGGTCTCGCGATTCCCGGGCAGGTTGTATTCCGAAAGCTTCCGCCCCAGCATGACCTGCGCGGCGATCTTGGCCACCGGCACGCCCGTGGCCTTGCCCACGAACGGCACCGTGCGCGAGCCCCGGGGGTTCACCTCGAGGACGTAGACGATGTCGTTCTTCACGGCATATTGCACGTTCATCAGGCCGCACACCTGCAGCTCGCGGGCCAGCCGGATCGTGCAGTCGCGAATCTTCTCGATCTGCCGGTCCGAGAGGGTGTACGGGGGCAGCGTCATGGTCGCGTCGCCGGAGTGCACCCCCGCTTCCTCGATGTGCTCCATGATCCCGGCGATGTAGACTTCCGCGCCGTCGCAGATCGCGTCGACGTCGACCTCGATCGCGTCCTCGATGAACTTGTCGACCAGAATCGGCTGGTCCGGCGAGGCCTCGGCCGCCTCCGCCACGAACTGCTCCAGACTTTCCTCGTCATACACGATTCGCATCGCCCGCCCGCCCAGCACGTACGACGGGCGGACCAGGACCGGATAGCCGATCGCCCGCGCCACCCCCTTCGCCTCGAGATAGGTGGAGGCAATGCCCCCGGGCGGCTGGGTCAGCCGCAGCCGATCGATCAGCTCGTTGAACTTCTTGCGATCCTCGGCCCGGTCGATGCTGTCCACGCTCGTGCCGACGATCTTCACCCCCGCCTCGGTCAGCGCGCGCGCGAGGTTGAGCGGCGTCTGGCCGCCCAGCTGCACGATCACCCCGACCGGTTCGAGCTGGTCCCAGAGGTTGATCACGTCTTCGGCCGTCAGCGGCTCGAAGAAGAGCTGGTCGGAGGTATCGTAGTCGGTCGAGACCGTCTCCGGATTGCTGTTCACCATGATGGTCTCGAACCCCATCTCGCGCAGGGCCATCGAGGCCTGCACGCAGCAGTAATCGAACTCGATTCCCTGGCCGATCCGATTCGGCCCGCCGCCCAGGATCACCACCTTGGGACGGGAGGTCGGCTTCAGCTCGTTCTCGTCTTCGTAGGTCGAGTAGTAGTACGGGGTGAAGGACTCGTACTCCGCCGCGCAGGTGTCGACGCGCTTGTAGGTGGGCTGGATCCCGCGCTCGCGGCGGGCCCGCCGGACCTCGACCTCGGTCGACTGCCACGCGCGCGCGAGCTGCGCATCGGAGTACCCCATGCGCTTCGCCTCGCGGAGGAGCTCCGTCGGCGCCTCGGCGAGCGACTTCACCGCGCGCAGGCGGTCCTCCATGCGCACCAGCTCCTCGATGCCCGACAGGAACCAGGGATCCACCCCGGTCAGCGCGTTCACCTGCTCGACGGTCATCCCCGCGCGCAAGGCCGCGCGAATCTGGTACAGCCGCTCGGCGGTCGGCGTGGTCAGTCGCTCCCGGAACGAATCGAGGTCGAGCGCCATCCCGCCCAGCATCCCGTCGGCCCGATCGAACCCGAGGCCCGGCCGGCGCACTTCGAGCCCGCGCACGGCCTTCTGGAGGGCCTCCTTGAAGGTCCGCCCGATCGCCATCACCTCCCCCACCGACTTCATCTGCACCGTGAGGGTGCGATCGGCCTCGGGGAACTTCTCGAAGGCCCAGCGCGGGATCTTCACCACGCAGTAGTCGAGCGTCGGCTCGAACGACGCCGGCGTCACCCGAGTGATCTCGTTGGGCAACTCGTCCAGCGTGTATCCCACCGCCAGCTTGGCGGCGATGCGCGCGATCGGGAAGCCGGTGGCCTTGCTGGCCAGCGCCGACGAGCGCGAGACCCGCGGGTTCATCTCGATCACCACCTGCCGCCCCGTCCGCGGGTCGACCGCGAACTGGATGTTCGACCCGCCGGTCTCCACCCCGATCTCGCGGATGATCCGGAACGCCGCGTCGCGCATGATCTGGTACTCGCGATCGGTCAGCGTCTGGATCGGCGCCACCGTGATCGAGTCCCCGGTGTGCACGCCCATCGGGTCGAAGTTCTCGATCGAACACACGATGATGCAGTTGTCCTTGCAGTCCCGCATCACCTCGAGCTCGAATTCCTTCCAGCCGGTCACCGACTCCTCGATCAGCACCTCGTGGATCATGCTCTGTTCGATCCCCGAGGCGACGATGCGGTCGAACTCCTCGACGTTGTAGGCGATGCCCCCGCCGGATCCACCGAGCGTGAACGAGGGACGCACGACGCAGGGCAGCCCGATCGAGTCGCGGATCTTGTGCGCCTGCTCGAGCGTATACGCATAGTCGCTGCGGGGAAGATCGAGGCCCAGCTTCAGCATCGCCTCCTTGAAGAGACGACGGTCCTCCGCCTTGCGGATCACGTCCTCGCGGGCGCCGAGAAGTTCGACCCCGTACTTCTTGAGCACGCCCGACTCGGCCAGCGCCACCGCGGTATTGAGCGCGGTCTGGCCGCCCATGGTGCAGAGCAGGGCGTCGGGCCGCTCCCGGGCGATCACCCGCTCGACCATCTCCGGCGTGATCGGCTCGATGTAGGTCCGGTCGGACAGCTCCGGATCGGTCATGATCGTCGCGGGGTTGCTGTTGACCAGAATGACCCGATACCCCTCTTCGCGCTACGCCTGGCAGGCCTGCGTGCCGGAGTAGTCGAATTCGCAGGCCTGTCCGATGACGATGGGACCGGAGCCGACCAGGAGGATGGATTTGATGTCCGTGCGACGGGGCATGCGCAGGATCCGAGCAGGGTTCAGCCGGGCCGCGGCCGGGGTCGCGGCCCCGGTCGGGGTCCAGGACCAGGGGGTCGGGAATCCTTGCCCGCGCGTCCCGCGGGGCCGGGGCGCGCTGCCGACGAGGTCCGGCGGACTCGGGGCAGCGCCGGATTAGGCTATCCCCATGGGCAGGAGGGGTCAAGGCTTATCGTGGACGGGCGAGTTGCGCGCGCCGCCGGGGGACCTACGGACCGAGGCGCCCTCGCCCGGACCGGGACCGCGGCTGCCGGGGTCGGGAACGGACCGGACGCCCGGTTCGTTCCGGCGCCCACGACCGCCTCGAGCGACCTCCCCCCGGGGAACCCGGCCGTCGGAACCGGCGCACAATAAATCCGCCTTCCCCCCGTTATCTTTCCCGACTCCTCAAAGACCCGGCTGCCTTCCGGGTCTGGGAGGGGTGTCCACGAGTCGGCAAGGTGCGCGCCATGACGCTTCCGTTCCGCGTCACGCATGGGAGGTTGCTCGCATGCCCGCACCCGGTCCCGACGCCGCCGCGCTGCGCGCGCTGGCGGTCAGCGACACGGGGTTCGTCTTCGACCCCCGCACCGGCCATTCGTACACCGTCAACGCCACCGGCCTCGCCGTCCTCCAGGGCCTGAAGGACGGCCTCCCTGCCGACGCCATCCTCGCCCGTCTGCGCGAGGAGTTTGCCGTCGGCGCCGCGCCCGTCGAGGACGACGTCGAGGCATTCCTGGGCCTCCTCCGCGATTACGCGTTGGGGGGCCGGGCATGAGCGGAACCCTGCACGTCGCCGTCTCCGGCATTCACCTCGGGGAAAATGCCCAGCCCGGCCCGGGCGTGCTGCGCAGCCTGCGCGACGCGCTCGGCGACCGCATGGTCGCGGTCGGGCTGGCCTATGACGCCTTCGATTCCTCCCTGTTCGCGCCCGGCGTGCTGGACGACGCCTTTCTGATGCCGTACCCGAGCGTGGGGCCGGACGCCTACTTCGATCGCCTGCGGGAAATCCGGGACGAGGTCGGGATGGACGTCCTGATTCCCTGCCTCGACGTCGAGTTGCCGATGATCCAGCGGCTCGAGCCCCGGCTGCGCGAACTGGGCGTCGCGGTGGTCTTGCCCGCCATCGACGCGCTGGCCCGGAGGTCCAAGGCGCGCCTCCCCGAGCTGGCTGCAAAGATCGGCATCGCGACCCCCGACACCTGCGCGGTGCTCGACCTGGACGCCCTGACCGCCGCGGGGGCGCGCTTCGGATATCCGCTGGTCGTCAAGGGTCCCTTCTACGAGGCGGAAGTCGCGCAGGGACCGGCCGAAGCCGCCGCGGCGTTCACGCGCCTGTCCGCGCGCTGGGGCGCGCCGCTGCTCGCGCAACGGCACGTTCGCGGCGAAGAGTTCGACGTCATCGCCCTCGGCGACGGCCAGGGCGGAACGCACGGTCCGGTCGCGATGCGCAAGACCGTGGTGACCCGCCTCGGCAAGGCCTGGGGGGCGATCACCATCGCCGACGAGGAACTGCTCGCGGCCGCGCGCGCCGTGGTCGGCGAGTTGCGCTGGCGCGGCGGGTGCGAGGTCGAGATGTTGCGCGGCGGCGCCGACGGTCGGTTGTACTTGATCGAGGTGAACCCGCGCTTCCCGGCGTGGGTCTATCTGGCCACCGCGGCCGGATGCAATCTCCCGCTCGGTCTCGTGCGCCTGGCGCTCGGCGAGCCGCTTCCCGACTACCCGGACGGCCGCGCGGGCACCAGCTTCGTGCGTCACGCGGTCGAGACCATCGCCGAAGTCGAAGACCTGGAAACGCTGCTGGCGTTCGGCCGCATGCGCCGGCGCCCGACCCCTTCGGAGAGCCCCGCCCATGCCTGAGCGCACCTACGAACGTCCGGCCATCGTGCGCAACGCGATCGGCCTCATGAACAAGGCCGGCCGCCGCGCCGACCTGTCCGAGCGCGAGCAGATCGACGGCGTGTCGATCGAGTCGCTCTGTCGCGAGTTCGGCTCGCCCCTGTTCGTCTTTTCCGAGCGCCGTCTGCGCGCGCGGGCGCGGGAGGCGCGCGAGGCGTTCGCCCGCCGCCACCCGCGCGCGTCCCTGTGCTGGTCGTACAAGACCAACTACCTCGACGCGATCTGTGCGGTCTTTCACCAGGAGGGCAGCCTCGCCGAAGTCGTGTCCGGGATGGAATACGAAAAGGCGCGCCGCCTCGGCGTTCCCGGCGACCGCATCGTCTTCAACGGCCCGGCCAAGACCCGCGACGAGCTGGAGCGGGCGATCCGCGAGGGAGCGATCCTCCACGCCGATCACCTGGAGGAGATCTACCTGCTCGAGCGCATCGCCGCCGAACGCGGCGAGCGTCCGGTCGTCGGCCTGCGCGTGAGCGTGGACGCCGGGATCCATCCGCGCTGGGACCGCTTCGGCTTCAACCTCGAAAGCGGCCAGGCGCTGCAGGCGGCGCGGCGGATCGCGCGCGGCGGACGACTGCGCTTCGGCGGGCTGCACACGCACATCGGCACGTTCGTGCTCGAACCCGCGGCGTACGGTCGCGCGGCGACCGCGTTGGCCGGATTTTCGTCCGAGATCGAGCGCGAACTGGGGGTGCGCCCCACCCATCTCGACCTCGGCGGCGGCTACGCGTCGAACAACTCCCTCTCCAGCCAATACCACTCCGGCGGGCTGGCGGCGCCGATCGCAGACTACGCGGATGCGATCTGCTCCGCGCTGCTCGCGGCCGACAACGGTTCCGCCCCGCTTCCTCCGCTGCTGATCGAGACCGGCCGCGCGCTGAGCGACGATGCGGGCACGCTGCTGGCCACCGTGATCGCCGCCAAGCGCCTCGGCAACGGCAAGCGCGCCCTGGTCATCGACGCCGGGGTCAACCTGCTCTTCACCGCGTGGTGGTATCGCCTCAACGTCGCGCCGGCGAGGTCGGTCGACGCGTTCGTGGAGGAGACCGCCATCTACGGACCCTTGTGCATGAACATCGACTGCATCCGGGAGAGCATCGCCCTGCCGGACCTGCGCCCCGGCGAACGGCTGGCCATTTCCCCCGTGGGGGCCTACACGTTCACGCAGTCGATGCAGTTCATCCACCTCCGGCCCGCATGCGTGTTGATCGGGGAAGACGGGATGCCGGATCTCATCCGCCGCGCCGAGCGGATCGAGGACCTGACCGGGCCGGAGTACCTGCCCGAGCGTCTGCGGCTCACTGCGACCGGTGCGCCGGACACGCGAACCCGCCGCGCCGGGGCCGCGGTGAGGGGCTAGGCCATGATTCGCCCGTCCCTCGCGCCGGCCGCCGCCGGCCGCGCCGTCGCCGGCGCGTACGCGTGCGTGCTCTTCGGCGCCGACCCGCGCCTGGGCGCGCTGCTGCTCGCCCTCACGCTGCTCCGCCCGGCGAGCGGGCTCGGGGGCCTGGTCGCCGCGGGCGCGGGCACGCTCACCGCGCATCTCTTGGGCTACCGGCCGGACGCGATCCGCGCGGGCGTCTACGGTTACAACGCCCTCCTCGTCGGGCTGGCCGTGATGGCCGGGCGCGGGCTCGATGCGGGGACGCTCGCGCTGGTCGCGCTCGCCGGCGCGGCGGCCGCGCTGCTCACCGCCGTGCTCGGCGACGCGCTGAGGCGCGGCTTCGACCTGCCGGTGCTCGCGCTGCCGTTCGCGCTGCTCGGCGCGCTGCTGCGACCCGCGCTCGACGCGCAGGGGGTCGTGGCCGGCGCGGCCTGGATCGATGACCGGGCCTGGACGCTCCTCCCCCCGCTGCCGGCCCCCGTCGATGCGGTCCTGCGCGGCTTCGGCGCGCTCTTCTTCCAGCCCGGACCGGAGGCCGGCCTGGTCGCGCTCGGGGTCGCGCTCGCCGTCTCGCGCATCGGCGCCGTGGCGATGCTCGCCGGCATGGCGGCGGCGGGTCTGATGGTCCGCCTGCTCGGCGCGACCTCCGATCCGGCGACGCTGCTTGCGGCGCAGTACAACGGGGCCCTCACCGGGGCCGCCGTGGGCGCGTTCCTGTTCGTCCCCGGCCGCGCGGCCGCCCTGGCCGGGCTGGGCGCCGCGGCCCTTGCAGGCTGGCTTTCCGTCGCCCTCGCCGCCCTGTTCGGCCGCATCGGCCTCCCGCTGCTCGCCTGGCCCTTCGTCCTGGTCACGCTCGTGGTCGTTCGCGCCCTCGCGCTGCGCGCCCCCGATCGCCCTCCATTCCCGGCCATCCTGCCCGGACTGTCGCCCGAAGCCAACTTCGACTGCGCGATGGTCCAAGGCGAGCGTCTCGGGGTGCCCGGCCCCCCGCGCCTCGCCCTCCCGGTGGAAGGAACCTGGGCGATCACGCAAGGCATCGACGGCGCCCACACCCATCGCGACGCCTGGGCGCACGCATGGGACTTCGAGGTCGTCGATGCGAACGGGTTCCCGTTTCGCGGCGACGGGACCCGCCGGGAGGACTACTTCTGCTTCGATCGAGCCGTGCTCGCGCCGGGTGCGGGCGTCGTGGCCGCCGTCCACGACGGCGCGGCCGACGGCGCGCCGGGAGAGCTCGATCCCGCGCGCCCGTGGGGCAATGCGGTGGTGATCGGCCACGGCCCCGACCTTTTCACGGTGGTCGCCCACCTCGCCTGCGGCTCGATCCTCGTCCGCCTGGGGCAGCCGGTGGCGGCGGGAGCGCCGGTGGCGCGATGCGGTTCCTCCGGACGCAGCCCGCGCCCGCACCTTCACCTCCAGGCGCAGCGCACCCCCGAACTGGGGGCCCCGGCGATCCCCTGCCGCATCGTCGACTACCTGGTCGAGCGACCCGACGGCCGGCGGCGTTGGATCCCCCTCGGAGTGCCCGCGGAGGGGGAGCGGGTCGCCCGCCCCGAAGTCGATCCGGTGCGCGCCGCAGTCGCCGCCCTTCCTCCCGGGATGGTGCTCGAATTCGACGGAGCCGCGCCCGCCCGGCTGGTCAGCGAGGTAACCCTGCTCGGGGAGCGGTGTCTCCACGACCCGGACCGCGGCGAACGGCTCTACTTCGTGCCCGCCCCGGGCGGCCCCGCGTTCACGGTGCTCGCCGGCCGGCCGGGAGGCCCGCTCTGGGCGCTCTTCCTCGCCCTGCCGCGCCTGCCGGTGGCGGCCGGGGACCTGGAGTTCGAAGACCGGCCCCCCGCGCGCCTGCTGCTTTCCCGCGCCGGGTCATTCGCCCACGATCTCGTGCGCGCGCTCGCCGACCCTCTCGCCGCACGCTCCGAGACGAACGTGCGCGCAGCGGGCGGAGTCACCGTGGTGGAGACGCTCTCGACCGTGCGCCTGCATGCGCGAACGATTCGCCGCCTGCGCGCGCGGGCGGAGTTGGATGGCGATGGAATCCGGACGCTCGAGGTGGAAGATCATCCGGGCGCCGACGCGCTGCGATTCGCCGCGCATCGACCGGCCCACGCCCGGGCCGCCGCGGCCTGGGCGACCGCTCGTTGACCCGCAGGGAAAAGGAGATCACCCGATGAAGACCCGCTGGATGGCGTGGCTGCTGGCCGCTTCGGCGGCGATCGCGACGACGGGAGCGGTCTACCCGGCCGACCCGCCGCCGTCTCCGCTCTCCGAGAGCTACCGGCTCCAGACGGAGGGGGATTTCGTCGGCGCGCAAGCGGCCATGCTCGAGGTCGTGGAGAAGGCGCCGCGAGCCTACTTTCCGCGTCTGCGGCTTGCCTGGCTCCAGCTCCTGTCGGTCGACTATGCGGCCGCGGCCGAAAGCTACGCCCGGGCGGCGGCGCTCGAGCCCGCCGCGGTCGAGCCCCTGATCGGCCAGCAACAGGCGCTGATCGCGCTCGAGAAGTGGGACGCCGCCGAGAAGGCCGGCCGCGACCTGCTCGCCAAGGACCCGAAGAACTACCTCGGGATCTCGCGCCTGGCGTGGACGCTGCGCATGAAACGGGATTTCAAGGCGGCGGCGGAGCTCTACCAGCGACTGCTCGCGCTTTACCCGTCGGACGCGGAAATGAGGATCGGGCTGGGCTACGCGCTCCTCGGCGCCGGGAAACGCCATGAGGCCGCGGAGGCGTTCCGCGCGGCGCTGGCCATGGTGCCGGGGCACGCGGACGCCGAGGCCGGCTTGACGGGGTCCCGGTAGCGACTCCGGGGGCGGGGGGCGGTCGACCGGCGACCGCCTCCCGCGGGCGCGGCCGCCCCCCGCGCGTCCAACTGGACCCCCTTTCCTCCCGCGTGCTATTCTCCGCCGTGTCGAGATCCTCGGGCCGGAGAAGGAGAGCCGGGAATGTCGGATTCGCCCGTCGAGCGGGATGAAACGCGCCGGCCCGGCCCCGACACTTCGCCCGCGCCCGGTTCCGATACCACGTTGCCCCTGCCCCCACCGGGGGAGGAATCGACCGCGGTCCCGGTCCCGCCCACGGGGGCCGGCGCCGACGCCTCCGCCGAGGCGGATCGCGCGTACGCCGAGCGCCTGCTCCGCGCAGGAGCGCTCACCTCCCGGCAGATCGAAGCGGCCCGGCGCGCGCAGGCCTCCTTGCGCAAGGAGGGCTTCGACCTTCCCCTCGAAGGGGTGCTGCTCGCGCACGGGTGGCTGGAGCCCGGGGAACGGCCCGCCGCGCGGCCGCCCGCCCTCCCCGGAGCCGCGGCCGGCGAGTCGCCGATCGCGATCGTCCGCCTCGGCCGCTATCGGCTCTTCCACGAGATCGGCCGCGGAGGCATGGGCCGGGTCTGGAAGGCGTGGGACGGCGACCTCCGTCGGATCGTGGCCCTGAAGCAGGTCCTCGGCGGCGCCGATTCCGATTCCACCCTCCGCGAGCGTTTCCTGCGCGAGGCGCGCCTGTGCGCCCGGCTTCGCCACCCGCACATCGTCGCGGTGCACGACATCGGCTGCGAGGCGGGGATCGACTACTTCGCCTGCGAGTATGTTCCCGGTCGCACGCTCGCGGAGGTGTTGCGCGGCCCGTTCGACCGCGGCGACGCGCTGCGATGGATGACCGAAGTCGCCGACGCCCTCGCGTACGCGCACGCGCAGGGAGTAGTCCACCGCGACGTGAAGCCGGGAAACATCCTGATCGACGCGGACGGCCGCGCGGTCGTCGCCGATTTCGGCCTCGCCAAAGGGCTGGGAAGCACCGGCGGCCGGGATCGCCCCGCGATGACCGCGGCGGGGGACCTCCTGGGGACGCCGGCCTACATGAGCCCCGAGCAGGCCGTCGGCGACGGGAGCCAGGCGGGGCCCTCCACCGACCAGTACTCGTGGGGCGTGATCCTGTACGAGATCCTGGTCGGCCGCCCGCCCTTTTCGGGCACCGACCTGCGCACGCTGCTCAACGCGATCGTCGAGAGGGACCCTCCGCCGCCGCGGTCCGCGCGACCGGACCTGGAGCCCGATCTCGAGGCGATCTGTCTCAAGGCGCTGGAAAAGAACCCGGCGCGGCGGTACGGGACGATGGCGCTCGTGGCGGAGGATCTGCGCCGATTCCGCGCCGGGGACCCGGTATCGGCACGGGTGCAGGGTCCGCTCGACCGCGGTCTCCGGCAGCTGAAGCGGCGCTGGCGGGCGGGGGTAATCGTGGCCGCGGCCGTGTTCGTGGGGATTGCCGCCTATTCGGCCTGGGCGGGCGGGGAGCGCGCGGAACGGATCGCGGCCCACCTGAAGGACGGCCGGGACGCTCACAGGGAGGGGCGGTGGGACGCCGCGCGCGACGCCTTCCAGCTGGCGCTCGCGCTTGATCCCGGCCACGCGGAGGCGCGCGACGGATTCGCGCGGACGGACGCCGAACTGCGCCGGCGCCGGGACGCGGAGGCGGAGCAACACCGCCGCGCCGAGGCGCGGGCGGCCGCGGCGGCGGAGACGCTCCGCAAGTCCCACGTGGTTTCGCGCGCGTTGGCGCGCTGGAATTCCCTGGCGGAGGAGGTGGGGCGATTGGAGGCGATCGCCTACGACTCCACGCGGTCTGCCGCGGCCCGGCGGGCGGCCGCCGCGAGTCCGTGGGAGGCGGTGGCTGCGTTCCGCCGGGAGTTCGGCGCCGGGGACCCGACCGCCGATGCGATCGCCGGCGCGCTGACCGGCTGGGCCCGCCGGCTCGCCGGCGACGAGGAGGAAGGACTCGCCGCGATGCGCGCCGCGTCGGCGCGCGACCCCGACCTGCCCTTCGGCGCCCTGCTCGAAGCGCTCGCGCACCTGGCCACGATCCTCGACGCGCGCCAACTTCCGAACGTGCAGTCCGGGCCGGAGGGGGTGTTCTTCGGTCCTCCGCTGCCGGAGACGAAGGCCGCGAAATCGGCGCGCGCGCTCATTCCACCCCTGCTCGAGCGCGCCCGGGCCGCGGCGGTCTGGGGCAGGGAGGAGGCGGACGGATTCGCCGCCGCGCTCGAGGCCCTCGCGGCCGGGGAGGCCGCCCAATGGGCGCGCGCGGAGACCGAGTATGACCGGGCCCTCGGCGCCCCCTCCCTGCGTGTCTTCGAGTCCGGCCTGCGCTGGGCGCGCGCGCACGCCCGCTATCTCCGCCGGCGGTTCCCCGAGGCCGCCGGGGATGCCGAAGCGGTCGCGGCGGCGCGCCCGCAGTTCGCGCCGGCCCACCTGCTCGCGGCGCAGGCCCGCTTTGCGAGCGCACTCGAGGCGGAGCGTCGGGACGAGGATTTCCTTCCCCTCATCGAAGCGGTCCTGAAGCGCGTCGAACCCGCCGTCGCCCTCGCCCCGGAGGATCCCGGCGTGCTCGCGTTCCAGGCCATGGCCTTCGTTCGCCGCGGCCAGGCCCGGGCCGATCGTGGGCTCGACGCGCGGCCGGATTGGGATGCGGCGGTGGCGGCGGCCGATCGCTGTCTGCAGCAACAACCCGCGCATGCGTTCGCCCTGCACACGCGGATCCGCGCCCGGATCGGGCGCGCCTACGGGCATGCCCAGGCGGGCGCGGATCCCGCCGGCGAATTCGTTCTTGCGCACGCGGACGCGGATTTGCTCGCGCGCATTCATCCCGACGGCGCGCTCGCGCCGGGGACCCGGGGTGCCGTGCGCTTGGCGCAGGGATTTCTCCTCGAGCTGGGCGGCCGCGACCCCCAGGAGGCCCTGCGCGCAGCCGCCGCCGACCTCGAGGAGGCGGTCCGCCGCGAACCGGACGCGCTCTGGGCCGAATATCACCTGGCCCAGACCCTGGCGGCGGATGCACGATCCCGGTACCACCGCGGCATCGAGACGGGCGACCGCATCGACCGCGCCCTCAATCGATTCGACGCGGTCGTCGAACGCGCCGGGGACCACATCGGCGTCCGGATCGACCGTGGCGAGGCGCACCACCTGCGCGCCCTCATCCGCGCCGCCCAGGGGGGAGATCCGTGCATCGACCTCCGGCACGCCATCGAAGATTTCGACGCGGTCTTGCGGATCCGGCCGGGCCATCCGGGGGCCTTTCGGGAGCGGGGAAAAGCGCGGATCCTGCTGGCCGAGGCGCTCGCGCAATCGGGCGACGACCCCGTCGCGGTGTGGCTCCAGGTCGAACAGGAGGCCGCCGCGCGACTCGCAGAAGCGCCGCGGGACGTGGAAGCGCGGATCGCCCGGGCGATGGCGCGGGAGCGGCGCGCCGACCACGAGGAAAAAGCCGGAAAGGACGCGGCCGCATTGCGGGGCGGGGTACTCCAGGATCTGACCGAGGCCCTGGCGATCGACCCCGACTCGCTCCAGGCGCGGATGTGCCGCGCGACCCACTATTCCGCGCGTGCGGCCGCGGCGCGCGCCCGGGGCCGCGACGGGCGCGCCGAGTTGCAGGCGGCGCTTGCCGACCTGGATGCGGGGCTGGCCGGAAACCCGGGCAGCGCGGCCTTGCACCACAATCGCGCGATCACGCGCGCTCAACGGGCGGAGGCGGAAGCCGAGGCGGGCGGCGACCCTCGCGACTGGTGGCGACTGGCCGTGGAGGGGTTCGACGCCGCCCTGGAGCGGGAGCCCGGGCTGCCCGGGCGCGACCGGCGGACGGATGCCCTGTGGTCTTGGGGCATGGCCGAAGACGGGGCCGGCGGGGACCCGCGCGCGATCCTGGAGCGCGCCGTGCGGGAGATCACCCGCACGATCGCGGAAAACCCGGACCATCCGGGATGGATCGAACGACGCGCGATCGCCCTCTGGACCCTGGGCCGAGCGCACCGGTCGCACGGCGCGGATCCCGCTCCCTGCTGGGAGCAGGCCCGGACCGACCTCGAGGCGCTGGTCCCCTACGCCCCGGGGTCCGTGGACCTGCACCGGAATCGCGCGGAACTTCGCGAGGAGATGGGCGACTTCGCCGGCGCCGCCGCCGCCTATGAGGACGCCCTGCGCGCCGCCGGCGGGAAGGACGCGGCGCTCGAACGCGCCCGCGACGCGGCGCGCCGACGCGCCGGGGACGGACGCTGAAGCCGACCCGCCCGGACGCCGCGGACGAGCCGCAGAACCACGACGCACGGGTGCCCGAGCGCTTCCACCAGCCCCTCCGGGTTCACCCGCCGCGGCGGGTCCAGTCGGATCTCGATCATCGAACGCCCGTCCTCCCCGCCCCGCTCGCCTTACCCCCGCCCGTCGTTCCCCAGCCGGCACGCCGAGAACTCCGGCGACAGGCTCCCCGAGGCCAGCACGCTCAAGTTTCCCCCGGTGTTCTGGTACACCTCCACCTCGCAGTAGTCCCCCGCCACGCACTCCCAGAGCGCCGACACCTGCTGTTCCAACTGCGAGAAGAAGTACACCCCCCCACCCCACATCGCCGCCTGCCCCGCGATCGCCGTCGTCCCGTTCAGCTTCAGCCGCACCCGGGTCTCGTAGCTCGATCCGGTCAGCGTGTCCCACTTGATCGACGCCTGGAACAGGTAGATCCCCGCCCGCCGCACCGTGATCCGGCCGTTGTTCGTCG
>CAZWCX010000128.1:0-19647 GCA_964632945.1 uncultured Planctomycetia bacterium | reverse complement strand
GAAGCCCGGCGCGAAAAGCGACCGGACCAACCTGGGAAATCAAGGTTGAAGCCCCCCTAGGCCAGCGTCTTGCGGAACCGCCGCACGCTGATCGCCACCAGCACCGCCGCCAGGAGGAGCAGGATCACCCCGTTCACCCACAGGGACGCCCAGCCCGCGCCGCGCAGGATGACCCCACGGGCCGCTCCCACCATCCAGGTCGCCGGCACCACCGTGGAAAGCCACTGGAAGACCAGCGGCATCGTGTTGCGGGGGAAGATGTACCCGGAGAGGAAAATCGAGGGAATGATCGTGCCGAACGTCATCTGCATCGCCGCCGCCTGCGTCTTTGCCCGCGTGGAGATCCACAGCCCCAGGGAGAGCAGGCAGAGGATGTACGGCAGGGAGATCGCCAGCAGCGTCACCACGTGCCCCTGAATCGGGACCCCGAACAGAAACACCATGAGAAGGAGGATCATCAGCGTCTCGGCGAAGGCCAGACCCGCATACGGCAGAATCTTCCCGATCACCAGGTCGAATCCCCGCACCGGGGTCATGTACAACTGTTCGAGCGTCCCCTTTTCGCGCTCGCGCACGACGGCGAGGGCCGTGAGCGAGACGGTCATCGCCTGGATCAGAATGGCCACCAGGCCGGGCACGAAGAAGCGCGGCGACTCGAGGTCGGGATTGAACAGCACGCGCGGCCGCAGTTCCACCGGCAGGCGTCCGGCTCCCTCCATCCGCGCCAGCGAGTCGCGCAACGCGATCGAAGTCCCGACCTGCGTCGCCTGGGAAGCGATCGACGATTCCGAGCCGTCCACGATCATCCTCACCGACGCCGTGTCCCCTTGCAGCAGGTCCCGCGAGTACCCCTCCGGAATGATGAGGCCGACCCTCGCCTCGCCCGCGGTGAGCGCCGCCTCGATCTCGGCTTCGCTGTGGACTTCGCGCAGGATGTCGAAATCGGTCGTGCTCTCGTAGGTGCGGATGACGCGCCGGCTCTCCTGCGTCCGGCACTGGTCGAAGACCACGGTCGGGATGTGGCGCACGTTGGTGTCCACGGCATAGCCGAGCATGACCAGCTGGAACACCGGAATGAAGAGAGTGAAGAACAGCGCCGACCGATCCCGGCGGATGTGGATCACCTCCTTCAGGAGGATCGCGCGCGCCCGCTGGACCCACGTCGTCTTGCGGCGCTCCGCGCCCATGTCGATCACCATGACGATCCTCCACGGGGCGGTCAGGCCCCGGTCGTGACCGGCCGGACGCCGCCGTTGACCTCGGTCATGCGCCGCCGGGTGAGCGTAACGAAGACATCCTCCAGGGACGGTCGGGAGAGCCGGACCTCCGTCTCCGCAAAGCCGGCCCCGGCCAGATCCCGCGCCAGGTCCGCCGGCGTAATCGATTCCGCCACGATGGCGTGCACCGATTCGCTGTGCAGGGTGGCCTCGCGAACGCCCGGCATCCGCAGCACCTTGCGCAGGACCGGCCCCGGTCGCGCGCTTTTCACTTCGATCCGGAGGCACCCCGCCGGCGTGATTTCGGGCATCCGTTTCAACTCCTCGGGAGTCCCCACCGCCAGCAGGTGCGAGAGGAAGATGTACCCCACCCGCGAGCACCGTTCCGCCTCGTCCATGTAGTGGGTCGTGACGAACAGGGTGACCCCCTGCGCGGACAGCTCGAACAGCAGGTCCCACAGGTCGCGCCGCGCCACCGGATCGATGCCGGCCGTCGGTTCGTCGAGGAAAAGGAGGTGGGGGCCGTGAATGAGCGAGCAGACGAGGCCGAGGCGCTGCTTCCACCCCCCGGAGAGCTGTCCGGCGCGCCGACCGAGATACGGTCCGAGGTGCGTCATCCCGACCAGCTCGGCCTTGCGCCGCTCACGGTCGTCGGCGGCGAGGCCGTAGATACCCGCATAGAAGTCGATGTTCTCTTCCGCGGTCAGGTCCTCATAGAGCGAGAACCGCTGGGACATGTAGCCGACCCGCGCGCGCACTTCGTCGACCTGGCTCCGCACGTCGTAGCCGAGCAGGCGCGCGTCCCCCGACCGGGGTTCCAACAGGCCGCACAACGCCTTGATGAGCGTGGTCTTGCCCGACCCGTTCGGACCGAGGAAGCCGAAGATCTCCCCTTCCTCGACGTCGAAGCGGGCGCGATTCACCGCCACGAAATCGCCGAATGCGATCGTCAGATCCCGGATCTCAATCGCGGCCATCGGGCACCTCCGGGCGGGGGACGCGGACCAGCGCAGCCATCCCCGGTTTGAGCAGTCCCGGCGCCGCGTCCACCTTCACCTTGAGCGAAAAGACCTGGTTCCAGCGCTCATCCAGACTCTGGATATTCCGCGGCGTGAATTCGCTCTCGCCCGCAATCTGCACCACCTTGCCGGGAAACTCCCGGTCCGGCCAGGTATCGACGCGCACCTGGACGCCGCCGCCGACCCGAAGGTGGCCGAGGTCGGGTTCGGGGCAGTACGCCCTCACCCAGATCTCCTCGAGGTCGAGAACGCGGGCGAACGGTCGGCCGGGCGCCACGAGGTCCCCCTTGCGTACGCTCAGCACCTCCACCCGGCACGCGACCGGCGCGCGCACCTCGCCCTCCCGCAATTGCGCCTCCGCTTCGGCCAGGGCGGCACGTGCCTGATCGAGCTGGGCCTTGGCCTCGGCAAGGACCTCGGGACGGGTCCCCGCCTTGAGCAGGTCGAGGCGCGCCCGGGCCTGGCGCAATTCCTCCCGGGCCGCCGCGATCTCCTCCGCCCTCGCCCCGGCCTTGAGCAGGTCGGAGCGGGCCTGGAGGGCGCGCGCCCGGGCGGAAGCCCCGTCCCGCGCCGAGCGCGCGTCGTCGAACTCCTGCGGCGACGCCACGCGCTCCCGATGCAGCTTTTCGACGCGGCGAAAGGTCGACTCGGCAAGCGCGGCGTCCGCCTGCGCCGCTTCCCGTTCGGCCTCGGCCCGCCGCAACTCCTCCGGCCGCGTCCACTCCTGCAGCATCGCCAGCCGGGCCGCCCCCGCGGCCACCGACGCCTCCGCCTCCTCGATCTCCTCCGCGCGCGGTCCGTTCCGCCACCGCTCCAGCACCGCCTCGGCCTGCGCCACGCCCGCCGCCCACTGATCCCGCCGGGCGCGATGCTCGGGCATCTCCAGACGCACCAGCACCGCCCCCGCCTCCACCCCGTCCCCCTCGCGCACCAGCACTTCCCCTACCCGGCCCCCGACTTTCGATCCGAGATGCACTTCCTGCACTTCGACCACCCCGGCCAGCACGAGAGGACGTTGCTGCAGGCCCCACCACGCGATAACGGCGGTCGCGGCGGCGGCCGCGGCGACCGCCACGCCCCACTTCCAAGCTTGGGCGGACATCGATTCCTCCGGTGTAGTCGAACGTATGTCTAACGTTTTCGCGGAACCCGCGACGGGGCCTCGATCCCCTCGAAGAGGACGGTCTCCACGGTCGTCGCCAGCCGTTCAGCGAATTCCTTCGAAGTGAAATCCAGGGGGATCACCTGCGCCAGCAGGGGGCGCACCATGAACGGATGCACCATCATCCCGAGCGTCGCCATCGACAGGAAGCGGACGTCCAGCGGCTTGAACCGCCCCCCGCCGACCCCCTCGGACACGATCATCGCCAGACGGACGAAGTTCGGCCCCAGGAAGCGCGCCCCGATCTGGCGGATCCGCGGCGTCTGCAGGCTGTATTCGCGCATCACGATACGCACAAGTGACTGATTATCTTGTATATACGAAATGATCGCACGGATCGCGGCCGCCAGCTTTTCCCGCGGCGTGCCCGCTGCGGGCACCGAATCGAGCGCCTCGGCGACGTTGCCGAAGTACCGCTCGAGAACCGCATCGACCAGGTTGTCCTTGGTCTTGAAAAAGTAGTGAATCATCCCCAGGTTCACCCCCGCCGTGCGGGCAATCTCCCGGATCGAGGTGGCATCCACCCCCCGCTCCCCGAAGAGATCCCGGGCGGCATTCAGGATCCGCTCGCGCGTGTCGGTCGCGGCTCTGGGCATTCGTCTCTCCCGATCGTTTCTTCGCTGGTAATTATACGAACGTCTAATGTCCTGTCAAGCGGATTCGGGATCTTGCCCGAGCGGCGTGGAGGCAGGGCAGACGCGCGCCCCAATCGCCGCCCCCCCCCGGGAAACGGTCCGAGGCTCGATCGGCACGACGGCGACCCCGGGGGGCCGCCCGGCGCCGCCCCGAAACCGCGTGCGCCCCCCCCGACCCGGGGCTATCATGCCGGCGTCCGCCGACGGGGAACTCGCATGACCTCCTTCATCTCCCGATGGTCCGAGGCGCTCGCCGCCGTCTCCTTCCATGCGGAAACGCGGGATCGTTTCGATCTCGCCGTCGCGCCCGCCTACTACTGCGGGCTCGACCTGGAACGGGCGCGCGCGGGCACCTGGTGGATCCTCCCCTTTGCCGCCTCTCGCGCCGGCGACGTGTATGGGCTTCGCCTGCTCCCCGGCCGGCCCCCGGCCGCCTGCCCGGTCGTCACGCTGCGCGATGCGGAGGCGATCACGATCGCCAGCCGACCGGCCCACTTCATCCCCGCCCTCGTCCTCGAACGCCTGCGCGATCGGGATCCGCGGGGATTCAACGCCGCCATCCCCGAAGCGGCGTGGCGGGAGGTGATCCTCCTCCACAGCGCCCTCGGCGGCGCGGGGGACCTGCGGGAACTCCGGGCCCTGGTCCAGGACGGGCGGATCCGCGAAGCGCTCCGCGACGACTCCCGGCGCCGCCGGTTCCTGTTCGATGCGCGGCGCTGGCTCGACCCGTCGCCGGAAACGGAGGTATACCTCGGCTACCTGCTGGCCGCCGTCGCGCGCGACGAGGCGCCCGTTCCCCTCCCGGAGGCGGGGGGCTGGAATGCCGCGCTCGCGTCGCTCGCCTTCGTGACCAACCGGCAGGAGCGGTTCCAGGGGGCGAACGTCACCGCGGAAATCTCCGCCGCCTGGTCGATGGTTAAGCACCCTCCCGGCCTCGACACCGCGCGCAGCTCTTTCCCGGACGACCGCATGCGACTCGACGGGACCCGCAGCCGAACGATCTCCCTCGCCGCCGCGGAATCCCTGCAGCGACATCAGGACCGGGTCCCCTCGGCGTGGCGCGCCGATCCGCTTTGGCCGGCGATCGTGGCCCTGGCCGAGGCGGGCTCCGGCTACGACGGCGAGGCGCACCGGCGCTGCGCCGCCGACCTGGCGCTCGCCGGGCGGCCGGACCGGGCCCTGGTCACCCTCGCGGGCGCCGCCTTTTGGAGCTACGCCCGGCACGGCACGTCCTCCCCCGCCGCTCTCGACGACGCCCGGCGCCTCGCCCAGGCCGAGCGCTGGACGGACCTCGCCGAGTGGCTGGACCACCTGTCCACGCTGCAATCCCCCGCAACGGCGGGATCCTCGGGGGGAAAGCGGCCGATCCTCGTGCGGGGTCCCGAAGACCTGTTCGACTCACCCGGGACGGCCGACCGATTCGCCAATGTCGTCGAGTATGCGGCGGGCTGGCCCGAACCGCCGGCGGGCGATTCTCCGGGCACCGCTGCGCCGGGATCCTGAGTCGCGCGCCCGGCCGGGGCAGAGGCGGACGACGTCGGGGGACCGGAAACGGTGGTGGGTCTTCGGACTCGGCGAGAGGCGGCCCCGGACGCGGCCCGGCGAGGGGAGGCGCGTTGCCGCGGAAGGGACCCTGCGGAATCTCAGGCCGTCGGCCCGGGCCGCATCATGGCGGTGCCGCGGGCCGACCGACAGGCGTAGACGGCGCAGCCCATCGCATACTCGAAACACTCGGCGTGGTGAAACGTCCGACACCGATCACAGCGGAAGAGTCGGCCGGCGACCGCCTCCGCGCACACGGGGCAGCGCGCCTCCGCCGCCACCTCCTCGTACCCGAGCAGTTCCATGCAGAGGTCGGGCGACTCCCGCAGGCGGCGCAGCAACAGAACGGCGTGCGACAGGAACCGGTCCAGCAGCGGGGCATCGTTGCCGAGCCGGCGCGCAAGGGTCAAGCTGATCTGGCCGGGGTGGGCTTCCAGCCGGACCCGGCGGCGGCGCCCCGGCCCGCCTGCGAGATACGCCAATTCAAGCAGACGCCCGCGGGTATCCGCGTCGAGGAATCGCGTCACGAATCCGGCGGGCGTTCCGCGCACGGCCATCTGCGCGTCGAAATCCCGGTGTCCCGTCCGCAGATAGGCCGCCTCGTGCGATTCGCGCACCTCCATCGCGTCCCGTCCGGCGGCGATGGTGATCCGCTCCGGATACGCCCAGAACGCGCACACCCGCGCCATGCCGTTGCGCGGGGAAAGAGACTGGCGGAAGGAGAGCGCTCCGCACTCCCCGACGGCCGCGAGCGTGATCGCGGTGACGGCGTCGGGCCCCCATGCGGCGAGGGAGTGACCCGCCCGCGGAGGAGCGAGAATGGTGCGGACGGGGGGGGCGACCGCGAGCGCGGGTGGTGCGGGTCGAACGATCCCAGCGGTCGTCCCGACACGCGCACGCGCGGAGGCCGGACCGTCATGCCGGCGCCGGGCCCAGTTGCACGCGCGCTCCAGCCAACCGTCGAACATCGCCCTCTCCTGCGGGAACGGCCCGACCCACCGGCGCGTCGCGGATGGGTCGATTCTAACGTCTGCCGCTTCCGGATCCCAGCCGAAAATGGCCGCTCACCTCCCCATCCAGAGCACCAGCTTGCCGACGGTCTGCGCCGACTCCAGTTCGCGGTGGGCGTCCGCAACCCGGTCGAACGGGAAGCGGGTGACCGCGGGCGGGCGCAGCTTTCCCTCGGCCAGCCAGCTCGCCAGGCGGTCCAGGCCTTCCGCGAGCAGATCCGCGCGGTGGAACAGGTAGGAAAGGTTGAACGCCAGCACGCTGCGATTCTCGTGGGTCATGGTGAGCGGGCTGAACCGGGGCGTGGTCAGCCAGCCCCAGGCGAGGGAGAGCCAGCGGGGCCGGCCGCCCGAACGGGGCATCATCGAGTGGAATCCGTACACCACGAGTCGCCCGGCCGGGGCGACCAGGCGCCAACTGTCGCGCAACGTCTCCGCTCCATTGGCGTCGAAGACGAAGTCATAGCCGTCCGGCGCCTGCGCGCGCGCCGCCGCGCGCCAGTCCTCGCGCGACTTGTCGATCACGGCCGAGGCCCCGAGGGCGCGCACGACCTCGACCTTGTGCGCCGCGCCGACCACGCCGACGGCGGAACACCCCGCGAGGCGGCCGAGCTGCACCAGGGCCCCGCCCACCCCGCCCGCGGCGGAATGGACGAGCAGGCGCATCCCCGAGCGCGTCGTCGCCAGGAAGTGCAGCGGAAACCAGGCGGTCAGAAAGACGGCGGGAAACGCGGCGGCCTCGTCGATCCCGATTCCCGCGGGAACCGGCCGCAGCTGCCGTCGCGGCACGGCCACCCGGGTCGCGTATCCGCCGAAGCGCGTCACCCCGAACACCGGAGCCCCGATCGCGTGATCCTCCGCCCCCGCCCCGGCGCGCGCGACCTTCCCGGCGAACTCGAACCCGGGTGTGATCGGCCAGCCGACGAACTCGCGCGCGGAACGGTACAGCCCCATGCGCACGAGGCAGTCGGCATAGTTGATCCCTGCCGCCTCGACGTCGACGAGCACCTCCTCCGGTCCGGGCTCGGGGTCCGGACGATCCCGGAGCAGGAGCCGGTCATACGATCCCGGACCGTCGACCACCACGGCACGCACGCGCCTCACCTCCCGCCCACGACTCTGCCATGCGCGCTCGCCCTTGCCAAGAAGGTTGCACTCGGAACGCGACACCGTGTCATGAACCCGTCCCCCAGCCGAAGGCCTCCATGCCCGATCCCTGCGATCTCGACTCCGACCTCGGCGCTCTGCGAACCGTCCCCAACATGGGCGTGATTTTCGTCGTCCCCGAGGCGACGAAACTCGGATTTCGCAACGGCCATCCCGATGGGTGCCACCTCGGACAGGGGCAGCCCGAAGTGGGACCGATGGCCGGTGCACCGCGGCGCACCGACCGCGTGAGGCTCCGTCCGGTGGACCACGCGTACGATCCCCTCGAGGGGCTTCCGGAACTGCGGAGCGGATGGGGATCCGGTTCGCCAACGAGCCGCACGGGACCTTCTACGGTTGGGCCTCCCTCGACCGGTTGCCGCCGGCGCGACCGGAACGCCCGCCGCGCGACCCGCGCGCGCCCCATTCCCCATGGATCCCCCCGCCGATCCTTCCCCGTCGGCGCCGGCCGCGCCGCCCCTCGGCGCCCCGACCCCGGGGCCCGTCGACGGATTTCTCTTGGGCGGCGGCTCGTTCCAGGTATCATTCATTCGCTTAACCAGGTTATGCTCTTTGTCCACCCGCCGGAGGTGCCATGTCCCGCCCCCGTGTCCTCCTCACCAGCGTCTGCCGCCCCCTCGGCCCCGAACACGGCGATGCCCCCACCGTGGGATACGAGCTCCTCCACCGGCAGGTCACGCGCGCACAGGGGATCTTTTCCCCGCGCGCCACGCACCTGACTTTCGCCCTCGATTACGTGGCGGCCAACCTGGACTCCCCGGCGGTCGTCCTCCACTATCCGTCGCACGCGGAGCTGATCCGCGAACTCCGCTGCGGCCCCGAATACGTCGGCGTCTCCTTCCTGCTGGCCACCTTCCATCGCATGAAAGAGGTCGTCGCGCTCATCCGGAAGCACGCCCCGGCCGCGAAGATCGTCCTCGGCGGCTACGGCACCGTTCTCGACGATGCCACGCTGGCCCCCTGGTCCGACCACATCTGCCGCGAAGAGGGCGTGGGGTTCTTCCGCGCGCTGCTCGGCGAGCCGTCGCGACCGATGCCGTACGACCACCCGCTGGTGATCAGCCGGCTCAAGGTCCTGTCGGCGCCGGTCAGCAACACCGGTCTCATCTTCGCGGGTTTGGGCTGCCCGCACGGCTGCGACTTCTGCTGCACGTCCCACTTCTTCCGCCGCCGTCACGTCCGGCTGTTGCCCACCGGGGATGACGTGTTCCGGGTCATCGAACGCTACCTCGAAGTCGATCCGCGCATGAGCTTCACCATCCTCGACGAGGACTTTCTCGTCCACCCGGAGCGCGCCGCGCAGCTGCGGGAACGGGTCCTCGAACGAGGCCATCCGCTCTCGATCTTCGCCTTCGCCACCGTCAAGTCGCTGTCGCGCCTCACCCCCGAGCAGTTGCTGGAAACCGGCATCGACGGGGTGTGGATCGGGTACGAGGGCACCCGTTCCGGGTTCGCCAAGCAGCAGGGCCGGTCGGTGCCCGAGCTGATCCAGGACCTGCGCCGGAACGGCATCTCGGTCCTGGCCTCCATGATCCTGGGCTTCGACTACCAGACCCCGGAAATCGTGCGGCAGGAACTGTCCGGGCTGCTCGCCCTGCAACCCACCCTCTCGCAATTCCTGATCTACGGACCGACGCCGGGCACCCCCTTCTACGCGCGGATCCTGAAGGAGAACCGCCTGCATCGCGAGCTGACGGAGAACCCGGAGACCTACTACCGAAAGTGCGACGGCTTCACGGCCATGGTCCAGCATCCGACCATGACTCCCGAGGCGATTCAGGCGCTGCAGGAAGAGTGCTTCGCCACCGACTTCCAGGTGCTCGGACCCTCCGTCGTCCGTTCGGTGGCGACCTGGTTCGAGGGCTGGAAGCGTCATCACGGATCGCCGAATCCGTACTTGAAGGCCAAAGCGGATCGCTGGGCGGAGGAGATTCGTCGTGCGCTCCCGGTTCTCGCGGCCGCCCGGCACTATGGACCTGCTCCGACCGCCGCCGCCGCCTTGCGACGGGAGATCGAGGCGGCCCTGGGGCCGCCGTCCCTGCTCCAACGCTGCCTGACCTGGATGATCCCGCTGGCCGCGAAGTGGACGAAATTCACGTTGGGCCGGGACCGGTTCCAGCATCCGCCCCTGACGCGGCGCGAATACCGGATGGACGCCTCGGCGCTCCCCTGGAAGGACGTGGGCCGCCTGCGCATTCACTGGGAGCGCGCCGTGCGCTCCACGATCGTCCGTTTGGAGGGGGCCCTCGACACGTCCAGCGCGCGCCGTCTTGCCGCCGCTCTGTGCGCCACGTTGCAGCGAACCGACGCCCAGGTGGACATGGTGGTCGCCCAGGGAACGGAAGCCTGCGCGCGATCCCTGCGCCTCCTTGGACGAGGCCTGGCGCGCCACCGCAAGCGGGTGTCCGTGGCGCTGCCCGCGGAACCCGGCCCTTGGCCGATCCTCGCCCGCTGGCTCGACGTCCGGCGCTGATTCGAAGCCCCTTCCGACCGGCGCGGTTTCCACCGCCCCCGCCCGCTCGGGTGCCGGAGGGGGCTCCGGGGACTCGCTCCCGCGCATCGACCGGGCCCGCTTCCCGTCCCGCGGGCGGACCCAAGGACGTGCTTGCGCCGCGCGCCCCGGGCGGGCATACTGGCTCCGGATTCGCGATTCCGGCACGGGAGGCCGGGCCGCTCCTGGCCCCTGAGCCTGAAAGCCACCCCTCCGGAGCCGGGCGCACGGGGTCGAGGCCAAGCAGCGCTCCGCGCAGGCCTCGAGCCCTGCGCAGGGCAAGAGACGTACCCGATCGGTCGCCGGAGGACCGGGGTCGTCGCCGCGGAACGACCGCGGACGCTTCGGATCCGGATCCGTGGACACGGGCGGGCGAGTTCCGGTTTTCGCCCCCGGTCGGATGCGAACGCCCGCCGCGCGGAACGGCGTGAAGCCCGGCGCCGGGAGATCCTGGGCAGGCAAGGGACGGCCAAGGGGAAAGGAGACCGCCATGACGATGGCGGACGACGACCGCGGACGACCGGCCCCCGTTCTGCTGACTTTCGATGTCTTCGGCACCCTCGTCAACTGGCGCGCCGGCCTGCGCGCGGCGGTCGAGTCGAACGGAAACCATCTCTCCGATGCCGACTTCGATCGCGTCATCGACGCCCAGGCGGCGGACGAGTCCGGTCCCTTCCGAACCTATCGGGAGATCGCCGCGCAGAGCCTGGTCGCCGTCCTTGGACTTGCCCGGTCGGACGCCGACCGGATCGCCTCCGAGGCGGGCCGCTGGCCGCTGTTTCCGGACGTGCGCGATGCCATGCTGCGACTGTCGCGTAAAATCCCGTGCGTGGCGATGACCAACAGCGATCGCGCCCACGGCGAACAGGTGCACGAGCAACTCGGATTCCGCCTCGCGGGGTGGCTGTGCGCGGAGGAGGTGCGCGTCTACAAGCCCTCCGCCGAGTTTTGGCGTCTGGTCGGCGCGCGCTTCGGCGTGGCCCCCGGACCGCATTGGGTGCATGTCTCGGCGTACGACGATTACGACCTGGACACGGCGCGGGAACTCGGCCTCACGACGGTGTTCGTGTCGCGTCCCCACTTCCGGCGGGGTCCCGCCGATCTCCTCGTTCCCGATCTCTCCGCGCTCGCGGACAAACTGGTCGGCGCCTAGCCCGGACTACTCACGAACCGTTTCGCGGAACGCGAACCTTCCGGGCCAGATCGTCCTCCGCGACGGCGCGGGCCTAGCGGGCGACCGGAAACCCGGCGGCCAGCCCCGGCAACTGGCGCCGGAATTCGGCGATCGCCCCGGCGTACCCGGGCGCGAGTCCGTAGTCCGCCTCGCCCCCTTCCCCCACCCACGCCAGCGCGTCATGCTCGGCGCTGAGCCGAGCGGAGCCTCCATGCCAGCGGCACCACCGGCCCACGAGGAAAACGAAGTCGCCGGGCGAGCGCTCGCGAACCCAGGTCAACGCCAGGGGTCCGATCTCCGCGCGCGCATCGGGACCCAGTTCCTCGCCGAGTTCGCGCCGAAGGACTTCGGTCTGGGGAAGCTGCTCCTCGCCCACATCGATCCTTCCCCCGGGCAGTTCCCACAGGCCGGTGGACGACTCACGCAGGAGCAGCAACCGGTCGGCGTCCATCAGAAACGCCTTGATCCCGACGTGGAACCGTTGGATCTCCCGCGTCACGCTCTAGCCCTCCTTCAGCGCGCGAGCGAACGCGTCATGCGCCGCCGCGTCGAACAGCACGAACCGCACTTCCTCGACCCGCGTCGACGTCCGCCGCACGGCGTCCACCGCGACTGGAGCGGCCTCGTCCAGGGGATAGCCGTAGACCCCGGTCGAGATGGCGGGAAACGCAATCGACCGTGCGCCGAGCTCGTCGGCAATCCGGAGCGACTCGACGTGACAGCTCGCCAGCAAGGCGGACCGATCCTCGCCGGCCGTGTAGACCGGCCCGACGGTGTGGATCACCCACTTCGCCGGCAGGTTACCCGCCGGCGTGGCCACGGCCCGCCCGGTGGGCAGGCCCTCCGGGTGCGTGGTCGCGCGAATCCGCCGGCACGCCTCCAGGATCGTCGGGCCGCCGATCCGGTGAATCGCTCCATCGACTCCGCCCCCGCCCATGAGGGAAGAATTCGCGGCATTGACGATTGCGTCCACGGCCTGACCCGTGATATCGCCCCGCACCGCCCGAATCCGCATCTCCACCTCCCGTCGCGACCCTACCCCCGAAGGATCCTCTACGTCAATCTCCGAGAACCCTCCCTCACCGCGGGCCCGGCGCACGGCTCCGGCCCGCCCCGGGAATCGGGGCTTACCTTCGGGGGGATCGGTGTGGTAATGTAGATACTCTGCGGCTGCAACCGCCGGCCCGCGCAATCGAACGGGAAGGAGTCCGGATGATCGAGTCCGCCAAGATCCAGCCGATGTCCTACAAGGTCTACACCCAGAAAGACCTCGACAAGATTCCGCAACTGGATCGACTGGATCCGGATGTGCGCACGGGCATGAAAGCCGTCGCCGCGGTGCTGCCCTTCCGGGTCAACAACTATGTCCTGGAAGAATTGATCTCGTGGGACCGCGTCCCCGAGGATCCCATTTTCCAGCTTACGTTTCCGCAGGAAGGAATGCTGGCCGCCGAGGACTTTCGGCGGATGCGCGATCTCGTGCGGGCCGGCGCCCCGGCGGACGAGATCAAGAAGGCCGCGCGCGAAGTTCAGGCGGGACTCAATCCCCACCCGGCCGGACAGATGGTCTACAACGTCCCCCGGCTCCACGACAAACCCCTCCCCGGCATGCAACACAAGTATCGCGAAACGGTGCTCTTCTTCCCCAGCCAGGGCCAGACCTGTCACGCGTACTGCACGTATTGCTTCCGCTGGGCGCAGTTCGTGGGGATCGAGGAGCTCAAGTTTGCCAGCCGCGAGGCGCAGAACCTGTCGGACTACCTCGGGGAGCACCCCGAAGTGCAGAGCGTCCTGTTCACCGGCGGCGACCCGCTGATCATGAAGACCAGCCACCTTCGCCAATACATCGAGCCCCTGTTGGATCCGAAACTCGCGCATGTCAACAGCATCCGTCTCGGCACGAAGGCCTCCGCCTATTGGCCCTATCGCTTCCTCACCGATCCGGACGCCGACGACCTGCTTCGCCTGTTCGAGCAAGTGGCCCGCGCCGGGCGGCACCTGGCGGTGATGGCGCACTACAGCCACCCCCGTGAACTCGACACCCCGGCCGCCCAGGCGGCCTTGCGGCGGATCACCGCCACGGGGGCGGTGGTGCGCTGCCAGGCGCCCCTCATCCGACACGTGAACGACGACGCCCATGCGTGGGCGGACATGTGGCGCGTCCAGGTCCGGCTCGGTGCCGTCCCCTACTACATGTTCGTGGAACGCGACACCGGGGCGAAGAACTACTTCGAAGTCCCGCTGGCCCGGGCCTTCGAGATTTTCTGCGACGCCTATTCCCGCGTCTCCGGACTGGCGCGCACGGTACGGGGGCCGTCCATGTCCGCGATGCCCGGCAAGATCCTGGTCGACGGCATCACCGAGATCCAGGGCGAGAAGGTCTTCGTGCTCAAGATGATCCAGGGACGGGATCCGCGCTGGGTGCATCGAGTCTTCTTCGCGCGCTTCGACGCCGAGGCCTCCTGGATCAACCATCTGACTCCGGCCCTGGGGGAGAAGGAATTCTTCTTCGAACCGACGATGCGATCGCTGGGCGAACAGCACGCGGAACTCTGGGGGCGCGATGTGGTCGCCCCGCCCCGCGTGTTTCAGTCGGTCGAGTGGGAATGACGGGCCTTCTCGCGCGCCCCGCGGCCCCGGTTGCCGGCCATCCCCCCCGGGGCGCGCGAGTCACGATGAGACGGTTCGATTCGCTCGCGGGACTCCATGGAACCTACGCCGACGCTGCCCGACCTTCCGGCCGACGAGTTTCGTCCCACCGAGGTCGCGCCGCCGAACCGCCCGACGATTCCCGCGGAGGCGCCCCCGGCCCCCCGGCCGCCGACCGGAGTCGCAACCGCGCCGGGCACCATGCTCGACCGTTACGAGATCCGTCGCGAACTCGGCCACGGCGGCATGGGCCGGGTCTACCTCGCGTATGACTCGCACCTGAAGCGCGAAGTCGCGCTCAAACTTCTGCTCGCGGAAGGCGGCGTCTCCCCCGACCAGATCCGCCGATTCCACCGCGAGGCCGAATCGGCGGCCCGCCTGTCCCACCCCAACATCGTCGCCACCTTCGACGTCGGGATCGCCGAAGGAAAACACTACCTCACCATGGAACTGGTCGACGGGGGGAGCGTGGCGGAGCGCCTGGCCCAGCAGGGCAGGCTCCCGCCTCTCGAGGCCCTGCGGATCGTCCGCGAGGCCGCCGAAGGCGTCGCCTGGGCCCACGACCACGGCATCATCCATCGCGACCTCAAGCCGGAAAACCTCCTGCTCGACCGCAACGGCCACGTCCGCGTGACCGACTTCGGCCTCGCGCGATGTCTCACGGACACCGAAGCCCTGCGCCTGACGCGCACCGGCACGATCATGGGCACGCCGGCGCACATGGCCCCCGAGCAGGCCGACGGCGACGGCGAGCAAGTGGACGCCCTCTCGGACCAGTACAGCCTCGGATCGGTCCTCTACGAGCTGGTGACCGGCCAGATGCCGTACGGAACGGGCACGCCGGTCGAAGTCCTCTTCCGCAAGGTTGCCCAGGATCCGCCGCCCCCGCGGGCGGTGAATCCGAATCTCGCGCAGGACGTGGAGACGATCATCCTCAAGGCGATGGAGCGTCAGCGCTCGCTGCGCTATCCGTCGGTGCGCGGGATGGCGGAGGACCTGCAACGCTGCCTCACGGGGCAGGCGATCCAGGCCCGGCCGACGACCGGGATCTACCGGGCGTGGAAGTGGGCGAAGCGGAATCGGGGCGCCTCCGTGGGCGTGGCGGCGGCCGCGGTCGCGCTTCTGATCGGCGGCGTGCTGTCGGCCTGGCAGATGCACCGCCGGGCCGAGGCGCAGCAGGCCACCCGCGCTGCCGAAGCGCGCGCGACCGCGGAACGCGAGCGCGCCGAATCCGCTCGCAGAGCCACGCTGCTGCAACTGCGCAAGGTCGCCGAGATGGCGCTCCGGGCCTCCCTCGAACTGCGCCGGCAAGGCGTGCTGTCCGCCCACGCGGAGTTTCTCCCCACCCTGGAAGAGGCCTTCCGGGAGGCGGTCGAACAGGCGCCCGACCGACCCGAACCGCACTACCACATGGGGCGCATGCGCCGCGCGCTCCTGCGCGCCGACGAGGCGCTCGCCCATCAGGAACGCGCCCTTGCGCTCGACCCCGGCTTCGCCCCGAGCCTCTATGAACGCGCGGTCCTGCTGGCGCCCCGCTACGGGGTCCGGCTCGATCAGCTTCGCGAGGCGTGGTGGAACGCCGAAGGAAGCCGGCTGGCCGCCGCGGGGAAGCTGGCGCCCGCGGGCGAAGCGGCGGCAGGCGGGGCGCGTCCCCCGGCCGACGCCGAACTTGCCGACCGGGACGAGGAGGCGCGACACCTGCGCGACCGCCTCGTCGCCGACCTGGCGGCGCTGGAACGGGCGCTGTCCGCCGGCGAGGTCCCCGGCTTCTCGCCGGCGATGCTCGATTGCGCCCGCGGGTTGCAGCGATTCCACGGCTCCTCCGCTCCGGAGGATCGGGCGGACGCGCGCGCGCTGCTCGAGCGCGCCCTCCAGGCCGACCCGCGGCTGGAAGAGGCCTACGAAGCCCTGGCTCGGATCGCCCTGGCGGAGGCGGACTACACCGCGGCGATCGCCGCCACGTCACGGGGCATCGACGCGGACAAGGGATACCTGCCGCACCGGTTCCAGCGCGCCGATTTCCACAACCGCCGGGGGAACTGGGCCGCCGCGCGCGGCGAGGACCCGACCGAGGACTATCGCCGCGCCGAGGTCGATCTGACCCTGTATCTCGCGGAGCGCCCGCGCGATTTCGCGGCGTACACGCAGCGCGCGCTCGTGCGGGGCAATCTCGGCGCCCAGCTCGCGAACCGGGGCGGGGATCCCACCCCGCTCTACGCGCAGGCCGAGGAGGACTACGCGCAGGCGGTCCTCTTCAACGCCGAATGGTGGGAAGGCTGGCTGCGCCGCGGCGTGCTGCGGACCAATCTCGGCAACTGGCGCTCGGCGCGCGGCCAGGATCCCGAGCCCGATTTCGCGCGCGCGGAGATGGACCTGCGGGAGGCGACCCGCGGGTCGCCCCGGAACGCGGAGGCCTGGCACTATCTCGCCCACCTCTTCGTCAGCCGCGCCTCCGCCCTCGCTTCCGGGACCGGAGACCCGGGGCCGCTGCTCGACCAGGCGGACGAGGCCTTCGGCCAGGCGCTGGAATGCAACCCGCGACTCACCGAGGCCTGGACCGGACGGGCCACCGCGGCCTCGATCCGCGCCTTGCACCTCCAGCGACGCGGCCTGGATCCGACGCCGTTCTACCGGCGCGGCGAGGCGGACTTCACGCGCGCGGCCGAGCTTTCTCCCGCGGACGGCGAGGTCCTGATGCGCAAGGCTGTGCTCCTGGCGACCTGGGGGGACGCACAACAACGTCGCGGAGCCGATCCGGGGGATCTGTACGCCCGGGCCGACGCCGAGATCAGTCGCGCGCTCGAGATCAATCCGAGCGTTCCCGAATGGTGGATGCGCCGCGGCATGATCCGGACCAACCGCGGCAACGGGCTCGCCCGCCGGAAGCTCGATCCCCGGGAGGAGTGGCAGGGAGCGGAAGCGGATTACGGCAAGGCCCTCGCGCTCCGTCCCGATCATGCCGGCGCGTTGCGCAATCGCGCGCTCCTGCGAGCCAACCGGGGATTCGCGTCCGGCGATTCGAAAGAAGCGGCCGCCGGGTGCTTCGCCGGCGCGCTGGCCGACCTGGACCACGCCCTGCGCATCGACCCGAGCGACGCCGCTGCCCTCTCCCAACGCGGCATCCTGAACCACGATCTCGGCCGCTGGAGCCAGTCGGTCTCCGACCTGGAAGCTGCGGCGCGCCTGCGCCCGGACGGGGGCGCCGCGTTCCGGCGCGAGCTGGAGGCGGCGCGCAAGCAGGTCGCCGCGGAATCGCGATGACGCGTCTCCCCGGAGTTTGCTCCCTTTTCGCTCGATCCACCTCCGCTCCTCTGCTAGGTTCGCGCCCATGAGCGACCCGGAACCGATCTGCCCCCAATGCGGCGCTCCCCGCAACGCGAACGATCCCGCCTGTCCCTCCTGCGCCACCGCCGTCGTCGGCACGCCGGTGACCCGACCGAGGGCCGATACGACCTCCCCGGACTCGATCGGCCCTGCCTCCGGCCGCGCGCTCCACGCCGCCGGCATCCCCGCCGGGACCGTCATCGACGAAAAATACGAGGTGGTCGAGAAGCTCGGCTCCGGAGGATTCGGAGACGTCTATCGGGTCCGCCACCGAATCCTGGACCGGGACCTCGCCCTCAAGACCCTGCACCCCTCGCTGGTCATCCAGCAAGTGTCGAGGGAGCGGTTCTTCCGGGAAGCCCGCGTCCTCATGGACCTGTCCCACCCGCACATCGTCACCATGCGCGATGTCGGCGAGTGGCAGGGCTATCTCTACCTGGTCATGGACTACTGTCCCGGACGCACCCTCGCCGCCCTCCTCCAGCAGTGCGGACGCGTGCCGCCGCGGGAAGCCTGCCGTCTCCTCCTCCCCGCGCTCGCCGGACTCCAATTCGCGCACGAGCGCGGGATCGTCCACCGCGATCTCAAGCCGGCGAATCTCATCCTCGTCCCCGGAGAGTCCCGCGACGGGCGGGGCGGCGCGGATCCCTCCGTGAAGATCCTCGACTTCGGGATCGCCAAGGTGATCCATGAGAAACCGGGCGGCGGGGAAAGTTCGCTCACCGGGACGGGCGTCGCGATCGGAACCATCTACTACATGAGCCCGGAACAGGCCGGCGGCGCCAAGGTCGACGCGCGCTCCGACCTCTACGCCATCGGCGTCATCCTCTACGAACTGGTCACGGGGCGGAAGCCGTTCGACGGCGAACACATGACCCACCTCTACAAGCAAGTCCTGCTCGACCGACCCCGACCGCTGAAGGATCAGGGGGTCGCGCTCACCATGCCCGGCCTCGAGGACTTCCTTCAAAGTGCGCTGGAGAAAGACCCCGAGAAACGCCCCCCTTCGGCGCGGGAGATGGCGCGACGGATCGAGGCCCTGTGCGCGGCGCCTCCGGCGCCGGACCGGCGTCCCGTCCCCCGGGCCGCGCTCCTCGCCGTCGGGCTGCTCGCCGGCATCGCCCTGGCCGGAGCTGCGTGGACGATCCTCCCCCGCCCGCGCGGACCCGGACCGGTCGCGGCGGCGAACGATCCTCCCGCCAACACGACGGATCCGGGCAAGGGGACCCTGCCGGTCAACGGCCCGATCGATCCGCCCCGAAACGACCCGCAACCGGTGCCGGTCGAGACGCGACCGGACCTGCTCGTGCATCCCGACCGCGTGAACCAGGTCGCCTTTCATCCGGATGGACGCTGGCTGGCCACGGCGTGCGCGGATCGACGCGTCCGACTCTGGGACCTGGCGACGGGGACCGAGATCGCGCGCATCGAGGGGCATCGCGCGGAGGTGGTTCGGGTCGCGTTCCATCCGGACGGCACCTGGCTGGCCAGCACCGGCGAGGATAGCCAGGTTCGCGTGTGGAGCGTGCCCGCGGGCGAGCCGGTCTTCGTCTTCGAGGACATGAAGACTCCGGGCGAAGGGCTTGCCTTCAGTCCCGACCGACGCCTGCTGGCCGCCACCGCGCGCGACGGTCTCGTGTTCGTCTGGGATCTGGACACCCGCGCGCTGTTGCACACCTGCCCCGGTCACCGTCGCGCGGCGGGAGCGCTCGAATTCTCCGCCAACTCCGAATGGCTGGCTTCGGGTGGAGTCGAAAACTCCCTCCGCGTCTGGGACCCGCGTGCGGGGAAAACGCTCGTCCTGCTCCTGGCCCATCAGCGTCCGGTGACGGGACTCGGCTTCCTGCCCGACAACCGGCTCGTGAGCGCCGGCCTGGATGGATTCGTGCGCATCTGGCCGGTGCCCGACAAGTCCCCCGAGAGATCCTGGCTCGCCTGCGCCGGCGGAGTGAGCGCGATGGCGGTGAATCCGGAGGGTACCCGCATCGCCACGGCCGGGCGCGACGATACCCTGCGGATCTGGGACGCGGCCACCGGCCGGGAACTCTGGGCGATGGCCGGCCTCGATGTCGGCACGCGAGCGCTGACCTGGAGTCCGGACGGCCGGATGCTGGCGACCGGCAGCCTCTCCGGAAAAGTCAGGCTCCTGCGCCCGGACCCGCGCTAGCCCGGATGCTTCACGAAGCCGCGTCAGCGGCCTGGTGAAGAATCCGCCCGCGGGCTCCTGGCTGCGTCCGCAGCCAGGACCGCGGGGCGACCG
>CAZWCX010000127.1:0-19794 GCA_964632945.1 uncultured Planctomycetia bacterium | reverse complement strand
GGCGGCTTGGGCGGGGTCTACCGCGCCTGGGACGCCGTGTTGTGCCGGGAGGTCGCGCTCATGCCCGCCCTGCTGGGCTATCGCCGCGACTCCGAACGACTCGAACGACTCCTGCGCGAGGCGCGCACCGCCGCCACGCTCGATCACCCCGGAATCGTCCCGATCCACGACGTAGGAGTGGCCGACGGCACGCCCTACTTCGCCATGAGCTGCCTGCACGGCGTCACCCTGGACCGATACGTGCGCGCCGAACCGGCCCCGTCGCTGCGCGAACGGGCGCTCGTGCTGCTCCAGGTGGCCGAAGCGGTGGCGCACGCCCATGAGCGCAAGGTGATTCATCGGGATCTCAAGCCGTCGAACATCCTGATCGACGCGTCCGGTCGAGCGCACGTGATGGACTTCGGGCTGGCCAAGCGACTCGAGGAAGGAGCCGCCCTGACCGCCAGCGGTCAGGTGTTGGGCACTCCCCAGTACATGCCCCCGGAACAGATCGACGGGGATCGGGATCGAATCGGGCCCGCCAGCGACGTGTACTCCCTCGGGGCCGTACTCTACGAAGCGCTCACCGGCCGTCCGCCGTTCGAAGGGGCGACGGTCCCGGAAATCATGGCCCGCGCTCTCCACCGGGATCCCGTTTCCCCGCGAGCGCTCGATCGGAGGATTCCCTTCGACCTGGAGACGATTTGTCTCAAGGCGCTGGACAAAGAGCCCGGGCGCCGGTACCCCAGCGCGCGGGAGTTCGCCGACGATCTCGACCGTTTTCGCCGGGGCGAGGCGATCCAGGCCCGTCCGGTCGGATGGGTCACGGTGGTGGGGCGTCGCGCGCTCCGGCACAAAGGTCTCACCGCGGCCGGCATCCTCGCGGTGCTGGCGGTGGCCTGGGGGCTCACGGCCTCCTCCGGACGCGCCGAATTGCAGGATCGGGTCCGCAAGGAACTTCGGGAGAAGGCGGGTCTCTATCTGGATGCCGCCCTCTCGCTGCGGCGGGAAGGGCTGTCGATGGCCAAGACGGAGGAGGACTACCTTCCGCGACTCGAAGCCGCCGTCCGCGAGGCGGAGCAGGCGGAACCCGGACGTGCCGAGCCCCGCTATCATTTGGGCCGCCTTTACCGCGCGCTGCTGCGCCCGGCAGACTCCCTGGTCGCGCAAGACGCCGCGCTCGGCCGCGATCCCGGATTCGCTCCCAGCCGGTACGAACGCGCCATGCTGCTGCTGCACCGATTTACCGACCGGCTGCTCGAGTTGCGGGGAGCGATGCTGGCCCAGGCCGGGGCCGGACTCGCGATTTCGGACGACCGGGTGGGCGGGACCCTGGCGGGTTCGCTTGCCCTGCGGCGGGACGAGGACCTGGTCGCGGAGGATCCCGAGGCGCGGGACCTCCGCGCGCGGGCGCTGGCCGATTTGGCCGCCCTGGAGAGCCTCGGCGGAGATGCGGGCATCGGGGAGGCCAGGATGGCCTGCGTGAAGGCGTGGGCCATCGCCGCGGGGGATCGGACGCCGGACGGGAGGGACAGGGCGGTAACGCTCTTCGAAAGGGCGATCCAGCTCGATCCGATGCTGGAGGAAGCCTATGAAGGACTATCCAGCGTCGAGAGCGCGCGGGGGAACCTGGAGCAGGCGATCGTGGGTTGTTCGCGCGGCCTGAAGGTCGACCAGGGGTACGTGCCGCTGCTATTGGAGCGTGGGGGGTTGCGTTTGCGGCTGGCCCGGACGCTCGAATCTCGCGGTGCGGACTCGGATCCGATCTACGCCGACGCTGCGGTCGATTTCCGCAAGGCCGCATCGCTTTCGCCCGGGGACCCGGGAGCGGTGCATGGACTGGTGCTGGCGCTCACCAACCGGGCCAACCAGGAGTTTTCGCGCGGCGCCGATCCCGCACCGCGGTATCGGGAGGCCGTGGAGGTCGCGAAGGAAGGGTTGGCCGGGGCAGGGGAGGTTCCCCGGTTGTACGCCGCCATGGGAAACGCACTGATGAATCTCTCCGTTTGGGAACGCTCGCACGGACGGGATGCGACACCGCACCTCGTTGCGGCCGAAGCGGCATACGCCCGCGCGATCGCCCGGGAGCCCCGGCGTGCCCCCTTCCGGCTGCGGCGCGGGCAGTTGTACGTGGCCTGGGGCAACGCCGATCGCGAACGCGGCCTCGACCCGGCCTCGGCGTACGCAAAGGCCGAAGCGGCGCTGACGGAGGCGATCGAACTCGATCCGGTGGATGCGGAATCGTGGCTCAGCCGCGCGACGGTGCGCGCGAACGGGGTGACCTCGGCCGTCGCCCGCGGACAGGCGTGGGAGGAACTTGCCGCGGGTGCGGAGTCCGACTTTGCGCGTGCCCTGGAAATCCGGCCGGACGACGTCGCGGCCTTGACCGGGCGGGCGGTGTTTCGGATGAGTTGCGCCGAGCAATCCTCCGACTCCATGGACCACCGGCTCGAGCGATTTCGCCGGGCGAAGGCCGACCTGGACCGGGCCGTCGAATTGAATCCGTCGTCCGCGACGGTCTGGATTCGGCACGGGATGGTGCAGGCAAACCTGGGGGTGTTGCGGACGCGGCATGGCCTCGACCCCGTCGCCGACTTCGCCGCGGCACTGTCCGATTTCGATCGGGCCATCCAACTGAATCCCGACGATGCCGAGGGCTGGACCTGGCGCGGGATGGTCCGCATGAACTGGGCCGGGACCCTGGTGGGAGGCCGCGGCGACCCGGAGCCGCACGTGGCGGCCGGATTGGAGGACCTGCGTCGGGCATGGGAGCTCAAGCCGGATCGGCCCAAGGTTCTCGTTTATCGGGGCAGCCTGGAGCTGATCCGGGCCCAGTGGGTCCATGGCCGGGGAGGGGACCCGGTGCCACACCTGCAGGCCACGATCGAGGCCTGCGATCGGGCGGCGTCCCTGGACCCGGCCGAAGTCCACGCGCACCGGATCGGCGGATCCGCGTGGTGGCATCTGGGGACGTGTCGCGCCGCCCAGGGAATCGATCCGGAACCCTGCTTCCGGAATGCCGATACACGGTTCGCGGCGGTCCTGGAGCGGCGGCGGGACATGCCGGATCCCCTGCGGGAGCGCGCGTGGATGCGGATGGAATGGGCCTCTTGGCGGGTCAAGCACGGCGGCGACATCGATTCCCTCTACGCGGGAGCCCTGGCGGACCTGGACGCGCTGGTGGCGCTTCAGCCAGGGTTCGCGGAGGCCCGATTTCGTCGCGGGTGGTTGCTCCGACGCGCGCGGCGGTGGGAGGAGGCGATTTCGGAACTGCAGGCGGCGATCCGACTCGATGAGAACCTGCGCGCGCCGGCGTCTCCCTTCCTGGAGGATGCCCGCGCAGGGCTGGCGGCCGGGAATGCGAACCGGTTCCCGGAGGATCGGCGGGCGGCGGCGGAGCGCGCGGCGGCGCGACTGCGGGATGGTTACGGCCATCTCAAGGGCGCGCGCCCGGATGAGGCTCGGGCCGCATTCGACGACGGCCTCGGGCTCGCGGAAGCCGCCATGGAAGGATACACCGCACAGGATTGGGCGGGCATCCTCCCGCCGATGCTGCTGCAGGGCGCCTACTACAACCGGGCCTGCCTGATTGTCCGCGCCCTGGTCGCCGCGCGCGATCCTCACGATCCGCCACCTCCCGTAGACGCCGGAGAGGCGGAGCGTCTGCGCTCCCTCGCGTTCGACAATCTCGAAGGCGCGCTACGCCACGGGTGGCGGAATGCGGCCGAAGCCGAAGAGGATCCCGACTTGGCCCCATTGCGCGAGGATCCGCGCTGGGATGCCTGGATCGTTCGGGTGCGCCGATAGGCCCGGACGGAGACCTCGCGTCGCCGGAATCCGCGCCGCTCCGGGACCGCGGGGGCGTTCCCCGTGGGGCTGCCTCACCAGCGTGCGATTCGTGTGTCGCACGCCGGTCGCCCCGGCGGTCCAGGCTGCCGACGCAGCCAGGAGCCCGCGGGCGGATTTTACAAGGAGCCGCCGGCGCGGATTCTTCAAGAATGCGGGCTAATCCATGACCCCGAGGTAGCGGGCGAACCGGAACATGTCGATCTCGTGCCGATTGGATCCGGGAATCAGGACCCCGCCCTTCTCGTACTCGGCGGCGATTCGGGCGCCGGCTTCCTCAACCCAGCGACGACGCTCCTGGGCATCCGTTCCGGGCTTCTCCTTCCAAGCGTTCACGAGCCCGAGCCCGATCGCGGAAACACGCGCCTCGACTTCGGCCGCGCGCGCTCGCGCGCCCTCATCGGGTGCGGTCCCGGCTTCGCGGGGATCCTTCGGTCCCCCGGGAGCGAGGCCGACCGGCGCGCTCCAGGCAACCGTCGTCAGTTCCTCCTCGGGGGAATGCGACACCTGGAGCCAGTAGAGCGGATACGCCTGCGCAACCGCCGCGGCCGAGAAGGGAGGCTCGCCGGCGATTTCGAGCACCAGGTGACGGACGTGCTTGCGGGCCGTCAGGACCCCGGTCGCGAGACCCTTCTGGGTGAGTTCCTGCGCCAGGTCCTCGCCCGGGTCCTCGGTGCGGCCGAGGAGGCGCGCCACCAGGCTCTTGGCCTCGTCCCGAGCCGCCGTCACGTCTTCGGACAGGCTCGGACCCCGGCGCGAGAAGACGGCAAACTCGTCGTCGATATGGAAAATCTCGGGCTCCAGCCAGGACCCCATGGTGTCGAGCGTCGATCGCCAGCGCAGCGTCCCGGCGCGTGGAGTCAGGACGAACCGCACGGCCGGTTCGGTATCCCGGTCCTTGGTCGCCCGGGTGGAAAAGGTCCAGACGATCCAGGCCCCCTCCTTGCTCGAGACCGGCATCGCCTCTGCGGGTGAGAGTTCTTCCCCCTCGAAGGCGAGCCCGCCGAGCAGGCCGGCGGAATCCCGGGCCTCCAGGGCGCGGGTGGCCAGGCGGGCCTCGCGCAGGTACGCGTCGTTCATCGGCAGCGCTCCGGTGGATTCTTCCGCGCGGGTGGGGGCGGCCAGGAGCAGGAAGGCGAGCGACCACAGGGCGGGGGACCGGTGCATGGGGCGGACCTCGATGTCGGGAGGCTTGGACAGCGGCCCGGATCGACCGGGGCCGCAGGCCACCCTAACACCCGCCGGCGGATTGTGGCAAGGGAATGGGGCATGGGGCTTGCGTCGGGAGGCGCGGTTTGGTAGCCTGCGCTTGATGTCCTCTCGGAGGAGTTCCCCATGCCATCCGTACAAACGAATGCAAACGTAGCCGCGGGAGTGGCGGTCTTGCAGCGTATCCAGTCGCGGGGCGGAGCGGGAGCATCGGTCGCGGGCCCTGGCGCGTCCAGCGTCATCCGGGACACGCCTGCCGGCGGACGCGGCGCGGAGACCATCGTGCGGGGGGGCGCGGACGGAAGCTCCCTCGGCCAGAGAGTAGACATTCGGGCCTAGGGGGAGCGGTCTCGGCGCTCCGGAGGGCGCCCCCGCATTCCCGATCCCAGGCGAATCGTGCGGCCGTCCGGGCCGCAGCGGATCTTCCCTCGACCGATTCCGAGTCCCCGCCGATCGGTTGATCCATCTTCACCGCGGACTCGACGGTCCATGGTGGTTGCACATCAGGCCGGCAAGCCTCGCCGCGTTCGTCCGCACGTGATACTCCGCGACGACTCGTTCGCGGCCCCTTGCTCCCAGACGGTGTCGCAGTTCCGGGTCCTTTCCCAGTCGCTCCAGCGCGTCCGCGATCCCGGCTTCATCGCCGGGGGGAATGAGGATCCCGCTCACCCCGTCCTCCACCAATTCCGGGATTCCGGAGATCCGGCTGGCGACCACGGGGAGGCCGCAGGCCATCCCTTCCATGAGCACGACCGGGATTCCCTCTCGACGACCGCGAGAGTCCATGACGCTGGGGAGGACAAGAACGCTGGCCCGCCCCAGGAGGCGAAGGACCTCTCCGCGCGGCATCGCCCCATGGAGCGTGATCCGGTCGTCGAGTCCGGCGTTCGACACGAGTTGGCGGATTTCGTCGCGCAAGGGCCCGTCCCCGACCAGGTGGCAGGTGAACGGGAAATCGCGATCCTTCAGGATCCGGCATGCGGCGATGAGATGCCGATGACCTTTCACGCCCCGCAGAGCGGCGATGCACAGGACGGTAAATGGGTCGGAAGCGGACTCCGCCACGCGCGGGACGAATACATCGGGATCCACGCCGCAGCGCACGATCTGCATGCGGTCCGCGAACCGGTCGCCGATCCGCTCCCGGATGAATTCCCGGTTGTACTCGGAGACGGTCGCGGCGAAGGCGGACGCCTCGATCTTGCGATCGAGCATCCGCTGATCCGTGTGCAGGTCGGACCCGTGGGCCGTGAAGCTGAAGGGGATGCCGGTCAGCCGGTGAACGATGTACGCCGCCAGTGCCGGGTGGTGGGCGAAGTGGGCGTGGATGTGCGTGATTCCGGCACGTTCCATTTCCTGCGCGAACCAGACCGCCTTGGGGAAGAAGGCGAGGGCGCCGGCCAGGAACCGCAGGCTTCCCAGGGTTCCGGCCACGCACGAAAGTGCGGTCCCCACGTAGACCGCGGGGCTGCGCAGGGCCCGCGCGACGTTTGCGGCGAGGACGGCGGGGGAAAGCAGGGGTTGGTGACGAACCGATGCGGCGAGTCGGTCGACGTCCGGATGGCGCACGTTTTCGCGCCCACGCAGAAGCGGGTAGACGACCACGGGTATGCCGATCCGTTCGAGCTCCAGGATCTCGTAGAGCACGAAGGTCTCGGTGAGTTTCGGGAAGCGGGACATGAGGTAGGCGACGCGTGGGGGGCGGAGGGGCGGGCTTGCCGGATTCGGGTCGTGGCTTGCGAGCGGGGCGTGGGGGGCGGGCAGGGCTGCTCCGTCCCCCTTCTTCGGATTCCACCGCTCGACGGTGCGTCCCCGGAGGAAGTCGAGCACTCCCAGGAGGGTCCCGTAGAAGCCCAGGGTGGCGTAGTACGCGCGGCCGGACAACTTCCGGAGGGGGCCGCCGAACTCCCAACGCCGGAACCAGGGGTCGGCTCCGGCCAGGAGCGCCCCGGCGGCGAGGATCGCGAGTCCGTAACGATGGGGAAGGGAGGCGAGCGCCAGCCAGGCCGTGGCCAGGGCCAGAGACAGGAGGGCGACGGGAAGGATCCGTCGGAGGACCTTGTTGACGAAGAGACCGAACGAGAACCATCCGAACCGGACGGGGTTGAGGAGGCCGCGATGGAGCCAGATCCCGCGGAGGCTGCGGGAGACGATGCGTCGTCGTCGCTCCACCTCGTGACCCGGATCGCGGGAGGGCAGTCGGATGCGCGCGCGCGCTCCGGGCTCGTAGACGAATTCCCGGCCCTGGGCGATGACCGAGAGGGCCGCGTGGAGATCGTCGGTGGAGCCCGCATCGATGGGGCGGAACAGGTCCCGTCGCACGGCGTAGAGCTTGCCGTCGTTCGAGGTGATCCGCCCGCGGCGGCTTTCGAGCCGCTTGATCCAGGCGTCGAAGCCGAGATAGGCGTCCTGGGCTTCGCGGAGAGGACCGTCGTCGTGGGCGAGGACGCGACGCCCGCACACGCCGCCGACCCGGGGGTCGGCCAGGGGGCATACGAGGGTGCGCAGGGCGTCGGGCTCGAGCAGGGCGTCGGCGTCGGAGAAGACCAGGACGTCCGCCCGGCATTCCCGGACCGCGGCATTGAGACCATGGGCTTTGCCGCGGTGGTCGGGAGTGGCGAAGACGCGCACGCCGCGATCGCTCCACGCCCGGGCCCGGCCCTCGGTCCCGTCGGTGGACCCGTCGGAGTGCACGACGACGTCGAGTTTTTCGCGGGGGTAGTCGAGCGCGAGGGCGTTGCCGACCTTCGCGTCGACGAGGGATTCCGCATTGCGCAGGACCGTGATGAGGGCGACGGAGGGGAGCGGTTCCTCCCGGGCGGCCGGTCGGCTTCGGCTCGCGCGGGCGAGAATCCAGAGGAGTCCCGGATAAATCGCGAACACCAGGAGCGGCACGAGCAGCGAGATCAGGAAGACGAATCCCGCGATGCCGTCGTGCCCCGGGATCATGTCGTCCGTCCCTGCGCCGGAGGCGCGAGGTGCAGGACGACCTGGGAGGCTGCCAGGGAGACCAGCAGGAGCTTGTGGTACACGTCGCTGAAGATGAGGAGGTAGAGCGAAACCACCACGAAGGCGATCCGATAGCTCCGCACCAGGGCGGCCGTGCGGAGGTCCCCGGCCGCGTGCAGGCGGCGCACGACCGACGAGTAGTTGCGAAGTGCGGCGATGAGGGCGCCGACGAACAGGAAAAGCCCCAGGAGGCCGGTGCCGACCAGGACCTCGAGGTAGGTGTTGTGGGCGAACCGGCGCCGGGTCGAGTGCGCCTTCGCATATCGGGCGGAGAAGTCGGACTCGGCGTAGAGATCGCGGAACGTGCCGGGGCCCGAGCCGAGCACCGGGTGGTTGAGCGATGCGTCCCAACCCACCACGACGTAGGACGAGCGTCGAGAAAGGGCCGTGTCCTCCCAGGAGAACAAGCTGGCCTGCCGCTCCCAATAGCTCTGGGGAACGAGCAGGAGGAAGGCGACCAGAGCGAGGCCGACCACCGAAATCATGAGGCCGACATTCCGCGGCGAGAGGCGGTGCCGGTACTCGAACAGGAGGAGGAGCCCGGTAGCGGCGAGCATGAGCGCTCCGCCGCGGGAGTAGGTGGTGACGATGGCGAGGAGGTTCACGAGGATGAGTGCGGCGCAGAGAAGACGAAGGCCCCAGCGGCGGATCGCGACGATCCCGTAGACGAGGAACGGAATGACGTACAGGGCCATGAGCGAGAGGTTGTTGGGATCGATGGCGCCGCCGACGCCCCGCACCAGAATGTCGCCGTGTCGTTCGGCCAGAAACGGGATGTGCAGGTAGTATCCGACGACGGCGAGGAGCGAGCTGAGCGACACGCTGCCGACCAGGACGCAGGGCAGGGTGACGCGCAAGGCTTCGGCCTTGACCAGGATCATTCCGAGGCCGATGAAGAGGAATCCGGCGGCCAGGAGGGCCACATTCTCCAGGGAGGTCCGGAAGTAACTCGAGAGGGCGGTGGAGATCAGGCTGACGGCGAACCACGCGAGGAGCCAGGGCCAGAGATTCGAGCGCAGGCCGGGTGGGATGCGTTTTCCCGGCAGGAGGTGGATGGCGACCACGAAGACGAGCACGAAGGCGATGATCCAGGGCAGGTTGATGGTCACCGGGCCTTCGATTTTCCGGAACCCGCCGAAGGGAATCAGAAAGACGATGAGGTAGAAGCCCACCTCGGGGACCCGGTGGAGGAACAGGAGGAAGATGAGTCCGAGCGGCGGCAGCCAGGCGAGTCGGTACCAGGGGCTGGCCAGCAGCGCGAGCGAGGCCGCCGCCAGGATCCCGAAGATGAGAATCGGGATCGCGGGGAGAGAGTGGGAAGCCGGGCTCTCGCCGGAACTCACGGTCGACGGGGAGGTCGAAACGGGGGGCATGTCGGGTCGCGCGCCTTTCTTCAGGGGGTCCGGGGACCGGAATGGGGCCGCGCCGCTCCGGGAGCAACGATGCGCGCGCCGGCGAATCCGACGTATCGGGTTCGGCAACAGGATTCGGGTCTTGCGCGGGCGGACTCGCGGACGAACCCGGAGCATGCGGTCGCGCCGGGGCGCACGGACCGACGGCCCGGCGCGGGGGAGGCGAACGGACGGGGGCGAGGCTCGCACTCGTGGCCACCACCCTCGCGGTATGGTATCATCCGTCGCCATGCCGCCGGCGATTCCGGTCGGCGGTCGAACCAGACGAAGGCCGGTCCATGACGGAAAGCTGGTGGGATTTCCGGGGCATCGTGAGGATGCGCGTCCGCGATGCCGGCGAGGACGTCGTCGGGTTGTTGCGCCGCCGGTTTTCCCGTTTTGCGGTCGAGGGACCCGCGCCGGCCGGGGACGCGGAGATCCAGATCGGGCCGCTGGCCGCGGATGCGGTCGAGTCGCAAATCGACTGGAACGTCGAATCGCCCTACGGTATGGATCTCGTTCACCATCGTGGCCGCCGGGCCGTGGGCTTCCACCACCGGGGCGAACGCGACGTGATCCTCGTGCCCGGCGATCCGATTGAATTGCACTATCTTCCCCACCCGCGCTCCGCCAATCGGGTGTACGGAATGGCCCTCTACGCCCTGAGCCTCGCCCTGCGACGCAGAGACGGCCTGCTGTTCCACGGCGCCGCGGCGGTCCGCGACGGGTTCGGCATCGTCCTGGCCGGCCTGCGCGGGACCAAGAAAACGCAGATTCTCCTCACCCTCCTGCGGGAGGGCTGGAGCTACCTGGCGGACGACAAACTCATCCTGCATGGCGGCCGCGGCCATCTCTTCCAGACGTTCGTGGGTCTCGCCGACCATCATCTCGAGGCTCTCCCCTGGCTCGAGGGTCTGCTGCCGCGTGCCTCCCGCACCACCAAGAGCCAATTCCGCAGGAAACTCCGCTCCACGTTGGGTCGGATGGCCAGCAAGAGCCTGCCTCGACCTCTCTTCGCGGTCGCGGCGAAGATTGCGAATCCCGTCGAGAACGTCGACGCGACCGACCTCTTTCCGGACGTTCCGCTCCAGGTGGAGCACTCGCTGGACGCCCTCGTCCTCCTCAATTCCGCGCCGACCCTCGCCTGCCGGCCGCAGGAGCGCCCCGCCATTCTGGGCGAGGTCCTCGCCGTCCAGGAGCTCCTGTTCTACCGCATGGGCCCCCTCGAGGGGCTGATCCGCTCCTGCCGCGACGACGCGGCCCCCGATCTGGGACCGATCGCGGCGCGCAACTTCGCCGCGTCGCGCTGTTACCGGCTCGAGATCCCGCCCGCCTGCGATCCGGAGACGGCGGCGCGGGAACTTACCCGTCTGCTCCAGGATTCGCAGCCGAGCGTCTGAGCGGAGGGCGCCGGCTCAGACCTTCCGGATCGAGCAGATCATCGGAAGTTGCGAGAAGCGTGCCACATCCCCGGGGCGCTTCAGCGTGTGATCGAAGAATTCCAGCAGGAGCGCCAGGCTGCAACCCGTCACCAGCCCGACGAATAAGCCGATCCCGATCGTCATCCCCTTGAGCGGGAAGATCAGGGCCGCCGAATTCTTCGCCCCGCTGAGAATGCTTACCTCCCCTGAGAAATTCGCCGCGGCGATGGCGGAGTTGATCCGGGCCTCCTCGGCCCGCTTGCTGAAGGTGTCGTACGAGAAGGTGAGCAGCGCGGCTTCGCGCCGGAGCCGAGTCACCTCGGTGGCATGGCGGTCGAGCTCGACGTTCCGCTTCTCGATCGCCCGAATGGCCTCCATGAGCTCCTGCTGCCGGGCGAGGTTTCCCTCCAGCGTCACGGTCCGCGTCTCCAGCACCCGTTGCACTTCGTAGCGCAGGTCGTCCGCCAGCCCCTGGACATTGGACTTCACCGCCTGGAGTTTCCCGCTGTCCGGCTGGAAGGACCGGTCGAGGCGGGAGAACTCGACCTGCAGATCCTTGAGGCGTGAGCCGATGCTGTCGATCGCCTCCAGATTCAGGAATGCGAAGTACTGCCGGCGATCCTCGGCAAGCGCCTGCTTCAGGGGGCGGATCTCCCTGTCCAGCTGGATGTGCTCGAGGCGGAGCTCCCCGAGCTGTTTTTTCAGGTCCCGGACCAGATCGACGTTGTTCGTGATTTCCCGCTCCGGCAGCGTGACCGAGGATTCTCCCGAAAGACGCAGCAGGTCGTCCTCGACCTTGGTCAATTCGGCCTTGTATTTGTCCGCCCGGGTGCTGAGAAAGCTCTCCTGCCCGACGGGGTGGAATACCTCGGCGCGGAAGACGATGTACCGGCGCAGGATTTCGTCCAGGGTCTTCTCGGCCCACGCCGGGTCGCGATCGTAGAGCCGTACGGCGATGACGTTCGACGTGGGGACCACTTCGGTCTGCAGACTGGACCGGATGCGGGCGACCTGCTTTTGCCCCTCCTCGGTCATGGGACCGTCGTCCCCGAGTACGACCTTGCGGAGCAGGTCCGGGGAGGAGAGGATCTGGACCTCCGTCGCGATGTCCTCCTTGGCGACGTTCAGGTTCTTGAGTTCCGCCGAGCCCAGCGCCTGCGGGCTCACCTGAACCGAGATGCCGCGCACCAGGACCGATCCGGAAGCGGCGAATGTGGGCGGCCAGTAGAAGGCAATCCCCGCGGCTCCCAGGAGCAGGAGGATGGTGGACGCCAGCACGACGCCCTTGTGGGCAAAGAAGGTCTCGACGAGTTCCTTCTTCCAGTCTTCGTTCTGCATGATTCGCCTTCTTCGTCTACGAGTGCGGGAGGCCGTCGACGATCACTCGTGATCGACGATGCTCTCTTTCAGGAAATATTGGTGGACGAGGTAGTAGTGCAACGGGGAAACCGGGCTGTAGTGGAATACGTACTCGAAACCGGCGCCGTCGGGAAGTTCCGATTCGCGGAAAAGCGTCGCGTGGCAGCGCGCCTGCTTGCGGCGCGTGACGCCGCGGCGCTGGCCGATTTCCGTCTCCAGGACGAACAGACCGGGGGGCGGTTGGGCCAGTTTCTGTTCGGACCGCAGGAGAAACGCTTCCTCATTGATGTCGACCAGCCTCCCCCGCATGTCGGGTTCGCCGTCGCCGGGCGAGGAGCGCCAGAGGACATGCGCCTGCTCTTGAGCGACGCGGTCGAAATCGCGTTTCTCCCGATACCGGCGCAAGATCCGCGCATAGTAGAAATCGTGCTTGAGAATGGAACCGAGCTTGAGGAGGGTCGTACGCAACACGACGAGGCCGGTCCAGAAGACGACATAGGCGTCCCACAGGAAGATCTGCTTCTTGCGCAGCAGCCGGTTGTCGATGAAGGTGCGGATCCGCTTCGGCGTGCCGTGCGGGGTGAAAAGCTGCGAGAAGCCGATCAAGGCGGGTTTGACCTCGAAGCGTCGGTCGTAGCCGGAGATGTGCCGACAGATCTTCTCGTACACGGCCGGCCGCTCCGGGCGTGGGCCGACGAAATCCATGTCCCCGAGGACGATGTTGAACAGTTGGGGGAGTTCGTCGAGGCGTGTATCCCGCAGGAATTTGCCCAGCGGGGTGACCAACCGATGCCCCTGCGTGAGCAGTTCCGCTCCGAGGATCGACTCTGCGTTCCGCTGGAGGGTGCGGAACTTGAACATCGTAAAGGGCTTCTTGTGCAGGCCCAGGCGTGCCCCCTGGTAGAAAATGGGGCGTCCCTGCAGGATCCACACGAGGAGGGAAAGGAACAGGAACACCGGCGAGCCCAGGAGGATGAGCGCGCACGCCAGCACGGCGTTGAAGACCCGGTTCAGGACCAGGGCGGAACGCTGGTAGCCGGTGGCGACCATCCGGAAACCGTCGTCTTCGCGCATGTGGGTTCCTTCGTCGTCCCGTGGGGGCCGACCCATGCCGGCGAGTACCGCGCGGGTGGCTGCCGATCCGTACGGTCCGTGGGCGGTCAATGGGATCACCAGACCCTCCCGAGTCCCGGGCGGACCGTCGCGGCGGGCCGTACCCGCGCGGGTCCCTTCGTCATCACTTGTCGAAATCGTCCAGCGGATCGATGGTCCAACCGCGGAAGAACAGAATGTCCGCGATGTCCCGCATGACGTCGGCGGTCTGGCCGAGCGCCGTGCGCGGCACGTACAGGATGTCGTCCGGTTGCAGGTAGAAAAGGGCGGCATCCTTCTCCATCCGCAGAACGGCGGCGGTGTCGATCTTGGTGGCGACCATCTTGTTCTCGTGGCGCCGGTAGACGATCATGTCGTCGACCTCGCTTCCGGGCAGGAAACTGCCGGCCAATGCGAGCGCCTTGACGACCGGTGTCGGTTTCAGGATCCGGTACGCGCCCGGGTTCTTGACGTTGCCGAGCACGTAGATCTGCGATCCCGAGTGCTCCTCGAGGAAGAGGTCGACGCTGAGTCCGAGCAGGATCTGTTGGTACTTCTCATCCAGCGCCGCATCGACTTCGGGAATCGTCTTGTCGGCCACGAACATGTCGCCGATCAGGGCGAAAGTGGCGTAGCCGTCCGGTCGGATCGTCACCAGACGGCTCAATCCGCGCGGGGCGGTGTGGAGGTCGTGCTTGAACTGCACGATGGCCTCGCGGTAGCCGCGGACGATGATGTGGAGATTGGGCTGCTGGAGCTTCTTTCGCACGTCGGTCCAGACCGACCGGGGTTCGGTGACCAGAACGTACAGTTCCGGCGACTTCAGAACCCGGGTGTAGGCGGTCTTCAACTCGGCGGTGAGTTCCTCGATCGACTTTCCGGCCGCCGTCACGACTCCCAGGTACGGCAGCGAGATCGTCCCGTCGGGACGAACGAACTGAACTTCGTTCAACTCCGGAAGGTCCACGAACTTGACGGCAACCTCGTGATCGATGGCGATCCGGAAGGGGCCCTTGGCGAGCTCGGAGTAGCGGGCCTTGAGATCATCGGTGACCTCCGAGACGGTACGCCCCGATACCGGAATCACCCCGAGGTAGGGGAGCGAGATCGATCCGTCGGGACGGACATTCTGCGTTTCGGTCAGCTCGGGGACGTCGATGAACCGGACGGTGACCTCGTGATCCACCGACATCCGGAAGTCCTCCTCCATCGTGTCCTGGCGGACATGGTAGAGGACGTCGAGAATGTCGCCGGGGACGAGCCGGTACTCCTTGAAGATGTCGAAGGAGACGTCCGGCGCCGCGAACGAAAAAGTGGTCTCCGCCAGCGGAACCTCGCGATAGTCCGGCCCGTGCGCATTTTGCGCGCACCCCACCAGGACGGCAACGAGCACTCCCGCGAGCAGTCCGAGTCCCGCGCGGCGGCCGCCCGGCCGGATCGATTCCGGGGTCGGTCTAGAGCCGTCCATACAGCGCTTTCGGCACATAGTATTTCCTCTTGTTCAGGATCACTCCCAGGACGGTCCCGCCGGCCTTGACGATCTTGTCACGGCACAGTTCCAGGACCTCCCACTTCGTCTTTTCGCATTCCACGACCACCAGAACGCCGTCGAACGCCTTCGCGAGCACCCAGGTGTCCGAAGAACTGAGCACCGCATCCGCGTCCACGATGATGATGTCGTACTTCGCCTTGAGCCGGTCCAGAATGCCGGAGATCCCGTCCGGGTCCAACGCGTCGGCGGACCCTGCCGCGTCACTCCCGCAGGTCAACAGGTGCAGATTGCGGGTCTCCGTCGGCCGAATCGAAGGGTCCAGTTGGTCCGGGGCGGCGAGTACCTCGGTCAGCCCGGGCGACTCCTCGATGCCGAAGATCTCGTGCAGCTTCGGGGAGCGCAGGTGGCCGTCGACCAGGAGGACCCGCTGCTTGGCATGCGTGGCCAAGCCCTGGGCAAGAAATGCCGCGGAGGTGGTCTTGCCTTCCCCCGGGCGCGGGCTGGTCACGAGCAGCGTTCGAACGGGCGAGCCGCCTGCTGCGCTCAACAGGTTCCCTTGAAGAGCCCCAAGCTCCGCCTGGTTCTCGACCAGGACCCGTTTCCAGGTTGGATCGGTCATCTCGTCTCTCTCCGCGTCGTGTCGGCCGGGGCCCCATTGCCCCGGGTCTGTTTGCGCTCGTCGCCGGGGTCGCGGTCGATCAGGGCGCGTCGGCCCCGGCTTTCGGTGGGCGTTCGGTCCGGGCAACGGCAGGCCCCCCCTGCGGTTTTCCCTGATCCACCTGAGGGCCCGTGCGCCATCCGCACGCCTGGGAGGGCGCCTTCCGGCAGTCCCTATCCTTAGAAAAATACTGGACTTCCGTCGCCATGATATCCCTGGGCAAGCAAGCGAGAAATCCTATCATCCCCCGAGAGCCGAATCAAGAGGATTCTCCCCGGGTGACGCCGCGCGTTGACATCCAAGCCCCGAGAGGACACAATCCCCTCGCCCGTCCCACCGACCTCGCCCAGGACGGGGGTGGGCTCGCCCCATTGTCACATTCGTGAGACACGCAGGAACCTCCATGACGGATCGACCCAAGCCCACACTCTCCTCGATCCTGGTGCGCTATGCGACCGGGCGAATCTACAACCACATCCTCGGGGCCGTAGTGACGTTCCTGCGCCCCAAACTGCTGGCCCCCGACCTGTATGGAATCTGGACCCTGCTCCGGGTCATCCCTCCCTACTCGGCCTATGCGCACCTCGGCAGCCGGACGGCCATGCGGTATCTCATTCCTCAGTACCGTTCCCAGGGGGAGGCCGACCGGGCGGCGGCGGTCATGAATACCGTCTTCTCCGGAGGGGCGGTCCTGAATCTGCTGGTCGCGATTTCCCTCGTCCTCGTCGCGTTCCTCTGGGAGGGATCGCCGGAGTTCCGGATCGGACTCGGGTGCATGGCGGCGATCGTCGTGCTTCAGTTCCTGCAGGAATTCATCATCTCGGTCTCCCGGGCGCACGAGGACTTTGCCCTCGTGACCCGACTCTACTACCTCGAAAGCACGGCCACCTTCCTGCTTACGCTTCCGCTCCTCTACTGGCTCGGGATCTATGGCCTCTACCTGACCGTCATCGGCGCCCACCTCGCGGTTCTCGGGTATCTGACCCGCTGCCGCGCCTGGACCATGAGGTGGAAGTTCGACTGGGGGCTGTTTCGGGAACTCGTCGGCCAGGGATTCCCGGCCCTGCTGACCAATCTGGCGATTCTTCTGATCACGACGGCGGATCGGTTCGTCGTCGGTTCCCTGCTCGGGGCGGAGGATCTCGGATACTACGGGATCGCCGTCCTGCAGGTGGGGTTTCTGACCAACATTCCCGGCGCGGCGCGGGAGGTGCTCGAACCGATGATGATGCGGGATCTCGAGACGAAACCCGCCGAGACGGTGGTCAACGAGTACCTGCTGAAGCCGTTCATGAATACCGCGTATCTGATGCCGTTCGTGATCGGTCCGGTGTTCCTGCTCTTGCCCGTGCTTCTGCCGTTGGTTCTTCCTCGCTACGCCCCGGGCGTGGTCCCGTCCCAGATCCTGCTGAGCGGCATCTACTTCCTGACCCTTTCCTACGTGACGCATACGGTGATCTTCGCCCGGAAGTGGCAGTGGACCGCGGTGGGGATCCTGGCGCTGGTCCTGGGTGCGGACGTGGCTGCAGGAGTTCTCTTCGTGAGCTGGGGGTTCGGCCTGGCCGGGGTCGCCCTGGCGAGCAGCCTGGCGTACTTTCTTCTTTTCCTCGGGCTGTTCCTGCTCGTGGCCATGCGGTTGGGCGAGCGAGGAGGGCAATGGAACCGCCACGTGCTGGCGATCTGTCTTCCGTTCCCGTATCTTTGCGGTTGGATTGCGCTGCTGCGCGGGGTGCTACCACGCCTGATTCCGGACGGCTGGCCGGCCGCCCTGGTGGGGGTGGGGATCCTGCTGATCGCGCTCTTTGTCTTCCATCGTTGGGCGAGTCGTACCTATGTCCTCCTCAAGCCCTTCGCCGTCGCCTCTGCCGGCTCCCGGTAGCCGGATCGAAGGCCTGCGCGCGAGCGTCGTCATCCCCACCTACCATCGTCCGCAGGAGCTGGTGGATTGCCTTCAGTCCGTCTTGAACCAGACCGTCAAACCGGCCGAAGTGATCGTGATCGACGACGGGGCGTTGGACGCGTGGCCGCTGGAGCGGGAGTTTCACGACGCGGGGATCCGCTATCTCGGGCACCGCAAGTCCCCGCCGGGACTCACCGCGTCCCGCAACGCCGGGATCCGGCTCGCGACCGGCGACATCATCTTCTTTCTCGACGATGACGTGGTGCTGAAGCCCGAGTACCTGGAGCGGATTCTCGACGTCTATCAACGCGACGAGAGCGTGCGCGTGGGAGCGGTGGGGGGGTGGATCCTCGATCGGGAACCGCCGATTTGGCCCAACTACTTCCGATATGCGATCGACCTGTGCATTCTCAATTCGGGGACCCGGGAGGGCCGGGTCCTCCCGTCCGGGTTTTGCGTCGACTTCGGCACGACCCCCTTCCCGATCCGACAGGTGCAGGAGGTGGACTTTCTGCCCGGCGGCGCCAGTTCGTTCCGGCGCGAGGTGTTCCGCGAGGAGACGTTCTCGGAGTCCTTTCGGGGGTACGGCCTCGGGGAAGACAAGGAGTTCAGCCGGCGCGTGGCGAGGAAGTGGCGGCTGGTGGTGCAGCCGGAGGCGCAATTGTGGCACCACGAGTCGCCGGCGATGCGGTATGACAAGCGCCGGCGCGGCCGGGAGACGATCCGCTTCCGCCACCGGTTCTTTCGGGAGGCGGCCTGGCGCGGATGGTGGAGTTGGGTGTTCTTTCTTTGGGCGCTGGGGGGGTACTTCCTGGTTCGCGGGCTGATCGCGCTCGTTTCGTTCCGGCGGGCGGAGTACGCGCGGGTGCTCGGGATGTTCGAGGGGGTTCGTGACGTGGTGTTGGGCCCCCCGGAAGAGAAGGCGTAGCGGGGCGCTGCCCGGTCACTCGCCGGTTCCGTGGGTCCAGTCGGTCCAGCCCAGATTCTTGCCCGGGCGCGCCGGGACCGGGGCCGGAAAGGCTGCGCCGTAGGCGCGATTGACCACGTGCGGTTGCCAGGTGTCGTCGCCGTCCGCGGGATAGCCCGCCTGCTCGTGCAGCCAGGTGAAGGCGCGCAGGAGCGCGCGGTCCTGCCACTCCCACACGTCGGGGTAGCCGGCGCGGCTCAGGATCATGGCCTGGGCGAGGGCCCCCTGGAGCGCCTCGTATACGTAGTTTTCCCGCGGGGGCGGCCAGACGAACGGCCCGCCGCGGCGCTGGTCGTCCGGCAGGACTCCGTCGATCGGGTGGCCGTCGCGCACGGCCCCCCGGGGATTGATCCCCACGGGCCGGTCCGGATCCGCCTGCCAGTCGAGGTCCTTGAAGGTGAATCCCCGATACGCGGAGCGGTCGCCCAGCCATCCCCGGAAGACCGCGGCCGCGCGCGTCACCTCTTCCCGGTCGCCCAGATAGACCGCCGCAGCCAGACGGCTCGCGCCCGCGTGGGTTCCCCAGTTGTTGGGTCGCTCCTCGTGCGTGGATCGGAGGGATCGCCCGTCCATGCGGCGGTCGAGCGCGCGGCGCAGCCACGCCCGGAACTCTCCGTCCACCTCGTCCGGCAGGCCGACGAGATCGGCGGCGATCACGTAGGCGGCCAATTCGCGCCCGAGGGAAAGCGCGGTCCCGCCGGCTTCGGTCCCGATGGCATCCCGACAGGCGCGCACCACCTCGTCGCGGAGGCGCGATTCGCCCGTGCGCGCGAAGCACAAGGCGCGGGCGAGCACGAGCACGTTGGTCGGGTCGTCCTGGTCCGACAGGTTCGGCGGGGCGAGCGGGCGCACCGCCGCCTTGCAAAGATTCTCCCAGGCCGGCCCGGAGGTCGGCAGTTCGGCGATTCGCTCCGGCGCGATCCAGATTCCGATCGGCTCGCGCCGGCCCGGATCGGCCCCGCTCCGGACCGAGAGCGCGGCGAGCGCGATCGCTGCCGCGCCGATCCACCGGCCTCCGACGCTCATCGGCTCCTCCTGCCGGCCCAGGGCGCCGGGGCGGCGACTCCGGGATGCGCCGCCCGCAAGCCGGGCGAGCCTCGCGCCCGGACCCTTCGCGTCCCGGGGTCGATTTGCGGCTCTGCCGGGGATCGGGGAGGGGATCCGTTCCGAACCCGCAGAGATCCCCTGCGTCCGGATCGCCCTCGCGCGCACCCGTGGGCGCTACTTGGCCCCCTTGACCTCCACTCCCTCCTGCTGGCGCTCGTACAAGTTGCGCAGACGCTGGAGTTGCTTCATCTGGATCTCCTGGTTGCCGCCGCGCAGGTTCGATTCCAAGTCCTGCTGCTGGAAGTCCGCCCGCTGGGTCTGCGGCACGACTTTCGCGCCCGCGAGCACCTCCGGCTGGAGGGTGGTCTTGCCGCGGAAGAAGGCGTACTGCTGGCCGAGGCGGACGATGACGGTGGAGCGGCCG
>CAZWCX010000126.1:0-19969 GCA_964632945.1 uncultured Planctomycetia bacterium | reverse complement strand
CTCGCGAGGTCCCCCACCGGTTCGCCCAGCCACTTCTTGCGGATGGCGCCGCGCACGATCTTGGCCGACCGCGTCTTGGGCAGCGCCTTGACGAACTTGAGCGCCTCGGGCTTCACCGTCTTGCCGAGGTGTTTCACGACCTGTTCGCGGAGTTCCTCCCGCAACGGCTCCGAGGGGGTTCGCCCCGGACCCAGGACGACGAAGCAGACCACGCCTTCTCCCTTGATGTCGTGCGGAACGCCGATGGCGGCCGCCTCCGTGACGGCGTCGTGCTCGATGAGAGCCGCCTCGACTTCGGCCGGACCGATGCGCTTGCCCGCGATCTTGATCGTGTCGTCCGAGCGCCCGTAGAGGAACCAGAAGCCGTCCTCGTCGACCTTCGCCCAGTCGCCGTGATACCAGACGTGAGGCCAGCGGGAGAAGTAGGTGTCCAGGTACCGCTGCGGGTCGTTGAGGAACCCCTTGGTCATCGACGGGGCGGGCTGCTTGCAGACCAGGTGACCGATGCCGCCGCGGATCGGCTTTCCCTCCTCGTCGAAGACGTCGACGTCCATCCCGAGGCCGGGACCGCGCAGGGTGCACGGTTTCAGCGACGTGATCGGCAGCGGCGAGAGCAGGCAGCCGACGATCTCCGTTCCTCCCGAGATGTTGATGACCGGGCAACGCCCGCCGCCGACTTTGCGGAAGTACCAGCCGTAGCTCTCCGGGTCCCATGGTTCGCCCGTGGAGCCGAGCAACCGGAGGGACGAGAGGTCGTTCCGGTCCACCCACTCGTCGCCCGAAGACATGAGCAGGCGAATGGCGGTCGGCGAGATCCCGAGCGTCGTCACCTTGTGGCGGGCGACCATCTGCCACAACCGGTCCGGGTTCGGGTGGTTGGGGGCCCCCTCGTAGATGACGTAGGTGCCGCCGAAGGCGCTGACGCCGATCATCTCCCACGGTCCCATCATCCAGCCGATGTCGCTCACCCAGAAGAAGACGTCGGACTCGGGCTTGAGGTCGAACGCATAGCCGATCTCCTTGCACATCTGGGCGAGGCAGCCCGCGTGCGTGTGGACCGTTCCCTTGGGCTTGCCGGTGGTTCCGCTCGTGTAGAGGATGAGGGCGCGATCCTCCGCTTCGGTGTCTTCCGTGGCCGCGGTGGACGGCTGGACGGCGATCACCTCCTCCCAGCGGCGGTCGCGCTGCGGATTCCAGGGCACGGCGGCGCCGGTGCGGCGGAGCATCACCACGTGCGCCAGGCACGGGACGAGGTCCGCGGCCGCGTCCGCTTCCTTCTTGATCGCAATCTCCTTGCCCCGGCGGTAGGAGCCGTCGGCGGTAAAGAGGATCCGGGCGGAGGCGTCTTCGAGCCTCGCGGCGAGGGCCTGCGGCCCGAATCCGGAGAAGACGGGAATCGCGACCGCGCCGGCCTTGAGGATGCCGAAGAACGCCGCGACGATCTCGGGGACCATGGGCATGTAGATCCCGACGGCGTCCCCCTTGCGAATCCCGACGGAGCGCAGCCAATTCGCCACCTGGGAGGCCTGCGCGGAAAGCTCGGCGTAGGTCACCGTCCGGACCGACCCGTCGTCCCCTTCCCAGACGTAGGCGACGCGCCCGCCCCGTCCTGCGGCGGTGTGGCGGTCGATGCAGTTGGCGACGATGCCGATCCGGCCGCCGACGAACCACTTCGCCCACGCGATCCCCTGCGAATCGTCGAGCACCTGCCGGTAGGGCGCGCTCCAGGTCAGGCCGAGGTCTTTGAGCGCCGCGTCCCAGAACCAGCGGATGTCCTCCACGGATCGCCGGTGCAGGGCCGCGACGTCCGGGATGCCGTGAGCACGCATGAAGCGCGTGATGTTGGCCTTCGCGACGATCTCGGGCGTCGGTTCCCAGATGACGTCCTTCATGGCGGGCTCCTTTCCGGATTGCGGCGGCGCGGCCTTCCCCCTCGACTATGGCACCTCCCGCGCGGGGGGTCCAGATTTTGTCTCGGACGGCACTATCGTTTGCCTTCGACGCGGGCACAGTGTACCCTCGCCGACGGTCCTGCCGTTCGGGGATTCGCCATGTCCCGTCGCCGTGCGTCCGTCCTCGCCGTTCTCCTCGCCGCCACCCTCCCCTTCGCCGCGCCGCTGCGCGGCCAGGAAGGCGACCCCGCCCCCGCCGCGGGCGGTTTGAGCCGCAACTTGCTCAGCGGCGAAGGGGGCGTGCGCCTGGATCCGCAGGGCTCCGTCGTGGAGTTCCGCCTGGTTCCCTTCCCGGCCGACCTGCACATGCTGCGGGAGGCCTCGTTCCCGAGTTTCGAAGCGGCCGCCAAAGCCGCGGAGAAGTTGCAGATCCCGCTGATCTTCTCGACCGACGCGACCCGCGCGGTCTTCGAGGAATACGCCAACGGGTTGCTCGGCGGATTGCGGCTGGTGCTGGGGAACGGAAACGGCAACGAGATCCAGGGGAAGACCTGGCTGCTCCATCAGTTGCTGGAGCGGCTCGTGGAGAAGCGCAACGCGGTCGACGCGGCGCGGCGCGAGCCGTGCGACCTCGCCGTCGTTCACGTAGCCGCGGCCCTGATGGCGGGCGGCCAGGCGCCCCCCTATCCGGCGGAACTGGAGACGCGCGTGCGGGAGTCCGCCGATGCGGTCGGCGGCGGGGAACCGGACACGGAACCGTACGGCTACCTCCTCCGCCACGCCGACCTCAAGCATCTTCACCGGCTCGATCTCGCCGCGGCGCGAGGCCTCGCCATCGATTCGGATGCGGGACTCCTGTCTGCGGTCCTGCTGTACGACGTCCTGTTCCGCCGCCAGGACCTCGACTACGAGATCCGCGTCCTCGCCCAGACCACGCAGGCGCTGGTCGGACCGACTCCGCAGCTGACTCCCGCGGACTTCGGAGCCGTCTTCAAGCCGGGGGACTCGTTCGAGAATCTCTCGAAGGCGCCGGCCAAGTTGGCCACGTTCCGCGAACGCCTCTTCGCCCACAAGGAGGTCGCGGCCAAGAAGGCGGCCACCCCGGACTGTGTCTTCCAACTCTTCCCCGCCCTCCCGGACTTCGAACACCAACTGGCGCGCCGGCTCTCCGGTCCCGAAACCGCGGGGTTCCAGAACCGGCTCGTGGATCAGGCCCGCAGCGAAGCGGGGTTGGGGGCGGCCAAGTGGAACGGCGGATGGCTGGCCACGCAGGCGGGCGTGCTGGAGACGTTCTATCGCCGGCCCCGGTCCGAGGCGGGAAAGGTCGCGCCCTACGCGGAAGGACTCGACGACATCGGCCGCGAGGAGTTCGCGCCGCGCGCGGTTCCGCCGCCGGACGACGGCTCCGCGCCGCCGGTCACGTCCAAGCCCGACGGCGTGGTCCCGCCGCTGCGCCTGGAACCCGCTCCCGAGTATTATCGCGTTGCCGCCCGCGCCTTCCGGTCCCTGCGCGAGTCCCTCATCGAATCGCTGGGCGGCAGCGTCCTGACCACGCTCGCCCGCATCGAGCCCAACGGCCACCCGTCCGCCGTCCGCGCGAACACCGACTTGCAGCGATTGGAACGGCTGTTCTACGGCCTCTACGCCCTGTCCTGCCAGGAGACGGGGCTGGTCACCGACATTCCCGCGGACGAACTCCCTGCGCTCGAACTGGACCGTGCGCGCGACATGGCCCGAAGCTTCACGGGCGGCGCCTGGAACGATCTCGCCCTCACCTCGGACACGCGGGTCGGGGTGCCGATCGAGCGCCGCGCCCAGGAGGGCAAGAGCCGGGTGCGGGCGTGGGGATGTCTCGGCGTGCGCTTGATCCCCTGCGAGGTGCGGTACCTCACGCCGCCCAAGGCGTACGACATCGCCGGCAAGCCGGCGCAACCGAAATTCGCCGCCAACCTGGTGCTGCTGCCGGTCCGCATCTTCCGCACCATCGAGGTGGAGGGAGACCGCTTTCTGACCCCGGAGGCGTACCGGCAGTACTGCTCGAACACCTACAAGACGCCGAACCTGAAACTCCTCGCCCGCACGGAGACCGCCGTCGGCAGCAAGTACAGCATGATCCTGATGCTCGGCTGCGGCGTGGGGTTCGCCCTGCTCGTGCTGGGTTCCGGGGCCATGTGGTACGTCAAGCGGCAAATGGCCGACTGACGGACGCGGGGCGCCGGGTCCGCTTCCCTACCACTCGCGCATTTCGGCGTCGAACTGGACGAGCGCGCGATCGACCTGGGCGGCCGCCGCCGCGTCGTTCCGCGCGCCTCGCGTGGCCGCCGCGGCGAGCCGGTCGCGGAAGGCTTCCTTCTGCGCCTCGTACGTGACCCGCTCGATCTCGCCGATCAGCATTCGCTCGCGCTGCACGTGCAGGTCCAGCCGGTCGAAGTCCAGCCGGCTGGTCCATCCGCGCTCGAGACGGGGCCGCTCGTATTCGCGGATGTCCTTGAGCTTGTTCAGCCGCCGGGTGTGGTAGGTGTTGTACGGAAGCCGTCCGAGCTTCCAGTCGAAGTCGATGAGCTTGAGCTCCTGCTCCATGATCTCGCGATGGGTGGTGCCGCCGCCGCCCTTTTCGGACTTTTTGAGCACGTCGAGCTTATGGACGGCCTGGTCGCGTTCCAGTTCCAGCTGAAGCCGCTCGTGGTCCAGAATCGGGGGCGCCTGGATGGAACGGTCGGCGATGCATCCGGCGAGGCCGGCGACCAGGACCAGGGCGGCCGCGGCGTGGACGGCGGTGCGCATGACTCCCTCCTCGATCGATTCGCGGCCTTCCTGCGGCGCTCCCGCGGCGTCCGCCCGGCCAGCGCGGACGAATGTAGAGGATCGGGGACTCCGGTTGCAAGGAAATGGTAGTGAGGGCTCCCCCCGCGGCGCCTCGACGGGGGGCCAAGGGCGGCCGACGGCGGCCCTCCGGGGGATCGCCCGGCGGTCCGCCCGCCCCGGGAGGCTCAGCGCCCCAGCTTCGCGGCCTCTTCGAGGACCTCGGCGCGCACCGGAACGCGGAGGTCCCCCATCGACTGCAGTTGACGCCCCAGCCCTTCCCGATCGCGGCGCGCGCACAGAATCAGGGCGATCAGGTTGTGCGCCTGGGCATCTCCGGGCATCCGCCGCAGGGCCGCCCGCAACGAGCGCTCGCTCTCCCCGAGGTCCCCGCCGCTGTTGTAGAGGATGACGCCGCGACGCAGGTGGGCGTCCGCCAGTTCGGGATCCAGCCGCAGCGCCTCCTCCTGGTCCCGCACCGCCCCGGTCGCGTCGCCCGCGTGGAAGCGGGCCAGCCCCCGGTTCGAGCGGAACTTCGCATCCCCCGGCCGCAGGGCGACCGCGCGCTCGAAGGCCCGCAGCGCCGCCGCGTCGTCGTCGCGCCGGATCAGGTGGTAGGCCCCCAGCCCGTTCCAGGCGTCGGGGTCGCCCGGCCGCTCCGCCGCCACCGCCTCCAGCTCCTTGCGGGCCAGGGCCGCATCCCCCGCCTCCAACAGGGCGAGGGCGCGCGCGACCCGCGAACGCGCCTCGGGCTTGAACGCCAGCGCGCGGTTCAGGTCCTCCACCGCTCCCGCCAGGTCGCCCCGACGCCGGCGGATTTCCGCGCGACCGATCAGCGCGTCCGCCAGGTCCGGACGCAGGCGCAACGCCCGATCGAAGCACGCCTCCGCCTCCTCCGTGGCGCCGCGTTCGGCCAGGAGCGTCCCCAGGAGCACGTGGGCGTACGGGTTGCCCGGCTCGGCTTCCGTCATGGACCGGTACAACCGGCCGTCGTCGCGCCAGTCCAGGTTACGGAAGAAGGACCGTGCGGCCAGCGGCAGGCAGAGGATCAGGACCGCGACGGGGAGGAGACGCCGCGCGGGCTCTCCGGTCCCGGCCGCAAGGGCCGCCAGGGCGAGCAGGAAGCCCGCGGACGGGAGGTAGAGCAGGCGTTCCGCCTCCAGGACGCCGATCGGGATCACGAGATTCGAGGCCGGGAACAGGAAGAGGGCGTACCAGGCGAGCCCGAGGGAAACGGCCGGGCGGCGCCGGCTGCAGAATGCCGCCAGCGGCAACGCCGCGATCGCCAGGGCGAGGCCGAACCCGGCGGCCGGAGTCGCGCCGGCGGCGCGCGCGACCGCAGGGTCGCGGTTGACCGCGTAGTCCGCCGCCAGCCGGACCGGCCAGAGCAGCAGTCGGAGGTGATCCACGAGCACGGCGCCGGCGGCGCGAAGGCGTTCGGCCGCGCCGAATTGCCACGCGTCCAGCAAGGCCAATCCGCCCCCGAGGCGACCCAGCACGGCGACGCGCAGGAGGAGGTAGACGGCGAACACGGCCGCGAGCGCGAGGAGCGGGCGCCAGGGCAGCGCGGCGGGAACCGGCGCGCCCGGACCGGGGGCGGGACTCCCGCCGGACGGCGGGGGTGCGGCGACGCGCCGGCGGATCCACTCCCAGGCGAGGAGCACCGCGGGCAGTCCGGCGACCACCTCCTTCGAAAGCAGGCCGAGGAAGTAGGCGCCGCACGCCCCGCCCAGCCAGGCGAGGCTTCGCCCCCCCTCCGCCGCCCGGTGGCGCAGCCACAGATCGAACGCCAGCACGGCGAACAGGGCCCCGAGGACATCCGAACGTCCTGTGACCCAGGTGACCGCCTCGACGTGCACCGGGTGCACGGCGAACAGCGCCGCCGTCGCCCATGCCGCGGGCTCCGGGTCGGTTCCCAGGCCGGCGAGGGCCCGCCGCAGGACCGACCAGAGCGCCAGGGTGACCGCGAGGTGCAGAAGCACGCCGGTGGCATGAAATCCTCGCGGGGACAGCCCCCAGAGGGCGTGGTCGAGCGCGTAGGACGCGACCGTCACCGGTCGCCAGAGCGGATCGCGCTCGACCGAGGATCCGTACGGCCGCGTCAGGATCTCCCACGCCGGGGCCAGGCCGCGGACGCGCGCATCCTCCAGGATCACCGGCCGGTCGTCCCAGGTGAAGCCGGCGTCGAGCGCGCTGACGTAGGCGAGGCCGATCAGGCCGGCGAGCATCGCGGCCGCGATTCCTGGAGCGCGGAGGAACCCGGGACCGTTCACCGCAGCCGCTCCCGCACCTCGGGGAGGATGGGGATTCCCCCCTTGCGCATGGCCTGCAGGATCGTCATCGCCTGGTCGCGCTGTCCCAGGTCGTCCAGGCACAGGAACAGGTAGTTGTACCCCCGCGCGGCGCCGTCCGGGTCGAGGTCCACGGCGCGAATCAGGTCCTTCCCCGCCTTCGATTTGTCCCCGCCCAGCTCGTAGAGCGCGACGCCCCGGGCCTCGTACGCGATCGCCAGCAGCGGGTTGATCCGGATCGCCGCGTCGAACCAGCGGCACGCCCGCTCCAGGTCCTTCCGGTGGTAGTAGGCCAGGCCGGTGTTGTAGACGGCGAGGACGTTGGTGGGATCCCGCTGCAGCGTCCATTCGAACAAGGCGATGGCGGTGTCGTACTGCTGCAGCCCGCTCATGTAAAGCGCGCCGCACTCGTTGATCGTGAGCGCATCCAGGGGGTTCAGGAGCACGGCGAGCACGAGGTCCGCTCGCGCCCGCAGCAGGAGCCGGGCGGCGCCCTCACGATCTCCCTCCTCGCGCGCGCGCAGGGCCATCTGCAGCAGCAACCCGCCGCGTTCCCGGAGCAGGCGGGGGTGCGCAACGCCCCGATCCGTCCCGTACTCCTGAAGGATCTCCTCGATCGATCCGAAGACGGCGCCGACCTTGCGCTGCCACGCGGGCAGATTCGCGCGCAGGTCTTCCCCGCGAACCCGGTTCAGGCCTTCCGACAGCTCGATGGCCCGGTTGAACTCGACGAGCGCGCGGCGCGAGTCCTCCCGGCGCTGATAGATCAGCCCGCGCGCCTCGTAAAAGAGCGGGTATCGCTCCCAGATCGAGATGGCGCGATCGATGTGCTCCATCGCCTCGTCGAGGCGCCGGTAGGAGGCGTAGTAGGTCCCCAGCCACGAGTAGGCGCGCGCGTTGCGCTCCGGATCCTTGGCGATCGCGTCCGCGTACAGGGTCTTTTCGTCCTTCCAGGCGACGTTGCGCACGAGCGTGCCGGCGAGAAAGACGACGAGGATCGCCGCGATCGCCGCCACGAACCGGGGCGGTCCCCAGCGTCCCGGCTCCGCCGGCCGGGCGCGGAAGCCGCCGAGCAGCCAGGGGATGGCGATCGCGGCCGCCACCGACGGGATGTACAGGAAGCGCTCGGCCTTGACGCTGCCGATCGGCAGAATCAAGTTCGACACCGGCACGATCGACAGGAAGAACCACGCGGACGCGAACGCGGCGAGCGGATGCCGGCGGGCGATCCGCACGGTGACGACGGCGAGGGCGAGCAGGGAGACGAGCGAGATCCAGGCCCACGGGTCCCCCCAGCCGGAGAACGCCGTGGGAACCACGTTCACCGAGTACTCGGCCCGCAACCCGACCGGCACGAAGAGGAGGCGGACGTAATCCGCCAGCACGGTGATTGCGGTCAGGATCCGCACGTCGGCCGGCGTCCGATAGAGCGCGAAAATCGTGGAGGTCGGACCGGCCTGCCCGAGTACGGCCGCGCGCACCCAGAAGTAGAGAACGATGACGGCGATGAAGCCGGTCTGCGGGGCGATCAGGCGCGCCGAGGTCAGGCCGCGCGCGTCGAGTCCGGGGCCGACCGCCAACCGGTAGGCGTCGCACAGGAACAGGATGCCGGGCAGGGTCAACGCCATCTCCTTGCACAGCAGCGCGAGGGCGAAGCAGACGAGCACCCCGGCGTAGGCCGCCCACGCCCGCGCATTCGTGGACGCGTCCCGGCAGGCCAGGTAGGCGCGCGCGCCCAGGAAGTAGAAGAGCGCGCACAGCACCTCCGCCCGGCCCACGATTCCCGTGACCGCCTCCACGTGGATCGGATGCACCGCGAAGATCGCCGCGGCGGCGAACGCCCCGACTTCCGACTCCCGCGCCTTGCCGAGCAGCGCCCGAAGGAACGCGTACAGGGCCAGCGTCGCCAGGACGTGCAGGAGCAGGTTGGTGAAGTGGAAGGGCTTCGGGCTCAGATCGAGGTCGTCCCAGAACACGCGCGCGACCGCGCGGTCGATCGCGTAGGTGAGGACGGTGAGCGGGCGGTAGAGCTTGTCCTCGCTCTGGGAACCCCAATACGGACTCGTGAACAGGCCGCGCCAGTCCCGCAGGGACTCGATCGCCGAGTTTTGCACGATGATCGAATTGTCGTCGAGAGCGAACTTGTTGCCGAAGGTGTTGGCGAAGGCGAGGAGGCAGAGCCCGGCCAGGATCCCGGCCGCGCGGCGCGGCGGGATCGGGAAACCGGAGGGCGGGGAAGGCTCGGGACTCGTCACCGGCGGTCGTCCCGCCGGTTTCGGCCATCGGTTCGCTCCGGATCCTTCCGGCCCGGCGCCGGTTCCTCCTCGCGGTCCTTCATCCCCATCATCCTCCGCCCGGTATTGCCGAGAATCGGCAACGGGCGCAGGCCCACCTGCGGATCCTTGAACGTTCCCGTCATCTCCACGGCGTAAATCCCCTTGCGCAGAAGTTCCCAGGCGTCGGCGATGATCGGGATGCTCGGAATGAGCGCGACCGGGAAGGCGGCGTCCAGCATCAGGTGGATGTTCCCGTTCAAGTCCATCTCGCCCGCCCCCGTGACGGTGATGTCTTCGCCGCGGAAGTCGAGCTTGTCGATGCGCGCGATGCCGTTTCGCAGCACGAACTCCACGTTGCCGGTCTGGAACTGCTTCTGCTGGGACAGGCTGAGGTCCTGGAGGAGGCTGAAAAAGATCGGCACGTCCCACAGCGCGCCGTCCTGGATGCGGATCTCGCCGCGGCCGACCATCGCCTTCTTGTCCAGGCCGCGCCCCGACAGGAGCAGGTCGCCGTTCAGCCTCCCGCTCACGTCCCGCCCCGAGATGAAGGTGTCGCGCGTGAAGGTCCGCAGGTCGAGCCCGTTGACGTTGAGTTCCGCGTGGAAGTCCTTGTTCGCCGTGGCGATCTTCATGGCGCCCGTGATCAGCCCGCTGTAGGCGGTGGCGGTCAGGTCCTGGAGCGACAACTGGCCGTCGCTGAAACTGAACTTGCATTTCGCGTCGGTGACGCGCTTCCCCTCCACGCGCGCCTGGTCGAACGTGATCCAGCCCAGGACCTTGTTGGAGGAGTCCAGCAGGGACCCCTGGGCCCCCAACTGTCCGTGCACGTGCTCGAACACGCCGCCCATCTGGAATGCGCAATCGTCGAGGCGGACGTCGGCGGTGTAGTCGGTCTGCGTCGGGACCCGTCTCCGCCCGCCGGGTTCGACGGCCCCGCCGGACGGAGGGCCGGCGCCGAACGCCCCCGCCGGCGCGGGCTTGCGCTCCACGTTGGCGGTGAAGTCCACCACGCCGGCGCCGCCGATCTCCTCGATCACGGTGCGCAACCCCGGGGGCACCGCGCGCAGGAGTTTCTCGTTGATCTGAACTTCGCGTCCCCTCACCTCCAGTTGGAGGACGGGGGCGGGTTCCGACAAATGCACGTACCCGTTCAGGTACACCTGGGCGTCGCCGTCGCGGCCCGAGAGGTGGCGCAGGCGCACGCGTCCCGGTTCGTATTCGATGTCGCCGACGATGTGCTGCACGGGGTACGGCGTTTCCACGTACGACGCGGCGACATCGAGGCAGCGCGCGCGAATGTAGTGCTGCACCGGGGCGCCGTCCCCGGACCCCCGCACGGTGCGCCAGCGGACGTCCGCCGTTCCCGAGGGGGAGAAGAGGTCCCAGACCTCGCGCATCTCGGGCTCGAAGGCCGCCCGGAGTTCCTCGTCCAGCACCACGTCGGTGGCCTCGATCGACATGTCGAATCCGGCCCCCTGCCCCAGGGAGGTGATCGCGCCCAGGATCCGAAATCGCGTCCCGCCGTGATAGCCGGTCACGTTCTTCGCCCGGATCTCGGTCTCGAGAAACTCGATGTCCCCGGTGACCCCCGTCAGCCGGTAGGGGAAGTTGCGGAACGTCAGCGACACGTCCTCGCAGGTCAGGCGCATGTGATTGATCGCCCGTTTCCCTTCCCCGCTTTCCTTGCGCACGTCGCAGTAGGCCCGCACCCGCCCGGAAGGGGCGAACAGGTCGAACGACTGCTGATCGTCCTCCGCCAGGGCCGCGCGGATATGACGGTCGAGTTCCACGTCGTCCAGGGAGATGCGGAGGTGCAACGCATCCTGGCGCTCGTACCCGTCCGCTTCGCCGTCGATGAGCACGCGCGTCGAACTCTTCGTCGACTTGCCGGAAAGGCGGATCAGCCGAAACCCGTCCTCCCGCAATTCCGCGGTCCCGGACTCCACGAGCACCGGGTAGGCGAAATTGACGTACGTCATCTCCAGGCCGCGCATGTCGAGGCGGGCGAGAAAGCGGGGCTTCCAGACCTTGCGGGTCGCCCCCGCGGCGTCCGTCTCCTCCACCTGGGTGACCGTCACGTCCGCGGCGAGGTCCGCCACTCCGTTCGGGGAGTAGTTCTTCCAATTGGACAGCACCGCCGGGGAGAGGATCGCCGCAAGGTCCGGGGAGAGACGCAGGCCGGGCAGGGAAACGTGCGCCTGCACCTGTCCCCGCGCGCCGTCGTACTCCGCGTGCAGCGAGCCGCGCCCGAGCAGGCCGAGGTCGAACGTCGCTTGCACCAGGAATCGCTCCGGTCCCAGCGGCCGGAAGACCAGGTCGAGATCGCGAACCTCCTGTACGTGCCCCGGCCGGAACACCGCGTCGAGGGCGAACCGCGTCCAACCGTCGCGAATCGTGACCGAGGGCAGCCGCGGCGGCGGCCCGGCGGAAGGCGGCATCCGGGCCTGCAGTCCCTTCACCAGCCGGACGAGTTCGAGCTCCCCGTCGGGCCCGGGGAACAGATCGACGCGTAGACCTTCCAGCACGACCTCGAGGAGTTCGACCCGCTGCTCGAGGAGCGCGAAGCGATCCAGCCGGAGCTCGACCTTGCCCACCGAGACGAGGTCCGGGGCGGCCTCCGGTCCCGACCGATCCGAGGGGATGCGGAGTTCGTAGACCTCCACGCTCTTCAAGTGGAGGGCATCGGAAACGGAGCGAACCTCGCGGAGGCCCGGCACCTCGACGCGCCCGAGGCGCACGTCCCGGCCGAGCGCCTCGCGGGCAAGGGTCTCGGGGTCGATCGAACGGCCGAGGATCTTCTCGATGATCTCCTCGGGAGGACCGGAGGTGAGAAATGCTTCCGCGACGTAGGCGAGATCCACGGCCACCGTGCAGGCCAGGATCGCCACCATGGCCGCGATCGCAACGAAACGCCTGAGCATGGCTGCGCCGGCTCCTCTCTCCCCCTGGACCCCTCCTTTCTAGCGCGACGCGCCCCGGGGGGTCAATCCGTTTGTGCGCCCGGACGGTCGCCCTCCTTCGCCCGCACATTCCGCAAGCCGACCCCGAAACGGCCCGGGATGCCCGCGTAGCCGCTGCCGCGGGGGGATTCCCTGCCTTGACCCTCCCGCGGCAGCCCCCTATAATGTCCGCGCCCTAGACGGACCCCGGGAGAGGCCGATGTCCGAGCCCGACGATCAAAAACCGCCGCTGGATTCGATCCCCCGGCTCGTGGCCGAAATCCTCGAGTCCCCGGAGGGTCTGCCGGTCCTGCCCCAGATCGTGGAGGAACTCCGGCGCACGCTGGACGATAAATCGTGCGACATGCGGAAGGTGGCGGGCGTCGTGGAGAAGGACCCGTCCCTCACGGTGCGGGTGCTCAAGGTCGCCAACTCGGTGTTCCACGGCTTCGCCGGAAAAGTCACGACCGTGCAGCTGGCCTGCAGCCTGCTCGGACAGGCCACGATCGAGGGTCTGGTCACCACGGTGAGCGTCATGAACGCCCTTCGAACCGGATCCGACGATTGTTTCGATCCGGTCAAGTTCTGGTCGCATTCCCTGCAAACCGGACTGTGCGCCCTCGACGTCGCCGACCACCTCCACTACAAGCTGCGCGGCGACGTGTTCACTTGCGGCATTCTGCACGACATCGGCAAGATCGTCATGAGCCACCTCCGGCGTGACGAGTACCGGAAAATGATGGCGCTGCACCGGGGGGGCATGCCGTACCGGGAGGCGGAGATCCAGACGTATGGGGCGGATCACACGCAGATCGGTCTCTGGGTGGCGCAGCGGTGGTCGCTCCCGGAGACGTTCGCCGCGTGCATTCGTGGACACCACGACTGGCCGGAAGTGCGCGAGACGATGATGCAAAAGCGCGTGGCCGCCGTCTACGTGGGAAACCTGCTGGCGCACCTGAACGCCTACCGGGTGGACCGGGGCCGGTATCCGGTCTTGCGCCCGGAGTTCACGGAGAGATTCGGCCTCTCCGAAGCCGACACGCTGCGGATCGCCGAAGCCGCGCTCGACAAGGCGCGTGGAATGCTGCACGAGTTGATCGGAGACGCCAAGGGCAAGCCTCGATGACCCACCCGATCCCGCAGGCGCCGGCGGGGACGCCGGGGAAGACCCCCGGAGCGCCGGAGACGGCGCCCGGGCACGGGAACGCCGCCCCCCCCGCACCCGGCGGAGCTGCGCCCGTCGACGGCGCGCCCGCCGCCGCCCCGGGTGCGATCGTCCCGCCGGCCGGCACGGCCCTCCCGGCCAGCCCCGCGTCGCGGGCGGCCGCGCTTTCCCCCGCCGAACGCGTTCAGGCCGTGCGCGAGTTCCTCGACCTGCGCCAGGAGTTGGAGGCACGCGGATTCGGACAGGCCCTGCTCGCCCCCATGCGCGAGATGAGCGCTCCCGTGCTCTACCGCACGCTGGTCTCCGAGGGCCCCGCCTTCGTCGGCTTCGTCGGCTGCACGAAAGTGGGCAAGACCACGCTCTTCAACAGCCTGTACGGCGACGAGATCAGCCCGGTCGACTGGCGCGCGCACACCACCCGCAGCCCGATCTTTCTCATCCACCGTCCCGCGCTCGAGGCCATCCGCCGCGCGGAACACGGCGCGGGTCCGCTCCTCCTCTCCGACCGGCGCATGTCGGTGGTCGAGGAGCACGGCCGGTTGCGCTGGCAGGAGCCCGGACTGACCTACATCGTACCCCACGAGCGGAAGGACCTCGCGCCGGTCGTGCTCGTGGACCTGCCGGACTCGAACAGCCGTCTCTCGGCCGTGGAAGGAGACGTCGCCCTCGAGGTGCTCCCCTGGCTCGACGCCACCGTGTTCGTGGTGACCGAGCAGACGGTGCACGACCCGTCGCTCGACCCCTATGTGCGACGACGCGCGGAACTGGGGCTGCGCTCGATCGTCGCCCTGACGCGGGTCGAGCGGGATCCCGCCTGCCTGAAGGACCCGGCCTTTCGGCGGAGGATCGAAGCGATGGGGGCGTCCGAACTGCACGTCCTCCCCGCCATCAAGGGGAAGATGTTTCATCGCCGGCCGGAGTTCGTGGCCTTTCGCGAGGCGGTGCTCCGATTGCGCGAGCGCTCGCCGCTGGACGCGCTGTTCGCCTCCCTGTCGCGCACGGCGCAGGGCCTGCTGGCCGCCAACATGGAGCGCGCCCGCCACCTGGCCGATCTCGAGGACGCCCTCGCGCGCACGGCGCTGGCCTCGCGGGAGCGCTTGCGGTTCGACCCCGCGACGCTGATTCCGGAGGAGGCGCAACGCCTGCTCGCCGCCCGGGGCCCCGGCGGGCTCTCGCTGCTCGCCCAGTTGCGCGCCTCGCCGCTGCCCGAACCGGGACGGTGGATCGAACTGCTGAGCGAGCGGGCGCTGCGGTTCCGGATCGAGTGCGCCGCCGAGGCGCTCCAGCGCGTCGACATCGCCCCCGCGTGGCAGCGCATGCGCGGACGGCTGGAAGACGTCAACCAGCGCCTGCTCGCCACCTGGCGCACCTCCCCCTATTCGGCCGACCTGTCGGCCGCGGGCGCGCCCGGACCGGGGCCGTTCGACCTCTCGGATCCCCGGCTGGAACCCACCTTCATCGAGGCGGTGCGCGGATGCCTGGATTCCCTCGCCGCACTCCTCCGCGATCCCCGCCCGCGCCCGGGGCGCCGCCTGGAATCCTGGCTGTGGCCGGCCGCGGCCGCCGCCGTCCTGCTCGATACCTGGATCGTCGGCCTCTGGCCCGCCCTCACCTTCCTCCTCGGCATGGCCGCATGGCTGCGCATCCTCCTCCCCGAGATCGCCCGCCCCCTCTTCCCCTCGGAGGGGGTCGGCCCCCTCCGCCGCTGCCAGGACCAGACGGAGAACCTGCTGTGCGAACCGCTCGAGCGCATGGTAGAACACTACCGACCGGAGCGGTTTTCGCAGATGGTCCTGCGCGAGGAAGAGCGCGGGGCCCAGGTACTCAAGCGGATTGCGGACCTGGGGGCATGAACGACGGAACGGGGGCGAAGCGCGCCATTCTGGCCATCAACCGCCGGTTGGTGGAAATCACCGGGCAGGACCCGGCCCCGCTGCACTGCGGACCGGAAGCCGGCGACACCGACTCCCTGTTCGTCTTCGGCGTCGTCGGCGCGGCCCGCACGGGGAGATCCACCCTCCTCCACGCCCTCGCCCTCGACGACGCGCTCGACCCCGCCGGTCGCCGCGCCGGCGCCGACCACGCCCCGTACGCCTATGTCTACCGCGGCGACGTCCGCACCTTCGACGCCCGACCGGCCCAGCGGACCGCCCCCGCGCGCATCCTCGCCCACGACCGCGAGGAACTCGCCGGCCGCGTCTTCCTCGACCTGCCCGACCCCGCCGTCGAGGCCGGACGACCGGCCGCCCAGGCCCACCCGGACAGCCTGAGCGCATGGGAGACCGAACTCCAGGGCGTACTCTGGGTGGTCACCGACGCCACCTATGCCGACCGGCGCTTCTTCGAGCGATTGGAAGGGACGTTCAAGGACTTCGAAAACTTCTATTTCGTCTTCAATCGCATCGACCACGTCCTCGGCCGCCAAGGCGCAACCCATACGATCATCCGCGACGAGCTGTTCCAGACCCTGTGCGACTGGCTGCCGGGCGAACCCCTGCGCAAGGATCGGGTCTACGCCGTCTGCGCGCGCGACCCCGACCGGCACGACCTGTCGCGGCTGCGTCGCGACCTCTTCCAGCGCCCGCCCGAGGACCTGCGCCGCGGCAAGTCGCTGAACGTCCGCCGCGAGGTGCGCATGGGCGCGCGCACCATCTCCGAACATTTCCGGCTCGACGCCCGCATCGCCGAACTCCGCGCCCTCCTCGATCGCATGGCCGCCGTCGTGGAACGCGAAGCCGGCAGCGCCCTCGCGGAGGTCCAGCGGGCGGCGGGACGCTTGCTGCGCCCGCTCCACGCCCAGGTCATCGAACTCTTCGAACACCGACTGCGCCCCTGGCCGCTGCTGTCCCTGCTCACCGATCCCGCCGTCTACACCGCCGGGGCGCTGCACCGGTGGCAGCGCGTCCGGCGGCCCGGCGAAGCCTCGGACTACGGCGACCTCGAACGGATCGTCCAGGCCACCGGACTCCCGGAGCGCATCGCCGCCGTCGCGGACCGTCTGCGCACCGAGTTCCCCGCCCTCTTCCAGGCCTTTGCCGGATCCACACCCGATCGTCCCGTGCCGCCGCACGAATGGGCGGCCTCCCTGCGCGAGTTCTTCGAGTCCGCCGACCGCGAGGCCGTCGCCCGCCTCCGCACCGCCGCCTACCCCGCTCCGGGACCCCACCGGCGCTGGCTTTCGATCGTCCCCGCCGTCTGGTTCCCCATCGTCCAGCCGATGCTGGAAATCGTCCTCCAGCCCCCCGCGGCGGACGGATCCTCCCCGGGGATCCTCTTCTTCCTCGTCCAACTCCTCGGCGTCGCCTCCTTGGCCCGCACCCTCGGATTCGTGGCGCTCTTCTACCTGGCCGCCGCGGCCCTCCTCTACCTGTCGTCCCTGCGCCGCGTCCAGCGCCTGCGCGTCCAGGAGGGACCCTATCGCGCCGGCTTGCGCGACCACATCGCCCGACGCCTCGCCGCACCCTACTCCCGCCTGCTGCAGACCCTGGAAGACCATCAACGGGAACTGGCGATGGCCCAGCAGTCGCTCGAGCCCGCGGAGGCGGCCGGATCTCGCAACTGATGGATGTAAATGCGTTTGCAGCCCGAATCCCGGCGGCGGGGACTGCCGGGACGGGCCCGGAAGCGGCGGGATCGCGCTTTTCTTTGACGCGGCGGCCCGACCGAAGTAACATGGGTGATTCGCCCCCGGAGGCCGCCGACCGTTCGGCGCCCGGGCGTCGTACGGCCCCAACGAAAGCCGCAATCCACGCCCGATGACGCACCAGCGCACCCGACACCCCGGCCCCGAGACGCAATCGCGCACCCTGCCTCCGCGAGTGACCGCGGCGCTCGAACAGTGGGCGCTCTCCCAGGACGAGCCGTTTCGCGCCGAGGAACTCGCCCGCGAAACGGAAAACCTGCTCGGCTCCGCCGTCTCCACGGGCGGGATCGAAGCCTTCCTGAACGCCTCGCTGTCGATCACGCCGAGCGCGGAGGGATACATCACCCCGCGGATCCTGGCGCGCCGATTCCGGTTCCTGGTCCGATTGCTGCCGGTGGAACGGGAGCAGGGGTTCCTGATCCCCGGGCATCGGTTCCTGCCGATGATGCCGCTGGATGCGGATCCGGACGAACTGGTGCTGGTGGTGCGCGACGGCACGCGGCTCAAGCGGGTGACGGTCGAAGTGGACCGGGACCAGGCGGAGTCCTGCGTGGCGCTCCTCGGGCACCGGGGGGCGCTGGGGTTCCGGCCGACCAAGCAGGCGCGCGGGCGGGTGCTGGTGAACGCGTTCAAGCTCGAGGCGCCGCTCTTCGGCGTGGGGCCGACGCCCGAGGGACTCCTGGTCCACTGTCTCGACTACGAGTTGCGGCTCTATCGAATCGAGCCGAAGTCGGAGCTGGGAGATTTCAAGACCGATCCCGAGGCCCGGCGCCTGGCGCGCGCGCTCGGGACGATCGTCTCGTCGCCGCCGCGCGGCCCGGTGGACTCGCGCCGCCAGCTGCTGCAGGTGCTCGCGCGCACGCTGCGGGAGATCAGCGGGAAGGTGCTGCCGCCGCTCTCCGGGCTGACCGCGCTGACGCCGGAGATCTATCTCGCGCAGGACGGCAGCGAATGCCGGTTCGCGTCGCGCAACGGCGGGGGTCGAAGCGGACGCTCGGCGGCCGCGCGCGCGGATCGCCAGGAAGAGCTCGAGCGGGTCGTGGAGGCGCTGGAGCGGGCGCACCGGGTCCTGCCGCGGGGACTCATCGGTCGGGGCAGCGACTTCCGGCTCCAGGTCGCCGGCTTCCACTGGAATCCCAAGGAACTGTGCTTCCGCGGCGCCATCCAGGGAAATGCCGAGGCCCCGTATCAGGTCCACCTGGCGGTCAACGTCGAGCGCAAGCAGGTCGACGCCGGCTGCACCTGTCCGCTCAGCAAGGGGTACTCCCCCTGCGCGCACATCGCCGCCGCGCTGCAGGAACTGATTCAGGTCCTCCGGGTGCCCAACCATCCGCTGGCCGACGAAGTGCGACGCGGCACGGCCCTGCCGGCGTGGAAACACTCGCTCCTGCGTCTCGACGGACTTCTGCAGGCCGGCGCGCAGCAGGCCGCCGTCGCCGACGTCCTGCGCTCGCGCCTGACCTGGCGCGTGGCGGAGGCGGCCGAAACCTTCACGGTCACGCCCTATCTGCAGAAGTCGCGCAAGCCGTCCTCCTGGAGCGTGGGCCAGAAAGTCGCCCTCTCGCGCATCGCCTCGGCCGAGGAAGCCTGGGTGCTGCCGGCGGACCAGGAAATCGCCAAGGCGCTGCTCCCGCTGGTCCCGTTCGGCTGGAATCCGCCCGCCTACGCCGCCCCCGCCCCGGGCACCGACGCCTTCGAAGTGGCCGTGCGGCTGGTCGGGCACCCGAACGTCTCCTGGGAAGGGGCGCCGCAGTCCCTGGTCGTCGTCGAACCGGGCGAAATCGGACTGCGCCTGTCCCCGGATGCCGCCGGCGGCATGACCCTCAGGGTCTGCTCGGGAAACCTGGTCGCCGGCCCGGAGACCAAGCACTACGTCTGCAAGCACGGCATCCTCCTGCTCGACCGCGCGACCGGACGGATCGTCGTCGCCCGCTCGGAACGACGGACGCTCGCGCTCGCCGCGGACCTGCTCGCGCAGGAGACCGTCTTCCCGCCGGAGGCGACGCCGGACCTCCTGGCGCGCATCCCCGCGCTCGAGTCTCTGTTGCCGGTCGATCTCCCCGCGGACCTGGTCGATGCGGAAGTCGAGGCCGACCCGCGCCTGCACCTGCTGCTGACGCCCGAACGCCCCTCCGGCCTCACGGTGGCGCTCCGCCAGCGTCCGATGCCCGGCGGCCGCGCCCTGTTCGCCCCCGGCGCGGGCCCCGAGGTGGTCAGCGAGTTTTCCGGCGGGCGCAAACGTCTGGCGCGCCGCGACCTCCCCCGGGAGATCGAGCGCGCCCGCGCACTCGCCGATTCCCTGGGGCTTCACCGCTGGCCCGAGGAGGAGCCCTGGCTCTGGCGCGTCCCCCAGGACGACGACGCGCTCGACCTCGTCTTTGCCCTCCAGGAACGCCCGCGACCGGACGTCCAGGTGGAATGGCCGGAAAACGGACGGCGGATCTTCCTCCTGGGCGAGGCGGGGGCCGGATCCCTCAAGGTCCGCATCGAGGACCGCCGCGACTGGTTCGGCCTCCAGGGACGGATCGAGGTCGACGGGGAGTCGGTGTCCCTCGCCTCGGTGCTCGACTCGCTGCGCGAGGGCCGTCGCTACGTTCCGGTCGGGGAAGGGAAGTTCCTGAAGATCTCCAAGCTCCTGCAGGAACGCCTTGCCGGCCTGGCCGACGTCGTGCACTCCGGGCGCACCGACCTCGAGTTCGCCCCCACCGCCGTGCCGATGATCGAGGAGTTCCTCGAAGACGTCGGCGAAGTCGAGACTTCGGAAAGCTGGGACCGCCTCGTCGAGCGCTTCGAGCGCTCGCTCGCGCTTACGCCCGATCCGCCGCAGTCGTTCCAGGGGTCGTTGCGCGGCTACCAGCTCGACGGCTATCGCTGGATGCAACGCCTCGCGGCGTGGGGCGTGGGGGGCTGCCTGGCCGACGACATGGGCCTGGGCAAGACCGTGCTGGCGCTCGCCGTGCT
>CAZWCX010000125.1:0-20189 GCA_964632945.1 uncultured Planctomycetia bacterium | reverse complement strand
GACGAGGCTGCCGCGGACGGCGCACTCGCCGGCGAACTCGACGGCGGGGGTGCGCTCCAGCTCCCCTTCCTCGGTGAGGACGAAGACCAGCTCCTCGCGCGGGTACGCATCGCCGGTGCGGAAGTGGAGGGCGTGACGGGCGAGTTCCTCGCGGGCGAGGACCGGCTGGAGGACGGCGGCGGCGGGGGCCGCGATCACGGGCGGCCGGGGGCCGGGGGCGGCGAGCGCGCGGAGGACGCCGAGACGGCCGGAGAAGACGCGGGGGTCGGGGGCCAGGGCCTCGCCGGGGAGCGACTCCCAGGCGGGGAAGGAGAAGGCGCGGCCGGGCAGGAGGGTGGCGAGGTCGCCGCACGCGGTGTCGGCCTCCTCGGTGCCGGGGGTGACGAGCAGCCAGGGGTGGGTGTCGTCGGCGGCGAGGGCGGCGACGAGGAAGGCGGACGAAGCCCCCCACAGGCCGCCCGCCTGCAAGCGGGGCAGCGGCGCGGCGCCCAGGTCGCGGGCGAGGGCTTCCACCGCGGGGATCCGGCGGAAGCGCTGCAGCAGGGAGGCGGCGTCGGACAGCGTGCGGGGCATGGGCGGGGCTGGGTTCTCGACCAGGATTTCGAAGGGTGCGGAGAACGGGCGACGGATCGCGGGCGCGGAGGGATTCTACCGCGTTCTGGCGAATTGGGGCAATGGGCGAAGCCGGTGTTTCTGGCGTCGATTCAGCGCGAACGTACCGACGAAGTGCGGAACGACCCGGGGGCCCGCGGGACGGCGATGGTGTGTTCGCCCCGCCGTCGGCACACCGATCCCGGGGCCCCTCCCCCGCGTCGTTCGACCAGGCCGCTTCGAGCGAGCCGTGACTTTCCGGTCCCAGGAGAGCACTCTCTCTGGTGCCCTCCCCCGTATGGCGTACCCGGTGCGCTCCGGGCCACCGGGCACACCGTTCGCGGGCTCTCCAGGCGGCGCTCGGGTTGTCCAGGATCCCATCGCAGAATCGGGCCCGGCCGCGGGAGAACGCTGCGGATGCGCGGCGATGCCGGCGCAACCTTCCTCAGGATCGCGGGGGTTCCGCCTTCCCCCCGCCCACGCTCGGAGGAGGGCGGTGCGGGAGGTGGCGCCGGGCGGCCTCCCTCTGAGGAATCCTATTCATGCCCACCCTGCTCCGCCTGCTGCCTCTCGCCCTGATCGTCGCGCTGCTGCTCTTCCGGGGGAATCCACGTGCGGCCGCGGAGGTGGTCGAGGCGCTCGACATCGACCAGTCCATGGGACCGCAGCACGACGACATCACGCTGGTCACGGCAAGGCTGCTCCCGCCCGGAGAGAAGGCGGGGTAGGATTCGGGCGATCGCGGCCGGGACGCATCCCAACCGTCCCGCGTCTACGCGACGCCGGCGTAGAGGCCCCGCGCCTTGCGCGCCCCTCGGGCCAATCGGATCCCGCGGCGCCGGCCGTAGGCGCGGATCCGCTCCTCGCTGCCCGCGCAGGAGAAGAAGTGATGGCGGAACTCCTGCACGGCGTCCAACCAGCGATCCGGATCCAGGCCCAGCCGCGTCAGAAGGTCGCGCGAGGACGGCGGAAGCTCGGTCGAAAGGGCGCCGCGCTTCCCCGCCATCATCCGTCGGCCGGCCCAGTGCACCAGCGCCAGGTAATCGGGGAAGCTCCCCGGCAGGCGATTCGCGTCGTTGCGGGCGGCGGCATGCGCGGGATCGGAACCGAGTCGTTGCACTGGAGCGGACGAGTCTTGGCGGAAGCGGGCGAGTCGTACTTGGGCTTTGGAGGCGTCCCGCGCCGCAGTCCGACCGCCCCCCGCACCGGCTCGCCGCGCGCCCGCCGCCGCCGCTTCCGCCGGGTCCCCGTGCAGACGCCGAGCGGCCTGCCGCAGCCGCTGCTGGATCGAGGTGAACTCCGACCCCTCCAGGCTGTCCGCAAGCCCTGCCCGCACCGGGTTGAGGTCGACGTAGCTCATGCAGGTCACGAGCGCGGCCTCGTCGAGCAGGGCCTGCGATTTGAACCGCCCCTCCCAGAAGCGGCCCTTGCACTCGTCCTCCCGGTTCGCCCGGCGGGCGATCGACTCGCTCAAGCAGCGCATGAACCAACTGATCTCGGCGAGCCGCGCCCGGAAGAGCTCCAGACGCTCCTGGACCTGGGACGGGGCCCAGGTTTGCATGCGGGCATGGACCAGCGGAAAAAGCCGGGCGTGGCGGCGCTCGAGGTCCGCACGGGCCAGGGATTCGGCCGCCGCCGGGTCGATCTGCAGCACCACGTGGAGGTGGTTGCTCATGACCGCGTACGCGCAGACGCGGATGCAGAAGATCTCGGCGAGCGCGGCGAGTCGGTCGACGACCCAGCCCTTCCGGTGATCGAAGCTCTTGCCGGTCAGGCGATCGCGGCCGCAAAGGAAGGCGCGGCGGACGCAACGGGCGATGCAGTGGTAGTACGGCGTCGCCGCGGGGTCGATCAGGCTGTGGCGCGGTTGGGTCATAAGTCGAAGGCTACACGGGACGTGGGGGGAGAGTCAATATGACAATGGGTGTCCTAGTATCGAATCAAAACCAATTGACCGTGGCCGATCATGTGCGTAAAGTGCGAATGATCGTGCGCATCCTGGTCGCACGAGAGGCATTGGAGGGTCGTCTGTGCGCAATCGAACGGTTTCTCTGCTGGTCTCATCCATCCTCGTCCTGATTCCCGCTTCCCCACTTCGCGCGCAGTCGTTTTCCAATCCGACGCCGATCACCATTAACGATAACGCGCCGGCGACGCCGTATCCATCGAGCGTTTTCGTCACCCCACCCCCGGGCAGTTTGATCTCCGACGTGAATGTCACCGTCTTGGGGGTGAGTCATACGAGCTTCGCGGAGGTCGGCCTTCTCCTCGTCGGACCGGGTGGGCAAACGGTCATGTTGTTCAACAATACCCCATTCGTCCTCCAACCGGTTGTCGGCGTCAACTTGACCTTTGACGACGACGCCCTGATCTTCATCCCCGATCAACCCACCGCGGTCCCTTCGGGTTCGTACCGCCCTACCGACCTCAATCCCGGAGAGGCGCTGCCCGGTCCTGCGCCGGGCCCGCCGTACGGCACGCTCTTGGCGGTCTACAATGGGAGCAGTGCTACCGGCACCTGGAGCCTCTTCGTCAACGACGATATCGGAGGAGACATCGGCGATATCGCCGGCGGCTGGACCATCACCTTCGTTTTCAGTGTCGCGGCAATCGGCCCGCGGGGACGGACCGACAACCAACGGAGCGTCGGGTTCGCCCTGGACGCCCTGAATCCGACGGCCACGGGGGACTTCGCCACCGTCCTCGGCCTCCTATACGCCCTGCCTGCCGAGCAGATTCCCAATGCTCTGGATCGTCTGCACCCGGAACTCTACGCCACGTATGATCGCGTGCTCCGCTCCCAGGCAGGGGCGATGGCCTCGAACTTGGAGACGTACCTCGGCCGGAATGTCTCCCATTCCGACGGTCGCCACACCCGGGACTTCGCCGCCTCCCTCCAGGGCCCGCGCGATTGGTACAGCCTGCTCACCTCCGTTCGGGAGGTGATGGATCCTTCGGTCTCCACGCCGGGCGTGCACGCTTCGAAAGACGAGCACCCGCGCGGTGTCTCCGCGGCGGCGCCGGAGTCTGCCCTCTCGATTTTCGCCCTGGGTCGGGCAACGTTCGGGGACATCGACTCGGAGGACGAGCGCACCGGCTCCGACTTCCGGACCACCTCCGGGACCGCGGGAGTGTCCTTCCGCGTTGCGCGAGGCGCCCAGGTAGGGATCCACGCATCCTATGCGAGGAGCGACGCCGAATTCGACGACACCGACGGCGACGCGGAGATCGAGAGCGTTTCGGTGGGCCCGTACTTCTCGTTCGAGAGCGGTCGTTTCCTCCTCTACGGATGGGCCGCCTACGGGTTCGACCGGTATGACGCGGATCGGCGCATCGTGTTCGCCGGCCTCGACCGGACCGCGCGCAGCGACACCGACGGCTGGCACGCGACCGGCTCGCTGGCCGCGGAGTACATGCTGGTCGACGACGAATGGGCCTTTGGACCCACGGCGCGCGTGACCTACATTCACAATTCCGTGGACGGGTTCGACGAGACGGGGGCGGACTCGCTCAACCTTGCGGTGGACGACTTTGATACGGACACGGTGACGAGCCAACTGGGCGTGCGCGCCGCGCGACGCCTCCCGACCTCCTGGGGCGCGATCACTCCGGAGGTGCGGGCGCGCTGGGTCCATTCCTTCGGCGACGACGACACCCACATCGAGTCCGCGTTCGTGTCCAATGCGGGCACTCCGTTCGAGGTGGAGTCCACCGGCCTTGACCGCGACAGCGCGCACCTGGGAGCCGGGGTGGTCTTGGACATCGGAAAAAAAGTGCAGACTTGGGTCGAGTACGACGCCATTCTCGGCAGCGACCAGACGATTCACGATGTCGGCGTGGGGCTCGGGATCCGCTTCTGAACAGCCGGTGCGGATTCTCGTTCTCCGCACCCCGGCAGCATCACGGAGGCCCCACGCATTCCGCGAGCGGGGCCGCACCCACCGCCCTGCTCGCCCCGCTTCGGATGCCTCCTCTTGCACCATCGGTGCACGACGCACCTTCGTCGGCGGCCCCTCCCGGCTCCCTCCTGGAAGCGCCAGGCGATAGGAACTTGGAAGACCCGAGCGCCGCGTAGCGCGTAGGACGGCGACGCTTTGGGCCCAGCTCGCGGCGCTGCGGGCGAACCTCGTCGCCTGGCTCTCGAGCGTGGGCGGGAGTGGAACGTTCACGAGGTTCGACCCGTCGATGTCGTGGTCGAAGTGCGCGAGCGCCGCAGGCCCGAATGGCCCGGCTACTTCGAGCCCCTGGATCGACGCGTGGTGGTCTCTTTCCCGCAGACCCGCGGCCGCCGCGGAGAAGTGCGTCGGCGCCTGCTCCGCGAGGACCGCGCACGTCTCGATCCGCGTCCGCTGCGAGAACTCGTCGAGCACGCCGATCCGCGCCGCGATCGCGGTGGTTCGCGCGAGGACCGCGTCTTCGCCGTCCACCGAGCGGATCGCCCACTCCGACGCGCCCACGGTCACGTCCTCGATCCGGCAGCGCCGACTGCGGCTCACCGACACGCCGAGGTCGCCGCCGCGGATCACGCCGTTGCGGACCACCACGTCCTCGATCGGGGCGTCCGCCGGACGCCGCGATCGCCAGCGCGACCGTCCCGGTGGGGGCTTCGATGGAAAAGCCGTTCAGGTCGAGGACCACGCCGGACGCCGCGATCACCACCGCGTCGTGGATCGGCGCCGTGACCACGGTGCTTTCCGTCCCTACTCGCGGATCGCGAACACGGCAGTGGTCTTGAGGTTCTTCACCCCCGCCTTCTCCAGGGGCTCGCGGCGGTCGCCGGCGCCGGTGAACAAGTCGAGGTGCCAGCCGTCGATGCCGCCGCCGACGTCGTGCGCCCAGAAGCGTCCGTCGTGGACGGTCCCGTCGGGAAGCTTCGCCCCGACCGCGGCGGGAAGGTAGAGCGGAGTGCCGATCGGGACCACGTCGCGGTCGACCGCCACGGAACGGTAGGGAATCAGATGGTAGCCCGCGGTCCCGAGTCCGTTCGGGCAGCGGACGACCTCGAAGGCGCCTTCTTTTCCCGATACGTTGATCACCCGTCCGTCGCGCAGCTTGCCCGTCCCCTCGATGCCGACGCGCTTCACGAAGGATCGGGTGAATCGCCCCAATTCCCGTCCCTCGGGGTCGAGGAGGGGCGTGTCGGCCGGCTCCTTCCCCGGCTCCCCCTCGAGCGCAACCCAATAAAAGGTGATCTTGAATTCCCCGAGGGCTTCGAGGGCGCCCGGCGCGGGGGCCCGGCGCGGGGCGATTGCGGCGGCGGGGACGAGGACGCGGAGCTTGGGGGCGACGAGATCGAGCGCGGTGATCTCCGCCACGTCCGCGGGCGGATCGAACCGCACCCAGGTGCCTCGCGGGGCCTCCTCGAGGTCGAATTCCCTCACGCGCCCGCGCACGCCGTAGATGCGCAGGTCCTTCTCGCGCACCCGCGCCCCTTCGAGCAGGATCCGGGCGGCGACGACCGGCTGGAACGAGACGTACGTATCCCCCGCGACCGTCTCGATCGTCGCGGGTCGGGGGACCCATTCCCCGCCTCCGAGGACGAGGAAGGCCAGCACGAGGAGGATGGCGGCAGACCGGGGGCGCAGGCGAGGGCTCATGGGCCGAAACGTACCGCGGGCGAGCCTGTGCGGCAAGGATCGGCGGCGCTCCCCGCTCGCGCCGACCCGGCCCGGCCCGGGCGCGGGACTTTCGTGACTGATCGTTCATCTAATGTTAACGAGAACCCTCTGCCGGAAGGACGTTCGGCCGCGGGAGCCGTCGAAGGGCCTGAATTGAGGTGGGGGAAGCATGGAACTCAGACGGAAGATCGTTCTCTGTGCCCTGGTCTGGTCGGCCGCCTGGATCGCGTGGCTCGCGCGGACGGCCGCGCCGGGTCCGGAGCGGCTGCGGCCCGCCGACCCGACCCTCGTCGCCGGTCCGGCGGAGACCCCGCACGGCCACGACGGCCCCCCCCACACCCGCTTTGGTAACGAGGAAGCGCTCGCCGGCGTACCCGGGCGCCGGCTGGAGATCGCGCTCGGCGGCGGGGCCATCAAGTCCTTCTCCGTTCCCCCGTGCCGATCGCCCGGCGCGCTTCAAGCGAGCCGTGACTTTCCGGTCCCAAGCGAGTACTCTCTCCGGTGCCCTCCCCCGAATGGCGTACCCGGTGCCCTCCGGGCCACCGGGCACACCGTTCGCGGGCTCTCCCTGCGGCGCCTGGTTTTTCCAGGTTCCCATCGCCGGATCGGGCCCGGCCGCGGGAGTACGCTGCGGATTCGCGGCAATGCCGGCGCAACCTTCCTCAGGATCGCGGGAGTTCCGCCTTCCCCCCGCCCGCGCTCGGGGGAGGGCGGTGCGGGAGCGAGGCCTGCCCCAGGCGCACGATCCACGTTCGTTTCATCCCCGCCGGTGGCGCCGGCCGGCCTCCCGCTGAGGAATCCAACTCATGCCCACCCTGCTCCGCCTGCTGCCGCTCGCCCTGATCGTCGTATTGCTGCTCTTCCGGGGGATTCCACGGGCGGCCGCGGAGGAGCTCACGGACGAGGAACTCCACGACCGCGCCACGGAGATCGCCGCCCGGGAGCCGTCGACGCCGCAGGAATTCATCGAGACGATGTTCGCGCGGGCGATGCTGAACGGTCTGACCAGCCCCGAGACGTTCGCGATCATGGCGTTCATGGACCTGCTGTATCACCATCCCCACCTCGAGGGGATGAACGACTTCAAGGTCTACATCGACGAGCCGATGTCCGCGGCCGCCACGAGGTCGGGCGGGTTCACGATGCGGCCCAAGCTGCTGTGGCGGAACGGCGAGACCCGCGTGAAGATGGAGGGGATGGAAGACCTGCCGGAGGAGGGGAAGGCGGCCCTCGACGAGGCCGGGAAGGACCTCGAGGAGATGCAATGGCTGCTGTGGGACAAGTCGCTCCTGGAACATGCCCGGGGGCACCTGGTGATGAGCCGGGTGGACATCCGGCTCGGGCTCGGACGTTCGATCCTGTCGTTCGCGCGCAGCATCATCCTCGTGCAGATCATCATGCTGGACCTGAATCCGCTCTCGCGAACTCCGGTGAAGTGCTTTTGGATCCATCCGGGGCCGGGGTTGGACACGCACTTCTGGGCATCGATGATCCACATCGAGAAGACGATGGTGGTTCATCGCGACCAGGGATACTGGCGCTACGGGTTCTCGGCGCTGGGGCACCAGGACGCGATCGGGGAGTTCGGCACGTTGCGCCAGGTGGTGTGGGCGATGGACCATTATCCGCACAACCTGATGGACCTGTCGGGAGGATTCGGCGGACCGGCGGGAAGCACCTGGCGATTTTTCCGGCCGTTGATCGGACCGCGCGGGCCCTTGTGGATTCCGATGCTCACCGTGAGCGTCGGTGGTCCCGGGGCGACGGTGCTGTTCAACGATCCGCGGGTCAACGAGGGAATCTCGGCGGAGGAGTGGGAGACGGGCCGCCGCACCACGCCCGCCGCCGCGCTGCCGGCCGGGACGGCCGCGGACCTGAAGGCGCTGGCCGCATGGTTGCCGCAGCTTCCGACGGTGCAGTTCCAGCCGCCGGTGGTGTCGGGTCTGCCGCTCGATTTCGAGGCGCGCTGGCGGGAAGCGATCGCCGCGGCCCGCGCGGGGAACGAGGAGCGCGCGCGCGAGATCGCCGGAACGCTCGCCGACGACTTTTCGGCGCGGAAACAATACGAGCGCTGGTTGCGCGGGGAGCTCTCGGAAGGAGGGGGCGCCGGCAATCCGAATTCGGGCGGCGTGCCCGCCGACGGGTACGCCGGCGGCGCCCCCCTGCACGATCGCGTCCATGCCGAGGGACCGTCGAAGTCGGCGACGCCGGTGACCACCGAGCCGGCGGACCGGGTTGCGCGGCGTTTTTTCGAACAGCTCGCGCAACTCGGCGAGGGTTCGGAACTGGGCCGACAGGCGGTGCGGGCAGGGGCGATGCTGGGGATGCGCGGCGGCCGCGGGGTCGCGTACGCCGGCCGGACCGGAGCGCGCGGCACCGCCGGGCCGGCCGGCGAGGAGTCGGCGGCCGAGAAGATCTTCCGGGAGGCGCGGGCCCACGAAGAAGCCTCCCGGTACGCGGAGGCGCTCGAACGCTACTACACCGTGGTGACGGAATTCTCCGCCAGCCGGTTCGCCCCGCTCTCGCGGGCGCGGATCCGCGGCCTGATGGGCGACCCGAAGATCTCGGCGCAGGTCCGCAACCGCGCGCGGGAGCTCCTCGACGAGGGCAAGTCCCGTTTCGCCGAAGGAGACCGGCGCGCAGCGACCGGCCGATGGACGCAGGTGGTGGAGGGCTTCCCGACCCTGCCCGAGGCGGAGGAGGCGCGCGAGCTGCTGTTGACGCTGGCGACCGCTCCGAACCGCGCTCCCGCCGGAGGCCCGCCGGCCCCCACGGCGACCGCGCCCGATCCCTCGGGGTCATGGCTCGCGTTCGCGCGCGCCTCGGAAACGCTGGGGAAACCCGGCACGGCGATCCGGGCCTACCACCAGCTCGCCCGCGAGCAGCCGGGATCGCCGGCCGGTGCAGCGGCGCGAGTGCGGCGGGACGCGCTGTGGGCCGATCCGCGCGTGATGGCCTCCCTCGAAGACGAGGCCGCGAAACGCATGGCGGCGGGCGCGAGCTGCCTGGAAGCGAACGACCTGCGCGGCGCACGCGAGATGTTCGCCGGCGTGGTGGAAGGATTCCCCTTGTCGAAGCATGTCCCGCAGGCGCGCCGCGAGCTGCAGGGAATCGAGGCCCGCATGACCCCGGACGGAAAGTAAGCGCGACCAGTCCGGGTGATTCTTGAACGGCTTCTCCGTTCGCCACCCAGCCGGACGCCCCCGGAGTACTCGAGGAAGAGCGACTCCCAGGCGGGGCAGCGGCACGGCGCCCCGGGTCGCGGGCGAGAGGCGCCGGCGCGGCGATCTCGCGGAAGCCTTGCCGCAGGGAGGAAGCGTCGGACCGAGAGCGCGGCATGGGGTGGGCGTGGTTTTCAAACGGAAGCCCCTGGACTCCGAGCCCGCACGGGTGCCGCCGCCGACCGATCGACGGGAAGCCCGACCGCTCCAGGCGCTCCGCGAGACCCGCCCGCACCGGGCCGAAGTTTACGCTCCGGAGGCATGGTTTCTATTGGCTCGGCCGGGGCCTGGATCTATGATCCCGTGCGGTTGCAGGCTTGTCGCGGGGAGGGCGGAGTGCGCGTGCATTCGCGGAGCGTGTCGAGGGGGGCGTGGGCGCTTGCCGCAGGGCTGCTTCTGGTCGCGGCCGCTTGGTCCCGGGCGGAAGACTCGCTCCCCGGCCAGTCGACCCCGAGTCCCGGCGCCGGCGCGGAACCACCGGCCGCGGACGTCGTCGACGGTCCACCCCCGCTCTTTCACTGGCGGTGGGACGGATCCCGGCTCACGGTCGTCGGCGAAACGCGGATTCGGGTCGAGTCTTCGGACAATTTCGACTTCGATCGGGACCTCCACGACGACGACACTCTGATTCTCGAGCGCATCCGGCTCGGATTCGAGTACACCCTCGAGGACCTCGCCTCGCTTCGCATCGAGGCGCAGGACGCCGAGGAACAGGAATCGCGCGCCGGGCCCGACGTGGGAGAGGACGGCCCAGACCTGCGCCGGTGTTACCTCCAGGCCCACCCGGGAATCGCCCGCGCGACCCTCGGCCGCCAGGACTTCACCTTCGGCGCCGAACGCATCTTCGGCCTGTACGACTTCCGAAACCTCGACAACCACTTCGACGGCGCGCGCGCCGGCATCGATACCGGCACGGTTCGCGCGGAATTGTACTACGCCCGACCCGTGGATCAGGTCGATCGCCATTTCAACGAATCGAGCCATCACGTGGACGTCTACGGCGCCTACGCCTCCTGGCAATTCACCGAGGCGGCGTCGGTCGAGTTTCTTTACGTTCGCTACCGCGATGATCGACGCCAGTTCGGCGGAGTCGCGGAAGCGGATCAGGACCCGGACGCCCCGCTGCCGCTTCCCGGGGACCTCGCCTTCGATCTGTTCGACCTGCGCCTATCCGGCGAGGTGCTCGGCGGGTTGCGCTTCGACTTCGAGGCGGCATACGAAACCGGCGGCTTCGGCCCCGATCCGCTGCGGGCACACGCGTACTACGCCGATGTCGGGTATGAGTTCAAGGAGGTCTGGGCCAAGCCGTACGTGGGGGTTGCGCATTCGCACACGAGCGGGGACCGCAACCCCGACGATCGGCGCTCGCGCACTTGGGTCCCGATCTTCCCCAACATCCAGAACTACTCGTTCTATACGCTCGCCAACCTGCGGGAAACCGTGTTCACGTTCGCTTGCGAACCGCTCGAAGACCTCGCGCTCCAACTCGACTACCGACTCGTCCGACTCGATCGCGCGCGGGATGCATTCTACGACGAGAATTTCGCCGTCTATCTTGCGGATCCCACCGGCGCTGCGGGACGAGACGTGGGCGCGGAACTGGACCTCTGGGTTTCCTGCACTCTCGCGGAGCGAATTCAACTGGAGTTCGGCTTCTCGAAATTCTTCGCCGGCGACTTCGCGAAGGACCTCATCGACCATACCGAAGGCCCGCGTTTCGCATTCCTCTCGGGTCGCGTTCAATTCTGAGCCCTGCGGTCCCGAAGCGCTCGGCCGCCTCGGACCCCGCCCACGGGGGCCAGAGCCCCCCCCCCACCTGCGCGAAAGAGAACCTTCCTCCCCACCGGCGACCGCGGGAACCGCGGCGACACCCGGAGCTCGCCGACTTCGACGGGGTCGAAGTGAGCCGGAGTGTTTCCGCGGTGCTTCACTTCGATGCCGAAGGGGGACGGGAGGATCGGAGAGGGCGTCGGTTGAAACCTCATCGCGCGGGCCGTCACGAGCGGTGACCGCGGGGTGCGGGTCCCCCGGTTGCCCTACCCTGGGCGGTTTCGGGATTCCTCTGGGTTGCCCGAATCGTAGCGGCGCGAGGGAACCACCGCCGTCGGTTTCGCGGTTCGTGGGGGCGGGGATCTTCGTCTCACGGGGTCGTGCGGAGGGCATGGAGGTGGGCAGGTGGGGGCGCGGCCGGGAATCGGCCGATTCTGCAGCGGCTCGCGGGGCGGAGGATCTTCTTCGGTTCCCGCGCAGCGGGTGTGGAGGCTCAAGGCACCGGGGTTGGGGCTTCGCCGTCCATACGTCGGGGTACGGCGGCCGGGCCCAGGAGTTCCGTCAATTCCGCGTCGAGTGCCTCGGGCGTGGACACCGTATCCGCCACTACCTCGCGGAAGAGGTCTTTCAATCGGCGTCGGGCGTGAGCCAGGTAGTTTCCGACGTCCGATTCCGCCAATCCCAGTTCCTGCGCCACGGTCTGATAGGTCGGACGCGATTCGGAATCGTCCGCCAGGACGTAGCGGCGAAACACCTCGGAGTATTTCTGCCGGCCTTCCTGTTCATATCGCCCCAGGAGCCTCCGCGTGGCTTCCTGGATCACCGCCCGCTTCCATTCCTGGTCGAGCACTTCCTCGGGACGGAGATCGTTCGAGGGCGGATCGAGGCGGGCGGCGTCCCCGGGCGGGTCGAGTCGGAGGGGCTTCACGCCGCCTCCGCGCTTGATTCGCGATTCGTCGCGGCGGTGGGTGCGCAGGAAGCAGGTCAGACCGGCCTTCAGGTAGGTTCGAAACCGCGCGCCCTCGCACTCGACCGATTCGAGGAGGGTCCCCTCGATCAAATGGAGAAAGAACTTCTGCGTCAGATCTTCCGCGTCCTCCGAGGTGGACCCGTGAAAGCGTCGGATCGACTGGAACACGGGAATCCAATACAGCCGGCACAGCACTTCCATGTGATCGCGCCACTCCGGGGAGGCGCGGTCGCCGGCGCGGAGGATGATCGACCATCGGGTCGTCGGAAATCCGGCCGCCGGGCCGGGTGACGTCGGGTCGATCGGCATGGGCCGGGTCTCGGAACGAGAGCGGGCGGAGAGTGCGCGCGGAAGTCCTCGCAGCATAGCGCAACGATTGCGCCTCGGCACCAGAATCCGGCAGGAACTGCGGGACTTCCGGCACCCTTCCGCCCGTGATGGATCGGGTCCGCCATGCCGGGGAAGGAGGGTCATCCGATTCCCCGGCCACTGCAGCGGTTACAGTGTTCCCGGCGGGAGCCCGTACGCCTTTTCCGCCCAGTAGTTGACGCCTTCCTCCAGGATGCCGCAGGCGACTCCGAGCACCACGCCGGTGCCGACCCCGATCCAGAATAGATGGGCTAGGCCCCCACACACCTCCGCGCTCTCTGCACGGCTGAGTTCGCTGAAACCGGGGACGCTGGTCGTGTCGTGGTTGGATTCGTCGGTCATCGTGCGACTCATGTTCCGATCTCCCTCAGGCGTTTCGTGGATTCGGTATCCCATTCGAAACGCCTACCAACCGAAGGGCCGATTCCCCATAGGGGGAAATTGAAAAACTCTTCGTGGCCGGGGCGGCGGGCCTGTCCTGGAACCGCGTGGAACCGCGGACGCGGGTTCCGTCTGGATCGGGTGATGGGCGCCCGGCCGGAATGGGACCGCGCCGCGGGCCGATGGACATGCGACCCGGAATCTCGCGTGCGGAGCGAGGCAGCGCGTGCCGTCCACGACCCCGGGACGGAGATTTCCTCCGGATCCGGCATGATCGGCGCGGGGGCGCGGAAATCGCCCGGTCGGGGACGTCGGCGGCGGACTACTTCGGCGAAGGGGTCGGAGGAAGGAGTTTCCGGGCCTCGCCGATGCCGAACCGAGCCCGGGTTGCGAGGGCCGGGTCGAGGCGTTCGGCCTCCTGAAAATCGGCGATGGCTTCCGGACCCTGACCCATGCCCAACCGCGCCATCCCGCGGAAGATCCGCGCATTGCCGTTGTCCGGATGTACCTCGATCCATCGGGTCGCGGTATTCTCCGCCGTTTCCCAGTGTGGGCGACTCTCGTCGGCGCGACCGACGGTACGCAACCAGAAGGCGAAGCCGAGCGCCCCGTTCGTCCAGGCTTCCCACAGCGTCGGGAGGTCGGGCCGAATGCCGCTCTCCACGAGCGGGAAGTCCTCCAAGAGCGCCGCGCGATAGGGAACGGAGGCATCGAGGCCCAGGCGGACCCGCACCTTGCCCCACTCGATTCCCGCGATGCCGCGGAAGAGCCTCCCGTCGGCGCCATCGAAGCCGTGTGCGAAGGCGGCGGGGAATTCCACTTCGACCGACCGGCGCAGGATCGACTCCGCCTCGGCCACGGGGGCGCGAGCGGCCAACATCGAGCGGGCCCGGGCGAGCGCGAAATGGGCCTTTCCGCAGGTGGGGTCCCTTGCCAGGGCGGTCAAGGCGTCCGCTTCCGCTCCCCGATAGGCCGATGCCGGGTCCCTCCCGTTCTTCTGCCGATTGATTCCGAGGTGCACCCGGCGGTCCGCCCGCGTAGCGAGGATCGCCAGGTCGTCTGGGGAGCATTCGAGGGCTCGATCGAGATCGTGGATCGCCGCCTCGTAACGCTCCCGTTGCACCTCGGGACGGTCGGGATTCAGGTAACCCTCGACCGCGTTCAGGTGTGCCCGAGACGTCCAGGCGCGCGCGGAACGGGTGGCCATCCCCAGGTCGCGATCACACTCCCTCCGCGCGAGGTCCAGCCGGGGCTGCGCGTTGCGTCCGGCATGCGCCTCCGCGAGCGCCAACTCGACGAGCAGTCGGGTCCGCTCCATACGGGCCGTCGGATCGGGCGGATCGACGGTCATGAGGGCGGAAAGATGCCGTTCGAGGTCGTGCGCGGAATCGATCGGGGCTGCTGCCGCCGCGCCGAGGCGGTCGAGCCGATCCACCCACCCGCGGATCCGCAGGATCCTCACACTCCAGGAGTCCGATCCGTGCTCTGCCGCCCACGCGAGATCGGCGAGGGCCGAATGGAAGTGGCCCTCCGCTTCGAGGTTCGAGATCCGGCGATCGGTCGCCCAGGCGAGCCGGGCGCGCGCGCGCAGTTTTCGCACGAGTATCGGGTCGGTCGCATCCTCCCACACGGCATCGAAGTCCTCCTCGATCGCACGCCGGCAGTCTTCGGCGACGCCCAGGCCCCGTTCGGCGTGGATGTCGGCGCGTACGATGCGAATCCAACCCCGCCGGACCCTGGGGCGCTCCGCCTGAGGGTCGATCGCGACCGCCTGGTCGGCGAGCGCCGCCGCTTCCTCGAGCGCGGGCAGCACCGCGGCCGGGTTGCGTTCCTTCAGCCAAAGCTGCAAGGCCGACCAAGCCCTCGCCTGGGCGGCCGAGGCGTAGGCGTCGGCGAACGACGGCGCGTGTCGGATGGCTGCATCAAAGGCGGGCGCCTCGGCCGCGGACCGGTCGTGTACGAGGCCGAGCAGCATCCACCCGTTCTCCCCGCCCCGCGGATGGGACGTTGCCGTGAGGCGGCAGAGGCGGTCGGCCTCCTCGGTCCGTCCGGCGAACCAGGCGGCGTAAGCCCGAGCGTAATCGGGCTCCCACTTTTCCTGTCCCGACCACGTCGGCGACTTCAGCGCCGCTTCCAGGTCGGCGGCGGCCTCCCGGCGCAGACGGTCCAACTCGAGTCGATCCGCCGAAGCGGAGGGGGTATCGGCCGCATCGAGCGTGCGATCCCGGTTGCGCCGAACCGTGTCGGCGAGCAACCGACCGCGGCGAAAACGGATGGTCCCGTCTGCCGGATCCAAGGCGCAGGCGCGGTCGAGCGCCGCCCGGGCCGCGCGCTCTTGACCGAGTTCGCGGCGGACCCAGCCCAGTTCGCTCCATGCGGCGGCGGCGGAGGGGTCGATGCCGAGCGCGATCTCCAACTGCTCTGCCGCCCGCGCAAGACGCCGACGAGCGGGCGTGAGGTCGTGCGCGGGAAGATACCGCTCCATGCGCCATGCCTCGATCGCCCCGGTGGCCTCCGTCAGCGCCTCGCGCAGTCGTCCCTCGATGCGCAGGGCCCCTTCCCTGCGCAGCCAGGAACTCCCCAGCGCGATCGTGATCGCCAGACAGGCGACCGCCAGTCCGAGTCCGCTCCATGCCCATGGGTTCCGGCGTACCCGGAGTCGCGCGCGCGTCGTCCAACTCGCAGGACGGGCCAGGATCGATTCCCCCACGCGCCACCGCCGCAGGTCTTCGGCAAACTCCTTGGCGGTCGGGTAACGACGCCGCGGGTCTTTTTCCATGGCCTTGAGGCACACGGTTTCGAGGTCCGCCGGCACCTCGGGCGCGATCGTCTGCGGCCGCACGGGCTCCCGGACGAGGATCTGATGGAGAACTTCGAGCGGCCGGTCGGCGGCGAACGGGAGCGTCCCCGTCAGGGTCTCGTAGAGCATGATGCCGAGGGAGAACACGTCCGCCGGCGGTCCGGCCTCCAGCCCCTCGACTTGTTCCGGCGCCATGTACGAAGGAGTCCCCATCACGGTCCCGGGCGCGGTGACCCGGGTGTAGTCGCCCTGGAGGAGTGCCAGCCCGAAGTCCATCACGCGAGGAATGCCGTCGGCCCCCAGTCGCACGTTGGCCGGTTTCAGATCGCGATGAACGACTCCCCGTTCGTGCGCGAACCCGATCCCCCGGGCGATCTCTTCCAGCCATTGCACCCGCCGCGCCAGGCTCGGCTCCGCGGCCCAGGCCGCGTCGAGCCCGGCCCCGGTCAGCAGTTCCATGGCCAGATACGACACGCCGTCCTGCTCGCCGTACTCGTACACCCCGACGATGTTGGGATGGTTCAACCGCGCCACCGCGGCGGCCTCGCGGGCGAAGCGAACCTCGGCATCGGCCGGTAGATTTCGGCGGTGCCCCATGACCTTGATGGCGACGTCCCTGCGCAGGGTCGGGTCGACCGCCCGATAGACGCGGCCCATCGCGCCGGCGCCGATTTCCCCGAGGAGGACGTACCGCCCGAGCGTGGGGGCTGCCGCGCCTTCGGACGAGGCGGGTCGAAGCAGTGCCTGGGCGAATTCGATCTGCTCTGGCGCCAGGCCGTGGCGGTCGACCAGTCTGCGCGCGCATTCCAGTGTATCGTGCGCCCGTGGACCCAACTCGGCTCGCAGATCGTCCCACGCGGCGGGCGAGAGCCAGCCGAATCGAACCGCGATGTCGCCGATGCGCGTGGCGGCGACGGTGTCCTCCGGGCGGGCCGACGCGGCTTCCTCAGGCGCCCCGACCGCCCAGTCAGCCAGCCAAGGGAGGACTCGATCCGGAATCCGATCCGTTGCCATGGGGATCGCTCCGCCGCAGCGCCGCAACGACGGTGATCGTATCCGCGGCGGGTCGCCGAAGCAACACTCTCCCCCTGCCGAAGTCCGTGGTCTGAACCTCTCACCGAGTGGACGCAGCATGGCGGAGCAAGTCCCGAACAGGTCGCGTCCCACGCTCCCCCACCGGGTTGCCGCCGGTCGCGTCGACGGGACGGTCCCCGTTGAGATCCGGGTCCGCCGGCGCGAAGTCGTGGTCGTTCGCGGTGATCCTCGGCTTTCCCTCCGCGTCCGTCGTCGCCCGCACCGGCCCGAAACGCGGATCGCGCGCGGAGGCCGTCCGCCCGTCGGGGTCGCCGCGCTTGGAGACGCGGCCGACCTCGAGGAGGTCGACCCCGTGCGCCGGGTCGGGCGGGTCGGTCGCGTCGCGGAAGTCGATGGTCGCGCCTTCGGTCGTGAGCGCGCCGAAGGTGGCGCGGATCGTGCCGCCGGGGACGATGCGGCGGAGGATCTCGGGCGCGCCCGGAGGCGGGGCCGCGGTCACGGCGAAGGAGACGAGGCGGATGGGGGCGAATGACGTGACGGGGAATGTCCTCTCGCAGGGCGATGCCGATTCCCGCTGCGGCGTCGGCGGTCTGCGCGAAGGCAAGATCCGGCGTGGCCAGTCGGACGAGCCGCGGGCCGCGAGAGGGACGCGTTGTTGCGATCATCAAAGACATGGGTACCGACCCGTGCCGAACGGCGTTTCGAGCGACCTGGCAGAATCCGGTCGCAGAGCGAATGGTCGGGACCGTCCGCCGGGATTTTCTGGATCACGGAGTCGTCTTCGGGGAGGATCATCTACGGCGGCTCGTTCGCGACTTCCTGGGCTGTTACCCCGAGGACCGAACGCATCTGGGCCGGCAGAAGGACTGCCCCCTACCGCGAGCCGTTACGCCGCGACCGACGGCCGCCGCGGAACTCGTCGCCCTGCCGCGCATCGGGGGAATCCACCACCGGTACGGGTGGCGCGAGCGGGCGTAAAAACCACCGGCGCGATGCGTCTTGCGAAATGCGCAGTCCCAATACGTCCACACGCCACACCGCACCCGGAATGCGTGATTCAGCGAGCGCGCGAACTCGTTCGCGGTCCGTGTTCCGGCGGCGGTGTTTCCGCATCGGGTGCGCCCCGTCTCGAAATCGCCGATCGATTTGCTCGGATGAATGGTGGCGAGGGACACGGGCATGGAGGGCGCGCTTTCGCCGAAGAGCTAGCCCGGCCTCCGAGCGCATGGTAAAGTACGAGGCGCACTCGGAGCGAGCCATGCTGAAGCACCTTCACCTCACCGACTTCAAGAGCTTCGCCGACCAGGGCGTCGATCTGGCGCCCCTCACCATCCTGGTCGGCGCCAATGCCTCCGGAAAGAGCAACCTCTTCGACGCGCTGCGGTTTCTCCAGGGCATCGGTCTCGGTCTGACCTTCACCGACATTCTACGCGGTCGCTGGGAGGGCCAACGCGAAATCTGGCCGGGAGTCCGCGGAGGACCGCAGGAGGTCGCCCGCAAAGGCTCGGCCTCGTTCGGAATCACGTCCACCTGGTCGATCGGACAGGCTTCCTTCACGCACGATGTCGTGTGCCGAGGCAATGGAGACACGCTGCTCGAAGGAGAACGCCTCGTACGCACGCGCCCGGACGATTATCTTTTCGACACCCATGCGCCAGTCTTGCGTACACAAGCCGGTCTTGCCGAGGGGGGGGCCATTCGCGTGGGGGTGCGTCGAGTGGGCAAGGGCAACAGCCTGGCACTCTCGTATCCCGCCACGCGCAGCCTGCTCGCACAGATCGAGATCGCCAAATCGATGGACCCGCGCGTCACCGCCACGAACAAGCAGATTCTCGCAGCCATGAGCGGATCGATCTTCCTCGACATCTCGCCCCGGCGCATGCGCGAATACGTGCCCAAGCAAAGCGCCCAGCTCGGCGTGCACGGCGAAAACATCTCGGCGATCGTCTGGCGCCTCTGTCAGGAACCGGAGCGGAAGCAGGACCTGGTCGACTGGCTCTCGGAGCTCTGCGCCCCCAAGCTCGCCGACATCGACTTCGTGGAGACCGAGCTCGGCGACGTCCTGGTGCGTCTCGTCGAGGAGGGCGGGACGACCATCTCCGCCCGCAGCCTCTCCGACGGCACGCTGCGCTTCCTCGGCGAACTGGCCGCTCTCCTCACCGCCGAGGAAGGGTCGCTCGTACTCATCGAGGAGGTCGAAAACGGCCTCCATCCCACCCGCATTCGTCTGCTCCTCGAGCTGCTGGAGAGCGTCACGCGCAAGCGGAAGATCCAGGTCCTGGCGACCTCCCATTCCCCGGCGGTCCTGCATGCGCTCTCGCCGGAGGTTCTGGGCCATGCCGTGGTGTTCGGTCGCCTTCCCGATGCGCCGGGGACGATCATGGGGCGCCTCGCAGACCTGCCGCACTTCGACGAGATCGTCGAGCGCCGCGGCATCGAGCATCTCTTCACGACCGGCTGGCTGGAGCGTGCGCTGAGAAGGTCCTGGTCATCCCCGAAGATCCCACGCTCGACCAGCATATCTTGAAGCCCGTGGTCGAGCGGATCTTCGCCGACCTCGGCCGCGCCGCGCGGGTCGAAATCCTCCGGGATCCCCATCTCAGCGGCGCGCCGCAGGCCCTCGACGGCGCCGTGGTCGCCGGCATCGTGGCCGACAACCCCATGATCGAGCTCTTCCTGCTCGTCGTCGACAACGACTGCGATCGAGAAGGCAACCGCGGCAAGGCAGCAACGCGCGAAGCCGAGCATTCCGGGCGCCTGATCGCCTGTCTCGCCATGGAAGAAGTCGAGGTCTGGATGCTGGCCCTGCACCGGGACGAACTGGACGAGAGCTGGGCCACGATCCGCGCGGAATGCGATCCAAAGGAGCGCTACGCCGACCCGTTCCTCGAGGCCAAGGGCTGGAGCGATCTCGTCGGTCACGGGCGCAAGCGAGCGATGCGTCATCTCGGCAAGGGATGGACCGGCCTGCTCAGCGTGTGCCCGGAAGTGCGGGAGTTCAAGGAACGCATCGAGCGGTGGGTCGGACGAGTTTCTTGAGCCTACGGGGGTGCGGAACGCGAGGGCGTTGGTCGAGGCCGCGGCTACGACCTACCGCGCACCCCTGCAACCCCTGGGAGAGGCTCATTGCCCCATGGTCCCGAAGAACTTTCCGCACGCGCAGTCATGCTCCCATGCGTGCGGCCCGAGATCGCGAAACAGAATCAGGTGTCGACACTCGTCGCAACATACGGAAGATCTCGCCGTTGCCAGGAACTCCTCCATAGCCTTCTGAAGCAGTTCCCGGCTGCTAGGGTCAGGCCGTTTTCAGGTTGTGGTCGAGCCGGTCCTGCCCGGTCCCCGCGCTGTAGGCGTACTGCGTCACCGGCACGTGGGCGGGGTTCGACTCGGTCGCGTGCGGCAGGCCGTGGACCTCGGTCAGGTCGCCGGCGTCG
>CAZWCX010000124.1:0-20207 GCA_964632945.1 uncultured Planctomycetia bacterium | reverse complement strand
CTCGGTCTTGAGGGTCTTGCCCTCTTCGACCGTGATCACGCCGTCCTTGCCCACCTTATCCATCGCATCGGCGATCATCTGACCGATCTCGGGATCGTTGTTCGCCGCGATCGAGCCGACCTGGGCGATGTCGTCCTTGCCCTTGACCTTGATCGCCTGGTTCTTGATCTCGGCGACGATCGCCTCCACGGCCTTCTCGATCCCCGTCTTCAGGCCCATGGGATTCGCGCCGGCCACGACGTTGCGCAGCCCTTCGGTGTAGATCGCCTCCGCCAGCACCGTGGCGGTGGTCGTCCCGTCGCCGGCGGTGTCGCTGGTCTTCGACGCGACTTCCTTCACCATTTGTGCGCCCATGTTCTGGTACGGGTCCTTCAGCTCGATCTCCTTGGCGACCGTCACGCCGTCCTTGGTCACGAGCGGGGCCCCGAACTTCTTCTCGATGATCACATTCCGGCCCCGCGGGCCGAGGGTCACGCGCACCGCCCGCGCCAGCGTCTCGACGCCTTCGCGGATGGCCTCGCGGGCCTTCTGGTCATAGACCACGCGCTTCGCAGCCATGCTTCCTTCTCCTCCGCAAACTACCCCACCTTCGCTCGATGCGAAGTCGCGGGAATCCTATTCCACCACCGCGAGGATGTCGTCCTCGGCCAGCACAAGGTATTCCTTCCCCTCGCTCTTCACCTCGGTCCCGGCATAGGACGCGAAGATGACGCGATCCCCGGCGCGCACCTGGAACTCCGCGCGCTTCCCGCTGTCGAGCAGACGTCCCTGGCCCACGGAAACCACGCGCCCCTCCTTGGGCTTCTCCTTGGCCGAATCCGGGAGGACGATTCCACCGGCCGTCCGCTCGTCCGCAGACAACCGCTCCACCAGCACCTTGTCACCCAACGGCGTGAGCTTCATAGGGACCTCCTTGGTCGATCGAACTCCCGGCGACGGCGCCGCCGCAGGGAATAGGCTTGCGTCTGGCCCAAGTCCGGCCGGACTCGGGATCCGACTTGACAGCCCGCCCATGATTGCAATTGTCGGGCCGCAGGAATTGAATTGGTCAAGTCCCCTCGTGTCATCGTAATGTATTTGATCTTAACAGTTTGAGGATTCTCCGGAGGGAGCGGGAGCCGCGGGGGGAAAGAATCGGGAAGGCGGAATGGCAGCGGGACCCCTCTGCGCCTGTCATTGTGACAGCAGTTGACGACCACCGTGGAATGCGGTAGCCTGTGGACATCCCCCCACCCCCCCGAGACCAGCCATGGCCGACCGTCTCCTGGGCATCTTGATACCTGGATTCTGGGTGATCATGATGTTCCTCCTGGTTCGGCGCGACTTGATCCCCATGTGGACGGCGAGCCGACCCCCCTCGTACAAGACCCTGCTCGAGCGCCGCCTGCAGGCGGAGAGCTATCGGATGGGCGTGTGGTGGAGCGGCAACAAGCTCGGGGTCAGTCGGACCCGGATCGAGCCGTCGCACGGCGACCTGACCTACGGGCTCGAGAATCACACGACGCTCAACACACCGTTCCCGGGCCTGAACGACGTGGAGATCCGTTCCCAGACACGGGTCGGGCGCGACTACCAGTTGCGCGATTTTACCTCGACCCTGCGGACGGGGGAATTGACCGGGAAGGTGTTTGCGCAGGTCGAGGGGAACTGGCTGCGCGTGGAGATGCGCGTGAACGGCGAGCAGGCGATGACGCACCGCGTGCCGTACGATGCCGGGGGAACCTTCTCCAACGGATTGAGTCCGTTCGTGCAAATGCCTGATTTGACGGTGGGGAAGGAGTGGACCATCCACTCCGTCAACCCGCTGAACGGCGGGACGGAGTCGGGTACCGCGCGGGTCGTGGAGCTCGAGACGCTCGCCTGGGAAGGGGAGGAAGTCGAAGTCTTCCGGGTCGTGCTCACCTCGGAGCGCGCGGAAGCAACGAGCTGGATCGACCGGACGGGGCGAATCCTCAAGGAGGAGATTCCCTTCCTGAACTCGAAACTGGTGATGATCCGGGAGAAGTGACGGGATGATCCAGCTCGACGGCGTGCGCAAGGAATTCGGCACCAAGGTGGCGGTCGAGTCCCTCACGCTGGAGGTGCCTTCCGGGGAGTTCTTCGCCTTCCTGGGGCCGAACGGGGCGGGCAAGACGACCACGATCAAGATGATCGCGGGACTGCTGCGTCCGAGCGCCGGACGTGTACGGGTGTGCGGGATCGACCTGTCGAAGGAGTATCTGGCGGCCAAGTCGCTGCTCGCCTACGTGCCGGACCAGCCGTATCTGTACGACAAGCTCTCCGGGCGTGAGTTCATGCGGTTCATGGGGGAGATGTATCGCCTGCCGCGGATGGAGATCGAGCGCGAGACCGCGCGGCTGAGCGAGATCTTCGGCATGTCCGAATTCCTCGACGAGCTCGCCGAGACCTACTCTCACGGGATGAAGCAGCGCCTGGTCCTGGCGGCGACGCTGCTGCACCATCCGAAGGTCATGGTGGTGGACGAGCCGCTGGTGGGACTCGATCCGCCGAGCGCGCGGCTGGTCAAGGACATTCTGCTGCAGCAGGCGCGCGCCGGGACGACGATCTTCCTGACCACGCACATCCTCTCGCTGGCCGAGGAGACCGCCGATCGCGTGGGGATCCTGATGCGGGGCCGTTTGGAAGCGCTGGGCACGGTTTCCGAGCTGCGCGCCCGCGCCCGCGTGGACGGCGACCTCGAGGACGTCTTTCTTCGGATCCTGGAAGAAGGTAGAGGCGGGGGGACGCCGATTCCCGAGGCGGGTTTCGCGCTGCCGCCCGTCGCGTCCGCGCCGCCGCAAGCGAGTTCCGATCCCGTGGCGCCGGCAGGCGGCGGGGCGGACCTCCCTGGGGGCGGTCGGACATGAGCCGGTTGGCCGTTCTCGCGCGCATGAAGCTCGACGAAATGCGCAACCGCGTGCGCAGTTTCGGCGAGCACTCGCGACTGAAGGTCGCCGTCGTCCTCTTCTTCGCCGCCGGCTTCTGGGCCGGGCTCTATGCGATCTTCTCCGAGGGTTTCCGCTTCCTGCGCCAGTGGCCCGATCTCGCCGACCTCGTCATGGAGTACTTGCTCGCGGTCTTCTTCCTCTCGCTCACCCTCATGCTGGTCTTCTCCAACGGGATTATCGCGTACGGGTCGCTCTACCGATCCAAGGAAAGCCTGTTCTTGCTCGCCGCGCCGCTGCGCTACGACGAGATCTTCCTCTACAAATTCATGGAATCGGTGGTGTTCAGCTCCTGGGCGTTCCTGTTCCTGGGAACGCCGCTCATGGTGGCCTACGGCCAGTTCTACGGCGCGGACTGGGGGTACTACGCCGGCACGATGCTTTTCTTCGGGGCGTTCATTTTCATCCCCGCCGGTGTCGGGGCCGTGATCGCGGTCCTCATCGCAACGTTCTTGCCCGGCCGGAAGCGGCGACTCATCGGGATGGGGGTCGGCCTGGGCCTCATCGTGGCCGCCTGGGCGGCCGGCAGCGTCCTGGAGTTGAAGTCGGTCCTGCCCAGCTACTCCGCCCTCTGGGTCAAGGGAATCATGGACCGGTTCGCCTTCACCCAGAACCCGCTTCTGCCGAGCCAATGGGTTACGCGCGCCATCCTCGCCCTGCGGCGGCCGGACTATGCCGTCGCGGCGTTCTATTTCCTCGCCGTCGTGGCCAACGGTCTCTTCTTCACCTGGCTCGGCGCGGTGATGTGCCGGCGCTGGTACATTCAGGGCTGGTCGGCGAGCCAGAGTACCACCGGCGGCAAGCGGATCTCCGTCGTCCCCTGGCAGGACCGTTGGCTGCTGCCCCTCTTCTTCTTCGTGCGCGGCCCCCTGCGCACGCTCGTCTTGAAGGACGTGAAAACCTTCCTTCGCGACCCCGTCCAGTGGTCCCAGTTCCTCATCTTCTTCGGCCTGCTGGGCGTCTACTTCGTCAACCTGCGGACCCTGGGATACGACATCAAGGGAGCATTCTGGAAGAGCGTCATCTCGTTCCTCAACCTCGGCGCCACCAGCCTCACGCTGTCGACCTTCACGAGCCGATTCGTGTTTCCGCAGTTCAGCCTGGAGGGGCGGCGGTTCTGGGTGATCGGAATGATCCCGATGGAGCGGAACAAGATTCTCGTCGGCAAATTCGTCACGGCCTTCACCGGGTCGCTGCTGGTCAGCGAGGCGCTGATCATCACCTCCAATCTCATGCTCGACATCCCGCTGCTTCTCTCCGTTCTGCACGTGATCACGGTCGCGGCGATCTGCCTCGGGCTGTCCGGTCTGTCGGTGGGACTGGGGGCAATGTTCCCGAACTTCGCCGAGGACAACCCCTCGAAGATCGTGGCGGGGTTCGGCGGAACCCTGAACCTGGTGATCAGCCTGTTTTTCGTGACCTGCGTGATCATCCTGGAGGCGGTTCCCTGCCACCAGTACTACGCGAAGAATACGCTCACCGCCGAATCGTTCCAGATCTGGCTCTCCGGCTCATTGCTCGGAATCGGCGGACTGTGCGTGCTGACGTGTCTCGTTCCCATGGCGCTGGGCATGCGGGCGTTGAATCGTCTGGAGATCTGAGCTCGGTTCGACGGGAGGAGGGAATGGGCGGCGAAGGGGGACGCGGACGCGCGAAGAAACTCGTGCTCGCACTCACGGGGCTCCTGGCGGTGGCCGGCGTGATCGCGTGGGTCCTGCTTCGACCGCGGCCGACCGCGGCGATGCGGGGCGAAGGCGTAGCGCATCGAATGGGGTGCTTCGCCTGTCACGGGGCCGGCGGACTGCGCGGCGCCCCCAACCCCGGGGCCAAGGCCGGCTCGGTCCCATCCTGGGACCCGGCAGAGTTCGCCCGCCTCGTGAAGAATGAGGCTGAAATCCGCGAGTGGATCCTCTACGGCGCGCCCCGCCGCGCCTGGATCGACGGCAAGAAGCCCGTCGAGCGCCCGGCGCCGTCCGATGCCGGCCTCCTGGCGATGCCCCCGTACGATGGGCGCCTCACCGACGCGGAGCTTTCGGACCTGGTCGCCTACCTGCAGGCGGTATCCGGCTTCCCTCCGGCTCCGGATCCGCAGGTCCGCGCCGGCTGGCAGGCGGCGGCCGAATTCGGGTGCTTCGCCTGCCATGGTCCCGGCGGCCGGGTCGGCGCGCCGAACCCCGGCAGCCTCAAGGGGTACGTTCCCCCCTGGACGGGTCCCGACTTCGCCGCCCTCGTCCGCGACGACGCCGAACTCGAACAGTGGATCCTCGACGGCGGCATCGAGCGATTGCGCGAAGATCCCGCGGCACAACACTTCCTGCAGCGACAGGTGCTCCGCATGCCCGCTTATGCGTCGACGATTCCCCGCGACCAGTTGTCCGCCATCATGGCCTACATCCGGGCTCTGCCGCAGGCACCCTGACCGGAGAGCAAAGCGTCGGCCGGCCTCGCGCCTGCGGCACCGACCGGATTCCTCCCGCGCCGGGCGGCGTCCGGTTCGCCCCGGGGATGTCCTTCTCCACGGACGTCTGCTGTCCTCGCCTACGGTCGCATTTCGCCGCTGCTGCGCCGTGCGGTGGCTGCCATCCGCAAAGTCATTTCCAGCCGTGGATAAAGAGATCCGTCCTCGACGCTTCCCGGCACGCAGTTCGCGTTACGACGGGATTCCCCTGCTCTTCCTCCCCGTCCGGGACCATCGGGCCCGCGGGGTTCCCGGGAAGCGCAGGCCCCTTCAGGAGGTCGCCATGAGAGTCGGTCCCATCCTCGGAGCGGTCGCGCTCGCGGCGCTGATCGGCGGAAGTCCCGCCCCCGCGGAGGCGCAACATTGTCGCCGCGTGACGGTCGTCTACGAGGCCACGCCGGCGTACACGTACGTCGAACCGGTGTACTCGTACCCGGTGGCGTACTCGTACACCTACGTGCAGCCTGCCACCCCGGTCGTGGTTGCCTACCCGGCGACCCGTGTGTACGTCGCTCCCGCTCCGGTGTATACCCCGCACTACCACACCTACGGCTACAGCCCGGCCGCGGACTACTACGGCGCGTACGAAGTGGGAGCGGGGCCCCACGCCGCCGGATACTCGGGTCACGCCCGCGGGGTGCACCACGGGTATCACCACAGTCCGGGCCACGGATGGCATGGGGGGACGCACTACGGGCGGTACTGAGAGTCCGCCGGCATTCACCTTCGCGGGGGGAGCGACCGCCCGAGGTCGTTTCCCCCCGCTTCCGGGCGCCCCGCGAGCCCGGTACCACCTCGCGCAACTTCACATCCTCTTCGATCCGCGCGGCGCGGACTCCCGTGGCCGGCGAGGCACTCGAAGCGACTACTGGAATTCCTGCACGACCCTCGAGAGAACGGACTGCAGGGCCGATCGCGCCAGGTCGTAGGCATTCCGGTTCCGGTCCTTCGCCTCCGCCAGTCCCGGGTTTCGCTGCCGTTCCGCCGCCGTAGCGGGGCCGAATTCGCGTTCGATCCGCTTCATTCGACTCGTGAACTCGGCAACATAGTCGACGTCTTCGAGGCCGCGGGTGTAGGACAACTGCGTGTTGAAGGACTCGGAAATCGACGTCTCGGCGATCTGCCGCAAGTCCGGATGATTTTGGAATCGGCTGCGAATGGTCCGAAGTCCGTCGAGCAGGCGTTCGTAGCATTCCAGGACCCCGATCGGCCGATCCAGGTCATCCAGGTAGGGCAGGGAACGGGAGTGCAGGTCGTGCGCGGCCATCGCCAGATGGCGGCGGGTGCTTTCCCGTTCCGCCAAGTCATAGAATCGACAAACCGCGAGGCGATCCAGCAATTGATGGAAATTCGTGTCATAGCGGAGAGACGCGATGGTCACGAAACTGAGACGGTACTGGAAGCCCGTCACCGCCGCATTCTCGATCAAGGATCGGGCCAAGGGGTCGTCCGGGAAGTTCCGGTACGCGCTGTCGAGGTCCGCGCGCAGTTTTCCGAACGCCTGATCCGTCGTAATCTCCGCAACCTGCGCGTTTGCCGCGAGGCACAGGCCGAGGAGAATCCCCACGACTGCGCCACAACGAAGGTGAATACGCATGATGAACTCCCCTGGTATGGGACCGGGGCAGGGATAGAGTGTGCCCCCCATGATTCTTGTCCGATTCGCCTCTCTGTATCGCGAAAGCAGTGCCGGCAGGCTATTTGCGGGGACAGGGGAAAAAAAAGGTTCCATCTCGAGCGGCCCGGGGTCGTGGCGCGGGGATCCGGGGTGCCGCCTTATGGCCAGCCGCGGGACGGCGGAGGGGGGGCGTGCGGAAACTTCGGCGGGGGGTGGATTGTCGAGGAACCGGTCGAGTATACTCCAGACGAAGCCGTGCATCCGGTCGTCCGCGGCGGGGCATGCGGCCGCCGGGTCAGAGGAGGAACGTCTCTTGATGCAAGCCTACCTGCTCGGGGAGGGGAACAAGGCCGGGCCGCCGTTCAGCCGTACGTTCTTCAACGTCACGCTCGGAGACCTGCTCAAGCGCTCGGGGGGGGCCGAGACGGTGCGGCTCGGGCTCTACCTGACGGACGGGCTCCGACTCGAGGTGTGCCAGATCGATTCTCTCGAGGAACAGTACATGGTGGTGCGCGGGACCGCCAAGGACGAGGAGGGGTGCGACCTCACCGTTCACGTGATTCCGTACGGGCTGATCTACCGCCTGGAGATCGTCCCCAAGAACGTCGGGGATACCCACGTCGGCTTCACCTGGAAGCCGGGACGGACGGTGGGGGGCAAGGAGGGGGACGCGTAGGGCGATTCTCCCCGGCCTTCCCTCGAGCCTGTTACTTCCCTTCCTCCTTCTTGCCGCCGAAGATCCCATCGAGTGCGCCCTTGACCTTCTCGCCCACCTTGTCGACGGCGTCTTTGATGCGACCGATCGGTTCCAGCCCTCCGCTTTCCGCGAGCTTGTTGCGCAGGTCGAGCGGCAGATTGCCGCGCTCGAGCCCGCCCGACAGCATGGCCTGGGTGACCTGACGAATCACGTCTCCCATCATGGCCGGTCCGCCATCGCTGTTGGTGATGTTGGCGAGCTCGATGTCGGGCAGGTCGATGATGCGTTCGGTGTCCGCGAGCGGGACCACGAAGCGGACCTTGGCCCCCTGGATTCGCAGCTTGCCGATCTTCCAGCGCCGACCCTGGCGCTTTTCGAGCGCCTCGCGGATCTTGTCGAGATTGGTTCCCACGGTCGAGTGTTCGATCGTCATGACGGGCCGGTCGATGACGATTTCGGCAACCTCCGCCGGATCGGATCGAAGCTGGCCGACCGTCGAGGCCACGTGGATTTTTTCGATGCGCAGGAACGGCTGCTGGAATCCCGGCGGGCTTCCCGCGTGATAGCCGTGGAGGCGGACGCTGCCGGCCGAGTAGTCCACGCCGGCGGACTCGACGTTCGTCTCCACCTGCATGGTCTGCGTGGAGATGGTTTCCGTCCCCGAGCGGATGGCCGCGGGGACGCCCCAGATCGCGCCCGCAATGCCGAGGCAGGCCAGGAGGACGACGGTGAGAATCAGGTTGCGAATGACTTTCATGGGATCGACTCCAAGCGGGACGGGATGCACTGTAGTCTCCCCCAGGTTGCGGCGCAAGCCCGAAACGCGGAATGGAGGTGGGCGCGTCGTCGGCGGAGGCACGCGTTCCAGCCCCGCCGCGGTCTCGACCCCGAATCGTCGGGCGGCAGAGGTGCGTCGTCCGCAGCGGTGGGGCGGGGCCGCGCCGACGGTCGGCGACCGTCGCGGGAACCCGCGGGAGTTCCCATGTCCGCTCGCCTCGCCGCGACGCCGCCGGGCGGTCTTCGGATTCCCCGGCCCCGAGGGGGGAGGCTCGTGGACTCTGGCGGGAGCGGAGGGCGCGGCGTGAAAATGAAACGACGCCGGAACGGAGTGTCCGGCGTCGTGGAGAGAACCGATGCGAGGGAGCCGTGCGTTCGGGAATCGCAACCGCGAAGGGATGCGAGTCCGAACGTCTAGCGCTCCACTGCGATTCCGGCTTCGCCCAGGATGTTGAGAAGTTCGTTCGCCTCGGCCTGCGTCATGTTGCCGCGCACGCGGGCGTAGCCTCGGGGCCAGCGATCGGCGAGGGACTCGGTGCCGATGACGCGCCCGTTGAGGACCACGTCGTACTGGGATCCGCTGTGCTGCTGAAGCGCCTGGTAGAACTGCTCCGCGCCCCAGGGATTCAGGACGAGGAAGACCTCCCAGCCGTGGCCATGGGTAGCGCCGAGTTGGGCGTACTTGACGGAGGTGTTGAACAGGAAGGGTTCGGACGAGCCCGGCAGGCGGAACTCGATGGTGCTGATGGGCGCGGGCTGGGGCGGCTTGCGGTTGACGCTGTTCCACTTGCAGCCGGCGACGGCCGGGATCGAGAACGCGAGCGCCAGTGCGAGCACGGCGAGGCGACGGAACTGGAACTTGGCCATGGACATCCCCCCTCATCGGAAACCAGACCGCCCGAGTCCGCCGGGGCTCGGGACTTACGACGCGGCGATGCTATCCGCGAGGTCAGGGCTTGTCAAACAAAAAGCGCATTCCGGGGGCATCGTGCGCGGGGGGTGGCTGCCGTCGGAGTGGGGCGGATGGCCTGGGGGAGGGCGAGGTGGCGCATCTCGGAGAGAATTGGGGGAAGGAGAGGCGGTGGTGCAGGACCGGGAGACGGGGACCGAAAAGTCGGATGGACGCGCCGGCGGTGCCGGGCGCGTCCATGCGACGGTGAACCTGGGGGCCGAAGGGCCTAGGCCTTGGCTTCCTTCTTGGCCGGCTTTGCCTTGGCGGGCTTTTCCTTCTTGCCGGTCTTGGCGCCTTCGGCTTTCTCCGCCGTGGTCTCCTCGACTTTTTCGCTCTTCTCCACCAGTTCGAAGAGGACGCGGGTGCCGTTGTCGCCGAGGCGATTGGCGGCCCACTTGGCGTCCTGGTCCTTGTCCCAGCGACAGCCGCCGAGGCGGACGACGCGGGTATAGCCACCCGGCCGGTTCTTGAAGCGCGGACCGAGTTCTTCGAACAGCTTCTTGACCATTTCCTTGTCCTGCAGCAAGGAGATGGCGCGCCGCAGGTTGTGGAGGTTCTTCTCCTTCGCCATGGTGATCAGTTTCTCGGCGAAGGGGGCGAAGGTCTTGGCCTTTTCCCAGGTCGTGATGATCCGCTCGTGGCGCAACAGGCTGGCCACCAGCGCCCGCTGGGTGGCGGCGCGGTGAGTCTTGTTGCGGCCCAGCTTGCGGCCGTACAGCCTATGACGCACTTTCGGCTCCTTTCTTCCCGAAGATCACATCGAGATCCATCCCAAGGGACAGTCCGATGTCCGAGAGCTTCTTTTTTACTTCCTTGAGGGACGTCTTGCCGAAGTTGCGCACCTTGAGGAGATCGGCCTCGGTCTTTTGCACGAACTCGCCCACGGTGCGGATGTTCTCGAGTTGGAGGCAATTGGACGCGCGCACGGAGAGGTCGAGCTCGGATACGGGCATGGAGAGTTTGGTCTTGAGCTCTTCCAGGTACTTTTCCCGGCGGCGCGCCTCTTCTTCCTTCTTTTCGTTGAGCTGCAGCTCCTTGCCGAGGTCGAAGTACTGGACGAACGGGTTGAGGTGGCGGCGCAGGATTTTGGACGCCTCGACCATGGCCATTTCCGGGTCGACGGTGCCGTTGGTCCAGACTTCGATGGAGAGCTTGTCGTAGTTGGTGAGCTTGCCGACGCGGGTGTTCTCGACGCGGTACTTGACGCGGCGCACCGGCGAGAAGATGGAGTCGACGGGGATGGCGCCGAGCTCGTCCTCTTCGTGGACGTTTTCTTCCGAGGTCACGTAACCGCGCCCGCGGCGGACTTCCATCTCGACCACGAACTCGGTGTCCTCGGTGAGCGTGGCGATGTGGAGGTCGGGGTTGAGGATCTCGACCGCCGGGTGGGGGATGATGTGGGCGGCCTTGACTTCCCCGCGCTCATGGACCTCGATGCGGATCTTCTGAACCTCATCGTGCTTGAGGCGAACGACGAGCTTCTTGACGTTGAGGACGATGTCGGTGACGTCCTCGTAGACGCCGTTGATGGTGGTGAACTCGTGTCCGAGGTTCTTGAAGCGGACCTTGGTCACCGCGGCGCCTTCGATGGACGAGAGCAGGACGCGGCGCAGGCTGTTGCCGATGGTGGTGCCGTAGCCGCGTTCGAAGGGCTCGGCCACGAAGAGCCCGTAGGAGCGGGTGAGCGTCTTCTCGTCGCACACGAGGCGAGTGGGCAGTTCGAAATCCTTCCACCGGACGCGCATGGTGTACTCCTAGAGGGATCGTACGGCGCCTGCCGGCCCCCGGTTCGGGTCGGGCCGGGCGAGGCGACCGGGAAGCGACTACCGGGACATGAACTCGATGATCAACTGCTCGTTGAGCGGCACCACCACCTCGGAGCGCGTGGGGATTTGCACCACGGTTCCCTGGGCGGGCGACTCCTGGAGCTTGAGCCACGAAGGCACGTTGTCCTTGTTGGAGATCTTCAGACATTCCGCGACGACCTTCTTGGAGCGGTCGTGGCCGATCGGGCTGATGACGTCGCCGGCCTTCACCCCGTAGGAGGGGATGGTGACGCGGCGACCATTGACCGTGATGTGGCCGTGGCGGATGAACTGGCGCGCCTGGCTCCGCGAGGTGGCGAAGCCGAGGCGGAAAATGACGTTATCGAGGCGGCGCTCGAGGAGGATGAGGAGGTTTTCGCCGGTGTTGCCGGGCATGCTGAGCGCGACGTCGAAGTAGCGGGTGAACTGGCGCTGCAGTACGCCGTAGGCGCGCTTGGCCTTCTGGGTTTCGCGGAGGTGGAGGCCGAAGTCGGTCATCCGGATGCGGCGGTCGCCATGCTGGCCGGGCGGCTTGGCGCGTCGTTCGATGGCGCACTTGGGCGTATCGCAGCGGGTGCCCTTGAGGAAGAGCTTGACGCCTTCCCGTCGGCAGAGCTTGCAGTCCGGATCGATCATCCTGGCCATCGGGTGTGGTCCTCCTTGGTTCCGCGCACGGGGTCGCCGGTTCGGGCGCCCGCCGTCGGCGCGGCGGAAAAACAAATCTCTCTCTCACCGGGTTCGGAGAACGCGGGTCGCGGGTTCCCGGGGGCCGCGACCCCGAAGGTTCGACTAGGTGCGGCGGCGCTTGCGCGGGCGGCAGCCGTTATGGGGGAGCGGGGTGACGTCCTCGATCGACTTGACGTCGAGGCCGGCGGCCTGGAGGGCGCGGACGGCGGATTCGCGGCCGGATCCCGGACCCTTGATTTTCACTTCGACTTCCTTGACGCCGAACTTCTGCGCCTTTTCGGCCGCGCTTTCCGCGGCGCGCTGGGCGGCGAACGGCGTGCTCTTGCGCGCTCCCTTGTAGCCGATCGTTCCGGCCGAGGCCCAGCAGAGAGTCTCGCCGTTCGGATCGGTGATCGTGATCACGGTGTTGTTGAAACTCGCCATCACGTGCGCGACGGCCTTCGGCACGATGCGCTTGACCTTTTTTTTCTTTGGCGCCGGGTTGGGCGCGGCGGCGTTGGTCATTGAATGCTGTCCTTTCCTGCCTTACCAGGGGCGATAGCGCGGGAAACCGAGAACGCAGAGAGAGCGAACCATGAACGTCGTGAACGAACGAAAGCGCGGGCGGAACGACGGCCTCAAGGACCGTCTACCCTGCGCGCCGCCGCGGGGTTACCCCCTGGGCAGGCGCAAGGCCCGACCGACGTGGAACAACACCGTACCGTACTTGACAACACCCTCTCTGCGGGCTCGGTCCCCCGCGCACGCTTCCCGCGTGCGATCCGGATCCGGCCCGCGGACGACCAGGCCTCCCGGTCTGTCCGCCCGGGACGACCCCGGGCGCCCGTCTCGCGACGCGCGCCCGGACATCCGCCCCGTGGGTCGCCGCTACACCTTGGCGATCTTCTTCCCCGCGACCGTCTTGCGCGGACCCTTCCGGGAGCGCGCATTCGAGCGCGTGCGCTGCCCGCGGACGGGCAGGCCACGGCGGTGACGCAGACCGCGGTAGCAGCTGATGTCCTTCAGACGCTGAATGTTCTGGGCCATCTGGCGGCGCAGAACGCCTTCGACGATGTAATTCTTCTCGATCAGCGAATTCAGGCGTGCGACCTGTTCGTCCGTCAGCGTTTTGATCCGCGTCGAACCGGGGATCCCGGTCTCCTTGCAGATCCGGTCGGCCAAGGTCTGGCCAATGCCGAAGACGTAGGTCAGGCCGATTCGGATCGGCTTGTCCGGGGGAAGATCGCTTCCAGCGATACGAGGCATACGAGGGTCTCCCTATCGGCGGTCGCAAGGCGCGACCGCGGTTCAAGAATTGCGCTAGCCCTGCCGCTGCTTGTGGCGCGGATTGTCGCAGATCACCCGCACGACGCCGCGGCGCTTGATGATCCGGCACTTTTCGCAAATGCGGCGGATCGACGCCCGAACCTTCATGACTTCCATCCTTCCCGTTATTGCTCGCGGTAGACGATCCGTCCCTTGGTCAAGTCGTACGGGGACATCTCGACCGTCACCTTGTCGCCCGGCAGAATGCGGATGAAATTCATTCGCATCTTGCCCGAGATGTGCGCCAGAACCTCGTGATTGCCCTTGGTCAGCCGCACCCGGAACATCGTGTTGGGCAAGGACTCGACTACCAGTCCCTCAACACGGATCGGTTCTTCCTTCGCCATGGGTATCCCAAACTTCGTCCATGAGGTCTCGCCGGACGTTTCGCCCGGGCGAGAGCCCGGCGATTGTAGCAGAGAATTTTTTTCTGTCCAGAATTTTTCGCGGGCCGGCGTCAATCCAGCCGGTGCCCGGACCACAGAGTCAGGACCTCATATCCATTCGCCGTCACGGCCACCGTATGCTCGAAATGCGCCGACAGCCGCCGATCCGCCGTCACCACCGTCCACCCGTCCGCCAACACCTCGACTTCCTTGGTCCCCTGGTTGAGCATCGGTTCGATGGCGATGACCAGCCCGGGCTTGAGGATGCACTCCGCCTGGTCGGGCGGATCGATGACGAAGTTGGGGACTTGGGGATCCTCGTGCATGGCGGAGCCGATGCCATGCCCGACGTATTTCTCGACGATCCCGTATCCGAGCCGGGATGCGTGCTCATAGATGGCGCGCGACACTTCGGAGAGCTTGCCGTAGGGCCGTACCTGTTCGATCCCCTTGCGCAGGGCGGCGCGGGCCGATTCGAGGAGTCGCGAGGTTTCCGCGGACACCGTGCCGACGGGAAAGGTGAACGCGGAGTCGCCGAAGTAGTTCTTGAACTTGACGCCGATGTCGACGGAGATCACGTCCCCTTCCTGGAGGACGCGTCGGCCCGGGATGCCGTGGACGACTTCCTCGTTGACGGAGGCGCAGATGCTCGCCGGGAACCCCCGGTACCCTTTGAAGGCGGCGGTCGCCCCCTTGGAGCGGATGTAGTCGTCGACGAGGCGGTCGAGTTCTCCGGTGGTGACGCCGGGGCGCAGGTGCTCCTTGACGAGTTCGAAGCACTCTCCCGTGATGCGACCCGCCTCCCGCATGATCTGCAATTCGCGGGGCGACTTGATTTTGATCATCGCGACTCGTTCCAGGGCCCGGATCCCGCCCCGCGACCTGCGGCCGCGCCGGCGCGAGGGGGGCGGTCGGCTCCTAACGTCGGCGGCGGGTGGTCGTGCGCCGCTTGGCCGCGGACTTCGCCGGGGGTTTGCGCCCCGTTTCCCGGGTGGCGCGGGCGGGTTTCTTCGATTGCGTTTTGGTCTTTCGCGCGGCATCCTTGGGTTTCGACGGAGTGGCGGTCTTGGCCGTCCGGCCGCGCGGCTTGCTTTTCTTCGTGGGGGCCGGCGTCGCGGACTTGGCCGGCTTGGTCCCCATCTCCCGCTTCGGCGTGGAGGCGGCCCGGGCGGACCGCGCGGGTTTCGCCCGCAGGGCCTCTTCGTCGGCGGATCCGGCCGGAAGCGTCCGGTTCACGCGTTCCGCGCGTCCGCGCGTCCCCAGGGTCGAGCCCGGGGGGGTGATACGTAGCTCAGTCTTTTTTTCCTCGAGGCCGGTCGAGGTCTCGTGGCCGGCTGCGGTCTCCTCGCCGGAGGCCACGCGCACGCGCGACTCGGGGGAGAGTTCGAAAATCGCCGCCTTGACCCGGGCGAAGATCTCGTCGACGCTCCCTTCCGCCCGGATTTCCCGCAGGATGCCGCGCGCGCGATAGTGGTCCACCACGGGTGCGCTCTGCTTGCGATAGACCGTGATCCGTTCCCGGATGGTCTCCGCCCGATCATCGGTGCGTTGGGTCAAGGCGCCGTAGCAGACGTCGCAGACATCCTCGACGCGCGGCGGGAGCGTGCGCACGTGGTAGCCGGCGCCGCACTGCGAGCAGTTCCGCCGCCCCGAAAGGCGTTCCACCAGGATCTCGTCCGGGGCGGAAAAGAAGAACGCCCCGGTCAAGCGGATCCCGGTCTCGTTCATGGCCTGCTGGAGCGCCTGCGCCTGCGCCATCGTGCGCGGGAAGCCGTCGAGGAGGACGCCGCGGCCGCAGTCCGGCATTTGCATCCGCTCGATGGTCATGCGCACGATGAGGTCATCGGGAACCAGGCGCCCCGCCTCCATGAAGGGCTTGGCCTGTTCGCCGAGTCGGGTGCCCTGGCGGACGCTCTCCCGCAGGAGATCGCCGGTCGAGATGTGGGCCACACCGAACTGCTCGGCGCTTCGTTTCGCCTGAGTGCCCTTGCCGACCCCGGGGGGGCCCAAGAAGACCAGGTACATCCTTTATCGCCTCCCGCGAATCCGGCCCTTCTTCATGAACCCCTCGTACTGGCGCATCAGCAGGTGGCTCTCCACCTTCTGCATCATGTCCAGTCCGACACCGACGACGATCAGGATGCCGGTTCCGCCGAGGAATGCGGCAACGAAATGCTGGACGCCGAGGGTCTGGGAAACGAGGTCCGGGAAGAGGGCGACGAAACACAGGAAGGTCGCGCCGACGAGGGTGACCCGGTTCATGATGAACTCGAGATACTCCGCGGTGCGGCGGCCGGGTCGAATGCCGGGGACGAAACTGCCGTACTCCTTGAGGTTGTTCGCCATTTCCACCGGCTGGAAGAAGAGTGCGGTCCAGAAGTACGAGAAGAAGAACACCAGTCCCATGTACGTAAGCGAGAACCAGAAGCCCTGGCCCGAGAAGACCTCCTGGAGGGTCTGCCAGCGGGTGACGCGGGCGATGATGTCGGGGAGGACCATCAGCGACGAGGCGAAGATCACGGGCATGACGCCGGCCTGGTTGACGCGCAGGGGCAAGTAGTGGCGCTGGCCTCCGTACACGCGTCGTCCGCGCGTGTGGCGCGCGTGTTGGATCGTGATCCGTCGTTGCGCCTGGGTGGTGTAGACGATCGAGATCACCATGCCGACGAACAGGGCCATGAGGATGATCGGGGTCAGCGTCCCGTGCTGATCGCGCGCCGCCCACATCTGGCCGACCGCGATCGGCAGCCGGGCGATGATGCCGGCCATGATGATGATCGAGGATCCGTTGCCGATGCCGTATTCGCTGATCTGCTCGCCGAGCCACATGACGAGCATGGTGCCGGCCAGGAAGCCCATGAGTGCGGTCATTTCCCAGCCGAAGGAGGGATTCACGACCAGGGTCCCGCCCTGATACTGCTCGAGCGTCTTGATCATCACCCACCCCTGGATCAAGCAGATGGGGATGGTGGCGTAGCGGGTGTATTGGCTGATCTTCCGGTGACCGGAGGGGCCCTCCTTGGCGAGGGCTTCCAGTTGCGGGACGATCTTGACGAGCAACTGGAAGATGATCGATGCGCTGATGTACGGCATGATGCCGAGGGAGAACAGCGACAGATTGGAGATGGCGCCGCCGGAGAAGATGGAGATCAGTCCGAAGATCTTCCCGCCTTCGGCCTCCATGTCCTGGATCATCCCGTGGATGGCCTCGATGTTGATCCCGGGGAGCGGGATGTGGCAGCCGAGGCGGAAGGCCGCCAGCAGGCCGAAGGTGAACAGGATGCGCCGGCGGAGCTCCGGGATCGCGAAGATGTTGCGGACGACTTCCTTGATCCGTTCCATGGCGGGCTGATGTCCTCTTCAGTCGCGCCGCATCGGCGCAGTCCGTAGGGTCCCGCGCCTGCGGCTTGTCCCACTTCCGCCGCGCCGCCAGCGCGCGGCCCACCCGGGCCGCGACGGCGGTTCGGATGCGTCCCGCGGCGGGCCGCGCCGGCCTTCCCGGGCCGCACGACCGCCGCCGACGATGGCGCCCCGCCACCGCGCGCCCATCGAGGCGACGTGGACGGGGCGAATGGTTTCCCGACGGTCGGACGGCACGAAGGCGCTTTTGCTACTTCGCGCCCCCGCCCTTGCCCTCGGGCTTGCCGCCTCCCTTGGGTTTGGCGGCCTTCTCCTTGCCCTTGGGGGCTTCCTTCTTGGCTCCCTCGCGCTTGACTCCGGCCGCCTTCTGGGCCTTCTTGTCGGCGCGCGCCTTCTCGCGGTCGGCAAGGCGCTGCTGCCGGGCCTTTTCCTTCTCCTCGGCCGTCGCGGCCGCGCGCGCGTACTTCTTTTCGCGCTGCTCGAGCCAGGCGGAGCGGTCGCTCGGGAGGGTTTCCAGCGTCGCGCCGGCCTTCCGGGCCTTCTCCGTGGCGGAGCGGGCGAACGCGTGGGCCTTGATGGTGAGCTTCTTCTCGAGCGTGCCGTCGCCGAGGATCTTGACGTAATCGAACCCGGCGTGGATGAGGCCCGCCTCGACCAGCTTGGCGGGATCGACCACGTCGCCGGCGGCGAAGACATTCAGATCGGCGAGGTTGACCGTCGCCACTTCCGAGGAGTGGCGGAAATTGCTGAACCCGCGCTTGGGGATGCGGCGAATGAGCGGGGTCTGGCCGCCTTCCCAGTGGGCGTACCGGGAAACGCCGCTGCGGGCATACTGGCCCTTGCCGCCGCGCCCGCAGGTCTTCCCCTTGCCGCAGCCCTTGCCCCGGCCCACGGGGAACTTGTACTTCCGCTTGATCGGGTATTTCTTGGCGTCGGAAAGATTCATGACACCTTTACTCCCCTCAACTCTTCGAGAGTCTTCTTGCTGCGGACCAGGCGCAAGCCGTTGAGCGTCGCCTTGACCACGTTGCTCGGATTGGTGGAGCCGAACACCTTGGTCAGGATGTCGTGCACGCCGGAGAGCTCGAGCACCGCCCGGACGGAGGCGCCGGCGATGAGGCCGGTCCCCTTGCAGGCGGGGCGCAAGAGCACCTCGCTCGCGCCGTGGCGCGCGCGGACGTGGTGAGGCAGCGTGGTCCCCTTGATGGGGACCTCGATGAGATTCTTCTTGGCGTCCTTGATTGCCTTTTCGACGGCGAACGGGACCTCGTTGGCCTTGCCCTGGCCGACGCCCACCTTGCCGGCCCGGTTGCCGACGACGACGAGTGCGGAGAAGCTGAATCGCTTGCCGCCTTTCATCACCTTGGCGCAGCGCTTGACCTTGACGACGATTTCCTCGTACTCGCCGGATCCCCCGTGACGTTCCGCCACGATCCGTCCTCCGTTCTGGGGCGCCGTCGCGGGCGACGTCGCCGGGTTGATGGGCCCGCCCCTCACCGCAGGGGCGGGCCGGGAGGCCGGGTCCCGGGGGACGGATCCGTTCCGTCCCGCGGCCCGGCCCGCCGGTCCGCCCCGGCGGGTGCGCGCGGCCCTGCCTCGCTAGAACTTCAATCCGCCTTCGCGGGCGCCGTCGGCCACGGCCTTGATGCGGCCATGGTAAAGGTACCCGTTGCGGTCGAACACCACGGCACCGATTCCCTTGGCCTTGGCGCGCTCGGCGATCGTCTTGCCGACCAGCTTCGCGGCGGCCACGTTCTCTCCGTTCTTCAACTGCTCGCGCACGTCCTTCTGCTGCGTGCTCGCCGCCACCAGCGTCACGCCGGCGACGTCGTCGATGATCTGCGCGAACATGTGCTTCAGGCTCCGGGTCACCGTCAGCCGCGGGCGCTCGGGCGTGCCCGTCACCTTGCGGCGGATATGCAGCTTGCGGCGCTGCCGGCGCTTCTCTTTCAAAACCAGGCGATCCATGATCGATTTCCTCCGTGCGGCACTCGAGCCGCGTCCCGATTACCAACCGGGGCGCTAGCCGCCCGAGACGAACGTCTTTCCGGCCTTCTTCTTGATGACCTCATCCGTGTACTTGATGCCCTTCAGGTTGTACGGCTCAGGCGGGCGCTTGCCCCGGATCAGGGCGGAGAAGTGCCCGACCAGCTGCCGGTCCGCGCCGGTGACCTCGATCACGGTCGGGGACGGCGTGGTGACCGTGAGTCCGTCCGGGATCGTCATCTTCACCGGGTGGGAGAACCCGAGGTTGATCGTCAATTCCTTGCCCTGGACCTTGGCGTTGTAGCCCACGCCGTTGATGGTCAGGCTCCGCGAATACCCGGTCACCACGCCGTGGACGGCGTTGCGGATGAGCACGCGGGTGGTCCCGTGCAACGCGCGGTGCAGGCGGCTGTCCGAGGGTCGTTCGACGGTGATCTTCTCTCCCTCGACCTTCACCTTCATGTCGGGGTGAAGCCGCTGGTTGACCTTCCCCTTGGGTCCTTCGACCACGATCAGGCCAGCGGACAGGCTGACCTTGACCTGCTTGGGGAGGTCGACGGGTTTGATTCCGATTCTGGACATGGCCGACACCTATCTTCGCTGTGCGACCCGCCGGGAGCGCGCCCGGGCCGGGCCGTCTACCACACTCGGGCGATCAATTCTCCGCCGACCTTGAGCTTGCGGGCTTCGCGGTCGGACATGATTCCGTGCGACGTGGTCACCACGCCGATGCCGAGGCCGTCCATGACCTTGGCCAGGGACTTCACCGGGCGGTAGACCCGGCGGCCGGGCTTGGAGACCATCTGGATCCGGTTCAGGATCCGCTCCCCGCGCGGGCCGTACTTGAGCTTGACGCGGATCATCTCCATCTTCGACTTCCGTTTGGTGACGGTCTCGAAGGTGGTGAAGTCCCCGATGTACCCCTCGTCCTTGAGGACCTTGAGGAGCGCCTTTTTCATCTTGGACGACGGGACGATGCACGTCGCCTGCTTGATGGCGTTGGCATTGCGGATGCGAGTCAGAAGATCCGCGATCGGATCGCGCACGTGCGTGCTCATGATGGTACCTCGACAGTTTACCTCAGCGGTCGGGCCCCGCGGGTCCGACCGACACCAGGGAGCCGGTCGCCGCCGCTACCAGCTGGCCTTGGTCACGCCGGGGATTTCCCCGCGCGACGCCAGGTTGCGGAAGCAGATGCGGCAGATCGAGAACTTCCGGTAGTATCCGCGCC
>CAZWCX010000123.1:0-20241 GCA_964632945.1 uncultured Planctomycetia bacterium | reverse complement strand
GCAAGGCGCGCGGCTTCTACTCGGGCGTCGCGTGACGCGGGGACCGGTCGGGCCCTCTGCGACCGGCGCGTAGGCGGCTGCGGTGCGACCGGCAGCGGGAGCCGATCCACCACCCGCTCCGCCTCGGCGGCGCGGGGTCACGAGGGATCGCCGGAAGGACAACGCCGGTGCCCCCCCGTCGCGATCCGACCCGCGGGCGGTGGCGGCTCGGACTTTCCTTCCCCATCTCCGCAACTTCCGCAGGTTGAAGGAGTTCTCGCGATCCGCCCGAATCCGGCCGGGGTTCACCCAACAGGTCCGACTCGCGACTCGTAGAAGCGAGTCTGGACGCTTCCCGTTGCGACCGCTACAATCGGCGTTTCGGGGGAGTCCCCCCGCGTCGCCGTTCAAGCCCGAGGCCCCGGAAATGTCCATCCGCAACAAGTTGCTCCAAATCCTTCAGGCCGACAAGATTCTGCCGATCGAGAAACTCCAGGAGTGCATGGACATCTGCATGGAGACGGGCGACCCGCTCGACCGGATCCTGACGGAGCGCGGGTACCTGACCGAAGTGCAGATGCTCAAGCTGTTCTCGGCCTGCATGGGGTATCCCTATCTCGAGAAGTTGAGCGACCACCGCGCGGTCGAGTTGTTCGTGCAGCGGATCCCGATCCAGTTCGCCCGCAACCACTGCCTGGTGGGAATTCACCAGGAGGACGGCGTTCTCCAGGTAGCGACCGCCTCGCCGCTCGACACGCATCCGATGGACGAACTGTCGCTGATGCTCGACCTGGAGGTCCAACCGGTCTTCGCGACCCGCTCGGAGATCACGTCCCTCATCAACAAGGCCTACCAGACCAAGGTGGACGTGGTCGACGAGATGCTCGACGAACTCGACGAAGACGATCTCGCGGGGATCGCCAAGGAGATCGAGCCGTCGCAGGACGTCCTCGAGATGGCGAACAAGGCGCCGATCATCAAGCTGGTCAACATGGTGACGTTCAACGCCCTGCGGATGCGGGCGAGCGACATTCACCTGCAGCCGTACGAGGACCGCCTGCAGGTGCGGTACCGGATCGACGGGGTCCTTTACGACCGCGAATCGATTCCCAAGAAGGTCCAGGAGGGTGTGCTCAGCCGCGTCAAGGTCATGGGCCGAATGGACATTGCGGAGCGACGGCTGCCGCAGGACGGCCGCGCCACGCTCCGGGTCGGCGACGCGGAGGTCGACGTGCGCATCAGCTCGGTTCCGACCTCGCATGGGGAGCGGATCGTGTTGCGTATCCTGGACAAGACCGCCCGCCTGCTCGATCTCTCGGAGATCGGGCTCGACAACGACAATCTGGCGATGGTCAACACGATGATCGACCTGTCGCACGGGATCATCTTCGTCACCGGTCCCACGGGGAGCGGCAAAACGACGACCCTGTACGCGGCCCTGCAGAAGGTCGACACGAAGCAGTACAACGTCCTGACGATCGAGGACCCGATCGAGTATCAGCTGCCGGGGGTGAGCCAGATCGAGGTATCGGTCAAGAAGGGGCTCACGTTCGCGCGCGGGTTGCGTTCGATCGTGCGCCAGGACCCCGACATCATCATGGTCGGCGAAGTGCGCGACCTGGAGACGGCGCAGATCGCGATCCAGTCGGCGCTCACGGGCCACCTGGTCTTCTCGACGCTGCACACCAACGATTCCGCGGGCGCGGTCACGCGCCTCCTCGACCTCGGGGTGGAGCCATACCTGGCCGCCTCCTCCCTGGTGGGGGTGATCGCGCAACGCCTGGTGCGCATCATCTGCAAGGACTGTCGCGAGCCCTATCCCGCCGAGGACGGCGTGCTGCGCAGCATCGGCATCGACCCCCGGACCGTGGGCCCGCGCAAGATCTTCCGCGGGCGCGGGTGCAATCACTGCTTCCACACCGGGTACCATGATCGGACCGGCATCTACGAGATCCTGACCGTCAACGACCGCGTTCGCGAGCAGGTGATGGGGCGCGCCGGATCGAACACGATCAAGGCCGAAGCGGTGTCGCGCGGACTGCGCACGTTGCGCATGGACGGGGCGCAAAAGGTGCTCCAGGGAGTCACGACCCCGGAGGAGGTCCTCCGGGTGACGCAGATGGATCTCGTGTAAGGGGCCGGGAGCGCGGGCCGCCGCGCCGCCGCAGCCAGCCGTCGATGCCCGTCTTCGAATACCGAGCGCTGAAGTCCGACGGCGCCGCGACCGAAGGGATCGTGGACGCCGACACCGCGCGCGAAGCGCGGTCGAAGCTGCGCGCCCAGAATCTCATGGTCACCGAGATCGCGCAGGTCGAACACGAAGAGGAACGGCGCGCGACGATCCGCATGCCGGACGTCTTCAAGGGGAAGCGCCTCACCGAGGTCTCGGTCGTGACCCGTCAGCTCGGCACCCTGCTCAACGCGGGGATTCCGCTGACGCAGGCCCTGAGCGCGCTCATCGAGCAGTCCGACACGCGCGCCCTCGAGGCGGCCTTCCGCGACATCCGCGAGCGCGTGCAGTCGGGCACGACCTTCGCCGACGCGCTGGCGCATCATCCGACCTACTTCAGCGAGCTCTACGTCAACATGGTTCGCGCCGGGGAGGCCGCCGGAAACCTCGACGGCGTGTTGCTCTCCCTGGCCGACTACATCCATGCCCAATCCCGGCTGCGCGGCAAGGTCGCCGCGGCCATGACCTACCCGATCATCATGGTGATCATCGCCACCGGCGTGGTCATCTTCCTGCTCGGGTACGTGGTCCCCCAGATCACGTCGATCCTGACGGAGCAGAAGCGGGCGCTGCCGATGACGACCGAAGTCCTGATCAGCGTGACCGACTTCCTCCGCCATTACTGGTGGGCGCTCGCCGGGGGAGCCGTGGGCCTCTGGCTGCTCTTCAAGGCGATGATCGCGACCGCGAACGGACGCCTGTTCTGGGACACCTTCGTCCTGCGCATGCCCATCTTCGGGTCCCTGTTCAAGAAGCAAGCGGTCTCCCGCTTCTCCGTGACGTTCGCCACCCTGCTCGAGAGCGGGATCCCCGCGCTCGAGGCGTTGAACATCGTGAAGACGGTGGTCAACAACGTCCTGCTGTCCCAGACCATCGACACGGTCCGCACCAAGATCATGGAGGGAGCCGACATCGCCACGCCGCTCAAGCGGACGCAGGTCTTCCCGCCCGTGGTGAGCTACATGATCGCGGTCGGCGAGGAGTCGGGAAAGCTGGAAACCCTGCTCCGCCGGGTCGCGGAAATGTACGACGAGGAAATCGACATCGCGACGCAGAAGATCACCGCCCTGATCGAGCCGATCATGATCGTCATCATGGCGGGCATCGTGGGCTTCATCGTGCTGTCGATCCTGCTTCCGATTCTGGAGTTGAGCAACATCTGAGCCCCGGCCGCCCGGCCGCAGGTACGGGCGACGCGGGGGCGGAACCGCCGGCGCGGGGCGGGCTTTTCCGGCGCCGGCGCGGGCATGGTATACTGGGTTCCCGTAGCCACCGAAGGAGTACGCACATGGGTCCGAATCCGCGCCTGGCGATGGCGGCCGCGAGCCGCCGGCTCTCCCGGGGTTTCACGCTGCTCGAACTCATGGTCGTGGTGGTCATCCTCGGCATCCTGCTCGGCGTCGTCGCCTACAACGTCCAGGGCAAGGACGACAAGGCCAAGGTCACCGCCGCGCGCGCGAGCATGCGCAGCGTGGAGAATGCCATCGAAATGTACAAGCTGGATGTCGGCAAGTACCCGGACAAGATGGACGACCTGATCACCCAGCCGTCGGATGCGCGGAACTGGGACGGACCGTATCTCAAGGAGAAGTCCATCCCGCGCGATCCCTGGGGCAAGCCGTTCGTCTACCTGAAGCCGGGCGAGGGCGGGCGTCCGTACGACGTGGTTTCCCTCGGCCGCGACGGGACCCCGGGCGGCCAGGGGTACGACGGGGACATCATCGGCTCGGGCGCGCCCGACGAGAAGAACTAGGCCCCCGCGCCTCCCCTTGCCGGCCCCCGCCCCCCCCACCGCGCGGCCGCCGTCGCACCCCCGGCCACCCGCCGGGGGACGGCGCGGAGGACGCTCCCGCCGTTCCGCGTACACCCTCATCGAATTGATGATGGTCGTCCTGATCCTGGCCATCACGATGAGCGTCGTCTTCGCCAAGATCGATTACCTGTCTCCGAAGTACACCTTGCGCGCCGCGGCCCGCCAGCTCGCCCGGGTCGTCGCCCTCGCCCGCAGCCAGGCCGCCGCCACCGGCCGCATCCACTTCATCAAGTACAAGCTCGACGACAAGCGCTACTACATTCTCGCCCCGTTCGTGGACGAGGAGGCGCAGGCCCGCGCGGCCGCCGAGAAGAACCAACCCTCCAGCGCCCCTCCCATTCCCCACCTCCGTTGGGAACCGGTGCTCCGCCAGGAACTCCCGGCCGGCGTCTTCTTTCGCGACATCGTCATCGGGGGAACGCAGAAGATCGACGAGCGCGAAGTCAACGTGGAGATCTCCCCCTTCGGCATCACCAAGGGGCACATCGTCCATCTGACGGACGGCAAGAACGACTACTCGCTCGAAATCAATCCGCTCACCGGCATGGCGTCCTTCCATGAGGAATACCTGGAGCCGCCGCCGATCGAGGAGGATGCGTCGAAGTGACCCGCCGGCCTCCGTCCCGACGCGACTCCGCCTTCACGCTCGTCGAGGTGATGGTCGCCCTCGCGATCATCGCGGTGGCCCTGCTCACCCTGATCGTCATCCGCAACAACAGCGTGAAGGAGGCCCAGCAGGCCCGGGAGGTGACTCTCGTCGCCCGCCTCGCCCAGCAGAAGATGGGCCAGCTCGAGGTGGAACCGTTCGAGGAGCGGGCCGATCAGGGTTCCTTCGAGGAGTACCCCGAGATCCAGTGGAAAAAGGAGGTCGCCCTCGAGGTGCTCGAGACCTCGGCCGCGCCTTCCTCGTCGGAAAAGCCCCTGGAGATCTACAAGATCACCCTCACCCTCCTCTACCCGAAGGACTCGGGGGAGGAGGGGATCCTGACCATCATCTCCTACCGGCTCAAGCCGGAGGACGAGCAACCCCAGGAACAGGGTCAGGCGAGCGGAGGCGGAGCGGGATCCGGCAACAAGGGGGCCTCCGGGTCCCAGCCCAAGTCGGGAGGGTCATGATGCCGGACCTGCGCGGACGACGAGCCGGATTCACCCTGCTCGAGGTCATGCTCACGTTGGGGATCCTCGCCTCGATCCTCGCGATGATTTACGGTGTCTTGTATTCGACGCTGCAAACGCGCGGCAAGGTCGATGAAGTCATGGAGCGGCAAAAACTCGTCCCGGCGCTGTTCAAGGCGCTCGAGGAGGATTTTTCCACCGCCTTCCTGCCGGTCCCGGACGGGAAGATGTTCGTGGGGAAGGACCTCTTTCTGGGGTCCACCCCGACCGACCGGGTCGACTTTCTGGCCGCGCGCTCCTCGTTCGACGCCGAGACCCAGACCGTCGGCGACGTGACCGAAGTGGGGTACCAACTCAAGCAGAACGAAGTGAACTCGAACTGGTTCCGCCTCCTCCGCCGCGAGGATCCGTCGCTGGACGACGATCCGCTGTCGGGCGGCTCGCTCACGCCGCTGCACGACAAGGTCTTGTCGTTCGACGTGCAATACTTCGACGGGAAAGACTGGCTGAAGGCGTGGGACAGCAAGGAAAAGAAGGGCCTCCCGCAAGGCGTGCGAATCGACATCGTCCTCCTGCCGGTCATCCGTGAGATGACCGACGAGGAGATCGAGAAGATGGAGCCGCGGACCGAATCCCTGTTCATCCCCCTGCCGAGGTAGCCGGCCGCCCTCCGCCGGCCTTCACTCGGTCACGACGAAGGTCTTCAGGACCCGATCGACGGCGAATCGCTCCTGCTTCATGGTCGCGGCGTTTCCCCAGACGCTGATGCGGTAGGTGTTCCCCTTCTCGCGGATGAAGATCTCGCGGATGTCGCGCAGTTCTCCCCCCTCCTTCGACTCTCCCACCAGGCCGAATTCCTGGGTCTTGTAGGCCCCGATCTGCCCTTTCTTGACCTTCGGTTTGTCCTTGGTCTTGTAGTCCTCGAGCACGTTCTCCAGCACCGCCTCGGCGAGCCCCTTGGCATTGTCCCCCGACAGGGACTTCTTGCCGAAGGTGTAGTTCGACTCGCTGTCGTACCGGCTCACGGTGATGTCGACGGTGTGGTCCTCGCCCTTGACCAGCCGGATGAACCAGTCGTCCGACTCCTCGAATCGCCACAGCGGATCGTCCGGCCGGGTCAGCTTGCAGCGACCCGCCAGGCTGACGTAGGTCAACGGGTCTGCGCCGGTCCGCTCCAGTTTGAGGGTGAGACGGGCGAAGTCGAGGGCGACGACGTGCGCCGCTCCGGGCTCGGACCGGGAGATGCGCACGGCGATCCGTCCCTCCCGGTCGAGCAGCGCCGCGTACGGCCCGGCGATCTCGTACCGATGTCCCCAGCCTTCCGGCAGGTCGTTGGCGAGTCCGACCCAGGTCTTTTTTTCCGGCTGATAGACCTCGGCGACGACGGCGGCGCCGGTGAGATCCGCTTCGGGTCCCGCGGCGGCCGAGATTTCCACTTCCAGGGACTTCCAGGATCCGGTCGCGTCACGCACCTCCTTCTCGACCTGGAATACCAGCAGGAAGGCGGCGCGATCCTGCGGACCCCCGCTCGCCTGGGCGGCCTTGTGGTCGTCCTTGTCGTCGCCGACCAGGCGGTAGGCGGCATCGTCGAGTTCCTTCGCCTTGGGAGCGGCGGGATTCTCGAGCCCCTTGAACTCCCCCGCATGGATGGTATGGGGCACTCCGGCATTGCCCGACTTCTTCCCTTCGAAGGAGTAGCGCATCCGCTGTTCCTGAGCCTGGGCATCCGGGGGGGCGGCGGCAAGGAGCACACAAAGGGCGACGGCGAGATTCCGACGTTGCATGGCGCGGCCTCCACAACAGGGGGAAGCCGCCAGTATACCAGCGGAGGATCCGGGGCTCCAGCGCTGGATCTCCCCGCGGGGGAGTGGTACGATCCGGGAATGAGCCACGCAAGTCCCGCGACCGCCTTCGACTCCGTGCTGATCTCCGGATTCGGCGGACCGGAAAGTCCCGACGAGATCCGGCCGTTCCTCCGCAATGTGCTGCGGGGCCGCCCCGTTCCACCCGAGCGAATCGAGGAGGTCGCCCACCATTACGAAGCGGTCGGCGGCCGTTCGCCCTACAACGACCTCACCTGCCAACAGGCTCGCGCGATCGAGTCGGAACTCGCCCGTGCGGGGACCGCCCTGCCGGTCCACGTGGGCATGGTCCACTGGCGCCCTTTCCTGGCCGATACCCTGCGGGAGATGACCGGCCGGGGGCTCCGTCGCGCGGTCCTGGTCGTGCCGGCCCCCCATCGCTGCGAGGCGAGTTGGGACAAGTACCTCAACGCCGTCGAGAGCGCGCGGGTCGAGATCGGAGGCCCCCCGTTCTCCGTCGCCACGCTCGACCCGTGGCACCTGGACGACGGGTTCCTCGAGGCCCAGGCGGCCCCCCTCGCCTCGGCCCTCCAGGAGATTCCGGCCGCGGATCGGACCGCGACCGAAGTCGTCTTCACGGCGCACAGCGTGCCGCAGCCGATGTCGGATCGCGCGAACTACGCCGGGCAGTTGTCCGAATCGGCGCGCGCCGTCGCCGGGCGCGTGAACCACGCGCGCTGGTCGATCGCCTTCCAGAGCCGCAGCGGGCGCCCGGAAGATCCGTGGGCGGGACCCGACATCGTCGACCACCTCGGCGATCTGGCGAAACGGGACGTCCGTCACGCGCTGATCGTCCCGGTCGGCTTCGTGTGCGACCATGTCGAGGTCCTGTTCGACCTGGACATCGAGGCGGCCGCCGCCGCGGGCGAACTCGGCATCGGCTTCCGCCGGATCCCGACCGTCGGATGCCACCCGGCCTTCATCCGGATGCTCGCCGACCGCGTGCGCGCTCTCGCCGCACCCCCGGGAAACGCCTGATCGGCCTGCCGAGCTCCGCCTACCCCCTCCCCCGCGTACCCCTCCCCGGCGTATCTCCTCGGGGAAACGCAGGCGTGCCGTGCCCGGGCTGCGGTCGCCCGGATCTCCCCGCGTCCCACCGGTGTCCGGACCTGCCCGCGTCATCCTCCCGGAGGACCCGGATTCCGACCGTCGCCCGGGCAAGCCAAGGTCAAGGTCCCGGGCCTCTCACGCCGATAATCCTTACGCTGTACCGCTCGAAGGGTGGAGGAGCCATGAGCCTGATTCATCGACTGTTGCGCAAGATCGCGCCGGCGGCCCGAAACACCGGGGAAGGCCCGGCCGCGCCCCGGGAGTCCGCCGGGCCGGCGGCCCCCGACGCCGCCCCCGCCAAGTCACCGGCAGCGCCCGTTCCCGCGGCGACGCCCTCGCCGCCGGCGGCGGCCGTCGCGACTCCTGCGGCCGGATTCGCCCCCACACAACCCCAGGCGCCGACCGGCGCCGCCCCGCGAGCCCCGGAACCCCCGCCGGCCCTGGAACCGGAACCTCCGGCGACCGATTCGGAACCGACTCTGAGTCCCGTTCCGGAACAGACCCAACCCCGCAAAGGCGTCCATGCGGACGACAATCCGACCGTCGAATTCTCCCTCCCTACGTCCCCCGTGGTGCTTCCCATCCGGCTGCGCCCCACGGGCGAGGGTCGTCCCGCGCCGGATCCCGCTCCCCTGTCCCCGATGCGCCGGTTGAACGGAAACCGTGACCGCTGGGTGAAAGCGGACCCGAGAAAGGCGAAAGGCCCGATGATCAACGTCCTGGTCGTGGACCGCGAACAGTGCTCCTGCTACCTCGTCAAGAGCATTCTCCTGGGCTGCCGCCACGGCGTGTCGATCGCGCCCTCGCTCGAGGAAGCCCACGCCAAGATCGCCACCGGCCTCTTCGACGTGGTCTTCATCGACGTCGGCGACGGGACCGGCGAAGAACGGGAATTCATCCGCAAGGTCAACCTCGACATGCCCCATCTCCCCGTGGTCATGGTCTGCCGGGAGGATGTCCCCCTCCTGGAGGGATGCCGCATCGACGCCACCGTGCGCAAGCCGATTCGCGTGGTCAAGGTGAACGAGGCCGCGCGCCACGCCGGGGCGATGGTGGAAAAGGCGTGCGCCGAAGCACGCCGACGCACCGCCCGGCGCCTGCAGGTCCGCGTGCAGGCCGTGGGCGGACCGGCGCTCGAGTGCACCATGAGCGGCTTGAGCGTCTCCGGCGTCCTGCTGGAGTGCGGCGGCGCGGAGGTCACGGATGCGCGGGCCTTCCAGGAGTTCTTCTCGTCGCTCGACCGCCGCCCCGTCGTCATCGACATCCCGGTCGAGGGAAAGCCGGGACTCCGGCTCACCGGGAGACGCGCCTTCGCGGAGACCACGCCGGACCAGAAGATCCGTCAGGTGGGCCTGTCCATCTGGCCCGCGAACGAGGAAATCGGCGACCTCCAGGGATTGATCACGCGTGTGGCCTGACCCGGGGGCAAGCAATTCGGGCGGCCTCACGCCTCCGCCGGAGGCGGCCGGTCACACCGCGGTCGGAACCAGGCGCGAAATCGCGCGCACCAACCGATCCTCGTCGTCGTCCGGGTCGACGTGCGCCTGGATCCCGACCGGGTACCCGCGCGGACGCCGAAGCGGAGCCTCGCGGCGCACCGGCGGCGGGGCGGCACGGAAACTCGGGGGCGTCGATCACACCATGCCGATGGGACCGTGCTCGATCGGCAGTCCGGCCAGTTCGCGCAGCATGCGCCGCACGTACACCTCGGCCATCTGCTTGCGCCACAGCACGACGAAGTCGGTATTGTCGAGCGGCTTGGTGGGGCGATAGGCCAGTTTCGCGGCCGCCTCGATCACTTCCTCCTCGAGCACCTGACCGCGCAGAGCCTGTTCCGTCTCGGGCTGCCGAAGCGGCGCGGACGCGACGCCGCCGATGACGATGCGGGCTTCCTCGACGCGGGGACCGTCCATCCAGAGGCAGCCGGCGACGCCGAGGACGGGAAAATCGAACGCCCCGCGCCGCCGCAGCTTCCAGTAGGTCGCCCGCCAGAGGAGATCGCCGCGGCGCCGGCCGCCGATCGGGGGCAGGACGACCGCGGTCAGGAGTTCGTCGGGCGTCTTGGTGAGGTAGCGGATCCCGTCGTTGTGGAACATCTCCTCGACCGCGACTTCGCGCTCTCCCTGCGGGCCGACCAGGACGGCGCGCGCCTTCAGGGCGACGAGGAGCGGCACCGAGTCCGAGGAACTGACGGCGAGGCACTTGGGGCTCGACCGCGCCACCCAACAGGTATCCCCGTCGCGCTTCATGCAGAAGCCGATCGCCTTGCGCCACTCGTAGTTCTGGTTGTAGTAGTTGCAGCGCGTGTCGAGACACAGATTCCCCCCGAGAGTCCCCATGTTCCGCAGGAGGGGGGTCGAAATCGACTGCACGGCGCGGGCGAGTCCGGCGTAGTGCGTCTTGACCACGGGATCCTCGCACACCCGTGTCAGGCTCATGCCCGCGCCGATGCGCAGGCCCGATTCCGGGTTCCCGGAGCGTTCGGACAGGGCGCGGATCCCGCGCAACCCCACGAGGACGCTCGGAGTCTGGTGCCGCCGTTTCATGTTGGGGTAGAGGTCGGTGCCGCCCGCGACGGGGGCCGCCTCCGGCCCTTCCGCGGCGAGGATCGAGACGGCCTCGTCCACGGTCTTCGGCGCCCGGTAGGTGAACGTCGGCAATCGCATCATGGCGTCGGGGTTCCTCTCAGGATTTCGCCGGATCCGCGGGTTTCTTCTTGTGGCCTTTGGGCTCGCCCGAGAGGGCGCGGCCGTCTCCACCCTGCCAGGGGGCGAGCACCTTGACCGGCTCCGCATAGGTGACCGGGGGCAACCGGTTCGGGCCGACGCGGGCGGGCTTTCCGGCGGCCTTTGCCCGCAGCGCTTCGAGGACGCGCGCGGGATTCAGCGGCGTCTCGTCGATCCGCACCCCGACCGCGTCGTACACCGCATTCAGCACGGCCGGCATCACCGGCAGGAGCGGTCCCTGGCCGGCCTCCTTGGCGCCGAAGGGTCCATTCGGATCGGGATCCTCGATCAAATAGGTGATGATCTCCGGCGTCTCGAGCGTCGAAGGACTCTTGTATTCCAGCATCGAGGGGTTCTTGTGGACTCCCATCCGGAAGACCTGCGCCTCCATCAGCACCTCGCCGAGGCCCATGTAGACGCTGCCTTCCACCTGTCCGATCACCAGCATCGGATTGAGGGAGCGGCCGATGTCGTGCGCGATCCAGATTTTCGGCACCGTCACCCAGCCGGTGTCGGCGTCGACCTCCACTTCGGCCACCATCGCGCTGTAGCTGTAGGCGGGAGAGGGCCCGACGCCCCCGCCGCGGAATTTCGCCTTGGAGGGAGGCGGGGCGTAGCTGCCCACGGTCCCGAGGGTCCCGAACTTCGCTTCGGCCAATTGCACCGTCTCGGCGAAGGAAAGACCGGTGTCGGGATTCTGGGTGTCGAACACGCGCCGCCCGGCAAACCCCAGGCGCCCTTTCGGCACGTTGAGCTTCGCCGCCGCCGCCTCGGCCAGGAGGTCGCGCGCCCGTTCCGATGCCTGCAGCGCCGCATTCCCGGTCATCAGCGTCACGCGCGAGGAATAGCTCCCCAGATCGACCGGGGTCAGGTCGGTGTCCGCCGTCACCACGCGAATGTCGAACGGGTCGATGCCGAGCACCTCCGCGACGACGTACGCCAGCACCGAATCCGATCCCTGGCCGATCTCCGTACTGCCGCAGAAGACCGTCACACCGCCCCCGCGGTCGAGCTTGAGCTGGACCCCGGAGTGGGGCATCGAGTTCCAGTAGATCGGCAGGCCCGCGCCCGACAGATAGCTCGAAGCCGCGAACCCGAGGCCGCGCCCGCGCGGCATCTTCCTCCGCCGATTCACCCAATCCGATCCGTCCCGCACCGTCTCGATGCACCGCCGCAGGCCGATCGATCCCACCGTCAGCCAGTTGGCGGTCACCGAATTCGGCTCCACCAGGTGGTCCAACCGCATTGCGATGGGGTCGAGTTTCAGATCCTCCGCGACCTTGTCCAGGTGCACCTCGAGCAGGCAACGCGGCTGCGGCGTGCCGTGCCCGCGCTTCGGCCCGCAGGGCGGCTTGTTGGTGAAGGCCCGGAAACCGTCGAACTTGTAGTTCTTCACCTTGTAGGTGACGGTCTGCAGGGCGCCCGTGTAGTAGGTGCTGGCGACGCCGTAACTGCCGTACGCCCCCCCGTCGAGGAAGCTCTTGAAGTGCATCGAGGTGATCTCGCCGTTTTTCTTCACCCCCGTCCGGACCCACATGAGCACCGGGTGCCGGCCGCGATGGCAGTAGAACACCTCTTCGCGATTGAGCGTGATCTTCACCGGGCGCCCGGTGAGGATCGCCAGTTTCGCCGCCACGATCTCGTGATTGAACGGGTCGCTCTTCCCGCCGAACCCGCCGCCGTTCGGGGTCGCGATCACCCGCACGTGCGACGGCGGCATGCCGAGGACCTTGGCCGCGGCCTTGTGCAGGTAGTGCGGCGTCTGCGTCGCGGAATAGAGCGTGACTTTGCCGTCCGGATCGGGCACCGCCACCGTGGCGTGCTGCTCCATCGGCAGGTGGGTATTCCCTTCGTAGAAGAAATAGTCCTCGCGGACGTGATCCGCCTCCGCAAACCCGGCTTCGGGGTCGCCGAATTCGAGCGCGATCTTGCGATGGAGGTTTCCCTCGTCCGCGTAGGTGTGAATCTGCGGCGTCGGCGTTGCGACCGCGTCGTCCACGCTCATGATGGCGGGCAGGCGTTCGTATTCGACCCGAATGGCGTTGCAGGCCTCCTCGGCGATCCATTCGTCCCGGGCCGCGACGGCGGCGACGGGGTCCCCGACGAATCGCACCACCTCGGGGCAAAGCGCGTGTTCGTCCTCGCTCACCGGCAGGATGCCGAAGGGGACGGGGAAGTCCTTTCCGGTCAGCACCGCGTAGACCCCGTCCATCGCCAGGGCGCGGGAGGCGTCGATCGAGCGGATGCGCGCGTGCGGCTCGGTGCTGCGCAGGAGGCGCGCGAAGGCCATGCGCGGAAACGTCAGGTCGTCGGCGAAGCGCGTGAGCCCGCAGACCTTGGCGCGCGCATCGACCTTGAGGAGGGGCTTGCCGATGACCTTGAAGGGCTGGTCAGTCACGGGCGACGCTCCGGGGTTCGAGCATGGCCTTCTCGACGGCCTCGAAGATCTTGAGGTACCCGGTGCAGCGACACAGGGTGCTCGACAGCGCTTCGGAAATCTCCTGTCGGGTGGGCTTGGGGTTGCGGTCGAGCAGCGCCCGCGCGGTGACCAGGAAGGCGGGGGTGCAGTAGCCGCATTGCGCGGCGCCGAGCTCGGCGAAGGTCTCCTGCAGGGGATCGAGGCGACCGTCGCGGGCCATCCCTTCCACGGTCAGCACCTCGCGGTCCTGGCACTCGACGGCGAGAGCCAGGCAGGAGAGCACGGGCTCGCCGTCGAGCAGGACCGCGCAGGTGCCGCACTCGCCGAGCTCGCACCCGTGCTTGGTCCCGGTCAGGCCGAGGTCTTCCCGGAGGACCTCCAGGAGCGTCTTTTCGATCCGAACGGCGACTTCGAACGGCTCCCCATTGACGCGGAACCGCATCAGTTGTTTTTCGGACATGGTTGCGAGTTCCCCCTCAGTCCGCCCGCACCTGTTCCAGGAATTGGTGAAGCAACCCGTCCACCATCAGGTCGCGCTCGGGCGGGCTGAACCGGCCGTCCCGGAGCCCGGCCTGGATCTCGCCGTGGCGGGGGCCGGTCGCCGCGATCAGGGTCCGGTACTTCTGGATGCGGGGCGCGAGCTGCTGGTAGTGGAGGGCGACATAGGCGACCGCCGCCGCCGTGGCCCCGCCGGCGATCACGGCGCCGATCGGACCGCGCGCCAGGAAGCGCAGGCCGTAGCGGAGCAGGACGAGCGCGCCCGCGGCGGTGACCAGTCGCGTGGTCGTGGTCTCCTCTTCGAACTTCTCGGCCGCCAGGCTCATTGCCTGGCCGGAAGCGATCAGGAGGCAGATGAAGCGGTCGCGGTGGTCCTTCCACCCGACCTTGTACTCCTCGCGCAGGGCCGCCCGCAGGAACCCGTCGAAGGAATGGTACTGCTCCTTGTCGCGCTCCTTGTCGGTCCCGGGAGGCGGGGCTTGGGCGGTGCCCGCCGCGGGGTCGCCCTCGGGCCGGGGGGTGCCGGGCTGGTCCATCGCGGGTCTCCTCAACGTGCCGGGCGACAGGGGGACCGCCGGGTCCGGGCCGCCCGAAGGTCTCTCGCCTCCGGGACCCCGCTGCCGCAGGAGATCCATCGTAGGCCGGGCGGGAACCGGTTGCAAGGATAAGCGCGGCGTCGCGGTTACGATCCCCGCGCGCTCGGCACGTACATCTGTTTCACGTAGTCCCAGACCATCCGCTGCGCGCTGAACCGATACAGGCTCGAGCGGATGGCGTTTTTCATCTTGCGCGCCCACAACCGGGGCAGCCCGTTGGGCTCGCGATTGTAGAAGAGCGGGATCGCCTCCTGCTCGAGGATGTGGTAGAGCGACATCGCATCGTCGTGGTCCTGGCCGGCCCCGGTGTCCTGGATGTCCCGTTGCTGCCCGATCGCCCAGCCGTTGTCGGTCGCGTACCCTTCCTCCCACCAGCCGTCCAGGACGCTGCAGTTGATGCAGCCGTTCATCGCCGCCTTCTGGCCGCTGGTGCCGCTGGCTTCGCGCGGCCGCCGCGGCGTGTTCAACCACACGTCGCACCCCTGGACCAGGACGCGGCCGAGCCGCATGTCGTAGTCCTCCAGCAGCACCACGTGCTGCCGCAATTGCGGATCCTGCGAAATGTCGTAGATCCGCTTGAGCAGGTCCTGGCCTTCCCGGTCGACCGGGTGGGCCTTGCCCGCGAACAGCAGCTGCACCGGCATGTTCTCGCGGGTGAGCAGCCAGCGCAGGCGGCCCATGTCCCGGAAGATCAGGTCGGCCCGCTTGTAGGTCGCGAAGCGGCGGGCGAATCCGATCGTCAGGACGTCGAGCCGGAGCAGACGATCGACGTCGCGCAGCTCGTCCGGCGAGCAGCCGTGGCGCGACCGCTGATTGCGGATCAGTTCGCGCATCGCGCGCAGGAGCCGCTCCTTGGAAACCAGGTGAACTCGCCAGAGAATCTCCTCGGGGATCCGCTGCAGCATCGCCTCGAGCCAGGCGGAGTCGAGGATGCGCTCGCGCCAGTCGGAGCCGCCGTACTCCTCGAACAGTTCGGCGAGCGGAAGCGCCAGCCACGTGTCCATGTGGACGCCGTTGGTGATCGCTTCCACCGGCTGGGCGTCCTCCTTCAACCCCGGCCAGTGGGAGGCCAGCATGCGGCTGGAGACCTGCGCATGGAGCCGGCTCACGCCGTTGGTCTTGTTTGACAGACGTACGGCCAGCGAAGTCAGGCTGAACTTGGGTTCGAGCGAACCCGGCGTATTGCCGAGCTGGACGAGGTGGTCGAAGGAGATCCCCACGTCGGCGCACCACGGCTCGAAGTACTTCCAGATCAGGTCGTGGCTGAACACCTCGTGCCCGGCCGGCACGGGAGTGTGGGTGGTAAAGACCGTCGCCGCCCGCACCCGCTCGAGAGCCTGCTCGAACGGGATCTTCCGTCCCTGCACGAACTCGCGGATCCGCTCCATGGTGAGGAACGCGCTGTGCCCCTCGTTGAGGTGCCACACCCGCGGAGTGATGCCGAGGGCGTTGAGCGCGCGCACCGACCCGGCGCCCAGAACGATTTCCTGGCAGAGCCGCATCTCCCGGCCGGGGACGTAGAGCAGCCCCGTGATCGGCCGGTCGGCCGGATGGTTGAGCGGGTGGTCCGTGTCCAGGAGGATCACCGGGACGCGACCGACCTTCACCTTCCAGAGCCGGGCATGCACCGTCCGCCGGCCGAGCGGAATGTCGATGTGCTGCTGCTTCCCGTCCGAGGTGATGATCGGCTGGATCGGCAGGCGAGTGAAGTCATAGTACGGGTAGATGTGCTGCTGCCGCCCGTCGGGCTCCATGCTCTGCTCGAAGTACCCCTGCCGGTAGAGGATGCCCACGGCCACCAGGGGCACGCCGAGATCGCTGGCGGCCTTGCAGTGGTCCCCGGACAGCACCCCCAGGCCGCCGCAGTAGATGTGCAGGCACTCGTGGAACCCGAACTCCGTGGACACGTACGCGACGACGTCGTCGGGCCGTCCGCCCGACTCGCGGCGGTACAGGCTGCGCTCCCCGCCGGACTGGTAGTCGCGCCACTCCCCCATCAGTTCTTCGTACGCGCGGCGGAACTCGGACTCACCGAGGAGCGCGCGCCAGCGGTCGCGGTCGACGTTGATCAGGAGTTCGATGGGGTTGCGATAAAAGTCCCACTTTTCCGGGTCGATGCGCCGGAACAGTCGCCGCGCCCGGGGGGACCAGCTCCACCAGAGGTCGTACACCAGATCGCGCAGCCCCTCGACCTCGAGCGGAAGGCCCAGATCGGTCGGCCGGTCGGTGGGGATGTGGAACAAGCGGAATCCTCCTGTCGCGGGGGTCCCGCGCGTCCCGCGTGGGGCTACGGGCTCCATAGGCTACCGGAAAACGCCGATCCGTCAAGCAACCGGAACGGCGCCGGCGCGCGGCGCCGCCCGTGCGTCGTCGCGCCGCGCCCGCCTCCGGCCGGAGCGATCGACGGATCCGCTCGCAGGGCCGCCCGCGGTTCGCCCCGGTCAGTCCCGCAGCAGGCGCTCCAACTGAATGCGGTGGCGCATCGGATGGACCACCGCGTGCTCCAGCATCTGCTCGATCGTGAAGGTTTCGCCCCAGCGTGAGACATACGTCCGGGGCGAAATCTCGGCATCCGCGAGCGCCGCCAGATGCCGACGCCACGCCGCCAGCACCTCCTCCGCGTACTCCGCCGGGCGCGGGGCCACCCGCTCGGGCACGCGCTCCGCGAACAGGTCGTTCACCGGACGCCCCGTACACTCGCCGATCCAGGTCAGATACCGGGCCGCCGCGACCAGCACGTGGGTCACCAGGCGATCCGGACTCTCGTAGTCGGGATCTCCATGGGCCTCGGGGAGCGCGCACCCCGACGCCCGAAATCGGAGCCAGCATTCGACGAACGCGCGGACCTCGCGCTCGTGCAGTTCGACCAGGCTGCGGACCGCACGACTGGTGAAATCCATCGGCCACCCCTCTTGACAATCGTCGGCAGGACGTGCCATCATCCGCGCAAGCCCCCGAGGAGGTATTCGGTCATGAAATCCAAGTCGGCCGACACGCTGATCCCGTTCCAGGTCTTCGGGCTCTGGGTGGTCGTGAAGATCCTCCAGGAAGACCCCGGCAAGCCCGAGGTCCATTGCCCGAAGGGCGGGACCATGGTGTACGGCGAGGTCGTGGCCTCCGGCGACGGGTTCGATTCCGAAGCCCGCCAGTTCCGACCCATGCCGAATCTCGGCAGCGTCATTGCGCTCGAAGAGGCCGGGGACGAACTCGAGGGGCACTACTTCTACCTGAAGGATCACGAGTTCCGGATCGTCCACCTCGACGCCATCATCATCAATTTCCTGAGCGAGGAAGGGGCGTAGCGATCCGCACCCGGGCCGCGCCGGTGACCGGCGACGCGCCGGCATGCCCCTCCCCTGGAACCCGCCCGTCCCCCGCGGGTTCGGGCCGGCCCGCGGGAGCCGGGCGCGCCCCGCCATCCGCCCCCGCCGCTACACCAGCGCGAGCTGTTGCAGCAGTTCGTCCAGCGTCTTCTGCGAGCCGATCAGGAAGGGCGTGTCGCGCACCGTATAGAGCCGCGCCTTGGTCTCGCGCAGTCGCTGCACCAGGTCGGAGAACTCCTTCAGGTCGTCCCCCTCGAACGCCAGCATGAAGTCCTGATCGCCGAGGCCGAAGGAGTAGGTCGTGTTGACCCGGATCTTGGGGAACTCGCCGCCGACCTTCCGGTGTTCGCCCATCATCGCGCGCCGCTCCTCGAACGGCAGCAGGTACCACTCGTTCGTCTTGATGAACGGATAGACGAACAGGTACTTGCAGATCGACGGGCCGAGTTCGAACGCCTGCGAGTGGTCCTTCGAGTAGGGGGTCGGCTTGGTGACCGCGAGGAAGGTGTAGGGGTTGTCCAGCCAGCGGCCGAGACCCGCGCGGACGATCCCCGGGGCGGCGTCCTGCAGGCGATCCGGCTCCTTGGAGATCGCCCAGATCAGGAAGTCGGCCTGCGGCGTGAACCCCAGCGTGGAGTAGTAGCGCAACTCCAGCGTCTTTCCGAGCGCCGTGAGGGCGTCGCGGAATTCGGCGACCGACTTCCGCCGCTCTTCCTCGGGAAGGCGGCGGAACGCGGGGTTGACCTTGTAGTAGAAGAAGTCGACGTAGGTCGGTACGAAGGGCTTGGCCTCGCGCTTCTGCGCGGCGGATTCGGTCTGCGGGGCTTCCGGGTGGCTCACGGTCGGGCTCCTTGCCGGCTGGAACGTGGGAATTCAGCGACTCAGTATAGTCGGCGGGACGCGCTCGGGGTAGAGAAACGCAGGCGCCCGCCCCCCCCCGCGCGCGGTCAGCGCGGCGCGCCCTCCGCCGGCGGCAGATTTGCCGCGGCCCGGGCGTCCCCCGCGCCCCCCCGGTACCAGGTTCCGAACAGGGCGTCGCAGATCGGGAACGTGATGTTGAAGTTGTGCGTCTGCATCCGCGCAGGATCGTGGTGCGTCCGGTGCAACCGGCGAAGCACGCGTACGAGCCGACGCCGGCCGATCCAGGAGTCTTCACGAAGGTGATATGACAGGTGCAGCCACTCGTAGGTCAGGAAGTACCCGAGCGCGACGGCGACGAACAGCAGGGCGACATTGGGAGACACCAGGAACCAGAGCAGGGTGCCCACGGGGATCGCATGCAGCCCCAGGAAGAAGACCAGCATCGCGGGCGGGAAGAGCACCATCTTGAAGTCGCGGGTGCTCTCCGCCTGCATGGCTTCATGCGTGTAGAAGCGATGGTGCTCCTGCGCGTGGCGCTGGAACAGGATGCGCAGGCCGCGGACCGGGTGGTGCATCGGACCGCGATGGCCCGTGTACTCCACCAGGTTGGCGAAGAGGAAGGTGAGCGGAACCGCCCACCACTCCCAGGGTGCGACCTCGCGAAGGTGCAGAAGACATGCGCCGAGGACGGCCAAGCTGCCGAGGCTCGTGAACGCCCAATGCAGGATCCCGGAGTAGCCGGGACCGATGTTCGCCCGGCGGTACTGCTCGCGGAAACCGGCGACGGCGGCGGGGAGCGGGACCTCCGCGCTCATGCGTGCTCCGGACGCGTCACGACCATGTAGAGGACCGTCGGCTCCCGGCCCGGGTTGAGGTACTCGTGCCCGATGTCGGCTTGGAAGAAGACAGAATCCCGTTCGCGCATTTCCGCCATCCGGTCCCCGACCTTGAGCCGCATCATCCCCTTGACCACGACGATGTACTCGCAGGTCCCGACCGCGTGCGCGCGCGCTACCTCGTGACAGCCGGGCAGGAGCGTCACCTCGTAGAACTCGATCGGCCGGAGCGGATCGTCGAACGGGAAGAGCGTGCGATTCTGGTAGAGGCCGTTGTGCGAGGACAACGTGCGGGTGTCCTCGAGCTTGAGGACGACGAGCTTTCGTTCGGTCTGCGGTTCGACGAGCGTGGCGAACGGAATGCCGAGCCCTTCGGAGATTCGGTACAGGACCGTCACCGAGGGGACCGAACGCTGATTCTCGATCTGGGAAAGCATCGAACGGCTGATCCCGCAGCGGTTGGCCAGCGCGTCGAGCGACAGGTGCCGTTCCATGCGCGCGCGGCGCAGGTTGATGGCCACGCTGGACCCGACATCCTCGCGCCAGAGCCGATGCGGGGAGCCAGAGTCGGCGGAATCGCTTTCGCCGCTGGGAGTTGCGTGTGCGGAGCGGGAATCGGAGGCGGGGGGAGCCGGGTCGGATCTGGCATCGGCGCCGCGGGCCCGCGGCCGGGGTTCCGGGCGGGTGGTTTTCTTCGGCACATTGCCTCCCAACCGCGGCCGGATGAGTGCGGCAGCCCGGTCCCGTGCCGGGACCGGGGCACGCCGAGCCCCCGGGTGGAGCGAGTCCGCTCCACCTCGGGTCGGGGAGCCCCGATCGCCCCCGTCGCGAACCTAGTGGGGCTTCAACCTTGATTTCCCAGGTTGGTCCGGTCGCTTTTCGCGCCGGGCTTCGTTGCTCGTCGTCGGCGATGCACGGGGGCATCGCCTCCT
>CAZWCX010000122.1:16021-20813 GCA_964632945.1 uncultured Planctomycetia bacterium | reverse complement strand
GATCCTGGACGGCGATCTCACCGACCTCATCCACGAGCTGGCCACTCGGGTCACCACGCAGCGCAAGAAGGGCGACTACGATGGGGCCGCCGGCGCAGCCTACTGCGCCGTTTTCGACGCGCTCAAAGCCACGCTGAAACCCTATGTGCGCGGCTTCCACGTGTGCGGCTGCCGGATCCACTGCGACCGCGAGTCCAAGCCGACGGAGTTGCGCGCCCCGGGCGGGGAGGGCCAGTGGCACGAGTCCGAGGGATACGACTCGCCCCGGGTCCATCCCTCGCGCATCCATCGATTCGTCCTGACCCTGGACGTGCCGCTGCGCCGGTTCATCCATGAGCTGGAAGTGGCGACCTTCCGAGTTCTGGAGGCCGATCCGATCGCGGGCGCCGCGCCGCGGAGAGAGGTGTTCCGCATGATTCGGGACAACGTTGCGCGGGTCTTCGGGAAGTACCTCTACTACTGCCCGGAGTGCAACCGCGAGGCGTATCTCTGCGTGGTCGGCGAATGCACCGAGTTCGACCCCTGGAGAAGCGTGGCCCCGCGGACGGCGGCGCGGGCGACCCCGAAGTAGGTGAACGGGGGAACGGCGAAACCCGCATCCGTCCCGCGCTTCCCGTGCGCGGGTCGGCCGGGACCGACACGCGGACGCCGTCAGGACCGGCGGCGTGCCGCGTTGCGGCGGCGAGCCGGACCCGTCCGCATCCTCCGGCGTCCCGCGCGCGATCGCGCCACCCGCGGCCGGGCGAGGCGCGGAAAGCGCCGGCCTTCATGGGGGGGGGGCGCGCCTCCGAGCCGCCCGGGCCCCACACCCGTCCGCGCAATTCCTCACACCGACGATCCGCGCGGGCTGCACGGATTCCCGTCCGGACCGGTCACAGCGGGATCGGGTGCGTGTAGGGGGCGATGAGAAGGCGAGCATACCGGACGGACGGTCCCATCCCGCCTGGGGAGGAAGTCTCGTGGCTCGCCGCACTCGATGGGCGCTTGCGCTCCTCGCGCTGGCGCAGGGCTTCGTCTTCGTACAGATCCGGTTCGGCGACGGCGGGGACGGTCCCGCCCGTTCCCGTTGCTCGCCTGTGGAGCGGCGGACCGCGATCCCTGCCCCGCTCCCTCCGGTGGCCGGGCGTAGATCCGAGGCGGGGGAGGTGGGGAAAGGGGGGGGGCCGGCGCGGCCCGAGATTCCGGTCCTCCCGCCCGGATGCGTGGTCGGGGGCGGCGACCCCGCGGCGCCCCTGCCGGGTGCGCTCGGTCCCGATCCCGGGCGCGCGTTCGGCCCGGATCGACTTTCCGAGGCTGCGGAGGCGTCCTGGTTGGACCGGCTGCAATGGGCATCCACCGGGGAGGAGGGTCTGCAGATCCTTGCGGCCTTGCGTGGGGAGTGGCTCGCCCCGTCGGCTTCCCATCGCCTGGCGGAGTGGGTGCGCTGTGCGACCGGCGCGCGCGAGGTTCGCGCGGCGGCGCTGGCGGTGCTGGGGAGCGGCGGAAGCGAGTCCGCGGGGCGGGAGTTGCTCGGACTCCTGGAGGCGTTTGCCCTCCGCGACGACTCCGACGGCCTGGTGCGGACGCTGCAGGCACTGGCTGGGCATGCCCCGGCGGAGGCGGACCTCGACCGTGTCGGGAGCCTGGTCGCGATCGCGGCCGATCCGGAGGTGCGCCGGGAGGGTGTGCGGCTGCTGCGCGTCGGGAGCGGAGCAGACCGGTGGGCCTGGGCGGCTGCCGACCCGGAGACCGCGGTCCGACGCGAAGCCCACGGGATCGGTTCCTCCGCGGGTTCGCCGGCCGGGGGGCGCGGGTTCCGCGGCCCGGCGCGGGATCCCGATCCGGTGTTGCGGGCGGAGTGGATCGGGCAACTCGCCGGCACGGCCGATCTCCCCGAAGTCCGGGACGCCTGCGGGCGGTTCCTGCGGGAAGACGGAAGCGAACTCGTGCGCCACGCCGCCGTGCTGGCGTTGTCCGCATGCGCCCGGCGCGGCGATCTCGCGGCGCGCGACGCCCTGGCGGTCGCGGCGGCCGCAGACCCCAGCGCCCTCGTGCGCGACGCGGCACAAGGCACCCTGGAAGCGGGGGAGACCTCGCGCTGACGCGCGCGCCCCGAAACACACACGTGCGGCGGGGGGACCCCCCCGCGACGGACGCACGGTCGAGCCGGCAAGCCTCCTCATCGGTCGAGAACCCTGTTCGGTCTCCATCCTGGAGTGCTTCGATGCAACGCAATCCCTGGATCCTCACGGGTGTCGTCCTGTTCGTTCTGCTTCTGTGGCCTGCGTTCCACCCGTCGGCGCGGGCGCAGGAGCCGTTCCCGTTGGGAACGAACCTCGCGCCGATCAACGATTGGAGCCGGGACATTCCGTTCCTGGATCCCTTCAAGACCTCGCGTCCGTGGATCTCCGGCACGGCGACGACCTGGTCCGACGGCCGCGCGATCGACGTCGACGCGAACGGCTGGGTGCGTTCGCTGTTGCCGGGCCAGGTCGCGAGGACGCTGCTGTTCTGGAGCGAGGCCCCCCTCTATCCGGCGGGTCGCTACGTGGTCGAGTTCGAGGGGGAAGGCGCGCTTCAGTACGGTGGCGCCGCGCGGGTGGTGGAGCGGTCGCCCGGACGGGATGTCCTGCAGGTCGACGATCCGACCCGCAGCGGGATTTCGATCACGCTGACCGCGACCCGGCCGGAGAATCCCGTGCGCAACCTCCGGGTGCGGATGCCGGTGGCCGCCGCCCCGGACGAGGTCTTCCACCCGGTGCTTCTGGACCGGATCCGCTCCTACCGGGTGATCCGATTCATGATGTGGACGTTCGGGCACAGCCAGCAGGTGCAGGTGGCGCGCTGGGCGGACCGGCCGCGCGTGGAGATGGCCCGATGGGTGGAGCGCGGCGTGCCGGCGGAGGTCATGTGCGCGCTGGCCAACCGGGTCGGCGCGGACGCCTGGTTCTGCGTTCCCCACGTGGCGGACGACGGATACGTGCGGGAGCTCGCGCGCCTCATCCGGCGCGAATTGCGCCCGGACCTTCGCGTCTACGTCGAACATTCCAACGAGGTGTGGAACAGCGAGTATCCCCAGGCGTCCTACGCCCGCGAGCGCGGTCGGGCGCTCGGCCTGAGCGACAACGACTACCAGGCGCAGATCCGCTACCACGCACAGCGTACGCGGGAGATCGGCGCGATCTTCGCGCAGGAAATCCCGCCGGCGCGGCTGATCCGCGTACTGGGCAGCTTTGCGGTCAACCCGTGGACGTCCGAGCAGATGCTGGCGTGGGGGGATGTCGCCGGCCACGTCGACGCCGTGGCGATCGGCCCCTATTTCTCGGTTCCGGCGGGGACGACCGAACAGGTGGCCCGGCTTGCGGGACAGGACCTGGACGCGCTCTTCGGGGAGCTGGAGTCCGTTGCGCTTCCCCGCCTGCGCGGGTTCCTCGACCAGCAGGCCGCGATCGCCCATCGGTACGGCAAGACGTTGATCGCCTACGAGGCGGGGCAGCACCTCGTGGCCGGCCGCGCGTTCCGCGACCATGCGGCGTTGCGGGCGCTGTTCGACGGGGCCAATCGCGATCCGCGCATGGGGAGACTTTACGATCGCGCGCTCGCGGACTGGGGCGGTGCGGGAGGAGGTCTGTACTGCCACTTCCTCCACTGCGAGGGGATGAGCCGGCACGGCCGGTTCGGCTCGCTCGAGTATCCCGACCAGCCGCGCGCCGAGGCCCCCAAGTATGACGCCCTGCAGCGATACCTGGAGCGGACCGGGCAGGCGCGGGCCGGGCTCGGCGGGGCTCCGCCGGCGCCCCCCGTCGCCGCGGCCCTGGCGCCGCAGGCGGCCGCAGACGACCTGGCGCCGACCGGCGACGAGTTCCGCGACCCCGCCACCCTGTCGTCGTGGGAGCGCGTCCATCGTCTCGAAGGCGGCGGCGCCGACCCGTTGGAAAGGATCTTCATTCAGGGGGGAAACCCGGGATCCCTCACGATGATCCCCTACAGCAGTTCGTGGTACCGGGATTACCGCGGGGAACTCACCTGCAAGCGGATTCAGGGGGACTTTGCGGCAACCCTGCGCGTGCGGGTGACCAATCGCGCCGGGACCGGCGCCCCGGGGTCCCAATTCTCCCTGGCCGGAATCATGGTCCGCACGCCACGGGACGTCACGCCCGAGACCTGGACGCCGGGAGGGGAGAACTACGTGTTCCTCTCGCTGGGGGCGGCCAACGTCCCCGGGCGATACGACTGGGAGGTCAAGACCACCCGGGACGGCAATTCGGTGCTGGAGATCTCCGCGGCCGACGTGTCGGAGGCCGTGCTCCAGGCGGCGCGCATCGGCGCTGCGGTGATCCTGCTGCGTCGGGCGCCGGGCGGACCCTGGCAGGTCCATCGCCGGTACCGCCGAGCCGACTTCCCGGCGACCCTCCAGGTGGGGATGACCTGCTACACCGACTGGCCGACGGTGGCGTCGGTCCCTCCGGCCGTGCACAACCGGACCGTGCTGACCGGCGGCAACCCGGACCTCGTCGCCCGGTATGACTACCTGCGCTTCCGCCGACCCGTCGTGCCGGCCGATCTGGCCGGACGGGACCTGGTCGATCCGGCCCAGGTTTCGGACGCGGACCTGTTGCGGTTCCTCGGCGAAGCCGTCGCCGGCCCATAGACCTCGCCTCGTCGCCCGCGGGCGGGAAAGCCGTCGGGGATCGGTCCGCCGACCCCGAGGCTGGCCGCCCCCCCCCCCCCCCCCCCCCCCCCCCCCCCCCGGCCCGCCCCCAAACACCCGGGGCCCCCCCACCACAAGGCCCGGGTTTCGGCCCCCCCACCC
>CAZWCX010000122.1:0-16011 GCA_964632945.1 uncultured Planctomycetia bacterium | reverse complement strand
GGGGGCCCGGGGCGGCGCGGGCGCGGCCCCACCCCCCCCCGGGGCCCGCGGGGGGGGGGCCCCCCGGGGGGGGCGGGGCCCGCCCCCCCGGGGCCCCCCCCCCCGCGACCCCACCCCGCCCGTCCGCCGCCCTGGCCCGGCCGACAAGAGCGCGGCGCCGACCTCCATGAGGCACTGGATTGCGCCGCACGCTCCCTCTATAGTATCCGACGGTCCGCGCATCGGCGAGCGCCCTCGATCGTTCGGTCGACCCCCGGGAGCTCCGGCGAATGCCCCGCCCCATCGATTGCCTCCTGGGCCGACTGGCCGTCGAGGTCGGCCTTCTCACCCGCGCGCAGGTCGATGCCGCCCTGCGAATTCAGCAGTCCTTCACGCCGCCGCCGCCGCTCGGCGTCGTCTTCCTCGAAGCCGGTCTCCTCAACCACGAGCAGCTGGCCCGTCTGCTGGCACACCAGCGCGAGTCCGATCATCGGACCGCGACCGCCGTCCCCGCGGCGGATTGGGTGGGCTCCTACCGCTTCGGCGTTCTTGCCGTCCGCATGGGGTTCGTCGCCCCCGGAGTCGTGAACGAGGCGCTCCGCGAGCAGGCGCGCCGGGAAGACGCCGGAATGCCCTGGACCCGGCTCGGGGAGATCTTGGAGCAGGCCGGCCGATTGACCCGCGCGCAGGTGGGGGCCGTCCTGGCTGCGCAATCCCCCGGTGGGGCCGAACCGGAGTCCGCGACACGTCCGGGCCCTCGCCACGAAGACACGCGAGTCCCCCGTCGCCCACCGGACGCGACCGAGCAGCGCAAGCAGGCGGTCGTGGATCCGGGTGTCCATGGGACCGCGGCGCCCCCGGTTCCTTCCCGACTCGGGAAGTACGAACTGACGCGTCCGCTCGGCGCCGGCGGCATGGGGATCGTCTATCTCGCGTACCACCCCGGTCTCCATTCGTTCTTCGCGGTCAAGGTCCTGCGCTCGGGGATCTTCGCAGCACCCGAGGAACTCAAACGGTTCGAGCGCGAAGCCCACGTCCTCGGTCGACTGCGCCATCCGGGAATCGTCCGGGTCTGCGACGCCGGCGTCGAAAGCGGGCAGGCATACCTGGCGATGGAGTACGTCGAAGGCGCAAACCTGTCCTCCGTTCTGGACGATCCGTCTTCCTTCGACGTTCCGGTCGGACCGCCGCGCGTGGATCGGGCGGGGGAGGGTTTCGATCGTCGCGGGGGGATCGCCGCCGTTGCGGCCGTGGGTATGGTGCGGAAGATCGCCGAGGCGCTGCAGTTCGCTCACGAAGCGGGGGTGGTCCACCGCGATCTCAAGCCCGCCAATGTGATCCGCGAGCCCGGCGGCACGCTGAAGGTGATGGACTTCGGACTGGCCAAGCCGGACGGCGCAGGGGAAGCGGTCCTGACGCAGTCCGGGATGCTGACGGGCACGCCGGCTTACATGAGTCCCGAGCAGGCCCAGGCCCGGGTCGGAGAACTGGATGCCCGGAGCGATGTCTACCAGGTCGGGGCGATTCTGTACGAAATGCTGACCGGCAGGCCTCCCTACCTCGGCGAGTCCCCCTTGGCGGTTGCGATGAAAGTCGCGCAAGAGGACCCGCCGCCGCCCCGTCGCGTGGCCCCGGGCGTGGACCCCGACGCCGAGACGATCTGCCTCAAGGCCATGGCGCGGGAGAAACACCTCCGCTACGCGAGCGCCGGAGATCTGGCGGAGGATTGCCGGCGGTATCTGGAGGAGGAGGGGATTCGGGCGCGGCCGCCCAAGCCGTGGGAGCCGGCGCTCCGCTGGTGTCGGCGACGTCCCCTGCTGGTCGGGGCCCTGGGGGTCGCCCTCGCGGCGACGCTGGCCTTCGGCCGGGAGAACCGGCGCGCCCGGATCGCCGCGGAAGACCGCGCCCGGGAACAAAGCGCGCGGGCGGAGGCGGAGCAGGAACAGGCCCGGCTGCGGGAGGCCATGCTGGCGGCGCTGCGCGAGCGCGCCGACCTCTACCTCGACGCTGCGCTGCGGGTTCGTCGCGCCGGCGCGCCGCTCGCCGAGGTGGAGGACTACCGACAGCAACTCCAACAGGCCGCGGCCGAGGCGATCGCGCGGGAGCCTCGGCGGCCCGAGCCCCACTATCACCTCGGACGGCTCTCCCGGGCCCTCCTGTTCCTGGAGGATGCGGTCCGGCACCAAGACGCCGCCCTCGCGCTCGATCCGTCGTTTGCGCCGAGCCGGTACGAACGCGCGGTCCTCCTCCTGATCCGCTCGTTCGACCTTGCCGCGGAGCGCGTGTGGGACTTCCCGCCGGCCGAGGTCCCGGGGACGGCGGCGACTCCGGGAGCGCATGCGGCCCGAGCGGCTGCGGTCGACCCCCGGATCGCCGACCTGCGCCGGCGGATCCGCGCGGACCTCGGACCCCTCGTGCAGCCCGCACTCCCGGGTGCGGCGCCGTCGTCTCTCCCCCCGGCGATCCGGGAGTGCGCGCGCGGGATCTTCGCGTACGCGGCGGAGGAGGAGGCGGAGCGCGCCACGGCCCTGGCCCACCTCGAGCGCGCCTCGACTCTCGCCCCCACCCTGGACGAAGCCCGGATCTGTCGGGCTCAGATCCAAATCGACGCCGGAGATCCGGCGGGCTGTATCCGGACCTGCACGGAGGGGCTTGCCCGCGACCAGGGGCAATTCGTCTACCTCATGCAGCGTGCTCACGCGCGACGGGTCCAGGCCGTGCTCGCGGCGGCTCGTGGTGAGCCGTCGCCGGACGCGTATCCCGCCGCGCTGGCGGATGTCACGGAGATCCTGCGTCTTTACCCGCGGCCGGAATTCCTTGCGCTGCGGGCGGCGCTTCTCTGGGAGTGGGGGCGAGGGGGAGGCGGCGAGGGACGTCCGCCGGAAGTTCTGTGGGCGGAGGCGCTGGCCGACCTGGAACGCGCCCTGGCGCTCTTCCCGAACCTGATGGAGGCACGGTGCCGTCGGTCGGTGGTCGTGGCCACGCTGGCGCGCGTTCGCTGGCAGCGCGGCGACGATCCGGAGCCCCTCTTCGCGCTTGCGGCCGAGGACCTCGATCATGCGGTTCGGCTGGCCGCGGACGATCCGATGGCGCGGGCGCTGCGCGCGGACCTGTTCCGGGTCCGCGGCGAATGGTCGATCGCCCGCGGGGAGGATCCGACGCCGTCTTTCCGCCGCGGACTCGAGGAGTCCGACCGGGCGATCCGACTTCGCCCCGACCTGGAACTCGGACTGATGGCCCGCGCCGATCTCCTCGAGGCCTGGATCGGCCATGGCGTGGAGCGGGGTCGGGACCCGGGAGACCTCGTGGCCGATGCCTTGATCGCCTGCGATCGCGTGTTGGAATTGCATCCGTCCTCGTCCGGGGGGTGGCGGTGCCGCGGTCGAATCGCGCTGGCCCTCATGCGCCGGGACCTGGCCCTGGGCAAGTCCCCCGTCGCGCACGGGGAGACGGCCGTCGCGGCTCTGACGAACGCGCTGGGGCGACGGGCTCGCGACGCGTCGGCGCTGACGGAGCGCGCCCGGGCCCGGCTCGAGCTCGGCCGAGCGAGAGTGCGTTGCGGAGAGGACCCGGCACAACTCTTGATGGAGGCGGAGGCGGACCTCGCGCGGGCGGCGCAAATCGAGCCGACGGATGGGATCGTCTGGGTCGGGCGCGCGGAACTCGACGGGCTGCGGGGCGAGTATCTCGCGGAGACCGGGGGAGATCCCGGTCCGGGCTTCGAGAACGCGCTCGAGCATGCCGCGCGCGCGGCGGCCCTGCAACCCGGATCGATCGATCCCTGGCTGACCCGGGGGACGCTTGCGCTGAGCTGGGCGCGCTCCCGCATCGACCGCGGGGAGGACCCGACCGGGGCGTTCGATCAGGCGATCGCCAGTGCGGAGTTCGCGCGGGCGCGGGCTCCGCTCCGGGCGGATGCCTGGCGGTGCCGCGGCCGGGCGCGCGGGGACCGGGTCCGGTTCCGGGGCGACTCGCCTGTCGGCGCGGACAGCGAGTGGGCGACCGCCGGCGCCGACCTCGATCGCGCCGTCGAACTCGATCCCGACCTCGCGGAGTCGCGCACGGTCCGGGCGCACTTTCGCCTGGAGTGGGGTCGAGCGGTTGCCGAGGCGGGGCAGGACCCCGCGAAGTGGTTCCAGGGGGCGCGGGAAGACCTGGACCACGCGGTTGCCCGCGCGCCGGAGCAGGCGTTCGCGCGCATCGGCCGGAGCAACCTCTTTCGCGTGGAGGGCCAGCGGCGGGCCCACGTGGGACTCGATCCGACGGAGGACTACCGGCGGGCATGGGACGAAATTCAGCAAGCGATCCGCTGCGCCCCGCAGTCCCCGTTGGCCCGGATCGTGCGGGCGGATCTTGCCCGGGAATGGGCGCGCGTCCGATCCGGTCGGGGAGAGGATCCGACCGAATGTCTGTCCCAGGCGATGCGTGACGCGGAGGAGTTGTTGCGGAGATTCCCGGAACGGGGCGAAGCGTGGGGACTGCGGGGGAAAGCTCATTCGGCGGCCGCGCAGCATGAAGCGGCCCGGGGCCGCGAGGCCCGATCCCACCGCGAGGCGGCGTTGGCCGACTTCGACCAGGCGTTGCACCGGATGCCGTTCTCGTGGGAGATCCGGTTGCACCGGGGCGTGGAGCGTCTGAATCGCGCACGCGAGGGCATCCGTGGGGGAGAGGACCCCGCCCCGGGGTACGCGGCCGCGGCGGTGGACCTCCTGCAGGCGGGGGAGAGGAACCCCGGCGACCCGGAGATCTGGTTGAACCTGGCGATTCTGCGGGACAACCAGGCCCTGCAACCGGGGTTTCCGCCGGGCGAGGCGCAGAGGCTGTGGCGAGAGGCGTTGGAATTCCTGGACCGCGCGATCGACCGGCGACCTGCGGCGGCGAATCTGTGGTCGACACGCGGATGCATCGGCACGAACTTGGGGGTCGCCCTCGGCGAGGCGGGAAGCGATCCCGTTCCGACCTACCGGAGCGCGCTGGCGGATCTGGATCGGGCACTGGGCCTGGCGCCGTCGGATCCCCGAGCCTGGATCGGACGCGCGGACCTGCAGCAAAACTGGGGGGCGTACCGAAGGAACCGCGGGGAAGATCCCGACGAACAGTTCTCGGCCGCCCGGGCGGACTACGGTGAGGCGCTTCGTCTCCGGCCCGGAAACCTCGAGGCGCTTTTCGGTCGGGGAATCCTGAATCGAAACCGGGCCATGACCATCCTGGCGCAGGGGGGGGATGCGCTATCGACACTCGAGGCGGCGTTGAGGGACCTCGAGGAGGTGGTGGCGCGGGATCCCGCCGACTCCCTGGCCCGGGAGCAGATCCCGGGGCTGCAGTACAATCTCGGCTGCCTTCTGGCGCTGCGCAGCGTCGGTCGCGTCGCGCCCGGCGCGGAGGCGCGTGAGGTGGAGGCGACCGAGGCGGCGGCCTGGAGGGACCGCGCCTTCGCGCGTCTCGAGGCGGCGATCCAGGCCGGCTGGTCGGATCGCGCGCACCTGGAGGCGGATTCCGACCTAGCGCCGCTGCGCGCAGATCCCCGGTGGGCGGAATTGCTTGCGCAGATCGAGGGCCGGTAGGCGCGCGCCCGGGCCTGCGTCGGCGCCGGCGGGACCGTCCGCGATCCCGCGCACGTTCGCCAGCGCCGCCGCCACGCCGCCGATCAGGATCGCCGTCGACGCGCGGCCTGCGGGGACTCCCGCCGGCCGGCGCGAGGGGAACCCGGACCGCGGGGGCGACCCGCAGACCCGTGCCTCTCGCGACCGCCCATGCCGGCGCCCCGCGCGCGCACGGTCCGCAAGTCGGCGCGCACACCCCGAGGGCGTCAGGTCCCCGCGATCTCGGATCCTTCCGGCTTGACCGCCAGAACCGAGCAGGGAGAATCCCGGAGAATCCGCTCGGCCGTCGTGCCGATGATCATCCGGATCAGCGCGGATCGGCCATGCGTGCCGACCACGGCCAGATCGATCTTCTCCTGACCCAACCACGCCACGATTCCCGAGGCCGGGTGCATATGATCGAGGATCCGGCGCTCCACCGTGATCCCCTTCAGATCCGCCGCGAAGGGGGCCAGGAAGGCCTCCATCTCCGCGTCCAGCGCCTGACGGAAGCCCGCGATGAAGTGGGGATCGGCCTGCGGCGTGGGGGCGGCGTAGTGGAGCACCGCCCAGGGCGGCTGGAACATGTGCAGGAAGCTCAGCGTCGCCTGGTCCATCTGCGCCACCCGGATCCCCTGCATCGCGGCGCGGGCGGCGACGGGAGAAAAGTCGGTCAGGACCGCCACGCGGCGGAACGCCGCCCCATGGGCCGCCCGGACGAGCATGACCTTGCACGGCGCCTTCCGGACACACTTCGTCGCCAGGATCCCCGCCGCCCCGTCCCCGGCCCCTCCCGTCCCGTGCGCGCCGAGGACCATCAAGTCGACCCCCAGCGTCTTGGCCAGGCCGAGGATCTCCGCGGCCGGTGAACCGGTGCGCACTTCCGTGCGACACTCCGTGCCGGCCGGCACATGCAGTTCCACCAGGCCCTTGAGCCGGGCGGACAACGTGGCGAGCACGTTTTCCCGCAGTCCCGGAGCGGCATGGGGCAGGGCACGCTCCAAATCCACCAGGACGTCGGATTCGACGACGTGAACGACCCGCAGACTCGCCGATGACGCGGCCGCCAGTCTTCCCGCCTGGATCAACGCAGATTCCGAGTACGTTGAAAAATCAATCCCCACGAGGACCTGCTTGAGGCGATCCATGGTCATCTCCCTCCACGTCACCCGGCGAGCCCCGTCCAGGTCTCCCTGCTTGCCGCGACCTCCGCAGGTCGACCAGACCGGTTCCAGGGTATCCATCCATGCATTTTCGATGAAACGCCTTGCCCTTCACCCAAGCTCTGGACCGAAGCGGTCGTCAAGACCGGATCCGGATCCGAAGTTCACCGGTCCGTGGTGCGCCGCGGCGACGAGGACCGCGCTCGGGCAATCGGGTCTCACCCTCACTGAACCTGTCATGTGGGGCGGAATAATTCCCAAACAATGGGAATTTCGCGCACGAGACCAATGACATTGAGCCGTTCCGTAGCGTATGGACACAAGCTGTCGGCCTCCTCCGCCCGGATTGACTCAGGGCGTAATTTTTCGTATCCTCCGGTACGGAACATGGCTTCTTTGGCTTACCCACTACAATAACAGGCGCAATTCCCTTGCCGACTGCCCATCCTTCCCGCCCACCGTACCCGAAGGTGTCCCCCCTCCCCATCTCGGGCCAAGGGGCGGTTCGCCGCTCCGGCATGGTGCTGATCTTCACCCTGGGCATGTTGACCCTCCTTTCCCTGCTCGCCGTGGTGTATCTCACGGTATCCGCAGGGGAAGCGGCGGCCAGCATGGGCTTCGTCGACGGCGTCCGCGCCCGCGGCCTGGCCCTGTCGGGGTTGGAATACGGCATCGCCCGTCTGCGGCGCGATGCCGGGACCCGGTGGGCCAGCGACCCCGCCGCTCCCTGGCGCTATGGCGGCGGGCCCCTCGAAACCACTCCCGCGCCGTCCTATCGGGGGGGGGTGGCGCACGGGCATACATATTCCACGCTCCTCCCCGGGACCTATCTCCCTCAGGGCGACCAGGCGGTGCTGAAGATCCTCGATACGGGTGCGCAGATCCACCTCAACGCCCCGATGCCCGCGCTGGCGATGATCCTGGACCACCTTGGCCGCGGGATCGCCGACCACCTCCGCGAACAGTCACTCCCTGCCGTGGACCCGATCGCGGGTCGGGGTGCGCAGATCGTTGCGCTTCGGGACGCGCAGGGCGGGCTGGGCGCGAAGGAGTCGCTCCTCCCGCTCCTGGGCGAGTCCGACTACCGGCGGGTCGAAGACTATCTCAGCGTCGAAGCGTGGATCGACCCGAGTGTCATCGCCCCGACCGGGGGGATGTTCCCGGAAGGCCACCCCGCCCATGTCCTCGAGCCGCGCGCGCCGGTCAATGTGAATCTCGCGCCGAAGCCGGTGCTCGCGGCGGTCCTCGCTGGGCTTCGCGGGCCGGCCGGCGGGGCGATCCCGTATGCGATCGCGTGGCAGGTGGCCGAGGCGATCGACCAGCACCGAACCAGCCTGCTCCCGACGCAGGGTCCCTTCAAGGGTTGGCGGGAATTCTATGACTTTGTGCAGTCCCTCACGCAGCCGCCCTCCGTGCTGCTGACCCCCGAGTGGGCGTGGGTGATCCTCGCCAACGCCGACCCCAACTACCATTCCGTCCGCCTCAACCCGGAGCGGGTGATCGCTCTTCCGGTCGACAAGACCGACCTGCTGACGCGCACCACCGAGTTCTGCTTCCGCGAGATGGGACTCTACGAAATCACTTCTCTGGGTCGGGTGTTCTTTCCGGGCCCGCGGGAAGCGGCGTCGGCCAAGCTGGTGGCGGTGGTGCGGGTGTTCGACATCCTCTACCACACGACCCAGGCCCAGTTCGAATCCCGACGCTCGACCACCGGCGCGGATCACACGGCGACGTGGCCCAATGCGCCGCCGGCGGCGACCGGCGTTCCCGCCGATTGGGCGGGCCACGTGCAGTTGCAGACCGACGTGCCCGCCGTGCCGCCGGGGCATCCCGCGCCCGCGTTCGAGGCCCTGCTGCGGACCTCCCTCGACGCCGATTCGGCCACGGGCCCGCCGGGAGCGCAAGGGGACCAGGAACGGGGGGCTGACGTCGCCTGGGGCGCGGACCTCCTTCCCGAGGGCTTGCTGTTCAGCGACAGTCGGATGGAGCTGAGCGGATGGACCTGCTCGGGTAACGCGGAAGCCCTCTCCGGCGCCGTCGAGTTCTGGGTCAAGTTCGACGAGCGCTCGTCGGCCTCCCTCATCCCCGTCTATCTGGCCACGTTCCCCGCCACGTCGGAGGTCGGCGTGCAGCACCGCATTCGCACGGCGATCTCCTCGAACATCCTCACAGTGGAATCCACGCGCCTTTTCTACGTCGCGGACACCTACGGGCCGCCGACTGCGCGCGCGGCCTTCCCCTGTCCGTACCTCTACGAAGAGACCACCGCGACCGCGGTGCTGATCGGTCGCGGGCAGGCACACGAATGGCACCACATCGCCGTGCGGTGGGAGGACGGCACCCAGCAAACCCTCTACGTGGACGGCGTACAGGCCCTGGTCACCTCCGTGACGCCGGCGAGCGCGACCATGGCCTTCACAGGCTGGCCGCCCCATCGCGACCTGGTGACCTTGGGCGGATCGGAGACGGACGAGCGGGGACGCGAAGTCACCCCCGGAACGTTCGACGACCTGCGCTTCTTCGCCCAGCCCGGCGTATACTCCCTCCTCGGGTTCATGCGCTCCCGGTTCGAGGACGTGGCGCCCACCCATGCGGGAGTGTTCGAAGGCGCGTTCGCCCCGCTTCCCTATCCGGCCCGCCTCCTGGGAGTCTCCCATACGGAATGGGTGCCGGAGACCTACAACGGACTCCCGTTGGCGGACCTGCCGGCATCCCTGGACCTGGGACTCGACGTCGGATCGGGCATGATCCCCTTGCCGGCCGGTCCCCTCGAGGACGTCCTTGCCCTCCTCGGACTCGGAGTCGTGGTCGAGAATCAGGAAATCCGCTACCGTATCACCTTCAAGCACACACCGACGGTCCTTCCCCTCAATGTCACCCCGGTCTTCGACGATCTGACCATTGCGTTCGCGCCGAACCGGGTGACCACCGTGCGGTTCCGGTGGGTGAACGATGGTTAGCCTGCGAACCCGCGCTCGCCAGGCGTGGATCCTGATCGGGTTCGCGCTCGGCGGACCTGCGCTGATGGCCGATCCGGCGGAACCGGAGCCTTGGCTGGCGCTGGATTTCCAGCGACCCTCCAGGGGTGCGGAGTTCCGACTGCTCGGTGCGTTGCCCGCGCCGGACGGCACGGAGGTCGGGGTCCGGCTCGAACTCGACGATCACCCCGTGCCCTCGGGCCGGTGCATCGCCGTGGTGGAGAAAGGCCGGTTCTCGGTTCGGTTTCCGGTCGGCCACGCGAGAGTCCTGCCCGGCGTGTATCGCGCTCGCGCGGAGATCCATGCCGCCGGGATCGAGCGGGAAGGGAGCGTCCGATTGCGCGTGGGAAGCCCCGAAGAAGAACAGGAGGCGCGGGCGGAGGCGGCGCTCTGGTTCGAGCGCTGCTCGAAGGAACTCCTGGTCCTCGTCCGCAGCCTGCAGGCGGCACAGCAGGACGGCGCGCTGGAGCGCCTCGCGCCGGAGTGGGACGAGCGCTTCTTCGCGCTTCGGGACGAAGTGTGGTCCACCGTCTCCCGTGGGCGTTTCTTCGCCCTTTATCGGGGCGCAGAGGTGGAAGACCTTGCCACCGAGGTTACCCTCCTGGAATTGCTGGAGCGGCAAAGGCGGGATGGAGCCTCCCCTTCGGCGAGCGACGCGGCGTTGCGGTGGATCCACCTGGGACAAGCGACGCAACGGGTCCGGCGATTGGCGGGGGAGCCGCCGGAAGAGGCCGCCCCGATCCGCGAGGCCCTGACCCGCTGGTTGGCCATTGCGCGGGTGTTGCTGCGCGAGATCTGCCAGGCCGCGCCGCGCGGGGAGACCGATCCCGCCTGGAAGGAATCCGCGGTGCGGCGACTGGCGACGCTGGAGCAATCCGACCTGCGCCCGGCGGAGGGGCTTGCGCCGTTCCGGGGGGTGGCGGCTGCCCAGCGCGAGGTGACCGCGGTCCTGGGGGAACTTCTCCAGCAGCGGTCGCCGGTGGCGGACCGGGAGCCGCCGGCCTGTCGGCAGGCGACCGAACGGCTGAGCCGGGTGGAGAGCATGTTCGTCGCCGATCGGGAGCAGGTGCGCCGGGCGCTGCGGGACGCGCTCGAAGCCCTCGAGGCGGCGGTGAAGGCTCGCCAATCCGGGAGCGCCGGTCCGGCCGCCGAGCGCGCGCGGGCGATCCTGGAGAACGTCGCGGCCGATCCCGGCGCGCGATTTCATTTCGGCCGGTTTCTGGCGCGGGCGCGCACCGCGGCGGGCTGTCTCACGGAACTGGCCGCCCTCGATGCTCCGGCCCCCGCCCTCGCCGCCGATCGGCGGGAGGAGCGCAGCGAGTTTTTCCGGCGGACGCTCGCCGAGATGATGGCGTGCGCCCGTGATCTCCTCGAACACGATCGATGACCGGGGGATAGGTCGATGACGCAGGAGCCCCGATCCGGCCCGACGGAGTCCGGCCGCAAGGGCCGCGATCCGGATTCGGCTCCGCCGCGGATCCCTCCCGACCGCGAAGCGGATCGTGCGTCGGAATCCGGCGACTCCGGGTCGCGCGGCTCCGGCCCGCAGACTCCGACGGGCACGCAAATCCTCTCGCAGGAGGAGATCTCCGACGCCCTGCAGGTCCCCACGCACAAGGACGGCACCTTGTCCCCGCCCCTGGCGGACCGGACGAGCCACCTGGGCCCGTACGAACTCTTCGACAAGGTCGGCGAGGGCGGCATGGCCATCGTCTATCGGGCCCGACACGTGGAACTCGACCGGATCGTCGCCCTCAAGGTCCTGCGCCAGCACCTCTCGTCCGAAACCGACGTCGCGCGCTTTCGTCGGGAAGCCCTCCTCGCGGCCCGCCTCGAGGACGATCATGTCGTGCGCGTGTACGACATCGGCGCCTATGACGGGCGCATGTGCCTGGCGCTCCAATGGATCGACGGCACCACGTTCGATCGCTGGGCCAATGCCCTGCCCGGAGGGCCGCGTCGGAATGTCGAGAAGATCCTGCGCGTCCTGCTTCCCGCCCTGCGCGCCCTGGGCAGGGCCCACGAGGCCGGCATCGTGCATCGCGACTTCAAGCCCGGCAACATTCTCATCGACGGCGAGGCGCGCGTCTACCTGGCGGACTTCGGTCTGGCCCGGCCGGTGGACAACCAATCGAACCTCACGCGCACCGGCGAGATTCTGGGAACTCCCGCCTATCTCTCCCCGGAGCAGGCGCGCGGGGAGGTGTCTCACGTCGATTTCCGCTCGGACGTCTACTCCGTGGGCGCATCCCTCTACGGCGTCTTCGCCGGGCGCCCGCCCTTCGAGGCCGAAGTCCTGGTCGGGCTGCTTCGGATGATCGACACGGGGACGCGAAAGTCCCTGCGTCACCACTGGCCCGAACTTCCCCACCAATTGGAGATCATCATCGATCGGGCGATGGAACGCGAACCGGCGCAGCGCTACCCGAGCATCGGGGAGATGGCCGACGACATCCAGCGTTGGCTCGACGGCGCGCCGATCCACGCGCGGCCGATCGGACCGATCGAACGGCTTCGGCGCCAGATCCGGCGGCACCGGACCGCGTTCACCGCCGGCATGGGCGGACTCGTGGCCCTGATCCTTCTGGGCGCCCTCGCCCTGTCGCGCGCCCAGGTGATCGGGGAGCGGGAGGCTCTGCGGGTCAAGGCGGACGCGCTCGCGCAGGGCGCCCGCGACCATCATCGCGCCGGCCGACTGCGAGAAGCGGTCGAGGCCTTCGACAGCGCCCATCAGATCGCGCCCGACCGGACCGACCTGCTCCAGGAGGCCTCCCAGGTGCGCCGGGAGATCCTGCAACGCGTCGAGGCGGGGCTGGCCTCGGCCCGGGGCGCGCTCGACGAAGGACTCGTGGAATCGGCGCGGGAACAGTTGGCGCGGATCGAGGACGTGGCGCGCGGGCGGAAGGACTTCCAGACCCTGTGGGAGCTGACCCGGGAACGGGTCGGCTCGTTGCTCGTGGAGTCCCCGAGTGCCGCGGTACGGATCTTCCGCATCCGTCCGGGCACGCTGGAACTGGAACCCGAGCCCGTCGCGGAGGGCCCGGCGCCGCTGCTCTGGAATGCCGCGCCGATGGGCGGATACTGCGTGGAGGTGACTGCGCCCGGGTCCGTTTCGGTTCGCATCCCGGCGGCCGTCCGGGCCCCGACCGAGTCTGCGCCCGAAGCGCACCACGTGCGCCTGGCCGTGCCGCCGGCGCCGGGGATGGGGGCGGTCCGGGCCGGAATGATCCTCGTCCGGGGCGGGCCATCGATCCAGGGGGGCGGCGCTCTCGGCGCCTTGCCCCTCCGGACGGTCACGCTGAGCTCCTTCCTGATCGACGAGGTCGAGGTGACCAATCGAGCCTACGCGGAGTTCGTGCGCGCCACGCGCGCGGCACCGCCCCCGCACTGGCAGGGGGCGGAGCCGCCGGCCGCTCTCCTGGATCTCCCGGTCGTGAACGTCAATTGGCGCGAAGCGTCCGCGTATGCCGCCTGGCGAGGGCTTCGCCTGCCCACGGAAGAGGAATGGGAACGCGCCGGGCGCTGGGTGGACGGCCGCCACTTCCCCTGGGGAAACGAGTGGGAGGAAGGCCGCTCCAACTCGGGGGGCGGATCCCGACGACTGGAGCCGACCCGGAGCCACGCGCAGGACTGCAGTCCGGATCGCGTCTGGGACCTGGCGGGAAATGTCAGCGAATGGACCGCCGGGGAGGCGAGCACCCCCCAGAAGACCGAAGGTCGTGTCGTGCGCGGCAGCGCGTACCCGATGCACCATCAACTGAGGCTCTTCCTCCTCGAGCACCTGGCGACGAGGAAAATCGTCGAGCCCGACGTGCGACGCGAGTACCTGGGATTTCGCTGCGCCGGCGACCTGCCGCCGGATTGACCGCGGGTCCGCCTGCGGCAACGGCGTCGGGGAACGCCCGGGCGCTCCACCGCCCGGCCCGGACCCTGGGCCCCGTCGCTCCAGGAGCCGATGGCCCGCCCGCGGCGGGTCGGTTTTGCTTGCCTACCGGGCGCCGGAAGTGCGACGTTCCTCCCGTTCGACCGAGGCCGCGACCGGGAGGGTGCCATGGGTGTGCCAGAGCCGCGACGATGGTTTCTCGTCCTGCTGATCCTGCTGCTTGCGCTTCCTTCGATGGGGGGGCGCTGCAATGGAAGAAAAGGGAGCGGAGGCGGCGGCGGCGGCGGCGCGGGGGGTCCGGTGGCCGTCAATGTGCAGTCGCCCGGCACCGTCGACGACGAACGGTTCGACGGTCGCGGCAGCGGCTTCGCCCTCGGAGCGGACGGCGTCGCACGGTTGGCCTATCTGCGCGTCGCCGACACCAACCTGAACGGCGCATTCGATCAGACCGAAGGATTCGGGAACGACGCCAGCCAGGTCATGTTCGTCCAGCGATTGCCCGACGGCTCCTGGACGCCGCCGCTCGCCTTGTCCGCATTCGACGCCGACTTCAAGGAGAATCCACAGCTCGTCGTCGTTCCTGCGGGCGTGAATGCGGGGACCTCGTTCGTCTTCTGGCGCGAGACCACCGGCGGCGTGGGCGAGGTGCACGTCGCCCGGATCGGGCCCGGTCCGGCGGTGCTGACCGTGGACACGGTAATCTCCGACGGCGCACTGCCGGTCGGAACCGCCGGCGCGTTCGGCACGGTCCTCGGACGGACGTTGACCGCGCTGGCCGACCCGATCGACGGCAGCGTGTACGCCGCGTGGGGGCAGACCTTTTCGAGCGGCACCCCCGACGAGTGCGTGGTGTCGGCGCGGTACGCGCTCGGCGGGGCAGGAGGGGCAGGCGCGGAGCCTGACGAGAAGATCGGCGTCACGGTCAACAACGGGGACGGGGTCGCCGCCAACCTGGACGAGTTCGCCGATCCGCCCATCCTGCTCGTCTTTTCCCCCGTGCCGGCGGTCGGGACGGGCGGCACGCTCCACGTCCTGTACGTGAGCACCGGGGCCACCGGCGTCAGCCTGCGGGTGCGCAATCGCTCGCGCACCGCCGCCGCCACCTATTCGCCCGCGGCGCCCGGCGACAACGTGGCGGATACCGACGCGGGCTTCTTCCGTTTCGTGACGGCCGCCGTCGAAGCGGACGGCGATGTGTATGCGGCGTGGGCGCAGGGACCGGCCCTGCCCCCCAACGAAGTGCACCACGCGCGCCGCTCCGTCCTCCTCGTGACCTACGGCGCGAGCGCCACGGCCGTGGCCCCGGCGGGCGCCCCGACCGGATTCGGCGCCCTGGCGTTGGGCCTCGACGGCAGCGTCCCGGTCGTCGCCTACAAACGCCAGGACGGCCCCGGCGGCGCCGTCCTCGCCGGCGGCGCGACCGGCACGGCGGATGCCAGCGGACCGTTCGCGGCGGAGACCGTCCTGCACCCGGCAACCGCCGCCCCGGCCGGAGAAGGCCCCGGATCGATCCGACTCGTGCGCGAATCCACCAGCCGCATGGGCGTGGCGTACGACGCCCCGCCGGGAGCGGGACTCCCCTTCGACCTGTTCGGCGTGGTCCGGCCCGCGGGCGGTCCCTTCGGCGCGCCGGCCGGCCTGCTCGCCACCCCCGCGCCCTCCCGTCTCGTCGGCGCGGCGCAGATCGGGGCCGACGCGGGACTGTTCGCCTGGCTGGAGGGACCCGATCCCGGCCCCCGGGACGTCTTCACGATCGGGTACGACCTCGGCGTCTTCGGCGGACTGCTCAACCGGTCCGCATCGCCCACCGACTCTCACGGCGGCGAGGCGGGGACGCCGTTCAATGCCGGTTTCGTGGGGATCCGGGGCCTGCCGGGCGGCCCGGTGGGGGTCTGGTTCCGCGAACGCTTGGGCGCGGTGCAGAACGACGTCTTCTACTCGCAGTAGCGGCCGCCGGGCCCCCGTTCGGGGAAGGACGCACCCGGGGCGAATCGTTGCGCCATCGCCGGGCACGCAAGACGGAACCGGGAAGGTGCCGAAGCATCCGCCCGGACGTCGGGTCGTGGATCCTCCCGCCGAATCCGGCGACCGGAATGCGCGCCCGGTGCGCTGCCGACCCGCGACTATGCAGAAGCACGATCTCTCCGCTCGCGGTGTCAAGGTATGTTTGAGCAAGTCATTCAAGCGTGGATTTCGCGTCGCGAGTCCACGTTTTGTTTTTCGCGCCGAACCCCCGCTCCCCAAGTCGCTGTCCCGCGCGGGATTGCGCTGCGACCCGCGACTTTCGCCCGCCGCGGAATTCCCGCCGGCGCCTTCGGCCGATTCGTTCCCCCGGACGCAACCCCATGCGGGGGGGGGCTTCGGACGATCGCGCGTTCCGGGTTTCCCCCAAGGCCGCGCTTGACGCGGAGCGCCGCCCCACGAAA
>CAZWCX010000121.1:0-21019 GCA_964632945.1 uncultured Planctomycetia bacterium | reverse complement strand
GAACTCGATCGGGTCCTCGATCGTGACGATGTGCAGCGGTTCGGTCTCGTTGAGCCGATTGATCATCGCGGCCAGCGAAGTCGACTTGCCGCTGCCCGTGGGGCCGGTGACGAGGATCAGCCCCTGCGGCGCCTTGAGGAGTTCGTTCAGGACGAGGGGCAGCCCCAGTCCTTCGACGGTCGGGATGTCGAGGGGGATCGCGCGGATCACCGCGCCGAACTGTCCCATGTAGCGGAGCGTGTTCACGCGGAAGCGGCCCACGCCGGGGAGGGAATAGGCGGCATCCTGGTCGCAATGTTCATGCAGTTTGACCAGTCCGGTCTCGCCGATCAGGCGGTGCAGGACGGAGGTCATCGAATCGGGGTTGAGGATGGGATGCTCCGAGGGAACGAGTTCCCCATCCAGGCGCATCAAGGGAGGACGACCGACCCGGAGGTGCAAGTCGGATCCCTTACGGTCCACGAGTTCCTTGAGTACGATGTCGATGTCCATGGGGACCTCCGCTTGTTCTCGCCGGCGCGTGGGGTGACTACCGATCTCAGGCCCTGCGCTCCCGCGACAGACCCTCATGGGCTGGAATATTTATGATCCCGACCAAGGCTTCCCATTTATCACGCCTTCCGCTGCCTGTCAAGGCTAACGCGCAAGTCCAATCACGGTCTTTTTTTCCGACCCGACCAAGGCGCGCGCGGCAATTCGACGGGGGATGTGCAACCCCCCCGGGGAGGCGGGGTTCCGGGGCGGATCGGGAGACGGGATCCGGGGCAGGGGAGCCCGCGCGCGCCCGTCCGGATCGCTCCCGCGGGAACCCGCGGCATGGCACGCATTCGGAACGCGGACGGATCTGGGTTCATCGGCGTGCGACACTCGCAAGGATTGCCGCCGGGATCGATCGCCGGTCGACTTGCCCCGGGCCCCGCGTCGAATCGCCCCCGGGAGCCGGGGATCCCGGTGCCGACCGGGTCCCTGCGGCTTGCGGCACCGTGTTTGCACCCTCGCCAGGAGGATGGAATCGAACCCGATCCGTCATCGTGAGGTTGTCACCGACATGCCTTTCACCCATTGCCGGGTCCGGACCTTCCTCGACGAGCAGGGGGTTCGCTATCAGGTATTGCCGCATCGCCGGGACTTCACCGCCTCCGAGACCGCGCAGGACACCCGCACTCCGGGAAAGGATTTCGCCAAGTGCGTCCTGCTGCGGATGGACGGGAAGTATGCGCTGGCCGTCATGCCCGCGCACCACGCGGTCGATCTGGAACAGTTTCGTCGCGCGCTCGGGGCGACCGACCTGGAACTGGCCGGCGAGGACGAGATGCTCCTGGCCTTCCCGGACTGCGACGTCGGCGCGGAACCGCCGTTCGGGAATCTGTACGATATCCCAGTCTACCTGAGCGTCGCCATGGCCGATGACCGGGTCGTGACCTTCAACGCCGGCTCGCATGAAGAGGCCGTGCGGATGGAGTACGACGACTTTGTCCGCCTGGTCCGGCCCCGACTGCTCGACTTCTCCCGGCCGCGGGCGCGCTAGTCGCCCACCGCCCGGCCGGGTCCTTCCGGTGTTTCCGGAGTGGAGCGGCGGGAGGCTGCGGGCGCGGCGGGGGCGGGCAAATGCTCATCCTCCGCGGCGGCACGCAAGCGGTCCAGGAACCGCCCCGGGTCGGTTTCGCGCAACCAACCGTCCCGGTCCTCGCCGACGAGGTTTCCGGCCGTCCAGGTGCGAAGCAACTGCTTGACCCGGGCGGTGGGGGTGCTCGGACGACCGACGACGGCGTCCCCCAACCGACGGGCGTACTCGAGCAGGAAGAGGGCGGCCTCCGGTCGCGCTACCCGTCGTCCCGAAAATATCCACGGGTCCGCGAGCGCGCCGCGCCCGACCATCACCATCGCGCACCCCGTCTGCCGCCGCATCGACTCCAAGTCCTCATGGCGCAGCGCGCCGCCGTTCCCGCACACCGGGATGGTCACCGCCCGCACCGCCCGTGCGATCCTGGTCCAGTCCACCTGGTCGCAGTACCCCTCCTGTCGGGTGCGGCAATGCACCGTGAGCAGCCGCGCGCCGCCCTGCTCGGCCGCGCGCGCGAGATCTTCGACGCCGTCGGCGTGGTCATACCCCGCCCGGATCTTTGCGGCCACCGGAACGCCCGGGGCGGCCTCCACGCAGACGCGAACGACACGCTCCACCGCGCGCGGATCCCGCAAGAGCGCGGAACCGGCGCATCCCATCACGGCTCCCCGCGCCGGACACCCGAAGTTCAGGTCGAGCACCGGCGCGCCCGATTCCTCGACCCGGCGCGCGGTCTCGGCCAGCGCGTCCAGGTGGGATCCCATCAACTGGATCCCCACCGGTTGCGGGAATCGCTCCGATCCCAACCGCTCCCGCAGCACCCAGAGCGGCACGGGCCGGTCGGTGACGCGCACGAATTCGGTGAACGCCCCGCCCAGAAGATCCAGGGGATTCCGGGCGAGGACCAGGCTGCGGAAGCACGACTCCGTGACCCCTTCCATCGGCGCCAAGAGCCAGGGGCCGGTGAAGGGAAGGTCCCCGCAGGGGGCGGTCGACCGGGACTCGGCGACGACGGGCGACTCGACCGGGTTCACGACGCTCTCCTGCCTCGGGGGCGGCCATGGGGCGCCGATTCTACCACCTCCGGATGCCGACCGGCAATCCCCTCCCCGAACCCCGCGTGCCGGACGGGGCCGGATGCGGACACGCCCCGGCGACGGCGCGGAATCCGGATTTCGTCGACCGCGGCGGAGGTATAATCATGCCTCGCGACCCCAAACCCGGATTTCCCCGACCCGGAAGCCTGGAGTTCGGCCATGCCCGGTATCCTGCACGCGCACTCCCTGCCCCGGACGCTCGCGATTGCCGTCGCCCTCTTGTGCCTCGGACTCGCCGCGTGGCCGGACTGGTGGATGTCCTGGCTCGAGGAATCCGGCCTGCGGGCCCACGGCTCCGACTCCGAGTGGACCCCCGCGTTGATCGCCCTGCATGTCCTCCCGGAGTTTCTCATCGGCCTGTCGTTCATCGCCATCTCCGCCACCCTCGCCTACCTGGTCCGACGAGCCTGGCGCGAGATCCCGTTCTCGTGGGTATTTCTCGCCTTCGGCGGGTTCATCGTCACGTGCGGCGTGACCCACTTCCTGGACATTCTCGGGGTTTGGGTGCCGATCTTCTTCGCCTCCGGAATGGTCAAGGTCGTGACCGCCGTGGCCTCGGTTTCGACTGCCGCTCTCCTGCCGCCGCTCATTCCCAACGTCCTGGCGCTGGTCCAGGCCAAGAAAGTCTCGGACGAGCGCGGGCAAAGCCTGGAATCGGCGCACGCGGAGTTGCAGACCCTCTACGCGCGAGTCAAGGACCTCGACCTGCTCAAAACCCAGTTCTTCGCCAACGTCAGTCACGAGCTGCGGACGCCCCTCATGCTGATCCTGGGCCCGATCCGGAAGTTGCGCGAGCGGGCCGCGCTCGGGCCGGAACTCGAGCATGACCTGGAGGTGGCGGAGCGCAACGCCCGGACGCTGCAGCGCCACGTGAACGACCTGCTGGACGTGGCGAAACTGGACGCGGGCAAGATGCGCGTGGACTATGCGGAGGTCGACCTCGCGTTCCTCGTCCGGTATGCCGCGGGTCACTTCGAGAACTTCGCGCGCGAGCGGCACATCGACTTCACCGTGGAGGCCCCCGGCGAGGCGCCCGCGCACGCGGACCCGGAGAAGATCCAGCGCGTTCTCCTCAACCTCCTCTCGAACGCCTTCAAGTACACGCCCGACGGAGGCAAGGTCCGGTGCCGCCTGCGGACGGATCTCACCCGGGCGGTGCTGATGGTGGACGACAGCGGGCCGGGGGTGAAGCCCGAGATGCGACTCTCGATCTTCGAGCAGTTCCGGCAGGCGGACCAGGGGATGGCGCGGTCGTACGGCGGCACCGGTCTGGGCCTCTCGATCGCCCGGGAGTTCGTGGAGCTGCACGGGGGCAGGATCCTCGTCGAGGACGGTCCCGCCGGCGGGGCGCAGTTCGTGATGGAGCTCCCGCGCACGGCGCCGACCGGCACGGAAGTGCGCCGGACCCCGTACGAAGGGGGCGAAGGGGGCAGCGACCTGTTTCGCCAGGTGGTCCAGGACCTGCGCACCGAGCGCATTGCCGCGCAACCGCGGCCGGCGAAGGCCCCCGAGTCGCCCTCCGGAGGCACGCCCCTGGTCCTCATCGTCGAGGACAACCGCGAGATGAACCTGTTCGTGAGCGACGCCCTCAAGCCCGAGTTCCGGCCGATGTCGGCGTACGATGGCCGGGAGGGGCTCGACCTCGCGCTGGCCCACAAGCCGGACCTCATCCTCTGCGACGTCATGTTGCCCGGCATGGGCGGGGACCGGCTGGTGGAGGAGCTGCGCAAGGTCCCGGAGCTGGAGAACCACCCGGTCCTGCTCCTGACGGCCCTGGCGGACGACGAGACGCGGGTCCGATTGTTGCGCGCCGGGGCGCAGGACTACCTGGTGAAGCCGTTCTCCCTCGACGAATTGCGTCTGCGCGCCCGCAATCTCGTGGCGATGAAACGCGCGCGCGAGATCCTGCAGCGCGAGGTCGCCAACCGGCGGGAAGACCTGTCCGCGCTCGCTCTCGAACTCGCCGAACGAAACCGGGAAGTCCAGGCCGCGCTGGAGCGGGCGGAATCCGCGGGCCGGGCGAAGGACGAGTTCCTCATGACCCTGTCCCACGAGTTGCGCACCCCGCTCAACGCGATCCTGGGCTGGGCCTCCCTGATGCGCACGCGCAAACTGGCGAGCGAACAGGTGGAACAGGCCCTCGACACGATCGAGCGGAACGGGCGGGCGCAGCTCCGCCTCATCACCGACCTGCTCGACCTGTCGAGCATCCTGTCCGGGAAGATGCGCATGATGGCCCGGCCGGTCCACCTCGCCTCGGTCGTGCAGGGGGCGGTCGAATCCCTGCGCCTGGCCGCGGAAGGCAAGGCGATCACCCTGGTTTCGCGGATTGAGGACGCAACCGGCTTCGTGACGGGGGATGCGGATCGTCTCCAGCAGGCGGTCTGGAATCTCCTCTCGAACGCGATCAAGTTCACGCCCCGCGATGGCCGGGTGGACGTGGAGATCCGGCGCGAGGACGGTCAACTCGCGGTGTCGGTGAGCGATACCGGCGAGGGGATCGACCCCGGCTTCGTCCCGATGCTGTTCGAGCGCTTCCGCCAGGCCGACAGTTCCACGATGCGCCGCCATGGGGGACTTGGGCTCGGTCTGGCGATCGTGAAACACATCGTCGAACTGCACGGCGGCACGGTGGAGGCCGTCAGCGCGGGCGAGGGGCAGGGAGCATCGTTCCGGATTCGGCTGCCGGTCGCGGCCATCGTCGTCCCGGCGGTGGCTTCGTCCGAGGGGGGGAGCCCCCTGATGGAGGATCGGCCCCTGGCGGGGCTGCGTATCCTGGCGGTGGACGACGAGCCGGATGCGCGCAGCCTCCTGATCGCGGCGCTTCAGCAGCACGGCGCCGAGGTGCAGGCGGTCCCGACGGCGCGCGACGCCCTGCACGCCCTGGAGGACTTCCTCCCCAATGTCCTGATCGCCGACATCGGCATGCCGGAACTCGACGGCTACGACTTGATCCGGCACATCCGCAAGCGCGACGCCGACCGCGGGGGAAGGATCCCGGCGCTGGCGCTGACGGCGTATGCGGGCGAGGAGCAGCGGACGCGCGCGCTGATTGCGGGCTTTCAGATGCACGTGGCCAAGCCGGTCGCGCCGGCCGAACTCGTGGCCGCGATCGCCGGACTGGCGGGGCGGGGGTGAGGCGCGCCGGGGGACCGGGCGGCTGGTCGTATCGGGCCAGGAGCCCCGGACGGTCCCCGGGAGAGGAGCGGAATTGTCGGGCGCGGTCGTCCCTCGCCCGCACGGACCGCGCCGTCCCATCGGCACGGGCCTCCGATCGGACCAGGAGGGTCCGGATCCCCACGGATCCGGTGGGGAAAGGCGAAGCCCGCCGCGCTCGGCCTCGTCCCGCTTGACGTGGTCGCCGCGCGTCCCGAGAATGGCGCCATGCCGTCCCCGTGCCCTCCCCCCGCCGATCCCTCCTCAGCCCGGGGTCGGAGATTTGCCCGGATCCTGGCGGGCCTCTTCTGCGCCTGTCTGCTGCTGCTCGTCCTCGACGACCCCGAGTCCAATGCCATCCTCGACGAAGAGCAGTTCGTCCAGGACGGCCTCGCCGCCGCCTATCATCGGCTGACCCGGGCCGGGCTCACCTCCGGGCCGTTTTACGGGCTCGCCCTGGGCGCGACCAACGGCCTTCTGTACGTGGCGGGCCGGGCGATCGGGGCGTTCGGCGGCATCCCCGACTTCCTCGTCTGGTTCTTCTCCCACCAAGGCCTGTTCTTCGTGTTCGCGCGACTTCTGACGGCGGGCCTCGTCTTCGCCGGCATCCTCCTGCTTGCGCGCGCGCTGTCCCGCGACGTCGGTCCCGCGTGGGGGAGCGCGCTGGCGTTCGGCTTCGCCTTCACCGCTCCGTCGATGGTGCGAGTCGCGATCGGGACCCCGCACGGCGCGTTGCTGGGGTTCTCGGCCGCGCTGCTCTGGGCCCTCGATGGCGCGGCCCGTTCGGACCACCCGCGCCGCTGGTTCGTCGCGGGGGCGATCGTCGCGTGGGCGTTCTCGACCATGTCGATCGGTCTCGGCCTGGCCCTGGCGGCGGCCTGGGCTTCCTGGTTCCATCCCGGCGAGGGTCGGCTGCGACGGGTCGCGGCGGTCTGTGCCGGCGGGGCGGCCGGACTCGTCGTCTTCGGCTATCCGATCGTGCTCCACCCCGCGGAGTTCTGGGAGGCCAACATCCGCTACCAGGCGCACCGCCAGGTCACCACCGGGGATGCGCTGGACGCCGACCTGCTGCGGCTGTGGGCCGTCCAGGGTGCCCCGCTCTGGCTCGCCGGGGTCGCCGGGGCCCTGTGGGGCTCTTTTCCCGGCCGCCGCAGCGTGGCCACGGGGGCGATGCTCACGGCCCTCGGATACCTGCTCACCCTCGCCTTCCTGACCGGAAGCCGGCAGGCCGCCTACTCCCTCGCCGCCCTGCCGTGTCTGGCCTACGCCTCCGCCGGCCTCCTGCGCGCACGGCCGGAACGTACGTGGGCGGTGAATGCCGGCCTGGCGTGCGTCTTGTTCGCGGTGCCGGCGGGATTCGCCCTGCGGGAAATGGTTCCCCGCCTCGCCCGCGCGGACCTCAAGCTCGAGGCCGGGCGCCGGTTCGACGAATTCGTGCCCCCCGGCAGCACCGTCCTCGTCGACAGCTGGTACGGCCCGCGACTCGCCGTCCCCGAACTCCTGGTCGAACGCTACGGGCCGCGGGGCCGGGAGTGGCTCGCGGACCCCGGGTTCCGCGCGCGCCTGATCGCGGCCCTTCCCCCGGCGGATCAGCGCTGGCGCGTCCTCGCGTATCCGGAGGACATGCCGCTCCCCGATCGCGCCGCGCTCGCTCGCGCCGGCGTGGGCTTCGTCGCCGTCTCACGGCGGATGATGCTGCGGGCGGCCGAACGCGAAGCGTGGCAGCTCCTCCTGGATTCCGGGGCCCTCGTCCCGCTCGGCGTGCTCGGCGAAGACAAGATCCGGTTCTATCGCGTCGACGCCGGCGACTGACCCCCTCCGAAGGGGGCAGGCCTCGTACCGACTCCGCCCACCCCCCGTCGCCGTGCGATCCCCGCCCCGCTACTCCGCCTTCGCGGGCGGCTCCCCACCGGCCGCCTTGGCGAAGTCGCCGGCGCGCAGGACGAAGAGACTCTCCGGCTTCACGTACTTCGCGAATCCGGCGATCAGTTCCTCCGGCGTCAGCGTCTCGATGCGGGCCAACAGCGCCTCGGAGAAAGCCGCGGTCCGCCCCGTGTAGAGCCCGGAAGCCAGCCAGCTCGCGACCGATCCGTCGTTGGCCAGCAGCAACTCGATCGACTGGCGATACGCCTTGCGGGCGTCGTCGAGCTCCCCGGGCGGGACCCCGTCTTTCAGCAATCGGACGATCTCCTCGCGGGCGCAGTCGAGCGCCCGCTCGGCATTCTGCGGCGCGCAGATCCCGGCGGCCAGGAACGAACCGGCGCGATCGTGCGCCCCGACCTGCAGCGTGGAACTGCACGAGTAGGAGAGCCCCTCCTGCTGCCGGATCCGGTTCGGAAGCCGGGAACTGGAACTGCCCCCCAGCAGATAGTTCGCCAGGAAGACCGCCGCGTAGTCGGGATCGTCGTCCCGCAGCTCGATCGCGATCCCGAGGCCATACACGGCGTTGGTCTTGTCCGGTGTTGCCAGGACGAGCTCGCCGGCCGCGGTCGGATGGAACCGTCGCTCGATCCGCTCGAACGGGACTGCGCTCTTCCAGTCGCCGAAATGCCGCGTCAGCTCGGCCGTCAGCCCGGCCGGCTCGAAGTCCCCGACGGCGGCGACCTCCGCCGCGCCGGCCCCGAGCAGGCGCGCGTACAGGGCCTTCACTTCGTCCAGCGTCACGGCCTTCACCCGCACGATCTGCTCGTCGACGGTGGGGACGTAGCGAAGGTCGCCCGGCTCGCAGGGATGCAGGCGCCGCTGCCACTCGGTCATCGCCAGCGACATCGGGTCGGACCGTCGCTGTTCGAGCGAGGCGAGAACCTCCGCGCGCGCCTGCTCGAACTCCTCGGGCGCGAAGGCGGGCTGCCGCAGGATCTCCGCCGCCAGTTCGAGCACCGCGGGCAGATCCGCGCGACCGCACTGGAGGGTGACGGGCAGCACGCCGGGCGTGCCGCCGCCGCCGCCGCCCCGCCGGGAGCCACGACCGCCGCCCCCGCCCCCGCCGACCGAAAGCTGCGCCTTGAGTTCGTCGATCCGGTCCTGGATCGCCCGGCGGGAGCGCTTCGCCGTCCCGCGGGGCAGCATCCGCGCGATCATCGCGGCGGCCTCGGTCTTGCCCGTCAGCTCCGCCTCCGACCCGTACCGGAAATTCATCGACACGCTCACCTGCTCGTTGCGCGTCTTGCGCGGAAGCAGCGCCAGCTTCATCCCGACGGGGAGGGTCGAACGGGCCGTTCCCGCCTCGACCGCGGCGTAGGTGGCCTCGAAGGCGTCGCCCGCGGTCATCGCCGCGCCCCCGCGGACCTCGCGAACCAGCTCGGCGACGTCGGGCGTGGGCGGAATCACCACCCGGTCCGGCGCCGGGTCGGGCAGGAAGACGCCGATCGTGCGATTGGAGGGTTTCAGGTAGTGCGCCGCGACGCGCGCGACGTCTTCCGGCGTCACCTTCGCCATCCGGTCACGGTGGAGGAAAAGCAGCCGCCAGTCCCCGCTGGCCGCCGCCTCGGTCAGCATCACGCCGACCCGGTCGGGATCGGCCATCAGGCGGTCGAACTGCCGCGCCGTGGCCCGCCTCGACCGGGCCACCTCCTCCGCGGTGAACACCGTCCGGCCGAGACCGTCGAGCGTCTCCAGCAGCCGCTTGCGGATCTCGGCCATCGACTGGTCGAGCCGCGCCTGCACCTGGATCTCGAGCAGCCCGGGGTCATACCCGTTGTCGACCCGGGCGCTCACCCGCGTCGCCAGTCCGGGCGTGACCAGGGCCTGCACGAGTCGTCCGGTCTCGTCGGCATCCAGCGCGTCCGCCAAAACCTGCAAAGGCTCGGAGTCGGGATGCGCGGCGGCGCACACGTGGTAGGCCACGATCAGCGCCTGCATGTCGCCGACCCGGCGCAGCACGACCTCGCGTTCGCCGTCCTGCGTCGGCTCCCACGTGTAGGTGCGTTCGAGGGTCCGCGTGGGCTTCGGAATCGGGCCGAACAGCGCGACGATCCGCGCCAACGTCCGGGCCTCGTCGAACTTCCCCGCTACCACGAGGATGCAGTTGTCCGGCTGGTAGTAGTTCCGGTAGAAGGCCTGCAGCCGCTCGATCGGCACGCGTTCGATGTCCTCGCGCGAGCCGATGGTCGACTTGCCGTAGTTGTGCCACAGGTAGGCCGTGGATTGGACGCGCTGCGAAAGGACGCGCAGCGGTTCGTTTTCGCCCATCTCGAATTCGTTCCGGACCACCGAGAACTCGGATTGCAGGTCCTCGGCCGACACGAAGCTGTTGACCATCCGGTCGGCCTCCAGGTCGAGGGCGAACTCGAGGTTCTCCTCGGTGGCGGGCAGCGTCTCGAAGTAGTTCGTCCGGTCCACCGAGGTCGTGCCGTTGAACCGGGCGCCGTGATCGCGGAGTTCCTGCCAGATCCTGGGGTGCCGCGGCGTCCCCTTGAACAGCAGATGCTCCAGGAGATGGGCCATCCCGGACTCGCCGTACCCCTCGTGGCGGGAGCCGACGAGGTAGGTGGCGTTGACCGTCACGGTCGGCTTCGACGCGTCCGGGAAGAGCAGGACGCGCAGCCCGTTGGCGAGCGTGTACTCGGTGATCCCCTCGACCGTCACCCCCTTGCGCGGCTGGGCCTCCGTCCCGTCCGCGAACGCGGAGACGGCGCCGGCCGCGAACAGGGCGGCGGAAAAAACGCGGAGCGCCACGGGAGCGGGGGAGATCTTCATGGGAAGGCCTCACAGGGGTCACGGGGCCGGCCGGATCGACGCGCTCGGCAGGGGAGAGGCTCGGATTGTAGGAGCGCGTGCCGCAGTCGGCAATCCCAATCGATCTCCGCGCGCCGCGGAATTCCCGCTGATCCGCGACCCTCCGGATTCCCGGCCGGCGACCGTGAGATCTCCCGGGTCCGGTGCTCCCGCGCTCGATCCCCTCCCGGTACGTTTGGGAGGTTGCCGGCACGGATTCGGATCGACAGGTCGGACGGCGGACGAGACGGCGACGGTGGGGGGACGGCCGGGGTCTGCGGTTTCACGGGCGGAAGCGCCGCAGAGAACCGGCAACCCCCGCGCGGGGTGGGGGGCCTTGCGGGTGGCCGGAAACAGCGCGACCCCGGCGGGTTGGCCGCCGGGGCCGCCATGAAACGGGGACCGCCGGGGTGCGGCGGTTTGATGTTTGGCTCCCCAAGCGTGCCGGATTACGAACCGGGCCGAGCTTCGGCGCCACGCCAGTATGCCCTGCTGCTCAAGGACTTGCCATCACGGAGCGCCAGACCGGTTTACACGAACGAGAATGCCGACGCTCGAAAACCCACCGTGCGTAAACCGAGAACGCTCCCGCCGGGCTTAACGGGTCATTCCAGGTCCTCCATCGAATCCGATCCCGCCCCCGCCGGTTCACCCTGTTGAGGCGTGCCCGTGCCCTCGACTCCAGGCCAGAGCACAGCAACCGTCTCGACGGATGGCACGCGGAAGCTGACATTCAGCTTGGAGAACTCACGCTCGATCAAGGCTACCGCGGCGTCCACGGCCCCCTTCACCGATACGCGATCCTCTGGCGGAGCGCAAGACCTGCGGAGCGCGGCAACGTTCCCGACAACCTCGTTCAGCCGTCGCACAACTTCCCAGTCTCGTAGCGCCGTCCACTCGCCCGTCTGGTCGGACTTCTCCGCGCCGACCACGACACTTCGAACCGGTCCCTCCGCCCCCGTCACGCGATCGATCACGCGAGCGATGACGGTGGGACGCCGCAGCGCCGAGCTAGTCACGCTCGCCACGCACGCCGACTCCTCGAGCGCCTGACGCAGTGCCTGGTCGACAATCTTGTGCCCGACACCGAGGACGCGCTGCACAGCATCTTTCCCGCGCACCGTTCGGTCGAAGACAAGCCCCTCGTAGGAGGTGCGGACGCCCACCTCTCGCAACCATGCTTCGGGTGTTCTGAAGGTCAACGATCCATCCTCGCCTCGCCGTGGGCGCCGGCGGTTCTGCACGAGCATCGCCTCCACGAAGGCCCGCAGGTCGGGGAGGTCGACGGGGGGCACGTCCTTGCCAACTGTCTGGTAATCGAACCGGTCACAGTTCCCTACGATTTCCTTGACCGTCTCAATTACGTCACGTCCTCCGAACGTCGCCGTCTTCTGGTCAAACCACGCGGCCAGCGATTCCGCCGGTACTTGCGGCGCCTCGACAAACAGCTCGCGGAACAGAGCCGGCGACGTCATTCCGAGTACCATCTGCAAGAGGTCCTCGGTCTCGTCCATCACGTGCCCAAACGCCCGGCTGATGTTCTCGATCTTCTGGTTCAGCTTCTCCCAGATCCGCGCCTCCACCGTATCTGGGTTGCGCAGCGTCAAGACCTCCACCTGTTCCTTCTGACCATATCGATTCAGACGCCCCACCCGTTGGTGCAGGCGCATCGGGTTCCATGGCAGGTCGACGTGGATCAGCGAGTGGCAATGCTCCTGAAGGTCGATCCCTTCTCCCCCCGCTTCGGTCGAGATGAGGAATTGCACCCGACCTTCGTTGAACAGATCAGCCGCATCCTCACGCGTCTGGCGTATGCTGCGTGCCTGCCCATCGCGATGGACCACATCGTCCGCCCTATCGTCCCCGTTGATGAACGTTACACACCCGTCACCGAACCGGCGCATCAGCTCGGACATTAGAAGGGACTGCGTCGCCTTGTACTCCGTGAAGAACAGCACCGACCGACCAGGGAAGCGAGACTCCAAAAGGGACAGGATCTTCTCGATCTTGGTCTCCTGCTGGACGCGCTCCGCGGCAGCGAGCAGTTCGCGGAGCCGCGGCTCCTCGTCTTCCATGAGCTGCACTCCGGTCGCCAGCGACAGCAGTTCTTCCTCAAGGCGGCTGAGCTCGTCATCGCGGCCAGCGCTCTCCAGGGTTGTGTACTCGGTCCCCAGCCGTTCGAGGTGCTCGTTGAGGCGTCGCTTCGCCTCCTCAATCTGCTGCCTCTGTGCGACGAGACGCTCGAGCCTCCCCCGGAGCGCACGCCGAATGGCTGCGACAGAACTGGAAGCTATCTTCTGCATCGCGATCAAGACGAGGATTACGAGCCGCCGGTCGGAGACCCCCAAGGTGGAGGCATATGCCTTGCCAGTCAGGATGAACTCCGTCAGCATTTCATAGAAGCGAGCCTCTTCAGGCGAGTAGGCGTAGGTCTGGGACGTCACCGAGGGAGGCTGGAACAGCCGCTGGCCGCGCAAGTCTGTGACGCTCTGCTTGTTGTTCCGAATCACGGCCTCCCGCAAGCGAGGCAGCTGTCGCGAGAGCGGCTCGCGAGGGTTGAAAAGGTCGGGCCGCAGAAGGCGCAACATGGCCAAAAACCCGAAGTTCTTCCCGCGATGTGGCGTCCCGGTGAAGAAGATCATGGACGCTACCTTCTTCTCTTCGACTAGCCGCTGGGCGAGTTTGTAGCCGAGTGTCGGGCCAGCCTCCTCGTCCGCGTTCACGTGGTGCGCCTCATCCACGATCAGGAGGTCCCACGGTGGGCTCTCGAAGAGTCGCTGATGCCGGCCTCTATGGTCGAGGCGCAGCGTTTCCAAGGACGCGGCCACGTTGCTGTGGGTGCTCCAGAAGTCGCTGCGCTCTGAGTCGGCTTCCGTGACGTATCGGGCGATACGGATGTCGAACATGGTGCGCAGGCGGTACTGCCACTGCTCGATCAGCGACGCTGGGCACACGATCAGAAGACGACGAACGAGGCCCTTCGAGAGCAGAGGCCACAGGATCAGGCCGGCCTCGATGGTCTTGCCGAGGCCAACGTCGTCTGCGACGAGCCACCGCGCGGGCCAGGTTGAAAGGACGCGGCGACAGACCCAAAGCTGATGCGGGAGCAAGGCAATCCGGGAACGCGAGAACACGCCCCATGCGTCATTGACTGACACGATGGCGGAGCCCAGCGCCCGAGTTGCCACCGGAAGCGGAGAGTCCCAGTCGCTTCTGAGAAGGCACTCCTCGACTGACCGGATGGGCGTCAAGGACTGGCGCTCGCACTCCTCGATCCCGTGGTCAAAGCGCACGATGACCGTCGCACCCTTGTCGATCTCGACGGTGCCGATGCCGAACCGCGCGCTACGAATGCGCCTGCCCGGGCCCAGGTTCGATGTCGATTCCATGCCAGCTCACCCGTTGACGTTGATGCGCGTTGCGGTGCCGTCGTCCTCCGGCGGCAACGCGTGACCCAGCAACTCGCCCTGCAGGTCCGACTCATCAGCCAGGGCGAGCAACGGCAAGTCGAATGCCCGACTGAACGTCCCGCGTTCAGCGCCAAGATGCTGAACCACGAATGCATGAATCCCCGAGGAGCGATCAGCAGATGGGAGCGTCCGCAGATTCGCGCACCCGAGGTCCTCGAGCAGCGCGCATACCCTGCGCGATGGAACGTAGCAGTAGCGATGCGCCAGGGGCTGGTGCAGGAGGCCAAGCCGCATCAGCTCGCGCATGACAAAGCAGGCTCCCATGCCGAGGGCGCGAGTCAACGCTGGTGCGTCGGGCCCGCCGCCGGAAAAGAACGCGCTCGTCCTCGGAGCAATGATGTGGTCGAGTGCAAACGGTTGCGTAACGCGGTCGACGTTGAGGAAACTCTCAACGTACTCCGGTAGCCACCTCGAGACCTGGAAGATAACCACGAATTGCTTCATCCACTGGTAGTAGTCGTGCGTGCCGGCGGGGTCCTCCAAGTACTCCTCCAGTACCTGCATCCAGCGCCGAGCATCATGCTCGCGGTCAGCGAACACATCGAGCCAGCCCTTCCGCTCGCAGCGGCGCAGAAAGTCTCGGTGCTGCTCGAACTGCGTCCGACCCATGGTATGCAGGGCACCGAGGAGGAACAACGTGATCCACTGACGTCGCTCGCCAAGGTCCCTCGCGTCGAAGCGGTCCCGCAGCACCGGCGGATGTCCGGCGGGGTAGAGTCGCTCCACGTATCTCGCGGTCCAAGACGCCCCATGCGCCTGCCACCAGGCAAACAGTTCTTGGAGCACGTCGCGTGGGTTCGGTGTAGGGCGAACAGGCTCGGGCGGAAGGGGCTCGCGGCTCTCGCCGAGTCCGAGCCATGCCCGGAAGACGTCGTTGGCCAGGACCTCCTCCGGGATGAGCCCCCGACCAGCTGCATCCGCCGTAGAGTACCGGGTCCCATGCCCGGGAAACCAGGTCGAGCGAAAGAGGGCGGTCAGTTCCCAGTACTCTCTGAAGCGATCGACCTCCGCCAGGTAGCGCAAGATCCCCACGCATTCAGCTGCAGTGAGGTCTTCTTCATGCACCCACTCACGGATGTCGTCCGACGAAGGCCGCTGGCGAAGCCCGGCGAGCCGCAGGAGTTCCACGGCGGCCGCGTGATAGGCAGTGCTGACCCGTCGCAAGAGGCGTCGGGGGATGTGCTGCATCCCGGGGAAGTCCGGCAGCAGTAGTTCTCCCGGCGGAAGATGGAGGGCCTGTCCTTCGCCATCCTCGCCCAGGACCCCACAGAGGGCAACCCATGTGGCCGCCTTGCGCGACTGATCCTCGTTGAGCGAGTTCGCAAGGCAGGTAAGCAGCTCCGGCCTCTCGGCGAACCACGACCTCTTGCGGAAGGCCGCAGCCACCTCGTCCCACCCGACGGCAGCAAGCGTTCCGGCTCTACGGGCCCCCGCGTATTCACAGGCGCGGCGGTACGCCCCGGCGAACCCCTCGGCGACGACGTTGGTACGCGCCAGTGCCGTGACCGCAAGCCCAGCGGCCGGTATGGTGACCGCCGCTGCTACGAGCGCCTCGCGAAATGTGTCGGGGAGTTCAGAAAAGAAGAAGCGGGGACCCTGCTCCAAGCTGGTGGGTCTCTTGGGGTCCAACGTCGGCACTACCTGTGCGCGTTCTGCTAGGCGGACGAGCGCGCTCGCGAGTGCCTTCCGCAGGCCCTCGCACTCGGCATCACCGCGCTCCCATCGCCAGAGGGCCCAGAATCTGGTGAGCAACTCGGAAAGCGGCGCGCTCGGCGAAGCACCCGCACAAATGCCCTCCGTAAGGGCCTCCAGCAGCGCCGCGACTTCGGCGATACGCTGCGCGTTGGCCCTCGGGTCCACGAGATGGGTCCTGCCCGACTGGACCTCGAAGCGGTGCGACGCGGCAACGCCACATGCGAGTTGAGCTCTGAGAGGCAGGACCGCGAAGAGGTCATAGTCGAATGTCTCGTCCCATCGTGCGGGAGTACCGTCCTGCGCAAGAAGGAGTGCAAGCTGGCCCGCGTGTTCCCGACTCCGACACCGGAGGAGCCGCAACGCGCCGTTTCCTGCCACACCAGGGGCCCGCACGGTTACCCGCTCCACGACGGCGTTCTTCTTTGTCGCGAGCACTTCATCGGAAGCGACCCGGACTTCAGTCGTACCGCCGCTCGCCGAGAAGAGTTCGAGGTGAGTGATCATTCGGAGAAATGGGACCAGATCCACGAGCCGTGAGGGTTCCTGGAGTTCCTCCGCCTCGGCACGCAACGGAAGTCGAATGCGAGTCTGGTCGTCCGACAGATCCTCAGGTGGCGGCAGCTCCTTGGGCAGACATCCCCCTTCGATAGCGAAGTGCCAGGAACCGGAATGGACCTCGGGTACGTCCGTGACGAGATAGACGCTCTTGAAGCCGAGACCGAACCGCCCGATGGTGGGCGCGTCCGGCGTGCCCGGGATATCGCTATGGGGTTTGAAGCTGCCGGCCGACCGCAGAACGCCTTCGACGTCCCTTGAGAGGCTTGGGTCCTGCCGGGCGCCATGCTGCCAATAGTTGAAGGGGCGGCCACCGTGCTCGACATCGAGAGTCCGGACTCCATCTTCGGTGTGGGAGTATCGGTACTTGATGTGGCAGGGATTCGGCATCTCCATGCCGAGGCGCGCTCGCTGCAGGTAGGCGTCTTCCGCATTCTGAAGAAGCTCCGCGAACACGGAGAGTTCATCGTAGCCGTACCCTCGGATCTGCTCCCTCCTTGCCTGGACGAAGCCTGCCTGGAGCAGGCTGTACATCTTCTCCTCGAGCTCTTTCGCTCGGCTGGAATCGGGCCGTGTTCGCCTGTACTCCTCGAACAGATCGGTAAACTTCGGATCTGCCACCTGGTCGTGGTACTGGTGCAGGAAGTGCCCTCGGTAGGCCTTTCGCAGGTCGTCCAAGACCTTCGAGGGCCGCTCAAGCGTCGCAAGGATCGCTTCCACAAGCGGCTTCGGGTTCTTGGAAAATGCGCTGCCCCCCAGAAGCGTGGCGAATTCGCAGGCTATGGCGGAGTCGAGTCGCCCCACCAACTCAGCTTCATGACGCTTCGCCCGCGGCGGAACCTGGGCGAAAACGCGGCCGGACGCTACACCGAGCGCAAGCGGACCATTCCAGGCTGGAGACTGCTCGACGACCTGTCCGCCCGGCAGACGACACCGAACGCGCACTTTTTCGACGGCGACGATCTCTATCGGACCACGCGAGGGGACAAGCCCAGACTTCACGAGCGCCGCTCGCACGGCGGACTCCTCCCGTTGGATTTCCTGAGCCCACTGCCTCCAAGGGAGCAGAAGGTAGGAGATCTCGGGCGTCGGACTCGCAGGAAGCGGTTCCTCGATCGGCTCGATCGTTCCCGCCGCCCGTAGAGGCACCACAGGATCGCGACCGCGCTCGCGAAGCCACTCGACCAGCTTCCTAGTCGGCCCGTCTGCGGAGTCGATCAGCAGTCTTCCATGATCGGCTAGGACACGTCCTCGCCGGCCAAACTCGTCGTCCCAATAGCAATGCGAGATCGGCTCGTAGGTGCCGGCACAGGTGGGGACGCGGATCTCGGCGAGCAATGCCTCGTCCAGAGCCTCGGCCGTGCCACCAAGATCCTGGAGGGCACGAAGCAGCTGGGAATGAGACGTCCGCGCGTTGGGCCCGGTCTCTGCGAACGAGGCCAAGGCGCTCAATACTTGGGCGACGGTGGGCCGCTCCTCGACGCCCATTCCGCGGTAGCGGCCAACCAGCCCCTTGGGCAGCGAAGCGCCGGCCTTTAGACAGAGCAGGTCCGTGGAGAGATCATTCTTGTGCTCGCCATCCCCAATGAAGAGCTGCATGGATGTGAGCTGCCGCTCATCCCGGCGGAAGGTCCGATACACTGGCCTCCCCCTCGCGATTCGATGCCACGCCTGATCGAGAATCTCGGACTGGTCGAGTAGCTGATCGAGGAGACCGTAGACGTGCATCGCTGCATCGTCGTCAGTCCCTGCACACTCCGCAAGACTCTCAGCAACAAGCTCTAGGGTCATGGAGGTCGCGGGTGGTGTCGCCTGGAACCCAAACTTCTCAGCGACGCGACGCAGGGAATCCGGCAGAGCTACGGCAGGCACCCAGAAGCGAGCCCCGAGTATGCTCTCCCCCGGATGCAGCAGAGTTTCGGCTGGGCTGTGAAATTCGAGTGACCCTGCACGCTGCCCGAGCACCCACCGCCGTTCGCGGAGGCACCCAAAATACTCATCGGAAGGGGACGGTCCGACAGCACCCTCGACCCAACGGTAAACCGCTTGGGCGGCTCGGCGCAGGTCGGAACTCTTCCCGGCTCCCTCGAGGACCAGATCGAGGACCTCGCCGAACCTGACGATACCGCACCACTCGTCCCACACGAGGCCCACCGCATCACGATCGCGGGGCACAGCTGGCTGACAGTCGGGGGGCAAGTGCGGAGGTTGCGTCGCCGACCAGCGAGGCGATACGACCCTCGCAGGTTGATGCCAGCTGGGCGGCCGCGTGGCGACGAGGACGGTGTCGAGTGCTGGAGCCTGCTGTTTCAACTGACTCGCGAGGCCATGCGTTCCGATATGTTGAAGAACCCCGACGCGTTCCTCGCTCTTCAGCGCTGGCCAGATGGCAGGGAACTTCTCTATCAGCCTATTGTCGAGATCGCGGGTGGACCGCCGCTGAACCCGGAAGGCGTCGAGCACCGCGGGCAGCGCCTCCGAAGGCGCCCCGAGTTCCGTGGTCAGACCGCGCAAGTCAACAGCGGTGGGCGCCAAAGAGCGAAGAACGCCTGCCGGGATGTCTGCTTGCCCCTCGAGGAACTCCGCCGTAGCCAGCGGTGCCTGACCTGCTAGGACCGGCACCTGTAACTGGCCCGCCGCCTTCGATGGCGTGATTCCGGACTCCGGGAAATCCCTCCTGTTGTCTCTGAAGAGCTTCACGCGGTTCGCGAGCGACAGATCCCCGCTCTCGCTCGCGATCGCTCGGGCAGGAACCTGCCGTGGGTCCAGACCGCGCAGGCGATGCAGACGCGGGAGAAGATCCCGCACCCATGGATCGAGGCTCGCGACATTCTCGCCAGCGAAGAGCTGCACCAGAAGCGAAGTCAACTTTTCTCGGGGCCAGCCCTGGGCAGTGAGATGGTCTGCGACCTGCCAAGCGCTTGAACACTGATCTGCCGAATGCCAGGTTCCGTCGAGGCACGGCACCGTGCGAGCAGCGGCGAGCAATGTGCGGAGTTCGCGTGCATCGCCGCGATCACCGTCGTCGCCGGAACGCTCCAGCCGGCTCAACGTCTCCTCGTAATAGCGGACGAGGTAGCGAAGCATGCCCTCGCTGGCTGGCGTCGCGCTACCGATCTGCCGCAGCGTGTCCTTCAGGACCGAGAGTCGACCATGCTCTTCGAGACCGATCCTCCGCCGGTAGAACCGCTTGACCGTGGGGTTGACGGTCTGGAGGAGCACGCAGGCCTGTAGCTCAACGGGAGCATCCTCGATGTCGTCCTGTGATTGGAGCCGAAAGCTACGTCGAACACAGTTCACGTCGCCGTCGGCTGGTTGGACGAGGCCCATGAAGCGGCCGTCGGAGCGTCGATGGATCGGGAGCGCGAGGACCGTGTACCTCCGCGCCTCATCTAGCGACTGCCACCTCGCATCCGCGGTTTCCAGAAGCATGCCCGCGACTTGAGATGCAACGTCCGCGGACTCGTCGGCCACTTCGTTGATCTCGCGTTCAAGCGCTCCATAGGTATCAGGGCGTGTGAGACGCACATGATGGAGGATTTCAAGGGCCTCCTGAGCCCGAGCAATCGCAACGCGACAATCAGTCGCGTGCAGCATTTCGAGGCATGACGGGTGCTTTTCAAGCAAGCGATGGAGTTCCCGAGCGAAGCTCGCATCGACTTCCGCGAAGATCCGCCTGAACCACACCCTCCAGAGCGCCTCGTCCTCTGGCGTCGGCGTGCGTGGCCTCAGCAGGATGAAGCCAAGACTCCTACGATCCGCCTTCTGATGAGCCGTGCGAACCAGAAGGCCAAGTCGGCAATCTGGCGTAATCCGCGCCGGAAGCTGACTCACCAGGAAGTCGACTACGGGCTTGATCTCGTAGTCGTGCAAGACCTGATCGTGCGAATTCGTGGCCGGCAATCGCCTCAGGAGTTCGAGGCAGGCCAACGCGTCCGGGAGAACGATGTTGCCCGCGACCGGGCGCAAATCCGCGGGGATGCTGGCCAGGCCGAGGTCCTTGCTGACCCACTCGATCTGGGCGAATGCAAGCGGGAGCTTCGCCAGGTGGCTTATGAGGGGATCACCGCGTTCGAGATCATCCAACAGGTAGAGTGTCTTCACGTCGAACCGCATGAGGTCGGCGCTCCCCGAACGAACGAATGCCCAGGCCTCTTGCAGAGAGTCGATCGGTTGGTCGCGATCCACCACCCGGCGTAGGAGCTCCCGGAGATCCTTTGCATTCGGCGGTTGCGGATGTCGCAGAACCGTCAGCGCAATGTCCTTTGAGGGCTGCCAACGGAGCTCGATACCGGGGGCCCCGGATGTGCGTGCCTTCAGAGCCTCGCCGAGCCCATAGCGCACGAATCGACGCTGTTCACTGGAGAGGCCATGGAAGCGATCCCGGTAGGAAGACAACCACTCAGGGATCAACTCCAAAATGAAGTTGGCCTTCGAATCGCCGATCAGCAAGCCGAAGGATTCATTCCAGATGTCACGCAGGTGCAACACCCAGACTCCGCTCGAGAAGCTCCGCCGGGCGAACTCGGTGAGGTTGTCTGGGTCGCCATCCTTCCTAGCCGCCCCGGGGAAGAGTGCGACGTACTCTTTCGGGTGGTTGGCAAGAAGGTCGGGAGCGAGGTCCGGCAGTTCCGTGCTGACGTCCTGAAGCAGGGGAAGGACCGCGCGATCAACCAGAAGCTGGTTCCATTCTGTTCGGCGCTTCCCCTCGTCCGATTCGTTGAGGCGGAACTCCGTGCGCTGGCGTGACGGCCCAATGAAGAAAG
>CAZWCX010000120.1:0-21125 GCA_964632945.1 uncultured Planctomycetia bacterium | reverse complement strand
GACGCCCCTCCTCCCCCGCCCGGCTCCACGCCTGCCCCCGGGCGCTTTCCCTTGTCCCTTCGCCCGCCCCCCGGTAGACTGGAACTTCCTGCGCACCGACGGCCTGGAGGTCGCACGCTTGGTCAAACGTCTTGCCATCCTCGGCAGCACCGGGTCCATCGGCGCCAACGCGGTACGCGTGGTTTCCGACCATCCGGACCGCTTCCAGGTCTTCGCGCTCGCCGCGGGGAAGAACTGGGAGAAGCTGCTCGAACAGACCCGTCTCCTGCGGCCCAAGCATGTTGCGCTCGAGGACCGGGAGGCCGCGGGGCGTCTGCGCGAGGCGCTCGGCGCCGCCGGGCCGGAGGTCCACGCCGGCATGGACCGGATCGTCGACCTGGCGGGATCTCCCGACGTCGACGTCGTCCTCGGCGCGATCACCGGCGCCGCCGGACTGCGCTCGAGCCTGCGGGCGGTGGAAACCCGCAAGACCCTCGCCCTCGCCAACAAGGAATCGCTGGTCATGGCCGGCGACGTCCTGATGCCGATGGCCCGACGGTCGGGATCCCCGATCGTGCCGGTCGACAGCGAGCACAGCGCCGTCTTCCAAGCCCTGCAGGCCGGCCGCCCCGCGGAGGTGCGCAAGATCATCCTGACCGCCTCGGGCGGGCCGTTCCGAACCACCCCGGCGGACCAGCTTTCCTCGGTCACGCCGGAACAGGCGCTCAAACACCCGAACTGGAGCATGGGGGGCAAGATCACGATCGACTCGGCCACCATGATGAACAAGGCCCTCGAGATCATCGAGGCCAAGCACCTGTTCGACCTCCCGGTCGACCGGATCGAGGTGGTCGTCCACCCGCAGTCGATCATCCACTCGATGGTCGAGTTCCACGACGGGTCCACCATCGCACAGCTCGGCTGGCCCGACATGCGAGTGCCGATCCAATACGGACTCACCTGGCCGGAACGCTGGCCGGGGACCATGCCCGCATACGATTTCACGCAACCGCGCACGCTGACCTTCGAGCCCCCGGACCGGGAGCGGTTCCCCGCCCTCGACCTGGGGTTCCGCGCGGCCCGCGAGGGCGGCACGATGGGCGCCGTCCTCAATGCCGCGAACGAGGAGGCGGTGCGGCTCTTCCTCGCGCGCCGGCTTCCCTTCCCGAGGATCGCCGGACTGGTGCGCGACGTCATGGACCGCCATCGCACGATCCCCGACCCCACGATCGATGACATCCTCGCATCGGATCGCTGGGCGCGGGAGGAGGCCGCTCGATGTTCTTGATCGAAGTTCTGGAACGCCTGTTGAGCGGCCTGACGGTCGTCCTCGGCGTCGGATTCCTCATCTTCGTCCACGAGCTGGGGCATTTCGTCCTGGCGAAGCTGTCGAAGGTTCGCGTGGAAGCCTTCTCGCTCGGATTCGGCCCCGCCATCTGGAAGGCGATCCGCGGCGACACCGAATACCGCCTCTCGATCATCCCGCTCGGCGGCTACGTCAAGATGGCCGGCGAAAACCCCGGCGAGGAACGCAAACACGCCTCCGACGAGCTCTGGGCCAAGCCGGCCCTCAACCGCTTCCTCATCTTCGCCGCCGGCTCGTTCATGAACTTCGTCATCGCTTTCCCGATCTGCATCACCGCCTACCTCATCGGCGTGAACGAGGAGGCGCCGCTGGTCGGCTCGATCGCGCCGGGAAGCGCGGAATGGAGCTCCGGCCTCCAGGTCGGGGACGAAATCCTCGAACTCGACGGCAAGCCGGTGCGCAGCCTGAAAGACTATCACCTGGGCGTGGTGCTGGCCGACCGCGACCGGGACGTGATCGTGACGGTCAAGCGCAACGGCGAACGAGTGCAGATCCCGGTCCTGCCGCGCGGGCCGGACGGCTATGGGGTCTCCCCGATCATCCTGCCGCAGATCTCGTCGGTGGAGAAGGACTCGCCTGCGGCCAAGGGGGGCCTCAAGGCCGGCGACCTGATCCTGTCGGTCGACGGCGTCGAGGTCGATGCCTGGGAGCCGGTCGCATGGCGGATCCGGGAGAGCGCCGACAAACCGATGCGCTTCTCGGTGCGCCGCGGCGGCGCCCCCGGTGAGCCTGACGCGAACACCGAGACCCTGGACCTGACGATCACCCCCAAGGGAGACATCGCCTGGACCCTCGACGTCGAGGAGATCGTGCCGGCCATCATCCAGGAGGTGAAGGCGCAGTCGCCGACCTTCCCGTTCGGCGAGACCCTGGAAAAAGGCGATCGCGTCACCGCCATCGTCCCCGCCGACGACCCGGCCGGGAAGATCGCGGTGCGCACGTGGGGCGACTTCAAGCGCGCGATCGAGGGAATGGGCGGACGCGAGATCCGGCTCGTCGCGGATCGGAAAGGAAAGACCATCGAGGTCCGCGGCGTGCCGCGCGGGGCGAAGGGCGGCCGGGCGCTCATCGGCGCCGCCCCGGAGGAAAGCCGCGCGGCCACCCACGTCCCGCCCGGCTCCGCTTGGGAAAAGGCCGGCCTCGCCGTCGGGGACGAGATCCTCTCCGTCGGCGGCACGGAGGTGGACGGCTGGTTCTCCGCCGTCCGCCTCGCCGAGCAGAGCAAGGGAGAACCCCTCGCCGTCCAGGTCAAGCGGGAGGGGCGCGCGGTCTCGCTCGCGATCCCACCCAAGCAGATCCAGATCGGCCGCATCTCCGTCTACCCGCGCCCCAAGACGACCCTGCACCGCTACGGGTTCGCCGACGCGGTCGTGGTCGGCTCGGAGCAGGTGCTCTCCATGGTCAATACCACCGTCGAGACCCTCAAACAGCTGGTCATGCTGCGCCTGAGCGCCAAGGGACTCGCCGGTCCGGTCGGCATCTTCACCATGTCGTACAAGGTGGCGGAACAGCAGACCACCAAGTTCCTCTGGTTCCTCGCCTTCATCAGCATCAACCTCGCCGTCGTCAACCTGCTGCCGATCCCCGTGCTCGACGGCGGGCACATCATGTTCCTGCTCATCGAGAAGGTCCGTGGCCGCCCGGTGAGCGAGGGCGTGCTCATCGCCGCCCAGTACGTCGGCCTCGTGCTCCTGCTGTCGCTGATCGTCTGGGTGACCTTCTTCGACGTCATCCGGGCCCTGGGTTAGGAGAGGAAGATGGGAACGCCGGAACAGCCCGCCGATCCACCCACGCCGGTGCCGGTCGCCGGCCCGCGCGTGGTTTCGATCCCGCCTCCCTTCGACCGTTATGCCGGTCAGATGGTCGTCATCGACACGACGTCCTCGTTCCTCTTCCTCGGGACGCTGATCGGCGCGGACGACTGGTTCGTCGAACTCGCGGAGGTCGACTGCCATGACCGCACCGAGGGGCATTCGACCAACGAGAAATACGCGATGGAGGCCGCCAAGTACGGGCTCAAGGTGAACCGGAAGCGCGTCGCGGTCCTCCGCCACAACATCGTGTCGATTGCGCGCCTGGATGACGTCGTCAAGTACTGACCCGACGGCGCCGCAGCGCCCGAGGTTCATGCCCCTCCCGCTGCTCCAACTCGTCCGCGTCCAGAACTTCCCCTCGGCGCTGGCCGACGTCTGGGCCGGGTACTTCCTGCACCTCGCCTGGGGAGGGACGCTCGTCCTGTCCCACCTGGGACTGCTCTCCCTCGCCTCGGTTTCCCTCTACGGCGCGGGGATGGCGCTCAACGACTTCGTCGACTTCGACCGCGACTTGACCCTCCACCCGCGCCGCCCCCTGCCCTCGGGAAGGCTGCGCCAGGGAGACGCCCTCCTGACCGCCGCGATCCTCCTCGCCCTGGCCGCGCTCGCCGGCATGATCGTGTCCGAAACCCCCGCCCTGGTCTGCTTCGCGCTGGTCGGGCTCGTGCTCGCCTACGACCTCTTCACCAAGTCGGTCCGCTGGCTGGGCGCCGTCAACATGGGACTCCTTCGCGCGGGCAACCTCTTCCTCGGCATGAGCGTCGGACTCGACCGCCTCCCCGGCGACGGCGACTTCATCCCCGGCGCGCCGCTCGGCCTCTTTCCGGCCCTGCTCGGCGCCCACGTCTTCCTCCTCACCCTCTTGTCCACGTACGAGGAAGACCGGTTCGCCGCCGGCGCCGTGCGGTTCCTCTTCGTCGTCCACCTCGCGGTCCTGTGCGTGCCCGTGGCGCTGTTCTTCGGGGACGGAGCGGCGCCCTGGCTCGCGATGGCGCTCGTAGTCGGATTCGGGGCGATCGGACTGGGCGCCCTCCGCCGCAGCACCACCGCCGCGATTCCGCGCATCATCGTCGCCGGCATCCGCGGCATCATCGTCCTCGACGCGGTCTTCGTCCTCGGCCACGGAGAGACCGCCCTCGGCCTGCTCGTCCTTTCCCTGCTCGTCCCCGCCATGGCGCTTGGGATGGCGTTTCGAGGGAGTTGACGCTACCATGACCCCCATGGACGTTCGCCTCTGCGCCCGCCTCCTGGTCCTCGCCGCGCTCGGCCTGGCCGCGTCGGCGCTCCGCGCCGATCCGCCGGTGCCGCTGCGCGAGGAGTCGCCCGCCTCGACCTCCGCGGCGGCCAAATCCCCCGACAAGTCCCTGGCGGACATCCTCCGCGCCCTGCGCGAGAAGCACAAATTGCTCGACGCCGCCGTCGGCGTCCATGCCGCATCTCTCGCCGACCAGCGCGAGCGCGTCGCATCCGACGCGCGCGTGCCGCTCGGCGTGGCCTCGAATGCCAAGCTCATCACCTCCGCAGCCGCCCTGCACTGGCTGGGCCCGGACTACGTCTGGCGCACCTCCGTCCACTTGGTCGGCGGCGAAAAGCAGGGGGAACGCTACACCGGGAATCTGCTCGTCATCGGCCGCGGCGACCCCAACCTGTCGGGACGATTCCACGAGGGGAACCCCACCGCCATCTTCGAGAAGTGGGCGGAGGCGATCCAGGCGGCGGGCGTGCGCCAGGTTGCCGGCGAACTCCTGGTCGACGACCTCTTCTTCGACCGTACCTTCGTCCATCCGGCCTGGCCGGCCGATCAGCTCGCCTTCTGGTACTGCGCCCCCGTCTCCGCCCTCGCCCTCAACGACAATTGCATCGACGTCACCGTCTCCCCCGGCGACAAGGCCGGCGCCCCCGCCGTCGTCGCGCTTTCCCCCAAGACCCGCTTCACCACCATCGTCAACCAGTGCAAGACCGTCACCACGAAGAAGCAGCACCGCATCAGCCTCCTGCGCACCCCCGGCAAGAACGAGATCGTGGTCAAGGGCGGCTACCTCCTCAAGGGCGGAGGCTACACGGAATCGATCACCGTCCAGGACCCGGTCCGTTACTTCGGCACCGTACTCAAGGAGACCCTCGCCCGCAAGGGCGTGGCCGTCGCCGGCGGCGTCCGCGTCCTCGACGCCGCGATCGCCCCGGCCCCCGCCGAGGCCTCGGCGGTTGCCTTTCACGAATCGCGCATGCCCGCCACCCTCGAGGTCACCAACCGGCGCAGCCAGAATTTCTACGCCGAGCAGATCCTCAAGACGATGGGTGCGGTGAAGTACGGCCGCGGCACGTTCGACTCCGGCCGCACCTGCGCGAAACTCTTCCTCGACACCCTGGGCGTCCCGGAGGCGGAGGTCACGCTCTCCGACGGCTGCGGCCTCTCCCCGCAGAATCGCTTCTCCCCCTGGGCCCTCACGCGCGTGCTGCTCCACGCCACGAAACAGCCATGGGCGAAGATGTACGCGGATTCGCTCGCGGTCGCCGGCGAGAACGGCACGCTGGAGAAGCGCCTGCGGGAGGAAGGGGTGAAAGGCCGCGTGAAGGGCAAGACCGGCTACATCGGCGGCGTCTCCGCCCTGTCCGGCTACGTGGAGACGAAGCACAACGGGACCTGGGCGTTTTCGATCCTGGTGAACGGCTTCCGCAGTCTGGCCGCCGCGCGCTCCTTCCAGGACGACCTGGTGAAGGCCTGGATCGAGCACCCGCTCGAACCCCAGCCGCGGTAGCGGCGCGGGTCCGCGATCCGGCGCAGGCCGTGCGCCGTTTCCGGGCCGGCCTCTTCCGCCCGACCGGCGCCGCCACCCGAAGCGAACCCCCGCTCCCGCCCCGATCAAACGGCCGCGGCGGCGATCCCCCGCAAGACGCCCTCGTCGAGGGCGTGGCCGCCGTCGAACCAAAGGGTCTCCGCGCGAATCCCGGCCGCGGTCAACCGCCCGGCCTCTTGTGCGACCCGCTCCGCAGGCGTCGCCGGATCCTGGCGACCGGCGACCAGGAGCACCGGCGCCCCCTCCAACCGGTCGCGCAGGACCGCAAGGTCGAGGTCGGGCGGCGCCCCCCAGCCCCACAGCACGAGCCGGTCGATGCGGGCGCGCCCGAAGGCCGCCCACCGCGCCGCCGTCGCCGTTCCCTGCGAAAAGCCGAGCAGCGTCACCCGCGCCTGCGCGCGCGGCACCGCCCGAAACGCCTCGTCGTGGAGCGCGTCCAGATAGGCGACGTAGTCCCGGATCTCCGTCAACCGATCCTCGCGGGTCATCCAGGTCGCGCCCACCCGAGACTCCGGCCCGTGCGGACCGATCGCACCGGCCCCGTCCTCGAGGTAGAAGCGGGACAGCGCCTCCGGGGCAAACACCCAATGCCGGCCGTCGTCGAGGGCTTCGAGCGGCCGCGCAAAGCGGGCAGCGAGCTGCCGGTAGCCGTGACAGGCGAACCAGACGTGAGCGATGCCGGGCCCGGGGGCGCCGATCGTGACGTACCGTGCGGTGCGGTAGACGCGCAGGTGATGTTCTTGCATCGAGTCCTTTCGAGAGGGCCGGGGGCGGCGGGCGGGGCCGCCCGGTTGGCCCCGCTGCCGCGAACCGTCGCGGGAGACGGCGACGCGCTCTGGCCGGATCCCCGGCCGGCTACTTCCCGGCCTCCGGCTGCCCCGCCGGCTCGGGCGTCGGCGTCGCCGCCTTCCCCGCCCCGTCCGCGGACCCTCCCTCCCGCTCCATTTCCGCCGCCGCCGATTCGGCGCGCTCCACGCGCCCGAGCAGATCCTCGAATCCGGCCACGTCCGCCGGGCAGCGGTCGAGCCAGTCGGTCACGATCCGCCGCGCCTTCGCCGGGTTCCCCGCGGCAATCTCCGCGTCGACGAGGTCCTTGCGCAAGCGCGCGTTTCCCGGATCGCGCTCGCTCGCGCGCCGGGCCAGGTCCAGCGCCTCCTTGGACTTCCCCTGGTCGCGCCGGATCCGCATCTCCACTTCGTCCAGCCAGACCGACTCCCCCTGGTGCTTGCGCCCCTCGGCGAGGTCGGCCTCCGCCTCGGCGAGTTTTCCGGCGCGCCGACGCAATTCCGCCCGCAACGCGCAGGCGCCCGCGAGCAGTTCCTTCCGATTGCCGACGTCCTTCAGCCCCTCGTCGACCACTGCGGTCGCCTCCGCCTCCAGCGTCTCGACGCCGTCTGCCGTGACGAACCGGAACGCCGCGCGCGCCAATCGCCCCTCGAGGTCGTTCGCGTCCAGCGCCGCCAGCAGCGCCGCCGCCTCCGCGCCGCGCTTCTTCTCCTCCTCGCCCGCGGAACCCGCGCGCACGATCCGCCGGAGCGTCCGCAGCGCCTCCTCCCGGACCAGCGCCCGCGCCGCCGCCGGATCGGGACCGCCGGCCGGACGCGTGTCGATCCGCAACGGAACCCGCGCCAGCACGCCCCGCCCCTGCCCGTCGTGCACCGTCACCGTCCCCAGGTACTCGCCGGGGCCCGGCAGGTCGGGACGCCGCAGATAGAACGAACGCCGCCCGCCCGGCGCCAGCGAGAACTCCCCGTTCGGCTGCGCCGGGCCCTTCGGCGCCGCCGCGGGCGCAAATCCGGCCAGCAGGTCGCCATACACCGGCACGCCGATCGGCCCCACGCGGCGGATCAGCGCCGGCGCCATCATCCCCTTCTCCTGCACCCGCGCGCTGCCGCGGTCGTGCACCGTCACCGCGAAGTCGTACACCCCCGCGTGCGGCGGATCGAACTCCACGCGACCGCTCCAGAAGTGCTCGGCCAGCAGGAGCCGCCGGTTCTCGTCGCGTATCTCCACGTACGAGTCGTCGAGGATGTCGAGGAACTCGCCGTCGAAGCCGAGATCGAACGTCAGATGCTCCCCGGCCCGTCCCTCGAACCCGGCCCGCCCGACCGCCTCAAACAGCGTCTCGCCGTCGAAGAAATCCGCGTGCCGGGGGTCCTTTTTCACCTCCCACGCCACGGCCAGCGGCTCGCGACGGCCGTGGATCGCCGCCTCCACCCGCCCCGCCGCGGGCCCTCGCGCGGCATGCAGCCGCAGGTGCCCCCCATTCCGGCCCGCCGGGATCGCCACTTCGCCGGGGTCCGTCTCGACCCCCAGGAACCGAACGTCCAGGTTCAATCCGCCGTCCCGGCGCGCGCCTTTCCGCCACGACGCGACCACCGTCACCTCGAGCACCGAACCCGGCTCCGCCGCGAACTCCAGCGACGAGGTCTCGTCCCGACGCAGGTCCAGGCGACGACGCTGCGTGCAGGCGCCGACTTCGCGCCAGAGCGTCGGCGCGTTCAGCGCCAGCGAGTACGCCGCCGGGATCTCGCCCGCAACCGTCTCGCGCACGTCCACCCGCGCCAGGCGCGCCCCCGCGGGGACCCGCAACCACGCGGTCCGTCGGTCCCCCGGCTGGAACGTCCACTGGGCATGGAAGATCGGATTCGCCCCGTCCAGTACCGTCGGCCGAATCATCGTACAGACGATTTCGAAGTCGTGCGGCATCGCCCCCGCCGGCTCCGCCACCCCCGACCCGGCTTCCACCGGAACCCCCCAGCCGCGCACGCGCGCGATGTTGAGCCCCTCCCGCATCCGCCGGGGATGGAAACGCAGCCGGACCTCGTTGCCGTCGGCATGGAGATAGACCTGCGCCGGCGTCTCCACCCAGTCGACGTCCGCCGACATCCGGTAGACCCCGCCGAACTCCGCGCGCACCGACGCCGGCGTGCGCTCGTCGAAATCGGGCCGCACCGACACCGACCGGTCGAATGCCTCCTCGCCGGTCACACAACGATCGTATACGCCCGCACCCACGCCCGTCGGGTTGCGCGTTTCCGTGACGAACGAGACCGGCTCGCGATCCGCCGGCAACCCCGCAAGCGCTTCGAACGCCGGACCGACCCGAATCAGCCCCGCCCCCTGCTCGACCGCGAGCAGATCCGGCAGCGTCCGCGCGCCGCGCCGCAACGCCATCGCCAGGTGCGCGGCCGACGTCGGCAGCCCCTTCTGCTGCGCCGCCGACAACAGCACCGCCAACGCCCCCGCCGCCTGCGGGGCCGCCATGCTCGTCCCGTTCCACGACTCGAAGCGCCGCCGGTGCCACGTCGGCAACGGACTCAACGCCGCCCCGGGCGCGACGAAATCGACCCCCGGCGAGCCGCAGGTGAGCGGACCCCGCGACGAGAAGTCGAACAGGTCTTCGCGCCGCGGATCGAGCACGCCGTAGTTCGTCCGCTGCGTGCGCTTGGAGCAATACGCCCCGATCGTGAGCACCCGCCGCGCCGTCCCCGGGCTCCCCACCGTGTTGAGCGCCGGGCCGTTGTTTCCCGCGCTCACGCACACCAGCATCCCCCAGCGTTCGACCGCCTCATCCAGCATCCGCGCGGCCTCCTCCCGACCGTCGCCGAACCAGGAGTCGCCGCCGAAGGAGATGTTGAGCACCCGCGCGCCCGCGCGGCGCGCGTAGTCGATCGCCTTGTGCATCGCCAGATGGCTCGTCGACCCGCCCATCCGGTGGTTGCCGATCTTGAGCGCGATCAACTGCGCCCCCGGCGCCAGCCCGTTCAGCGGCGAGTCCGGACCCGCGTACGCGGCCACGATCCCCGCCACGTGCGTCCCGTGTCCACCGCCGTCGGTGAGCAGGACCACCCGGCGCCCCTCGGCCAGGATGCTCACGCCGAAGCCGACGTGGAGCGGATCCGCGAAAACGCCGACGTCCCGCGTCTCGCGGAACTCGCCCAGCGCCTTCTCCTCGCCCAGGTCGCCGTCGCCGTCCGTGTCGACCAGCACGCGCCAGCGGCCCTCCCCGTCCTGGAACGCCGCCAGGTCGAAGACCGGGTCCTCGGGCGCCGGCGCCTCCGCCGGCGGGGTCTGCGCGCCGAAGGCGCGGTCCTTGGCCTTGAGATCCTCTTCGCGCGTCTGCCGCTCCTGTTCCGCCTTGACCCGCGCCGCGACCCCTTCGGGCAGGACCGACTTCGCCGCCACGCGACCGAGATGAAACGCACGCCCCGCGACTGCGTGGGTCCCCAGCCGCAGCTTCCGCCCGGTGAGCCCGGACAACCCCGAGTCGCCGCCGGCGAGCGTGCGGGTCAGCGGCAGCTCGACCTCGCCGCCGTCGGTCGCATCATAGAAGTCGATCACCTTCGGCCGCCCGTCCGAGGTGGTCTGCAGCGAGGGGTGAAGGAGATCGATCCCGGTGTCGATGATCGCCACCACCACCCCGCGCCCGTCCGCCTCCGGGTGCGTCCGCCGGAACTCCAGGACGCCGAGGTCCTCCTTGGGCAGGAATCCTTGCACCAGGTCGGGATCGGCCTCCTGACCCGACAGCACCCCGGGAAGCACGAGCGCCGCCAGCAGCGCCCCCACGAGCACGATGCGGTTCGTCACGATACGCTCCTCCGGTCGGCCGGCCGCGGGCTACTTCTTGCGCGCCGGCTCCTTGCCCTTCGCCGCCTGTTCCACCTTGGCCCAGGTGTCCTTGAGCGTCACGGTGCGGTTGAACACCGGCGCCCCCGGCTTCGAATCCGGGTCGACGGTGAAGTACCCCAGCCGCTCGAACTGGAAGCGGCGACCCGCCGCCTCCCCCGCCGCTCCCGGCTCCACCCGCGCGTCCCGCAGGACTTCGAGCGACCCGGGATTCAGGTTCTCCTTGTAGTCGTGCCCCTCGGGCACATCCCCGGGGTCGGCCTTGGTGAAGAGGTGATCGTAGAGCCGGACCTCGGCGGCTTGCGCGTGCGCGGCGGAGACCCAGTGGAGCGTCGCCTTCACCTTGCGCTTGTCCGGCGCGTCCCCGCCCCGCGTCGCCGGGTCGTACCGGCAGCGAAGCTCCACGATCTCCCCCGTCGCCGGATCCTTGACCGCCTCCTTGCAGGTGATCAGGTAGGCGGCGCGCAACCGGACCTCCCGCCCGGGCGCCAGCCGGAAGAACTCCTTCGGCGGATCCTCGCGGAAGTCGTCCCGCTCGATCAGGATCACGCGCGAGAACGGAACTTTCCGCATCCCCGCCGTCGGGTCCTCCGGGTTGTTGGCGACCTCGAAATCCTCGGTCTGTCCTTCCGGGTAGTTCTCGAGGACGATCCGGAGCGGCCGCAGCACGCCCATGACCCGCGGCGCCGTGCGGTTGAGGTGGTCGCGGATGCAGTGCTCCAGCAGCGCCAGGTCGGTCGTGCCGTTGAATTTCGTCACCCCGATCTTGTCGCAGAAGGCGCGGATCGCCTCCGGCGGGTACCCGCGCCGCCGCATCCCCGACAGGGTCGGCATGCGCGGATCGTCCCAGCCGTGCACGTACTTCCCCTCGACCAGTTCGAGCAGGCGCCGCTTGCTCATGACAGTGTACGTGAGGTTCAGACGGGCGAACTCGAACTGCCGCGGCCGGTCAGGCTTGTTCGTTGCGTCGACGTTCTCGAGCAGCCAGTCGTAGAGCGGCCGATGCGCCTCGAATTCGAGCGTGCAGATCGAGTGGGTCACCCCCTCGATCGCATCGCAGTAGCCGTGGGCGAAGTCGTACGTCGGATAAATCAACCATTGCGTGCCCGTGCGGTAGTGCGGCGTGCGCTTGATCCGGTAGAGGACCGGATCGCGCAGGTTGACGTTGGGCGAAGCCATGTCGATCTTCGCCCGCAGGCTGCGCGAGCCGTCGGGAAACTCGCCCGCGCGCATGCGCGCAAACAGGTCGAGGTTCTCGTCCACGCTGCGCGCGCGGCCGGGACTGTCCTTCCCCGGCTGGGTGAGCGTGCCGCGGTACTCACGGGTCTGGTCGGCGTTCAGGTCGCAGACGTACGCCTTCCCCTTGCGGACGAGTTCGAGCGCGAACTCGTGGATCCTGCCGTAGAAGTCGGAAGCGAAGTAAAGCCGGTCCGCCCAGTCGTACCCGAGCCAGCGAACGTCGTTCTGGATCGACTCGACGTACTCCATGTCCTCGGTGGTCGGGTTGGTGTCGTCGAACCGGAGGTTGCACACGCCGCCGAACTGGGCGGCGATGCCGAAATTGAGCGCGATCGACTTCGCGTGGCCGATGTGGAGGTAGCCGTTCGGCTCCGGGGGGAAGCGCGTCATGACGCGTCCGCCGGTCCGTCCGGCGGCCAGGTCGGCCGCGACGAAATCGCGGATGAAGTCGCTGGCGGGGGGGGTCTCGTTCGGTTGCATGGGGTTCCTCGGAGAGAAAGGGGAGATCGTCGGCCCGCGCTTCGCTTCGGGGGGCCTGCGGAGGGTACACCCTAGCGCCGGCCGTGGTTTGCGTCAAGGGACGGGGCGGCGGGCGGACCGAGGCGGGGGGGCCGCGACCCCGGCTACGCGCGAGAGAGGACCGTGCAACGGGCACAGCCCGGAACGTGGAGTGGCCGCCGACCCACCTTCGGAGTCCAGGACGTCCCGGACGGCTTCACGGAGCGATACACGCGCCAGCCATGACCGCCCCCGAACGCGCGGCGCGGGCTTGCCGTCGTCCCGCCGCGAGTCCCGCCCGCCCGAGGTCCCGCCCGGCGGCGCCGCCCGAGGCGCGCCCCCGGCCGATCGTCCGCCCTCGCCCCTAGCCTCCGGAACTCCAGCTCACGTCCTTGTCCATGTAGTAGGTGAACCCCTGGCCGTCGCCACCGACGTGCATGTCCCCCCATTTCGAGTGGTGGCTCCACGCCTTTCCCTGCCCGCCCGCCTGTTGCGCCAGCATCGCCAGGTTGAACAGGGCCGGCCCGCCCTCGACGCCGCCGGTTCCCCGCGCGTCCAGCCAGTAGCGCCCGGGCATCACCGGCCCGAGCCGCTGCAACGCCGCGACGTCCTGCGGGTGCAGCTCGCGGCCATTGACGAACACGCCGGTGCCGCCCCCCGAAGCGTTCGCCGCCAGCGGCCCGCCCAGGTCGAGCAGCGCCGGAATCACCCCCAGCATCGGCCCGCCCTTCACTCCCCATGCCCCGCACGCGCGATCGTACCAGTACTCGCCGTCGCCTACGCGAACCTGCATCCGCTGTTCCAGCGCGGCCAGGACGTCGTCGCGAAGACGCACGTCGTTGATCGAGACGTTGCGCCCCGGACCGGTTGCGGCCGCCGCGTCCGGGGCCGCCCCGCCCGCGCGCGTCAGCCGGAACTCACCCTGGGCCGAGCGCAGGACGAGCATCCCACCGTCGATCCGGCCGGTGAACGGGAAGTCCTGCCCCCCTTCACACAGCACCCCCCGGACCTCCGCGGGACCGCCTTCGACCCGGATCGGAAAGCCCTCCCCTGCGAACTCGAGCCGCCCGCGCCAACGGCCGTCCCGCCCTTCGAGAAGGAGCCGCACCCCTTCCCCGGTCCAGCCCCCCGCCAGCGGATCCGCCGCCGGCTCCGCGGCGCGACGCGAGAACGGGTTGCGGGGACCCGCCGCGGCCGCCGGCGCGGAAACCGCAGGCGCGACCGCCTCGAAGACCAGCATGCGCGCCGTCCCCCAGGCGACCTGCCCCTGAAGGTCGAACTCCGCCATCTCGAACGTCAGCCGCGCGCCGTCCCGTCGGGCGCGCACGAACAGGTGCGGACCGCCGAACGACATCCCGCCGACGAACATCCCCGCCTCCGCGACCCCGTCGATCGTCCCGGTGGCGCCGCCGCCGGTCATGGTCCCGATCACGCGATTCCCCTCCTGTCGCGCGAGGACCACGGTGAAGGGCCCGGTCGGAGTGGTGAGGGTGAAGGACCCGGTGAACTCGTCGGCCATGGCGCAGACTCCCAACGGCGAAGGGCGCGGCCGGGGGCGAGCGCGCCCCGTGCCGGCGGATCGGGGAGGGTAGGATACCATGGCCCGGGCGGGACCCGCACCCCTCTTTCCCGACCCGCGGCGGCCCTTGACGGCAACGGGCTTTGCCGTCAAGATGGACGCCGCCCGGATCCCTGCGATGCGGGGAGGGCCGGTGACGCACCCGCCACCGGCGCCGCTTCCCGAGACCCGAACCGGACCGCGACCGGAGGCATCATGGAAACCCGGCACCCGTCTCGACATCGTATGGCCTGGACCTGTGCGGCCGCCGCGCTCCTCTTCGCCGTGCCCGGGATCGGGGGCGCGTGGTTCGGTCCGGCCGCGGAAGGAGCCCGGGACGCGCAGCGCGATCTCGCCCAGGGCCGGTACCAGCACCGCGACTACGGCGAAGTCGGCGGGAGGGAGTACGACCGGTACACGTCGCTGCTGATGGCGCGCTACGGAGTCGCAATCTGGAACGGCGGTTGCATCGCCCCGTGGCATGGACGGAAGTACAACGAAGGCTACAACGCGGCCATGGAACTCGCCCTGCAGGAGAAGTTCGGGCGCGGCTTCGCGGAGCTCTCCCGGGAGTGCTGGGACGCGACGCAGAATGAATCCTCCGTCCAGGCCGGAGCCGACGCCGATCGGGCGCTGCCGGGCGAGAACATCGACACCACGTTCACGCGGAAGGAGACGGACGGACGCTGAAGCGCGCCGCGCACGCCTCGCCGGGCTGCCGTCACCTTGCCAGGAACGCGAGGAGCTGTACGACGGGGGCCGCCGGGACGAGCCACTTCCACCCCCGCCGCGGCCGCGCGCGGCGGCTCCCCCACGTGGCTACCGCCCAGATCGTGGCGACCAGCCCCGCGCCCCAGGGAAGATAGACCGCGAACGCGTACGCATCCCATCTCCGTGCGAGCGCCAGCAACAGCAGGAGCGTAGAGACCGGGACGGCGTGGAACAGGAGCGCCAGCCGATCCCGGCCGCGAAACCGCGCGCGCGCGCCCAACTGGAAGTCGGTCATCACGATCGGCGCGAACGCCAGGGGCAGGAGCAAGCCGATCTGCCCGATCCAATTCGTGGCCGCCCGCCCGAGGGACGAGGTGTGCGTCGCAATCAGGCCGCAGCCAGCGCTCACCCCCGCCGCCACCACCAGGATCTCCCACAGCGCGAGCGGGGCCGGACCGGTGGGATCGCGGTCTGGGCCGGCCGATTCTTCCATGCGGACCTCCTCGAATGCGGGCTCCCCACACTCATCGGGGATCGGGAACGGACACAGCATGCCCGCGAGTCTCCGCCCCCGTCAAGAGGCCGCCGGCCGCTTGTCGCCGCGCATCCCTCCGGCTACAATCCGCCCGTACACCCAGCCACGATCCGGAAGGATAAAGGAGGTCCCCCCATGCGCGCGTCCCGCGCCGCCGTCGCGTCCGCCCTCGCCCTGCTGCTGTTCGGCTGCACCAGCGCGTACTACTCCGCCTGGGAGAAACTCGGCTATCACAAGCGGGACATCCTCAAGGAGCGCATCGTCGCCGCCCGCAACGAGCAGGAGGGCGCCAAGGAGCAGTTCCAGTCCGCGCTGGAACGCTTCCAGGCCGTGGTCACCTTCCAGGGAGGCGAGCTGCAGACCCGATACGACGCGCTCAAGGCGGAGCTGGACAAGAGCGAATCCCGGGCCAAGGCCGTGCGCTCCCGCATCGACAGCGTGGAGTCGGTGGCGAAGGCGCTCTTCCAGGAGTGGGAGACCGAACTGGGGCAGTACCAGAGTCCGGACCTGAAGCGCCGCAGCGAGGAGCAATTGCGCGACACGCGGCGCCGATACGATACCCTGCTGGCGAAGATGCGCACGGCCGAGGGGCGGATGGATCCGGTGCTGGCCGTGTTCCGGGACCAGGTGCTTTATCTGAAGCACAACCTGAATGCGCGCGCGGTCGCCGCGCTCGGCGACGTGGCGGCGCGACTGGACGACGACGTCTCACGACTGGTGGCGGACATGCAGCGGTCGATCGACGAGGCGGATGAGTTCGTGAAGGGGTTGAAGTAGCGGTTCGCCGACCCGCCCCGAGCGCGGACCGCGACTGCGCCCCCGCGCGCGCGACCCCGAGCATCGAGCGGACGGCGATCGAACGCTTCGGATCGAACGGGAACCGGCAGCAGCGCCTCGACCAGATCCTCGGACCGTGGGGGCAGTTCGAGCATCTCCCGTCGCAGCCCGCGGGGCGCGGGGCGATCGTCGATTTCCGCTTCCGCAACGGCAAGAAGGTGCACTTCGAGGCCTACGCCCTCGACGTGCCGAAGTTGCTCGGAGACATCCAGGCGCACCTGAAATCCTCTCCTCTGCAGCTCGACGGGAACCTGGTGGAACCGACCAACATCGGCTACCGCCTGGTGTCGCAGAATCAGACCCAATACGACCTGGGCCGGGTTGCCTCGTGGTCGCTCGACCTCGAGCCGCGCAAGCATCACTACGACCGGCGGATCCCGGTGACCACGCCGATGCAGGAGCCGGGCGCGTACCTGCTGGTTTCGCGCATGGAGGGCGGGAACACGAGCCGGGTGGTGGTGTGGATCGCGGACACGGCGATCGTGAAGAAGCCGATCCACGGCGGCACCTGGGTGTTCGTCGCCGATGCGTTGGACGGCCGCCCGCTCGCCGCCGCCGACGTCCGGTTCTTCGGCTACCGCCAGCGCTGGATCGACGGGACGAATCGCTACCAGGTCGACACCCAGGACTTCCTCCTGCGCACCGACGGGGACGGCCAGGCGATCCTGGCCCAGCAGGGAAACTTGGACGAATACTCCTGGCTGTTGGTCGCGCGCAAGGGGAAGCGCATGGCGTTCCACGGCTTCACGAACGTCTGGACCGGCCATGGGTACGACCAGGAATACAGCGTAACCAAAGTGTTCGGAATCACCGACCGTCCGGTCTATCGCCCCGGCCACACGGTGAAGTTCAAGCTGTGGATCGGCCAGGCCCAATACGACCAGGAGGGGAATTCGCCCTATGCCGGCCAGGCCTGCCCGATCGAGATTTACGACCCGAAAGGGGAGAAACTCCATGCGAAGACCCTGACGGGGGACGCATGGGGCGGCGTTACCGACGAGATCGCCCTGCCGCGCGACGCGGCGCTGGGCGTCTACCACGCGCAGCAGATGAACTGGGGCGGCGGCTTCAGCTTCCGCGTGGAAGAGTACAAGAAGCCCGAATTCGAGGTGCTGGTGGACGCCCCGACCATCCCGGTCATGTTGGGAGAGAAGATCACGGCCACCATCAAGGCCCGGTATCTCTTCGGCGCCCCCGTCAACGAGGGCAAGGTCAAGTACAAGGTCCTGCGCACCCCGCACACCGCCGAGTGGTACCCCTCGGCACGCTGGGATTGGTTCTACGGCCGCGGCTACTGGTGGTTCGCCTACGACTACCGGTGGTACCCCGGTTGGAGCGAGTGGGGCTGCCGTCGGCCGACCCCCTGGTGGTGGTGGCAGTGGCATCCGCCCCAGCAGCCCGAAGTCGTCGCCGAGGTCGAGACCGCGATCGGCGCCGACGGCGTCGTCAAGGTGGAAATCGACACCGCCGTCGCCAAGGCCATCCACGGCGATCAGGATCGCCGGTACGAACTCTCCGCCGAGGTCACCGATCCCTCGCGCCGCGTCATCGTCGGCCAGGGCTCCGTCCTGGTGGCACGCAAGCCCTTCAAGGTGTACGCGTGGGTCGATCGCGGCTACTACCGCACCGGCGACACGGTACATGCGGAATTCCAGGCGCAGACCCTCGACGGCCGGCCGGTGTCGGGCAGGGGGGTGCTCCGCCTGTTGCGCATCCAATATGCGACGGACGGCAAGCCGACCGAGGCCGAGGTCGAGCGCTGGGATCTGTCGGCAAGCGACCGGGGTACGGCCTCACAACAGATCCGCGCCGGCCAGGGGGGCCAGTACCGCCTGGCCTGCACCGTCACCGACGGAGCCGGTCACGCGATCGAGGGCGGGTACGTCTTCACCGTCATGGGGGAGGGCTTCGGCGACGGCGCCGCGTTCCGCTTCAACGCCGTCGAAATCGTCCCGGACAAGCGGCAGTATGCCCCGGGGGAAGACGTCCAACTTCAGCTCAACGTCAACCAGACGGGCGGAACCGTGGTCCTGTTCGCCCGCCCGGCCAACGGCGTCTACCTGAACCCGACCGTCCTGCGCCTCGCCGGCAAGAGCATCCCCGGCAAGGTCGCGGTCTCGAAGAAAGACATGCCGAACTTCTACCTCGAAGCGATCACGGTCGCGAACGGCAGGGTCCACACCGACGTGCGCGAGATCGTGGTGCCGCCCGAAAACCGCGTCCTCGACGTCGCCCTAACCCCGTCGAAGGAGCGTTACCGCCCGGGCGAGAAGGCGACCGTCAAGCTCAAGCTGACCGCAGCCGGCGGCGAACCGGTCACGGGAAGCACGGTCGTGACGATCTACGATAAGGCCGTCGACTACATCGCCGGCGGATCGAACGTCCCCGACATCCGGGAGTTTTTCTGGAAGTGGCGCAGGACCCACCAGACTCACGACGAAAATAGTCTACAGCGGTCCAGCGGCATCTTCCTCAAGGACGGCGAATCCTCCATGTCCTACATCGGTGCCTTCGGCGTGCAGGGCGTGGAGATCGACACCCTGGCCGATGCGTCCGAACCATCAGAGAAGCCCGAATCCTCCCGCATGGAGTGGGGAGACCACGGTCGGATGGGGGGCGCCAGGTCCAACGCGCGCCGGCCGGCCGCGCCGGGCGCGGCCCTCGGCAAGTCGCGCTCGAGGGAGTCCAAGGAACTCCGGTCGGACTCCGCCCTCCACGCGGGTCTGGACGCCAAGGACATGGACGGTTACGCCCAGCAAGGCGGGGGCGGCGCGCAACCGCCGGCGTTGATCGAGCCGGTGGTGCGCAAGAATTTCGCCGACACGGCCCTCTGGGTCGGCGCCCTGGAGTCCGACGCCAACGGCGAGGCCCAGGTCGAGCTCACCATGCCGGAGAACCTGACCGGTTGGAAGACCCGCGTCTGGGCGATGGGCGCCGGGACCCGGGTCGGCGAGGCCACCGCCGAGGTGACCACCGCCAAAGACCTGATCGTGCGCCTGCAGGCGCCCCGCTTCTTCGTGCAGAAGGACGAGGTCGTGCTGTCGGCAAACGTCCACAACTACCTCAAGACCAAAAAGTCGGTCGAGGTCGCGCTCGAACTCGAGGGCCGCTGCCTCGAGGCGGTCGTCCCGCTTTCCCGCACCGTCGAGGTCGAGCCGGACGGCCAGACCCGGGTCGACTGGCGCGTCAAGGTCCTCGTCGAGGGCGAAGCGACCGTGCGCATGAAGGCTCTCACGGACGAAGAGTCCGACGCGATGCAGATGACCTTCCCCGTGTACGTACACGGCATGCTCAAGACCGATTCCTTCACCGGCGCGGTCCGGCCGGACCGCGACCTCGCCGCGGTGACGATACGAGTGCCCGCCGAGCGGCGGCCCGAACAGAGCCGCCTCGAGGTCCGCTGGTCCCCCACCCTGGCGGGCGCGATGGTCGACGCGCTCCCCTACCTGGTCGCCTATCCGTACGGCTGCACCGAGCAGACCCTCAGCCGCTTCCTCCCCACCGTGATCACCCAACGGATCCTCCTCAAGATGGGCCTGGACCTCGCAACGATCCGCGACAAGCGCAGCAACCTGAACGCGCAGGAGATCGGCGACGACGCCGCGCGCGCCAAGGACTGGAAGCGCGTGCGCGACTCGATGGGCCGATGGGCACAAGAGGATCCCAACCCGGTGTTCGATGAGGCGGTGGTGAAGGATATGGTCCGCGCCGGAGTCGAACGCCTGGCCTCCATGCAGTGCTCCGACGGCGGCTGGGGATGGTTCTCCGGCTGGGGCGAACGGTCCCAACCGCACACGACCGCCTGCGTCGTCCACGGCCTGCAGGTCGCCCGCGATAACGACGTCCAGCTCCCGGGCGGGATGCTGGAGAGGGGGATCCAGTGGCTGCAGGGGTATCAGCGCGAGCAACTCGACCGCCTTCACCTGCCGCGCGACCATCGCAACCACAAAGGCACGGCCGACGAGCTCGACGCCTTCGCCTACATGGTGCTCACCGACGTCCGTCTGGAAAGCCGCCCCATGCGCGAGCTCCTGTACCGGGACCGCAACCACCTCGCGGTCTACGCCAAAACCATGTTCGCCCTCGCTCTCATTGACGCGGACGACGGCCCCAAACTCGCAATGGTGAAGGAGAACATCGAACAGTTCCTGGTTCAGGACGACGAAAACCAGACCGCCTGGCTCCGGCTGCCCGACGGCAATTCCTGGTGGTACTGGTACGGCAGCGAATACGAGGCGCAGGCGTATTACCTCAAGCTCCTGGCGGCGACCGAGCCGAAGAGCGAGAAGGCGTCACGCCTGGTCAGGTACCTGGTCAACAACCGCCGCCACGCGACCTACTGGAACAGCACCCGCGACACCGCGGTGTGCATCGAGGCCATGGCCGACTTCCTTACCGCCTCCGGGGAGGACACCCCCGACCTGACCGTGGAATTCCTCCTCGACGGCCAGCACGCCAAGGAAGTCTCGGTCAACAAGGACAACCTCTTCTTCTTCGACAACCAGCTCGTCCTCGAGGGGGCCGACCTGACCTCCGGGGAACACGTCCTCGAAGTGCGCCGGCGCGGCAAGGGACCGGTCTATTTCAACGCCTACCTGACGAACTTCACCCTGGAAGACCCGATCGGTCCCGCCGGCCTCGAAATCAAGGTCGAACGCAAGGCCTTCAAGCTGACGCGCATCGAGAAATCCGAGTCGGTCGCGGGCTCGCACGGGCACGTGGTCGACCAGAGGGTGGAAAAGTACGAGCGCACCCTGCTCGCCGACGGGGCGACGCTGAAGAGCGGCGACCTGGTCGAAGTGGAGCTCGAGATCGAGAGCAAGAACGACTACGAGTACATCGTCTTCGAGGACATGAAGGCGGCGGGCTTCGAACCGACCGACGTGCGCAGCGGATACACGGACAACGACCCGGGGGGCGTACGTCGAGTACCGCGACGAGCGCGTGGCCTTCTTCGTGCGCGCGCTGGCGCGGGGACGGCACAGCGTCGCCTACCGGCTGCGGGCGGAAATCCCCGGAACGTTCAGCGCCCTGCCGGCGAAGGCGAGCGCAATGTACGCGCCGGAGCTCAAGGCCAACTCGAGCGAGATCAAGCTGACGATCGAGGACTAGCCCGGATTATTCATGAAGCCGCGCCAGCGGCTTCGTGAAAAATCCGCCC
>CAZWCX010000119.1:0-21732 GCA_964632945.1 uncultured Planctomycetia bacterium | reverse complement strand
GGACGGCCCCCAGGCCAAGCGCGACGACAAGCCCCGCAAGGACGGCCCCCAGGCCAAGCCGGGCGACCGGAAGGGACCGAAGGCCCGGTCGAGTCAGCCCACTCCGCTGGAACGGATGATCCGCGCCGGCATCGCCCGGCTTCCCGAACCGGCGCGCAAGCAGGTCGAAGATCGATTCGGACGGATTCTCCCCCGACTTCGGGAGACCCGGAAGGCGGGCGCAGAACCCGACTTCTCCCAGCGCTTCCGGGATGCGCTCCGGCAGGAGTTCCAACGACTCTCGCCGGACCAGCGCACCCAGGTGATTGAGTGGTACCGTTCGAGCGACGCCTAACCTCGTCGCCCGGATGGAATGTCCACGAAGGGAAACACGTTCTTCCCTGAGCGACCCGGCAGGGCAACCCGCCGGGTCGTTCCGTTTTCCGATTCGACGAATTCTCCCCGCGCCCCCGGCCGTGGGTAGCCCGAATGCCCTTGACCCGGTCTGCTCGCCGCCGGAGAATGTATGTCGCATTTGCAGGATGGACCGATGATCCCTCCCCTACCGCTGCTGGCCTCCCTTGTCCTCGCCTTCGTCCTCGTCGGAGTGACGGGGCGGAGACTCCCCGCGGAGGAACCCCGGATCCAGGGCGATCCGAAGGCCCTGCGTGCGAAGGACAACTGGGACCAGGCGGTGCAATTGGCTCGGCAGTGGCGCGCGGATGCGGTCCTGGTCCGCATCGACGCGGCCCGGGTTCGCGAGGATGGCACGGTCGACGTCTCCGACCCCGACGACCACGAATCGTATCTCTACTACCGGTTCGTGTCTCCCGGGCGGATTGCCGAGGATGCGGGGGCGGAAGAAGCGCGGTGGATGGTGATGATCGAGGCCGGGAGAATCGGCGTCCAGGAGGATCCGAGCCTCGACGAGCGGAAGGAGCTGCCGGCGGAGGTCATCGACATGGACAGGGTCCGCGAGGCGGCGCGGGCGCGCGGCGTGGCGGGGCCGGCGGATCTGGTACTGTCCTGGGAGGAGCGACCCGCGGACGAACCCCCGACCTGGCGAGTCGAGACGGCGGACCGGACCGTACGGATCGACGCCCGCACGGGGGAACCGCGGGATTGAGCGCTACGGCTACCGCGGAATGCGATCGATCTTCGCCGCCAGAATGAAGTCACTTTCCGTCAGACCGTCGATCTTGTGGGTCCAGAGGTCGATTCGGACCTTCCCCCAGGCCAAGTGAAGGTCGGGGTGGTGCCCCTGCTCTTCCGCAAGCGCCCCGACCCGGTTGACGAATTCGAGAGCCGTGGCGAAATTGGCGAACTTGAACGTCCGTTGGAGACGTCGGTGTTCGGGCGCCTCCCAACCCTCCACCTGATGAAGGAGGCGGCTGACCTCCTCAGGGGTGAGCGCGGGAACGCCGCCGCGGCACGGGACGCATTTCCGGTCGGCCAGGGACGGGGTTTCGCTCATCGCGGACTCCTTTGCGGGTACGATCTCGAGCCTATCATGGACCCGACCCGGCGGACCAGAGTAAGAGGGCAGACGCGTGCCGGAACTTCCCGAGGTCGAAACCATCCGTCGGGGGCTGCGTCGCCGCGTGACCGGCCGCAGAATCCGCCGTGTCGAAGTCCGCGAACGCAGGCTTCGCGTTCCCGTCGCCGCCGATTTCGAGGCGCGCATGGAAGGCCGGACCCTGGTGGGACTGGATCGGCGCGCAAAGTACCTGCTCCTGCGTCTCGACGACGGCGCGACCTGGGTCGTCCACCTGGGGATGTCCGGGAAACTGATCCTCGTCGACCCGGCCCGTCCGCGCGAAAAGCACGATCACCTCCTCCTGGAACTCGATCCGCCCGGGGAGCTGCGGCTCAATGACCCGCGGCGATTCGGTCTCTCCGTGGTGCTGCTCCCGGAAGAACTCGAGGCGTGGTCCTCTTTCCGGACGCTGGGACCCGATCCGTTCGAACCCCGGTTCGACGGCGCGTATCTCTGGCGGTGCGTGCGCGCCTCCCGGCGGGCGATCAAGGACGTCCTCATGGACCAGTCGGTGGTGGCCGGCCTGGGCAACATCTACGTCAATGAGGTTCTTTTCCGGGCGGGGATCCGGCCTTCCCGGAGGGCCCCGCGCCTGAATCGCGATGCCGTGGAGCGCATCGCGCGTCACGTCCCGGAACTCCTGCACGAGGCCATCCGCTGGTGCGGGACGTCGATCTCGGACTACCGGGACGGCGAGAATCGTGCGGGCCGGTTTCAGGCCGAGCTGAGGGTCTACGGCCGCGAGGGCGCCCCCTGCCGCCGATGCGGGGAGACCGTGCGACGGATCGAATGGGGCAACCGCAGCTCTTTCTTCTGTCCTGCCTGCCAACGCTGACGCGGGTCGACCCGATCCGGGGTTTCATGCTCCGGCAATTGCGGCTACAATGACGGGGTTCCCCTGCCACGGAGGTAAGCCATGAAACGGTTCCTGCTGACCGGACTCGCCCTCGTCGTCACCCTGCTCGCCGGCGCCGTCTCGTACTTCTACGTCAGCCATGACATGGGGCAGACGCTGGGCCCGCAACCGGGCACACCGGCGCCCGACGTGTCGTTCGTCGACCTGGAGGGGAAGACCCACCGGACGGCCGACTATCGCAAGTCGGGAGACAAACCCGGCAAGGTCGTCGTGCTTTCGTTCTGGTCGCCCACCTGCCCGACGGGGAAACAGAACATGGACGCCTTCGCGGATCTCGCGCGCTGGTGCCGGGAGAATCAGGTCCAATTCTTCGCCGTCGATTCGTACGGCGACACCGCGGAGAAGGCGGCAGCCCTGGTCAAGGAGCACGGCGTCGACTACCCCGTCGTCATGGACGAGTCCACGGCGGCCGCGCGTGCGCTGGGCGCCAAGACGGTGACGATCACGTACGTCCTGGACCCCGAGGGAAGGATCCGCTACCGCGGCGCGCTCACCAACCGGAAGTCCGGCGCGGATCGCGTCCTCTACGCCAGCCTCGCCGCGAAGGAGATCCTCGACGGCAAGGAGGTCACGGTGACCAAGGCGGCCCCTCTGGGCTGAGGGATCCGCTGGAAGTAGCCCGGTCGGGCTGCACGAGCGACCCTTGCTCCCTCCGCCGCCCGGGGAACGGATTCTCGCGGGCGCCCGCGGTCATCCCATTCCCGTCGGCACCCAGGATCCGCGCGCCCGTCGGCCGCTCTTCCCGTTTTCGGTCCCGCCGACGCGCCCGGCTGCGGCAACACGGGCAACCTCGCCGAACGCGGCTGACGGGTTGCTTGCCGGGGGGGATGGGCTGTGAGACAATATCGCCCATGGATCCCACCGTCGAATCCGCCGACCAACCCGGAGCCGAAGATGCCGGCGCGATTGCCGCCCGCCTCTGGGTGAGGGTCGCGGGACTGCTGCACCCCGCCACCACGGACGCGGAACGGCTGGACATCCTCCTGGAATTGCTCTCCGCCGTCGAGAACGGAGCGGGCGCGGAGGTCGCGGAAGACTCGACCGCTGCCGTCGTGGCCGCCGCCCGGGAGAGCCCTCCCGGCGATCCGGACCACGTTGCGCGCTACGCCGTGGCGCTCCTGGAACGATTGCGCCGATTGACGCCGCTCACCGAACTTCTGCAGAACGCCACCCTGGCCCCGGCTCTGCGTCTGCGCGCCGCGCGCGCCCTCCTGCGCACCGGAGGCGAAGAAGGCGCGCCGGCGGTCGAGCGCTCCGCCGCGGAGGAGCGCACGCGGGATGCCGGCGACCGCGACCTGGCGGACCGGCTCGACGCCTCGCTGGCGGCGTTTCGCAGCGCCCCTCCCCTTCCCGCCGCCGGGGGTGCCCATCGCTTCCCGGGGGCCTGCCCGGCCTGCTTCGGGGATCTGCTCCATCTCTGCGGCATCGACCTCCCCGGGCAGTTCGCGGAAGTTCGCCGTCTCTCCCTCTGGCTATGCCGGTCCTGCGGCGCCGGGGTCAGCGGGGACTCCGACCGGATCCCCCGCCCGCTCTTCGAGACCGTGCACGCGGGCGAGATGGCGGTACTCATCACCCTCTACGACGATTGCCCGCGTCCGACCGACCCCGGCTGCTCCTGTCGCAGCCACCAGGAATTCGGCGTCGGTTCTCCCGCCCCCGAACCGAAATGAACGGCGGGAAGGCAGCCGGCAGGCCGCCTTCCCGCTCGCGAATCCCGGTCGGTTTTCCCCCCGAGGGTTCTCCTAGCGCATCGATGCGATCCGGCACAGCCAGGCACCGGGAAGCACCCACTTCGGCTTCGGCGCCTTCTTCCGCTCCGCCTCTTCCCGTTCACCCCCGTGGATCGCGTCCTTGAGTTCCTCCATCCGCCGCCGAATCTCCTTCATGTGCGCGTCGATCTGGTCCCGCTCCCGCTCGAGCTTCTCGGATTTCTCGCCACGCTTGTGCGCGCCGGCCAGTTCTTCGCGACGGTGCTCGAGCATCTTCAACTTCGCGTGCATCTCCTCCATGGCATGCTTCATCTCCGCGCGATGCGCGTCGTGCTCCGCTGCCTCCGGCCGCCCGCGGCGCTCCGGACGCTCGCCGTCGCCGGCCTCGCGCAGGGCATGCTTGAGCTTCTCGAGCCGGGCCCGGACTTCCTTCAGGTTGACCTCGGCCTTTTCCATTTCGCGCTCGATCTTCTCCGCCGGACCGCCGCGCTCGCGCGCCTGGGCCAGCTCCTTGCGATGCGCCTCGAGACGTTCGAGCTTTGCGTGCATGTCCTTCAGTTCGCGGTGCAGTTCCGCTCGATGGGCGTCGCGCTCGGCGGCTTCCGGCCGACCGCGCCGTTCGCCTCCGTCCCGCTCGCGCATCGCGCGTTCCATCGCCTCCCGGGCCTCGTGACCGGCGTGCTCGGCGTGCCTGCGGGCGTCACGGATCGCATGCTCCGCCCGCTCGCGGGACTCGGCCACCGCGTGCTCGGCCCGCTCCCGCATTTCGGCCGCCTCGCGCTGGACCCGTTCCATTTGTTCGCGGGCTTCCCGCAGGCCGCGTTCCGCGCGTTCACGCATCTGGTGCGCTTCGCGCATCGCGTGATCGATTCGCTCTTGAACCTCGCGCGGAAAGTCGCGCCCTTCGCCCCGCTCCGCGCGCTCCCGGGCCTCGTGCCCGCCCGGCCGACGACCCTGTTCGCCCATTCCCTCTCGCGGACCTCCGGGATGCCCGTGGGGTCCCGGTTCCAGGATCCGATGCAGTTCTTCGACCGCGCCTTCCGGGTCGCCGCTGCGTTCGAGAATCTTCGCGGCGGCCACGTGGACCTGCGCCTGAATCAGTTTGTGCACGACATGCTGGGCCAGTTCCGGATTCTCGGACTCATGAGCGTGCTTCGCCAGCGCCTTGAGGGTCTCGATCAGATCCTGCATGGCGTCATATCCGCCCGGCGCCGGCGGCCCCCCGGGTCCATGCGGCCCTCCGGGCCCGCGCGCGCCATCCCTGCCGTGCGGCCCCCCGGGTCCATGCGACCCCGGCGGCCCGTGCGGCCCCGGAGGACCCTGGTGCCCGCGCGGTCCCCGCGCATGTCCGTCCCGGTCCTTCCCTTCCCGCTTCGGCGGCGGTTGGCTGGGATGCACGGCCGACGCCTCGCAAGGTTCCGCGCAGGTCCCGCGCTCGGAAAGAACCGCCTTCTTCCCGTCGCATCCGCCCGGCCGGTCGCCTTCCTCCGCCCGCACCTGCACGGGCAGGATCATCACGGCGAACGCCAGCAACAGGAATCCGCATATCCCCCATCCATCCCTTTGCATACCCGACCTCCGGCAAAACTGGCCAATCGGTCTCCCCTCCCCTTTCCGGGGCGATTCCGCATTGTACTCCGGAGAGAACGGGGACCAAGGGGATATATTGCGCCCGAAATGCGAGGGAACCCGGTGCCCGGAAACGCGCCTTGACAGCCCCCGGACCTTCGGCTAAGGAAGATCGAGGCGGCCCCGCGCGGCCCTGGAGAACGCCGATGCCGATTCGACTCCTCGAACGCACCTTCGACATCCGCACGGAGGCGGGCTGGATCGCCTTCTGCGACCCGTCCCAGGTTGCGCCGGACGAGTGGCTCCTGGACGGCGGGGGGACAGCGGGCCGCTGTCTCCAGGCCGCCGCGCGGGAGGGCCGGGTCGCCCCGCTGCGGACCCCCGGGGGCGGGAATTGGCGGATTCTGCTGACGGACACGCCGGCCCCCATTCCGCCCGCCGCCGCGTTCCCGGTCACCGTCCGTTCGGGGTGGGGCTGCCTCGTCTCCCTGGAGCGTTATTCAGCCGGCGCGGAGGAGCGGCCGGCCCCGGGGGGGTCCGGCGCCTTCCCCCTGCCGTTCGGGCGCCATCGGCTCGAAGTGCGCACGCCGGCCGGTTCTTCCGAGGACGATCCGGACTACGTGCTTTCCCTGTCCGAAGACCGGGACCGGAAGGCACCGCCGTCGCCGACCGGACACGGGATCCCCCCGGCCGTCCACCCGGTGGGCACGCCGCCCGATCCCCAGGTCCTGGCCGCCGCGTGGAAAGACTTCGCCGAAATCGAGGCCCGGGGGGAGCCCGGCGAAATCCGCGACGCCATCGAACGGCTCCTCCGCCGTCATCCCCGGATCGGCCCCCTCTACCTGTATCGCTCGAAACTTCGTCGCGCCGACGGCGACTACTCCGGGGCGCTCGAGGATGTCCTGTGCGCCACTCGACTCGCGCCGAATGACGGCGCCGCCTGGTGCTCCCGCGCCCACTGCCACCTGCTCCTCGCCCGCCCTTCCCAGGCGCTGGTCGCGGCCGTGCGCGGGGTGGAATTGTGCCCGGATCACCCGGCGCCCTGGAACCACATGGCCGACGCCCTCCACGCCATCGGTCGATCCCGCGATGCCGTCCGCTACTGGCGGAAGGCGATCCGGCTCGGCCACGCCTGGAGCGAGCAGATCGAGGCCAAGATCCTCAAGGTCACGAACGGCGGGTAAGATGACCCCCGCTTCGCTCTCCCTCCATGTCCTGCTGACGGAATCCCGCCTGGCCGAGGAACTCGCGGCCGCGCTGGCCGAGCGCCGGCTGCCGGAAAAGTTCTTTTATTGGCAGCCGCTCTCCGTCCGCGCCTGGCTCGACCTGTGCGGGCAGGGTCCCTACCGGAACTTCTCCCGCTCCCACCGGCTGGTTCGGCGCTTCACCGAGACCGGATTCGAACTTCCGGCGCCGCCGGCGGACGTCTGGAGTCTCGGTCCGGGAAACGGGGAAAAAGACCGGATGGTGCTGGACCACCTGCGGGCCCGCGGGGCGGACCCGCGATATCGCGCGGTCGATTCGAGTCTCGGTTTGCTCGAGGTCGCCTGCGCGGCGGCCGCCCATGCGGGATACGCCGTCGATGGGTTCAAGGCCGATCTGGAAGACGCCGAGCACCGCGCGCGGCTGCGGTCGCTGGAACCGGATCGTTCCCGCCTCGTCCTCGTGCTGGGCAACACGCTCGGCGGCCTGGACCCGCTGGAGTTCGCCCCGGCGCTGGGCGGCTTCCTGCGCTCGAAGGACCTCGTCCTGGTGGACGGCGAGATCGGCGCGGGCGAGGAAACGCTCGCCGGGTACGACAACCCCGACAATCGGCGGTTCGCGTTCGCCCCGCTCGCGGCCATCGGGCTGACCTCCGAGGACGGCGATCTCTGCTTCGAGTATCAGGAGGACAGGCGAAGCGCCGGATTGACGGTCGTTCGCAAGCACTTCCGCGCCCGTCGCGACCTGACCGTGAGCCTGGGCGGCCGGTCGCAGCCGCTTGCCGCCGGGGAGATCCTGCGGATGAGCGGCTCGCACAAGTACACGCCGGAGGCCTTTTCCGCCATCCTCGCGGATCGGGCGGGATTGGAGACGATCCGACTCGAGACCACCGAGGACGGCCGCTATTTGATGGCGCTCGCTCGTCCGCGCGCCGAGCACGGATGAATCTCTAAACCACGTCGACGGCTTCGTGAAGAATCCACCCGCGGGCTGCTGGCTGCGTCAGCGGCCGGGACCGCGGGGCGATCGGCGTGCGCCCCACGGGGCCGCACGCTGGGCGAGGCAGTCCTGCTCCGGACGGCCGTCATGGCCGACCGGAGCCGGAGGGTTCGCGAACCGTGAAGCGGTTCGGGAGTCATCCGGTCTAGTCGCGGTCCTCTCGAAACCAGACGTAGAATCCGACCGACGAAGCGATGTAGAGGAGCATCATCGCCGCGAACAGCAGATCGAACCCCCTCCTGAATCCGGCCGCCTCCCGCACCCACCCGCTGAGGTTCGATCCCAGCGCCCACCCGGCGTTCCAGCAGACCATCTGCATCGTCACGAACATCGCGCGCGCGCCCGGCGGAATCTTGCCCATGCAGAAGGCCGCATAGACCGGAACGGCCATGTTCATCAACGCTCCGCGCAGGAAGAGGCCGATCGCGGCCAACGGGAACCAGGGCACATAGGCGAGCGCGAGCAGGAACGGGATCGAACCCAACTGGGAAAGGACGACGGCCCGCACCTTCCCGAAGCGGGAGGCGATCCACGGTTGGGCGAGCATGAAGGCCGCGGTGACGAGCGCGGACCAGCCGAAGATCATGCCCACGACCCCGACCGGAACGTCGAACTTGCCGTGGATGTAGAGGTTCATGAACGGCATCGTCATGCCGGCCCCGATCCCGATGAAGGCCGTGGGAAGGAGCAGCCGCGCCGTGAGTCCAGGCGCCAGTCGCAACGGCGGCGCGGACGAGGAGTCCGACGCGGGCGGGGCAGCGGAGCCGGCCCCTGTGGCGGCGGAGGGATCGGCTGCCGCGGGTGCGGCCGCCGCCGGCAACGAGGGAACCTCTGCCGCGTCGGGATCTCTCCGGTCGGCGCCCGGTTCCGCGGGCGCGCGATTCTCCCCTGCCGGACCGGATTGCGGGAGGCGGCCCCCGCCCTGCCCCGTCTCGACGACGACCACGTTCCGGGCCGGCGCGGGGAGGCGCAGCAACGGCAGGATGCCTGCCGCGGCGAGGCCCGCGGCGACGAGGAGGGAGGTGCGGAGGGCCTCCACCGAGTCGGCCGCTCCCCCGACGACGCGCGCGAACAGGTCCGGAAGCGCGCCGCCGACCTGGTTGCCGAGGAAGCCCGTGCCGGTCACCAGCGCCGCCTGCACGGCGAAGAGACGGGTTCGCTCCCCTTCGCTCGAATTCTCGGCCATGAACGGCGGGGCGTTCCCCTGGACGAGCAGGGAACCGATGCCGCCGAGTCCGGCGGCCATGGCCAGACCCCACACTCCGCTCGCCAGCCCGAGGCCGGCCAGGGCGACCGCCCCGAGTACGGAACCGGCGACGAGCGACCGCTTGCGACCCGCCCGATCGCTCCAGCGTCCCAGCAGCAGTCCGCAGACGACCAGCGTCAGCGACGGTACCGAGTTGATTCGCCCGATCTCCACCTCGGTCAGCCGCAGGGCCTTGAGGTGAAAGTTGAGCACCAGCCAGGCGATGCTGTTCGACAAGCCGGTGACGAACATGGCCAGCAGAAACAGCCGGGTCGGGCGCGAGAACTCCGTCAGCGAGCGGAGGTAGGAGGTGAATCGGCGCATGGGGAAGTCGTCGTTCGCCTCACGCGCGCTCGAGCCGCCCGAATCTCCACAGACCGAGCAGCAGGAACCCGGCGCCGAACGCGAGCAGGACGGCGCACGGGGCGACAATCTCCGCGAGGGTGAAGTCGCGCCAGATCGCCCCTTCGAGGGCGAGGATCGACCACTTCACGGGGCTGAAGTGGCTGAAGGGGCGCAGCCAGGCCGGCATCAGGAAGAGCGGGACCATGCCCCCGCCCAGCATCGCCAGGATCGTGTTGATGCCCCATCCGGCGCCCGACACCGACTGTTCGGTCTTCCCCAGGACCGAGGTGAACATCATCATCCCCGTGAAACACGCCGCGCAGGACGGCACCGCGATCGCGAGACCGACGGGATTGCGCAGGCGCACGCCGCAAAACAGCGCGCCCAGCAGCAGCAGCGCCAGGGTGACGCCCAGGCAGGTGAGGAAGCAGGCCAGCGCCTTGCCGCCGAGGATCTGCGCCCGCGACAGCGGCGCCAGTCGCAGGCGCAACCAAGTCCCCTGCGCCCGTTCGACCACGAGCGAGATGCCGAACGTGGCCGCGCAGGCCAGCAACCCCCACATGATCCCCTGCGGGAAGGAGATCTCGAAGGACGAGGCGGGTCGGGTCTGGCGCGCCTCCACCGCCACGGGTTCGATCATCGGGGCCGAACCCACCGAGCCGTCCGCATACTCCTTGGGATCCACGTCCCGGAGGAACTCGTCGAGGCCGCCGAAAAACTTCTCGTACACGTTCTTCTGCTCGGCGGGAAGCGTGGACGACTTCCCGAGATCCTCACGGCCCTTGCGCGCCCAATCGCGCATCTTGAGGGGATCCGTAAAGCGACGGCGGGCATCCTCGAAAAGCGCCTGCATCAGGATTCCCTGCAGATATCCGGACTCCGCCTTGCGAGCCGGATCCATGCCGATCTCCAACCCCTTGCCCGCGTCCCCGCCGCCGAACAGCAACGGGGTTTCCGCAAATCCCGGCTTGATCCGCACGTACCCCGTGAGCCGGCCCAACCGCACGGAGTCCCGCGCGGCACTTGCCTCCGCGCGGGTCACCACCAGGCTGTCCGACCGCTCCAGCCGCTCCACGAACGAGCGCGACTCCGGGGTGCCGTCCTCGTCCGCGACCGCGATCGTCAGCGCGCGCGCCTTGGGATCGCCCTGCCCGCCGAACAGCGATCCGAAGAAGAGGGACAGCATCGTCGGGAAGCCGACGATCCAGAACAGGCCCATCGGGTCCCGCAGCATCAGCCGCAGGTCCTTCGTGGCGAGGCTCCAGATGGCGCTCATTCGTCCCGCAGACTCCGACCGGTGAGAGCCAGAAAGACCGTCTCGAGATCCGGACGGTCCACGCGGAGGTGGGCGAACTCCAGTCCCGCGCCGGTCATGCGCGCGATCTCCTCGAACGGCTTCTCGCTCTCCACCCGGAGCGAAGTCCCGTCCACGCTCCAGGGGACGCTCCCCTCCGGGGCGCGACGCACTTCCGCGGCAATGACCGAGCGCCCGCCGTGGGCATCGATGAGCCGGTCGACCGTATCCAACGCCATCACCCGCCCGTGATCCACGATCGCGACGCGATCGCACAGGCGCTGGGCCTCCTCCATGTAGTGAGTGGTATACAGGATCGTCCGCCCCTCCTTCTTCAGAGACTCGATGTTCTCGAAGAGACGGTTCCGCGACTGCGGGTCGACGCCGACCGTGGGTTCGTCCAGCAACAGCACCGGCGGGTCGTGGACCATGGCGCAGGCCAGGTTGAGACGACGCATCATGCCGCCGGAAAAGGTCCGAACCCGGTCTCGCCGCCGCTCGGACAGTCCCACGAGGTCGAGAACGCGATCCACGCGCTCGGCGAGCCGCGCGCCTCCGAGCCCGTACAACCGCCCGAAGAACCGCACGTTCTCCTCGGCCGTCAGGTCCTGGTACAACGACAGCGACTGCGGCGCGGTGCCGATCGAACGCCGCAGATCCCCGTCCGCACCCTCGATCGAGACTTTTCCCGAGGTCGGTGGGAGCACGCCGGCGAGCATGTGGATCGTCGTGGTCTTGCCGGCCCCATTGGGACCGAGCAAGCCGAACGTCTCACCGCGCCGGACTTCGAAGGAAATGCCGTCGACGGCGACCAGCGTACCGTAGGTCTTGCGCAATTCATCGGCGCGGATCATGTGGACCCTTCCCCGGTGCAGGTGCTTGAAGTCCGCACTCTATCCGCGTGACTTCCCCTTTTGCAACCGATTCGCTACGCTGCAGCCATGATCACCCTCCCGCTCGTCACCGCGGATCTCGCCGGCATCGGCGGAACCCTGCGCCACTGCCCCGCCGACTTCGTCGTCGAAGAGGTCCCCCTCTACGATCCGTCGGGCGCCGGGGAACACATCTACGTCCAGATCACCCGCGAGGGCGCGACCACCCGCGAAATCGTGAAGGCTCTTTGCCGGCTCTTTCGCCTCCGGGACGCGGACGTCGGCATCGCCGGGCTCAAGGACAAGATGGCCCGCACGACGCAGACCTTCTCCCTCCACCTGCACAAGGACGACCCGGAAGAAGCCGCCCGCCGGATCCGGGAGGAACTCGCCGTGGAGGTGGCGTGGGCGCGCCGGCACGGGAACAAGCTGCGCCGAGGCCATCTGCGCGGGAACCGGTTCCGCCTCGTCGTCCGGGACCCCGTGGAGGCCGGCCTCGAGCGGGCACAGGCGATCGCCGCGGCACTCCTGCGCACCGGCGTGCCCAACTATTACGGCAGCCAACGCTTCGGCGGCCGCGGCGACAATGCGGCCAAGGGCCGGGAGGCCCTCGAGGGACGCGGACCCCGCAATCCCTGGCTGCGTTCCCTGCTGATCTCCGCGTGGCAGTCCGCGCGATTCAACGAGTGGCTGGCCGAGCGGATCCGCCGCGGCGGCTTCGCCGACCTCTGGCTGGGCGACGTCGTCCAGAAACACGACCGGGGGGCCACCTTCGTGGTCGCGTCCCTCGAAGCGGAACGCCCCCGGTTCGAAGCCGGCGACATCGCCGTCACCGGCCCCATGTACGGGCGCCGGATGGTCCGAGCCGCCGGACCCGCCGGCGATCTCGAACAGGCGATCCTGGCCGCCGACGGCGCCACGGACGAAATGTTCGCCCGCGCCCGGCTCGAGGGCGCCCGCCGGACCGCCCGCCTGGTCCTCCCGGACCTCCGCGTCGACCCCTGCCCCGAAGGTCTGGCGTTTCAGTTCACCCTCCCCCGCGGCGGCTACGCCACCACCGTGCTCCGGGAGTTCCGAAAAGATGAGGGGGAGCTTCCCGAAGTCGAAGACGAGGAATGACCTGCGTAACCGGCCCAAGCGGCGGTGGGGGAATCCGGCGGCCCCGTTTTCTGTTGACAGGAGAGCCGGATTCAACGAGAATCTCGCCCCGTTTCACGTTTGGCCGCCCCGCACCATGCGGCCGCAGGGGGGAATGTCCAGTCCCGTAGGAGAAAGCCATGAGAAATCTGTCGCTGGGTCTCTGCTTCGCGTCCGTGCTCGGTTTCGCCTTCCTGTCCGTCTCGGACGCGGGGGCGGACGACAAGGGCACCGCCACCATCAAGGGCAAGGTCGCATTCGAGGGCGAGGCCCCCAAGCGCAAGAAGCTCAAGATGGAATCCGAGCCGGTCTGCGACGAGCAGCACGGCGGCGAGGCGCAGAAGGAAGACGTCATCGTCAACGAGAACAAGACCCTCCGCAACGTCATCGTCTTCGTCGAGAAAGGGCTCGAGGGCAAGAAGTTCGACCCCACCGCCACCCCGGTCGTCCTCGACCAGAGCGGCTGCATGTACAAGCCCCACGTGATCGGCGTCATGCTCGGCCAGAAGCTGCTCGTCCGCAACAGCGACCCGGTCACCCATAACATTCACGGGCTCCCCAAGATGAACTCCGAATTCAACTTCGGGCAGAATCAGAAAGGCCAGGAGAATCCGATCGAGCTGACCACGGCCGAAGTCATGATCAAGGTCAAATGCGACGTCCATCCGTGGATGGCGTGCTACATCGGCGTGTTCGAGCACCCGTTCTTCTCCGTCACCGGGGAAGACGGCACCTACACGCTCTCCGGACTGCCCGCGGGCGACTACACGATCAAGGCGTGGCATGAGGGCTCCAAGACCGGCTGGACGCAGAGCGTCAAGGTCGGGGACGGCGAGTCCAAGGATGCCGACTTCACGGTGAAGGCGGAGGAGATCAAGTCCTAGTGTCCTCCGGTGTCATCGGGCGGTATCGTCTCGCGCTCACCCTGGCGGGGTTCACCTGGCCCCTGCTGGTGGTGGGCGCGAACGTGACCAGCACGGGGTCGGGACTGGCCGTCCCGGACTGGCCGCTGGCCTTCGGTCAGTGGCTGCCCGAAATGGCCGGGAAAGTCCTCTACGAGCACGGCCACCGTCTCTTCGCGATGGTGGTCGGCGCGCTGACCCTGGCGCTGGCGCTGTGGGTCGGGATCTCCGACCGACGCGCCGGGGCGCGGTGGCTGGCGATCGCGGCCCTGGGCGCGGTGATCGCACAGGGACTCCTGGGACGCGCCACCGTCCTCTACCAACTCCCGCCGCTCGTCTCGATCGCGCACGCCGGTCTCGCGGAAGCGTTCTTCTGCTTGACCCTGGCCCTGGTCTGGGTGCTTCGCCCCGAATCCGTGTTGGAGACGGCGGGCCGGGGAAAGCGTTCCCCCTTCTTCGGCCTGTGCGTGGCGAGCACGCTGGTCGTCTACGGTCAGGTCCTGCTCGGCGCGATGATCCGCCATACCGGGTCGGGACTCTGGTATCACGTCGCGGGGGTGGTCGCCGTCTTCCTCGTGGTATACTGCACGGGAAAGAAGGTGCTGGAAGAAGCGGATCCGGCGGATCCGCTCCGGCCTCTGGCGATTCTCGCCATGGTGTTCTTCGGGGTGCAACTCGCCCTCGGCATGGGAGCGGCCGTCTACCTGGGCACCTTCGATCCGCACAAGGGCACGAGCGATGTGTTCCGGGTGTGGGTCCGCAACCTGCATCTGGGCGTGGGGGCGCTGCTCCTGGGGACCTGTTTCTGGATGACCCTGCGGGCGATCCGCCTGCAATCGGCAAGCACACCGACGTAGCCATCGCGCGCGGAAGTGCTGTTCTTCTGGACCCTGTGCCGTCATGACCGTCGTTGGTGCCCCGGAAGCGACCGCCACGAGCGCGACCGCCCGCGACTACGTGGCCCTGACCAAGCCCGGGGTTTCGTTCATGGTCATGGTGACCACGGCCGCGGGATATGTGCTGGCCGCCCCGGGGCGGATCGACGCCGGGATCCTGATTCTCGCCGTGGCGGCCACGGGACTCGCGGCCGGCGGCAGCTCGGCGCTCAATATGGTCGTGGAGCGCGAGCTCGACGCGCGCATGCGACGGACGGTGAAGCGGCCGATCGCCGGCGGGCGATTGACGCCCACGCAGGGCCTGGCCGCGGGCGTCGGACTGTCCTCGATCGGTCTGCTCGCCCTGCTGTTCGGCGTGGGCACGACCCCGGCGCTGTTGTGCGCGGCGACCCTCGGGAGTTACGTGTTTCTCTACACCCCCCTCAAGACCCGCACCTCGCTGTGCACGGTCGTCGGGGCGGTGCCCGGGGCGATTCCGCCGCTCATCGGCTGGGCGGCCGCCGGACGCGAACTCACGGCCGCCGCCTGGGTGCTGTTCGCCATCGTCTTCCTCTGGCAAATCCCCCACTTTCTCGCGATCGCATGGAAGTATCGCGAAGACTACGCCCGCGGCGGATTCATGATGCTCCCGGTGGTCGAGCCCGACGGCGGCAGCACGAGCCGCCAGACGGTCGCCTACACCGCCGCGCTGCTCCTCACCGCGCTGTTGCCGGTGCCGCTCCGGATCGCCGGACCGGTGTACTTCGCCGGGGCGCTCCTCGGCAGCCTGGCGTTCTTCGGGTTCGCGGTTCGCTTCGCCCTCCAGCGCAGCGACGCCTCGGCGCGACACCTGTTTCTGACCTCGCTGGTCTACCTGCCCGTGATCTTCGGCCTCATGCTCTTCGATCGGATCCCGCCGCCGTGAACGACGTGTCCCGCCCCCCGGACCCCGGCCCCCTCGTGCAAGTGGAGGATCTCCTTCACCGGTACGGGGAGCGCGAGGCGCTCGGCGGCGTGAGCTTCACGGTCGGGCGCGGCGAAATCTTCGGCCTGCTCGGCCCCAACGGCGGCGGCAAGACGACCCTCTTCAAGATCCTGTCCACCGCCCAGATCCCGACCGCCGGGCGGGCGACGGTCCTCGGCTCCGACCTCGCGGGTGAGGTCGGTGAGGTGCGCGCGAAAATCGGCGTCGTCTTCCAGGCGCCCGGTCTCGACAAGAAACTCACCGTCGGTGAAAACCTGCTCCACCAGGGCCACCTCTACGGCCTCCGGGGCGCACCGCTCCGGACCCGGATCGCCGATCTGTTGGCCCGCTTCGGACTCTCCGACCGGCTGAAGGAGCGCGTGGAGACCCTCTCCGGCGGTCTGGCGCGCCGCGTCGAAATCGCCAAGGGACTCCTGCACCGGCCCGAACTGCTCCTGCTGGACGAGCCGAGCGTGGGCCTGGATCCCGGCGCGCGCCGCGACCTGTGGCAGCACCTGGAAGACCTGCGCTCACGGGACGGCGGCACGGTCCTGCTGACGACTCACTTCCTCGAGGAGGCCGAAGGCTGCGACCGCGTGGCGATCCTCGACCGCGGCCGACTCGTGGCGCTGGGTACCCCGGAGGCGCTCAAGCAGGAGATCGAGGGGGAGTCGGTGCGGGTCTCGGGCCGGGACCTCGATCGGATTTCCCGCTGGGTCCAGGAACACTGGGGCGTGACCGCCACCCGCGTGGACGGCGGTCTCCAGGTCGCCTCCCCCGATGCCGCCGGCAGGATCGGAGACCTGATGAAGGCGTTCCCGGCGGAAATCGCTTCCGTCCAGGTGCGCAAGCCGACCCTCGAGGACGTGTTCATGCGCAAGACCGGCCACCGTTTCGCCGAGGCGGGCGCGGTATGACCCGACCCCGATCCTTCCACGCGAACCTGCGGGCAACGCGCGGATTCCTGCAACCCACCCGGGGTCGCGACGGTACCCGGGTCCCGTGAGCCCAATCGTACCCGAGACCGCGGAGGACTCCATGCGTCTCTTCACCTGGATCGGCCTGAGCGTGGCGGCCGGCCTGATCTTCGCCCCTTCCCTCACGGCCCAGGAAGGGACTCCCCTGTTCCGCACCCTCCGGGTCGGACTCACCGTACGCTACCAGTGGTCCCAGAAGACGACCCTGGAAACCAAGGGGGACTGGATCAAGGGCTCGGAGAAGACGCGAGGCAAGGAGAAGCAGCTCGCGGTCAAGGAGCAAACCTGGAAGGAAGTCGTCCTGGGCGTGATCGAAGGCGAAGGACACCTCCTCCAGCGCGTGTACGAGAACTCCACGGCCGGGGTCGCCAAGTCGAGCTCCACCCCGAAGAAGGTCGATCCGCTGCGCACCGGCTTGCACGGCAAGACCCTCTTCGTGCGGTCGAAGCCGCCCAGCCTCCACCTCCACGTACTCCAGGGCTCCCTCGAGGGGGAGGAGGAGTCGGAACTGAAGTTCCTCGAGCACCTCTACGGATTGCTCCCCGTCCTGCCGGTCAAGACCGGACAATCGTGGGACGCCGATGGGGCGCGCATCGCCCGCTGCATGTTCGACGGGATCTACGATCCGACGAACTTCTCGGTCAAGGCCCGGTGCACCTACCGCGGCAACGAGAAAGTCGCCCAGCGCGCCTGCGCGAAGATCCAGGTGGCGATGACGATCGATGTCTCGGCGTTCGGCGAGATCCCGGAAGTCCACGTCGAGCTGGCGGGCCCGGTGTTCTTGTCGTTGGACACGGGCGTCATCCTCGGGTACGATCTCGCGGGGCCGATCCGCTACAAGGCGCGAATGAAGGACGGCGAGGCCTGGATCGACTTCATCTCCGAGGGGTACCGCACGCAGACCTTGCGCGGCGAACTGCTCGAGGAAGGCACGGACCTCCAGGGCGGGGAGTTGGAAATCCCGCCGGATCCGAGATGACCCGTCGACGCGACCCGGAAACCGGAGCAACGCGCGCCGATTCGCTCCGGTCCCGGGCGCATCGCCACCCCGCATCCGGAATGGACTTCGGACATTGCCCCCCGTGATCGATCGATTGCTCCTGCCTGCCTACACCCTCTGGTGGCGGGAGATGGTCCGCTTCTACCGCCAGCGCAGCCGCGTGGTCGGCACCCTCGTCACGCCGCTCCTGTTCTGGCTCTTCCTGGGATCGGGATTCGGATCGTCGTTTCGCGCCGCCTCCGCCCCACAGGGCGTCGGGTACCTGGAGTACTTCTACCCGGGATGCATCGCCCTGATCATCCTCTTCACCTCGATCTTCTCCACCATCTCGATCATCGAGGACCGCAAGGAAGGCTTCCTGCAATCGGTCCTCGTCTCTCCCGTCTCGCCGTCCGCCATCGTCCTGGGGAAAGTCCTGGGCGGGTCGACGATCGCGCTCGTGCAGGCCGCCCTCTTCCTCCTGCTGGCGCCGACGCTGGGCGTGGCGCTCGCCCCCGCACGCGTGCTCCTCGTCCTCGCCTTCCTGTTCCTGATCGCCGTGGGCATGACCGCGCTCGGGTTTTTCCTGGCGTGGAGAACCGAGTCGATCCAGGGCTTCCACGCGATCATGAACCTGTTCCTCATGCCCATGTGGTTCCTCTCCGGCGCGGCCTTCCCGGCTTCCGGAGCGCCCGGCTGGCTCCAGACCGCCATGCTCCTGAATCCCCTCACCTACGGCGTCGCCGCGGTGCGCCGCGGGCTCTACCCCGACTGGCCGGCCTCGGCCGAAGTCCCCGCCCTGGCCCCGTCCCTGAGCGTCCTCGGTCTCTTCGCGGCCGTCGCCTTCGGAGCCTCGGTCTTCGGACTCGCCCCGCGACGCGGCCCGCGCCTCGCCCGCGTGGGCAACTCGGTCCGCGGCCAGGCTTCCCAGGCGACGCTCTGGAGCATCCTCGGCCTCGTGCTCGCCCTCGTCTTCGGGACCGCTCTCTGGCAATGGCTGGGCAGCCGCGACGCCGCTCAGTCCCGATACCTCACCGCCCCCGAATTCTCCCTGGTCGAACGCAGCGGCAGTCCGTTCACCAGCCCCATGTTGCGCGGCAAGGTCTGGGTCGCCGACTTCGTCTTCACCCACTGCGCCGGCCCCTGCCCGGTCATGTCGACCGCCATGGCGCGACTTCAGGAACGCCTCCCCCGCGCCGTGCGACTCGTTTCCTTCAGCGTCGACCCGGAGCGCGACACCCCCGAGGTCCTCTCCCGTTACGCCGAACGCTACCAGGCGGATCCCTCCCGCTGGTTCTTCCTCACCGGGGAGCGCGCCACGATCTACCCCCTCGTCCTCGAGGGATTCAAACTGCCCATCCAGCAGCAGGGGGGCGATCCGGGTTCGGCCGTGCTCCACAGCGAGAAGTTCCTCCTCGTGGACGCGAAGGGACGCGTGCGCGGATACTACGATGCCCTGGAAGACGAAGCCTTCTCCCGACTGGTCGAAGACGCCACGCGCCTGGCCCGCATTACCGTCCTGCCCACGTTCCACGCCACCCTCAACAGCCTGTGCTTCCTTCTGCTGTTGTCCGGTTGGTGGTGCATCCGCCGCCGGAAGATCGCCGCCCACAAGGCCTGCATGTTGAGCGCCTTCGCCGTCTCCTGTGTGTTCCTGCTCTCGTACCTCACGTATCACTACCACTCCGGCTCGACCCCGTTCCTCGGCGAAGGCTGGACCCGTCCCGCCTACTTCACCTTGCTGATCTCGCACACCATCCTCGCCGCCCTGGTCGTCCCCCTCGCCGCGACGACGTTGCTGCGCGCCTTCCGAGGCCAGTTCGACCTCCACCGGAAGATCGCCCGCTGGACGCTCCCCGTCTGGCTCTATGTGGCCGGGACCGGAGTCCTGGTCTATTTCGTCCTCTACCACTGGTTCGCCCCCCACGCCTGAGCCGCCGACCCCCCAACCGGCGCGCCGGCGGGATTCTCCTCACCCCCTCCGCGGCCCGGGTCCCGCGTCCGACGGCGCGAAAAACTCCCCATAACTGCCGTCCAGAACACGAGAAAAGCCCGAGTCGCGGGGAAAAGTCGCTGAAAAACTTGACAAGAAATAGCGCCTCCCATAGAAGGGGGCTCAATCTTCATCGACTGCGGGAACTGGAGGCGCACTTCGCATGAATCCGGAATTCGACCCCAAAAAGTACCTTGTGCCCGCCCTCATCGGGTTCGTCTTCCTCGTCGGATGCGTATTCACATTCGCGTACGGCGAAATGGGATACCTGCTTCCGAACATCAACCCCGCCTACGGGAACGACATCGACCGCCTGTACCGGCTCATCATGTACACGGTCGGATTCGTTTTTTTCGGCGTGGAGTGCATGCTGCTCTACTTCCTGTGGGAATACCGGGCGCGCCCCGGTCACAAGGCCACCTACACGCACGGAAGCATGCGCGCCGAGGTGATCTGGACCGTGATCCCCGGCCTCTACCTCCTCTGGCTCGCCCTCTACCAGCTGGACGACTGGAGCCTCATTCGCGAGCGCTTCCCGAAAGAGAGCGAGTCGCGCGTAGTCCAGGTCTTCCCCGAACAGTTTGCGTGGAACTTCCGCTACGCCGGCGAAGACGCGAAGTTCGCGACGGACGACGACTTCAGCAGCCAGACGCTGCACGTGGTGGTCAATGAGAAGGTCCTGCTGAAGATGGCCGCCAAGGATGTCATCCACAGCTTCTATCTGCCCCACGCCCGGGTCAAACAGGACGCCCTGCCGGGGATGCTGACGAAGGTGTGGTTCCAGCTCGACCGGATCCCCTGCTGGGACCTGAAGACCCAGGAGCTCGCCCTGCTGACGCCCGCGGAGTTCAAGTCGAAGCGAGTCGCCGCCAAAGGGTACTCCTGGAAAGAAACGGTCCTCAACAACACCGGGCAGCGGGAGTACAAGTACGAGTTGAACCCGAACGTGAAAAAGGCCTCGGTGTACGAGAACGGCAAACTCAAGAAGGGCGTTGCGCCGAACGAGCTGCGGGCCGAATACGTCCTGCACCGGATCGACATCGCGTGCGCCGAATTGTGCGGCTACAACCACTTCACGATGCGTTCCTTCGTCGTCGTTCATCCGGACGCGGAATCGTTCGCGGAGGAGTTCGACGGCATGGAGGGCGAAGTCGACGAGAAGTGGACCAAGATCTGGGACAAAGTCTACGCCCGATTCAACCCGACTGCGGACGGCCAATAGCGCCGCCCCCGCGGACGTGAGGACCGAACGGGAATCCCTTACCCCAAGTGAGCGCCATGAGCCAGACTGATCACGCAGCCCACCACGGGGAACACATCCACAAGGAACCCACCCAGTTCATCTGGAAGTATGTGTTCTCCACCGATCACAAGATGATCGGGAAACAATACCTGTTCACCGCGCTGTTCTTCCTGCTCCTGGGCGGGCTCCTGGCCCTGCTCATCCGGTGGCAGGTCGCGTATCCGGGCCAGCCCGTGCCGGTGATCGGCTCCCTCCTGAAGGGCGCCCTGTTCTTCACCGACGACGGCCGGATCGCGGCGGAGGGATACACCAAGCTGGTCACGATGCACGGGACGATCATGATCTTCTTCGTGATCATCCCGATTCTGGTCGGCGCCTTCGGGAACTTCCTGATCCCCCTGCACATCGGGGCGCGGGACGTCGCATTCCCGATCCTGAATGCCCTCTCCTACTGGCTTTTCCTGCCGGCCGGTTTGATCATCCTGCTCGGCTTCTTCGTCGACAAGGGGGCGGCCGCGGCGGGATGGACGTCCTATCCGCCGCTCAGCGCGTTGTCCGAAATGGAACCCGGATCGGGGCTCGGCGGATTTTGCTGGGTGATGTCGCTCTTCCTGGTCGGGTTCTCCTCCATCGTGGGCGGACTCAACTTCCTCACCACCATCGTGACCATGCGCGCCCCCGGCATGACCTGGTCGCGCCTGCCGCTGGTGACCTGGGCGCAGTTCATCACCGCCGTGTTCCAGACCCTGGCGACCCCGGTGCTCGCCGCGGCGCTGATGATGCTGATGATGGACCAGATGTTCGACACCAACTTCTTCCTGCCCTCGGGCATCTACGTACAGGAGAGCCCGATCGCCAACCCGGGCGGAGGCCACCCGCTGCTCTGGCAGCACCTCTTCTGGTTCTACTCCCACCCGGCGGTCTACATCCTGATTCTCCCGGGCATGGGAATCGCCTCCGACCTTATCGCGACGTTCGCGCGCAAGCCGATCT
>CAZWCX010000118.1:0-21750 GCA_964632945.1 uncultured Planctomycetia bacterium | reverse complement strand
CAGGTGGCTCCGCAACCCGGCCCCGACTGGCTCAGTATGCCGTGGCCGCTGACATCGGATCCGGTACAATCGCCCTGCGCCGAAACAGAAGAGGCCCCGGAGCGGCAACCCCGGGGACCTCCGAATCGCCGGTGACGGCGATCCCAACGACCATGCCTTGGAGTATCACCGGGCGCACACCGGCTGTCCCGTGCAATCTGGTCGGCTTCCCGTGTCGCGTCTCACGCCCGGTGAGACCGGCATCTCAGACAAGTGAAAGTGGCGGCCCTGTGCGCGCTGATATCGACTCCTTCCGCTGCATCGTCCGCTGCGCCTGATACTTAGGTCCACGCGGATCTGCGGAGTGCATCGCCGCCGGAACACGCACGGGGTACACGTCTGTTCTCCCTCCAGGGGCGGAACTCCGTCCAGACTTCGGCAGATCGTTTGGCGTTTCTCGTACAGCGTCCGGGCAGAGTGAAAGCCCAGGAGGCGTGCCGCGATCGAGGGCACCACCTCCCCGGGTTGCCGTTCCAGCCCCTGCGGTCGCACCGTAACGGAGCGTTCGAAGGCCGAAGTCATGCGTTCGCTCAAGCTCCTGGCTCTCTGATCCATGGCCGTCCTCCTCGTCGGATCCACTCGCACTCCTCGCCGTTCATCGCCTTGGCCACGTCCTCCGCGGTGAGAGGTCCCTGCGCATGCTCTTGAGGCACATCTCTGCAGAAGAATTCACGATCGCCGGGACCGGCGACCGGCAGAGGCTGGTCGGGATGCCCGGAATCGGTCGCCATGCGACCCATCGCGACGCCGGAATGTGGCGCGCCGGAACGCGGAAGAGCGTGCCGCCGCCCCGGACGGTGGCGTCTCGGGCGAAGTTCGCCCGCGAAGAGATCCGGGGCGCTCGCGGGATCGGCGCTTCCTGTGAGGGTTCTGGCCAGTGCCTGAGCTTGATCTCGGCCCTCCGCGTCCAGTTCCCCCAGACTGGCCACAGTCTCCTGACGGACTCGTGTCCCGACGCGGACCGACCGGACGAGCCGCCAGTACGTCCGGGTCTTGCCGTTCTTCGTGGGGGTAGTATGGCGGAGATACACGACCTTCCTCGCTCACCGCAGTTGCTCGCCTTTGACCGACTCGGGAGCGAGAAACAACGAGGGTTGGTCGGCACTGTTCCCGCGAAACGGAGGGGGGACGGGCGTGCACCACGACTTGCGGCGGAAACGCGTCCGGAATTCGTGTGAAGATTGAGGAATCTGCGGACGTTGGGCTAGGTCGAGCTGGACGGAAAACCACGCCGCGGGGGCATCGGGACGTCGGGCCCCCTGATAGTCGAGTCCGATCGTTCCCAGCGCCCCGGTCAAGTGGCACGCGACGGACGCCGCCTCCTTCCCCTGCCCCCTCGTCCGCCGCCGGCCGCTCAGACGCAAGTTTCTGCGGGTCCATGCATTCCGAACGGTGGGCCACTCCGATCGGGGGGACGCCGCTCCGCTAGCCGAAAGGTGGAAAAGCACACGCAAATCCGTCTCCATGTACGGGTGGACGCGGGTCCGGCGGCACACGGACCCGCCGTCCCCCCGGAAGGCGGACCCGGTGGGCACCAAGACGAAGGGAGTCCGGATGCCCCCGTCCCGATCACTCCGACCCGAAGCGGAGCGTCGCCGTGGCGGACGCATCCAAGCCGGTTGCGTCCGCGTCCAGCAGACCGACTTCGACCTCCACGGCCTCCTCGGCGGTCAGGGTCGCGGCCACGAGCCGCTGGTATCGACCGTGCCGTACATGTCCGGCGAACTCCTGACGGCCTTCGGGTTCGATTCTGGCCCGGCCCCGAACCACGCGGAGCGAGACCCCAGCGGCCGCGGTCAGTGGATCGTGCAACCCGGCGGCGTCGAAGACGCCGACGTACAGCACGACCGGCCGCCCGGCCTCCGCGATTGCGGGCGGGTCCAGGAAGCCGAAACGAACGTCCTGCGGCGCTCCCACCGGGGGTTCCAGGGCGCGCGCGGCGTCTTCGTCGGGTTCCTCTCCCGTGCCCTCGCGCAGCACCTCGTGCAGCAGCGCCCGCACCTGGTGGGTATAGTTGTTCACCTGGTGCACGGTGATTCCGAGGCGCTTTGCGATCTCGGCCTGGGTGAGGGGGGCGGGCCCCGGCCACACGCGAGCCTCGAAGGCGCACCATTTCGACTCCGCGAGCGCCTGGCCGCGCAGACGTTCCAGGGTCCGCGCGAGCGCCGCGGACAGCCGCCAGCGCCACAGATCGGCCTCGAAGGCGGCGTCCGACTCGGCTCCGCCGCCGGCCCGGGCCGCTTCCGGGTCGAGCCCCTCGAGCGGGACTTCCGGGCTGCCACCACGTTTGCGCCAAGCCGGGTAGAAATGCAAGACGGACATCGCCAGGTAGTTGCGGAAGCGGATCCCGCGGCCGGGATCGAAGCGCGCCAGGGAATTGCGCACGAGGGCATGAGCGAAGAATGCGGCCGCGACGTCCTCTGCTTCCGCGGGGTCGAGCCGGAACCTGCGGCGCAGGAGGTCGCGCACGGGAAAGAAGTACGCGGCGACCAAATCGTCCCGGTCGGGGCCGGCCTGGGCACGGTCGAGTGCGACCAACTGGCGCACCCAGGCGGTTTGCGTGTGCGGCGGCCACAGGATGTCGCTCGCGGAGCGGGGCAGGCCGGCGATCAGCCGGTCCAGTTCGATCCCCGCCTTTTCGGGGTCCCCATCCTCGAGCCGTTGCTCGACCAATCGGAACCCCGCGGCACAGGGCGGGAAACGTCGCGCGAGGGCCCGCAGGTGCCCGCGCCGACCGTTGGGCGAGTCAAGCGCCGGCAGCGAGGAACCGGCCTCCGGCCCGGCGAGCGCGCGCGAGAGACGCAGGATGCGCTCCTCGACCGCGATGCCGGCGACCACCTCGGCGGCGTCGGTTTCTTCCCCACGGGCGACGCAGTCCGCCGCCAGGGAGAGAGCCGCAGCGTAGCGCGGGTGCTCCTCGGCCAGGGCGCGCAGACGCGCCTCTGCCGGCGTGGAGGGCGAGGACCGTTCTGCCACGGATTCGACCGCCAGCAAGGTCACGAGGTCCGCGACACGCCCTGGCAGTCGCTCGTTCTTCTCTCGCCGGCCCATGCCGTTCCCCTTCCGATCCAGGCGCGAACCTGGACATCCTCATGTACGTTACGGTCGCCGCCGAGTCGGACGCAAGGAAAAGCCTGCCCTTCTCGATCGGTCTTGTGGAACGATGAAATGGGGAGTATGGAGTAGGGTGCGGGAACGGCGAGCGGAGGCGGACGGCATGAGCGCGGGAGTGAACGCGGGTTTGGAAGCCCTGGGAGACATCGGTCGGATCCTGGCCCGCGCCGGCGTCACGCGCGCGCAGGTGGACGAATGCCTGGGCATCCAGTCCGGCAGTGCGCGGCTGGAGGGCGTCCGGCATCTGCGCGGGCGGCCGCTGGCGGAGATTCTGGCGGCCCGCGGGTACCTGACGCGGACTCAGGCGCTGGGTCTGGAGGAGTCGGAAGAGGAGTCCGCGAACGTACCCTGGTCGGACCGGGAGACGACCTTGCCCGGTCCGCTGCTGCCGGAACGCTCGACCCCCGCCCCGCACTCCGGCACGGCCGAGACGCCGGCGCGGATCGGCCGCTATGAGGTTCGCCGCGCCTTGGGCCGCGGCAGCATGGGCGTAGTCTACCTCGCTTGGGACCCGCTGCTGCGTCGGGAAGTGGCGCTGAAGGTGGTTTCGCTCGCCGACCCGGCGAGGCCGGAACTGACCGCGCGCGCGCGCCGCGAGGCGCGCGCAGTCGCTCGACTGGCCCACCCGGGCATCGTCCCGGTCCACGACGTCGGCGAGATCGACGGGCGGCCCTTCTTCACCATGGAGTACGTCCCGGGCGGCAATCTCGCCGCGTTGCTCCGCGAGCGCAAGACGATGCCGCCCGCGGAGGCCCTGGCCCTGCTCGCGGCGGTCGCGGACGCCGTCGAGCATGCCCACGTCCACGGGGTGATTCATCGCGACCTGAAGCCGGAAAACATCCTGCTCGCCCCGGGGGAGGGAGGGGCCGAGTCCTGGCGACCCAAGGTCGCGGACTTCGGCTTGGCGGAAGTCACCGGGGAGTCGGAGTCCTCGATCACCGGAGACCAGGCGATCCTCGGCACGCTCCTGCACATGTCCCCCGAACAGGCGCGCGGCGAACTGGGCGCGGTGGACGAGCGCAGCGACGTCTACGCCCTGGGATCGATCCTCTACCTGGCGCTGGCCGGGTCCCCGCCCCACCCGGCGGAGACGCATCTGCAACTCTGGGCGCGGAAGATGGAGCACGACCCGGTCCCGTTGCGGAAGCTGGCGCCCCGGCTCTCCGCGGATGTCGAGACCGTGGTGCACACGGCGCTGGAGCGGGACCCTGCGCGTCGCTACGCGCGGGCGCGCGACCTCGCCGACGATCTGCGGAGGTGCCGGAACGGCGAGGCGATACAGGCTCGTCCGCCGTCCGCGGCGCGTCGCCTGCGCGCGGCCATGCGCCGGCATCGGGGGCCGGCGACGGCGCTGGCGGCGCTGGCCGTGGGCGTCGGCCTGGCGGTCTGCTACCCGATCCTGGAAGCCGGCCTGGCGTCGCTGCTCGACGCCCGGGCGCGGCGCGCGGCGGAGGGCGAGGCGCGCGCCCTCCTCGCGGCCGCGGTGGCGTCTCGCGCGCGCGGGGACGCCGCCGGAGCCGAGCGAAGCGCGGCGGCCGTGGTGGAACGCTTCGCCGCCGCCGATCGCCGCGGCTGGGAAGTCCGGTTCGCGGACGCGCATCGCCTCCTGGCGGCGATCGCCGACGGGCGCGGAGACCGGGCCTCGGCCCGACTTCATCGCTACGAGGCGTTCGACTCGCTGAGCGCGCGACCGGAACGCGCCGGCGAGATGTGCGACGTCGGCGAGGAACGCCTCGCGGCGCGGGATGCGGCCGAAGCGACCGCCTGGCTCTCCTGGGTCGCGCGGCAGACCGAGGGCGAGGCGGACCGTGCGCGGGCGGTGTTCGGCCTTGCGCGCGCCGCGCAACGGGCCGCCGACCTCGGCGCGGCGGCCGCGCTGTACGAGACCGCCGCGTGCTCGCCCGCCATGCCGCGCGACCAGGCCGAGCGGGCCCGCCAGCTCGCGGCCTTCGCCCGCTCCTACGGCCGCCGCGCGACCGTGCCGCTCCGCGCCGAAGCGATCGCCGGCGGCGACCTGGACGGCGACGGGCGGGCCGAACTCGTCGCGTGCCACGGCCCGGACCTCGCGGTCGGACGGGTGTTCGACGGCGCGTGGCAAGAGTTCGCCCGGGTGACGCTGGACTGCGGCGAGGCCGGCGTCGTTTCCGACCTGGCGGTCGTGAACATTCCGGGCCGGGCGGGCGCCGACCTGGCCGTTTCGGCGGTGGACGTGGAGCGGCAAGTCGGCGTATTCCACCGGCTGCGCTGGCAGGACGGCCGATGGACGGTCCAGGCGCGGTTCCCCCTCGGCAGCCGCGTCGGCGGCGTCGCGTGCGCCGACGTGGACGGCGACAGCTGGCCGGAGTGGATCGTCGGGACGCTGCACGACGACCGGCGCCTGCGCGTCTACGCGGATGCGGGCCTCGGCGGGGAACCGGCCCTGCGTTGCGAGGTCGCGGTGGGAAGCGACGTGGAACGGCTGCTCGCGTTCGACTTGGACGGCGATGGCGCCGCCGAGGTGGCCGCCCTCACGGGCGCGTGGAGCGCGGAGACGGGCTGGCGCATCCTCGTCTACCGCTGGGACGCGGCCACCGGGACCCTCGCGCGTATCGCGACCGTTCCCGCGGCCGCCGTACGCTCCCTGGCCGACCTCGGCGGTGCCGCCGGCGAGCACCGCTTCGCGCTCGGAACCACGTGGCAGGACGGGTGGCATCCCCCGCTCGCCGCCGCCCTGGGGGCGGAGCGGGTCGGGCGGGAATTCGCCGGGATCGGCGGCCTGCTCTGGACCCCCTCCCACCATGACCCCTCGCGGCTGCGCCTGCTCGCCGGACACCGCGGCGCGGACGCGAGCACCGGCGGCTACGCGGTCGCGCGCTGCCGCCGGGGCGGCACGGACACCCTCTGGTGCATTCCGCACGAACCGGCGGTGGAACGCCTCGGGATGGGCTCCGCCGAGTCCACGATCCGCGTCTTCCATGCCGCGGAATTGGCCGCGGACTCCGAGCCGAGGCCGCTGGCGGAAATGACCGTGCCGCCGGACTGGCCGTTCGCCCGGACGCCGAGGGCGCCGCAGTCCCTGGACGTGGACGGGGACGGCGAGGAGGAGATCGTCGTCACCACCGGCCAGGCCCTGGTCTACCTGACCTCGGTGGACCCGGGAGCCGCGGAACCGGCGGAACGGTCGCCACGGACGGCACGGGAGCCCGGCCGCACCGTGCGGGAACTGGACCGCGCCGCGGCAGCGGAGCGTTTCGGGCAGCCGGAGCGGGCGCTCGAGGCCTACCGGCGGATCGATCTCCGCTCCGCCGCGGGACCCGATCTCGAGGAGGCGGTCACCGGCACGGTCCGATGCCTGTCCGACCTCGGACGCCACGAGGAAGCCGCGCAGGCCGCGCTCGGCGCCGCCGGGCTCCGTCCCGCGGACACCGGACGGCTGCTCGTCTCCGCCGCGCGCGTGTTCGAGTCGCGCCGGCGCTGGGCCGAGGCCCTGCGGGTCACACGGCGCCTGCGCGAGGCCTACGATCTCGACGCCGACCGGCGCCGGAAGGCGGAGGAGGACATGCTCCGGTTCGAACGCCGGACCGTTCTCCCCTGGAGGATCGCGATCGCGGGGGAAGCCGCCTCCCGGGGAGACCTGCTCGCAACGAGCGCCCTGCCCTTCCTTGCCCGCGCCGGCGGCGGGTGGACCGTGATCGGACCTGCGGACGGTTCCGAGCGCCTCTGGCGGGTCCTCGGCAACGGGGCCGACGCCTGGCGGCTCGCCGGCGAGGTCGAGACCGCCGGCCCCCCCTGGGGGACGCAGATCTCCTTCTTCCTGGGCCTGCGGCCGGGGAATCCGGACGGAGCGGCCGTGGGTTCGTTCTGCCTCCTGTTCTCCGGCGGGGGATCCGAGACCCGATCGCTGTATTCCTGCGAGGTCCGCACCGCCCACCCGGCGCGACCGACCGGAGCGGCGCTCGTGCGCGCATACGATCCGTGGGCCGAACCGGTCGGCTTCCGCCTGGAGCTGACCCCGGAGCAGCAGGTCCTGGAAGCGAGCCTGCACCGCGGCGCGGCGCCGGCGCACGCGACCGTCCAACTCCCGTCCGCCGCCCTCTCCCACCCCCGCCTGGCCGCCGGCATCGAGGTGAAGACCACCCCCGGAGCGCCCGAGCCCGGGGTCTTCGTCGTGCCGGCGCTGGAACTCGCCGCCGCAGACGAGGCGATGTCGTTGCTCGACGAGACCGCCGCCGACCTCGAGACGCGACTCGGGCTGGCCCATGGGCGATGGGTGCAGGACCGGCGCGCGGAGGCGGCGCAGGCGTACGGCGAGGTCGGCGAGGCGGCCGCGCGCGAAGGAAGGACAGCGCTCGCGGCATGCGCGTACTGGCATCGCGCGATGCTGCGGCTCGAGGAGCGCGACGCCGCGGCCGCGACCGCCGACCGGACCCGCGCCGGGGCGCTGGATGCCGCGGAGGTCCTCCGCCTGGAAACCCGATTCGCCGCGGCGCTGCGCCGGCGCGGGCTGCGGTAGGGGGGAGGGTGCGGCGTCGGGCGCGCGGGTGCTTGCGGGTGCTCCCCGGGATTGACGCGCCGTCCGTTCGCGTCTACCATGGCCACCATGTCGCGCGCATGAACGGAGTGTCCGGTCCCGCCAGCCGAGACTTGGTGAAGCGGATCGACTTCGCCCAGAAGGTGCGGGGGCGGGCGGCGAGCCAGGCGAGGGCCTTGGCGCACTCGTCGGGAAAGACGTCGTGGCCCCCGTTCTTCTCGACGATCTCGAGCGGTCCGCCGACCTCCTGGAGCTTGCGGCTGTTCTTCCGGCCGGTTTCCAGGAAGAACGGGCTGTCCTTCTTCCCCCAGGACGTGGTAGACGGGCAGCAGGAAGGCGTTCTCCAGGCGCTTCCCGTGCTCGATGCCGCACACGAAGGGGGCGATCCCGGCGAAGCGGTCCGCCTACTGTCCGGCCATGAACGAGCCGACGCCGCCTGCGGAGTGACCCACCAGGTAGACGCGGTTCCGATCGACGTTCCAGCGGGAAGAAGCGACGCGCAGGATCTCGAGCACGAGAGCGGTCGGATCCCCCGTCCACGCGGGGGCGACCAGGATCATCGCCTGCTGGCCGGCCGCGGAGGCGAAGTAGGAGAACTCCTGGGGCGCCAGCGTTTCGGCGTCCTTCAGCGTCTGCGCCGGCCCACCGTGCAGGGCGATGACCAGTCCGGTGGGCGACCGCGTCTTGCGGTACTTCGGCGGCAGCTGTACCCACGCCCGCGTAGGCCCGGCGGCGTCTCCGCGCGGAAGGTCGAGCGTGCCCTCGGCACGCTCCTCGGCCAGGAAGGGATTGCCGCGAGCGAGGCAGCCAGGGAGACCGCAATCTAGCGGGCGGCGTGCATGGACGGACCTCGCAAAGCCGGATCGCACACCAGGGACCAAGCGGGCATCCGGGGCGCACGGCGCGGCCGGTCCCGTCGGGCGGGGCGCTCGGCCCGCCCCTGCCCACACGGGGTTCCCGAGTCTCGTTCACCGGATCCGCCCCCGCCGAGGTCGGAGCGGATCGAGAATGGGTGGCGACCCCGGGTCATGGCGCGCGCAGACGCTCTCCCTGCGCGACCGCCAGCCTACGCTGCAGACCCCCGATGGAGCAAGCGGATTCCCGGCGACCGACCCCCGGCCACGGGCGGGCGCTCGTCGCGGCGGGCGGAGGGGCCGGTCTCGTGCGACTCGGGCGAACGGTCCGGGTCGATGCCGTCTTCGGTGACGATGCCGCGGCCGCTCGCGAGGACGCGCGGAGGCCCTTCCGGTCCATGCTGCAATTCGCAGCCGCCGCCGGCGACGCCGTTCTCGTCCTACCCGGGACGTACGACGAACGGGTTGTGTGCAAGTCGGGGGGGTCGGTAGCCGGGATCGACGAGGCCCGGTGCGTCCTGTCGCGGGCAGCGGCGGTGTCCGAAACCGCGGTGACCGTGGCCGAATCGACGGAGTTCTCGCACTTCAGGGCTTGCTGATCTGACCGTCGCGGGCCGGAGCGGCTCGGCGCCACGGGGTTGACTCGCATCCCGCCGTCCCCTATGCTCTCGGGCATGAACGCGAAAGCCCCTGCGCCCGGTCCACGGACGCGGACCGTGGCCGCCTTCGACGTCGCGACGCCGAATCCGGCCGATGCCGGACGCCGTCGCATCGCCGTCCCGCGAGTCGGCTGGGTTCGACTCGTGCCGATCCTGCTGCTGCTGCCGACGGTTGCGGGGCGGAACGCGTACGCCGACAGCTGGCTGCCGTTCTCCGACCTCGCGGAGGCATCGCCCAGCGGGCGGCGCTACGTGATCGTGCGGACGGACGGGACGTTCGAGATCCACGCGCGAAGGGACGGCGCCGCCCCGTACGTACCGCCGGTGCGAGCGAAGGACCGATCCCGTCCCGCTCCGCCCGTGTCTCCCGAGGCCGGGGATCGAAGGGTGGCGCGCGGCGAACTGCCCCACCTGCCCCTGGAGGTGCACGTCGCGAACGATGGCGGGTTCGTCGCCTTCGAGAAGTACGCCCACCTCGGATACGGCTACTCCGTGGTAGTCGTGGCGCCGGACGGCGCGATCCGCGCCAAGCTGCGCCTCTCCGACCTCTTCGACCGGTCCATCCGCAAGCGATTCGTCCACAGCGTGTCCTCGATCTGGTGGAAGCGCGCCTGTTGGCTGGACGAGCGCCGGGGCGCCGTCTTCGTGTTGACGCGAGGGAACCAGGTGCGGGCGGTTGCCCTGGCGGACGGCGGGGTGTGCGACCCGGGGGTGGAGCCGGTGCTCGAGCGGATCGTGGAGGGCGAAGGATCGTCCCGCCGCGTTGCGCTCGAAGCCGCGCTCGAAGCGAGCTGGCCGGAAGCCGTGCCGGTGCTCCGCCGCATGGCGCACTCGGCGGCGTTCCCGATCGAATTGCGTTTGCGCGCGGCGCTGGGGCTGCCCGACCTGCGAAGGGATTCGGCGTTGCAGGCGCTCTTCCGCCGGTGTGCATCGGCCACCGCGGAGGCGTCGGTCCGCGCCGCGGCCCTGTCGGGACTGCCGGAAGCGCTCGGTGAAGAGGCGGCCGTGCCGATCCTGCAGGAGGCGATGAAGGGCGAGGGCACGGTCTGGGAAGCGGCCCAGGGCACGCTGACGAGGATCGGCCGTCCGGCCGTCTCTCTCCTCTGCGAGCGGGTCCGGGACTGCAGCCGCAGCGACGTTGCGCGCCAGCAGGCGGCCCACGCGCTGGAGATCGTGCGGGCGCCCGAGGCCGTGCCCAGCTTGTTGGAGGCCGCCCGCACCATGAGCTACTGGGCGGGATGGAGCGCCCTGCGGGCCGCGATCGTCAGCGGCGGCCCGGAGCTTCGTCCCGGCCTTCTGCGACGGCTCGAGCAAGGCAGCGCGTACGACGGGTCGCTGGCCGCGGAATACTTCCGGCACCACCCCGGTCCGGACGCGATTCCGCCCTTGGAGGCCGCCTGCGAGCGGTGGCAGGGGCCGATCGACGGATCCCGGGACTTCGGCGGAATGGGAGTCGATTGGATGCGGCGGGATTCGCTGGTCTCGATTCGCGCCGCCCTGGCGGCGTGTCGGGGCGAGTCCTTCGACGAAAAGGCGGAACGCGAACGGGCCTGGCGCGGGGAGGATCCCCCGCGATCTCCCCGGCCGACGCGCTCCCAGGCGCCGAATCGCGGCCGGCGCTGACGGGGAGTCGGGCGGCCGGCCTCGCGGATTGCTGGGGGATACGCTCGTGGGGGGTGCGCGGCGGTGGCGGACCGAGACTTCGCGCCAGCACGTTCGCGCACGAACGCCGTTTCCCGAGGGCTTTGCGGATACTATCCTCTTTTCCTTTTCTACCACGCTGGGGGGGCACCCTGAGAACGAACCTGATGATTCGCCTTCACCGAGCACGTCACGGTGAGGATGAAGACGGCGTTGGCTCGGGCTGGGAGAACACGCTCACCGATGCCGTCGGCGCCTACCTCTCGTACGACGCTGAGGCGTGCGCTGCCTTCTGTCGCGCGGTGCTCGGCACGGATTACGAAACGCCCATAGCCGTCGATGTTCAGCACTCCGCAGATGAGGGAACTCCCGACCTTGCGATCACCCTCGAGTCGGGCCGGCTGTTGCTGGTCGAAAACAAGGTGGGTTCCCCACTTGGCGACAGGCAGCTCGAGCGCTACCTCGCCATCAAATCGAACGGCCTCGACTCCTACCTCGCATTCTTCGCGAAGGGTCATCACAACATCGCCCCGGAGGTCCTCCGCGAGCCACGCTACAGGCACCCGGCTGGAACGGAACATTTCCTGTGGCGAGAGCTCTGGAACATGCTGCCGCTGCCCGTTGACCCAAAGCTCGGCACCTCGCTCCTACGGGTCCACATCCGCGACTACCTGCGGGTCCTCGGCTTCGCGCCGACGAACCTCGCCGAGAAGTGGGACCTGCTCTTCGAGGATCGTCTGCAACCGGAGAACCGCGCCGTGCAGGTGGAGTTTGGCGACCGCCTCGGTGACGTGCGCACCGGCCTCAGGGCACTCGGCTTCGCCGTGAGTGCCGTCTCCCACAAGGGACTGGAGGCGAGGCCATCCCAGCCTGCCCCCTACGTCTTCCTGAAGATTTACCCGGTCCGAGCCGCCGTCCTTGCTTGTCCCGAACAGGCTCGACTGGTGGATGGCGCGGCGATGATCGTGGCGATCGTCTACGAAGGGGGCGAAACGCCGGCACACGCGCGCCTCCTCGCGGAGCACTTCGCCGAGCCGTTCGAGGACGAAGTCGGCCGCAAGTGGTGCGCCACGGCGCCCCAGCCGTTTGGCGGGAACAAGCGTACCAAGGTCGAGCTTGCCACGTCCCTGAACTGGTTCCTGGCCGAGGAGGCGCATATCGCGAGCCGCCTTGGCAGAAGCTGTCTCTCGATGACGAGGAGGCTCGTCGAGGTGGCGGCAGTTCTCGAATAGACCGTGTACCTCGCGATCATCGGAAACCGAAAGGAGCGAGAGCCCCCCTGCGCCAATGATCGCGAGACGCAGCGCGCGATCGGCATGCAGTCCATCGGGATCGGCAGCGCGCCGTTCTGCCGCAGGAGCTGCGGCACCGAGGCGTTCAGCGCCGGGTCGTGGATCACGTGCAGGTGCCCGCACACCACCACCGCCGGCACGCGCCGCTCGCGCGCCCACGCGAGGGCCGCCGCGCCCCACTCGCCCAGCTTGCGCTCGTACGTCTGTGCCGCCGCCGCCCGCTCCAGCGCCGCGTCCACGTCGCCCGTGCGCGCGCCGTAGCTTCCCCTCAGCGCTCGACGCGGGCCTTGTCCAATGAGCCCGCTTGGCGTATAGTGAACCGCGCTGAGAACCCGGCGCGAACAAAGGAGACGGTCATGGATTGGCACGAACGGATTGTCAGCCAAGTCAACGTCTGCCACGGCAAAGCCTGCATCCGAGGGACCCGAGTCATGGTCTCCGTCCTTCTGGACAATCTCGCCGAGGGCGAGTCGTTCGAGTCCATCATGGCGGGCTACCATGTGACGCGTGAGGACATCCAGGCGGCCCTGGCTTATGCCGCAGACCTGGCGGAGGACCGCCACATTCCGCTGGGTTCGGGAGCCGCGTAATGCGGTTCAAACTCGACGAGAATCTTCACGGCGAGATTGCGGAGGTACTTCGGCACGGAGGGCACGACGCGCTGACCGTGTTTGATCAAGGCCTCCGCGGTCGAGATGATCGGGATATCGCCGAGGTCTGCCGCAGGGAAGCACGCGTCCTCATCTCGCTTGATCTTGACTTCGCGAACATTCTCGACTATCCGCCCGAACAGTACCCAGGCCTGATCGTGCTTCGCCTGCGGGCGCGAGGTCGGGGTGCAGTGAGAAACGTAGTGCATCGCATCCTGCCGCATCTCGCCGTCGCGTCACCCGCCGGCCAACTCTGGATCGTGGATGAACACAGCATCCGGGTTCATGAGCCATAGGGCGTTCTGTGCCCTTGCGGCCTCGTGGATCGGCGCCCTGATCGGTTGCGCGGTCGTCGCGCGGCGTTCCCCCCGCGCACCCGGGAGGTCCGTGGCCCCCCCGGTTCCGGCCGGCGGCGGTCTTGACGGCGAGCACCCGAAGCCCGTTGTCGTGGTTCACGTTCCTCGGGTCGTTGTCGTTCCGGTAGGCGGAGCGACACAGCGCGCCTTCGGCCCCGAACCCGTTTCACGCCGAGCCGACTCGGCCTGCGCGAACACCGTCGCGCGCAGCCGGGTGCGGCGCTCGAAGGCACGATCGTCCGCCTCGACAAAATCGTTCCCGACGCACCACCGGCCATCGGGAGATGGGTCCATCGTGCCGTCCACCGGGATCCGGAAAAGCGCTTCGCCTCCGCGGGTGAAATGAAGGAGACTTTGCTGCGGGCGATCGGTCGAGGATCCTCCTGAAGGCTCGACTCCACACCCGCCAACCCCGCCGCTTCAGAACCGCTCTCCCGCCATGACCAAGGCCGAAGACGCTTCGCCGGGGTTTTCGTCGCACCCCCACGATGGTTCATCCGCCGCATCCCCATCGCCGTCACCGGCTGCCAGCGCCTGGCCGCGTGTGGGATCCAAACGTGCCATCCAGCCGCGTTCGCCCCGGCATTCCGTGCGCCACGGGCGGGGCGCCGAGCTCTCCGAACTCCCGGTGGCGATGCCTACCTCTTCGAGAGCACAGAAGCGGGTACCCTGCTCCGCCAGGCGCGACACGTTGCCGCCCGCATGCACCAGGTAAACCTGATCGGAATCCGATACGGTCACTTCTCTCACCGTCCCGAGCGCGCCCTCGTAGAGGTTGGTGACCTTGCCGTCGCGCGCGTCGATCCACACCACCACGTCCTGGTCCGGCATGGGGACCTTGTCCCACAAGTCCGTCCCGGGCCGGCGCACAACGACCACCAGTCCGTTGCCGGAAGGGGCGCACGCAGCATGTCGGACTCCCGTGATACCGCCGAACACCTTGCGTCGCACCGGTTCCCCCACCGGTTCGTCACCCCAGAAACGGACGTTTCCCCGATCGCTCACGAACACCGTTCGCGGACCGAGCGGGGGAAGCGGCTGGTCGTAGATCCGTGCGGCCGTGGCCATCCCACGAGTCGGTCCCAGTTCGGCGCATCCGCTCAGCATCAGGACGGTGAGTGCCGCCGCGAGGACGGCGTGCAGCGGTGGTTGGCGCATGTTCGCGTCTTCCATGGCGAGGGTTCCGGGCTGCCGGTCGGTGTCGCACTGCGCGGCGCCGTGGCTCACCCATCCCTACGGAGGCCATGCGGGATCCTCCCTTGCATTGAAGTTCCCAGGCCGGCTCTTTCGAGATCTCTGCCCATCCGCTTGCCGGCCCAGGTTTCGACCTCTTACGGCCGTCGATCTCGATCCCGGGGGAGCCTGCTCGCCCGCTCCCGTAGGTATCGTCGTCCTGCACTCTGATACCCTTCCGGCCCGTCCCCCCGGAGGGGAGGCGACGGAGAGCCTCTCCCGACGGGGGCCCGTGGACGGGACGGCGGGCGCGATGGTGGAATACTCGAGTCCCGCTCGCTACTCGCCGGCGGAGCGCCTGGGCATCCGCTGCGAGCGTCTCGACGCGTGCCTGCGGATCCGACGTTCCAGGCCGTCCGGCCTCGGCTGCGCCCTGACCGAGCACGACTCCGAAGTCCTCGACGGCCGGCACGGGCGTCCGCTCGGCGATGTCCGGTTCGCGATCGCATGCGGCGGAGGTTGCGTCCGCCGTCCCGTAGGTAAAGGTGCCCGCGGGCGCGCGTGTGCACGGCGGGCGCCGTGCCGCGCGCCGCGAATCGGTCCGTTCGCATTGAGGAGGACGCCATGCGTGCCGGGATGCAATGGGCTCTGGGGACGTTGCTGGTCTGCGCGGCTGGCGCGCCCGTTCTGGCCCAGGAAGGTAAGGATGCCCCCGCCGAGATCCCCCATTCGGCGCGTGGGCGCCGGGACCCGTTCCGTGCTGCCCTGACTCCGCTGGAGCGTCCCGCGGACCCGCGACCCATCGTTCCCGCGGTGGAGCCGAAGACCGTTCCCGCGCGCGTCGAGGAGAAGCCCTCCGAAACCGCCGCAGCGCGGCGTGAGCGGGAGGAGCGGGAACGCGACCGGCGGTTCTCGGCCGCTCGACCCGCCGTGCTCGGGGTGGTACGCGAGCGCGTGGCCGAACCGGCCGACTGGGAGCTGGGGGTGAACCTGATCGGTCGCCCGCTCCGGGGCACGCTGCAGGTGCGCATCGACCGGGTTGCCGCCACCGCGCTCTTGCGGTTGGGCAATGAACTCCGCCTCGTGACCGAGGGTGAGGACCTGGGCGGAGGACTTCGCGTCCGGCGGATCGAGTCGCATTTCGTGGCATTCCGCTTCGAGGGTGCCGAGTACGACGTGGCCCTGGGCGACGACGATCGCGGGTAGCCGAACTCCCGGTGCGAAGCGACGACCGGAGCCCCGCCCCGGCGCCGGCGCGCCCGAGTCGGTGGGGGCCGGCTTCCCGTCGCCGGAGATCACGCTGGCACAGGTCTTTTCTGTTCCTGGGCGGGCTGGTGGTGGTCCTGGTGACCGCCGCCTTGCTCGTGCCGCTGTTCCTGTGCGTCGTGCTCCAGGAATGGTCGCCGCGGGCGTGCCGGGGTCCCTGTTGTCCGCGGCATCGCTGGTCATGTACGTGTGCATCCTGTACAATCGCTTCGGCGAACTCCCGCGGCGGCTGCTCGAACTCTCCGCCCTGCTCGCTATCGCGGCGGTGAGCTCGCTCGGCGTCTACGGGTGCGCTTCCTGGCCATGCATCCGTCGATGACAGAGGAAAGCCAGGCGCCGATCGGGTTCCTCGGCTTGATGGAAATCCTGGCCATCCACAAGCCGCGGTTCGGCGCCAAGGTGGGTGCCGTCGGTAAGGGTGTGGCCTGGATGATGGAGTGGAGCATCCCGCTCGCCGCGGCGGTACCTGCGGTCCAGGCGGCAGCCGCGGCAACCGTCTTCGAGGCGGTGCCCGCGCCGGTGCTGCGGCTGGCCCTCCCGGCCAGGAGCGACACCGCAGCGCAGGCCGCTGCCTTCCGAGCAGCGTCTGCGCGGCGGAGGGCAGGAACTTCCCCCACTTCCGTAGCGGGGCGTTCGCCACCAGGATCGTCGATCGCTGCCGGTAGCGCGCACAGACCACGGGGAACAGCTCCCCCGCGTGGCGATCTCTGACCGCCTGATCCATCACGCGACCATCCTGCGCTTCGGCGACGAGTCGTACCGCCGGCCGAAGGACAGGGGTAGGGGACCCGTGTCCGTGACAGGTGGTCCTCCGGCCGCGCGTCCAGCGCAAGGAGCACACCGGCTCCTACGAGACCGTCCGCCCCCGCCAGCTCGATCACGTCTGGCCAGCCCACCCCCCAGGACGCGGACCTGCGCGCGGCGGTCGCGCCCAAGGTCATGATCGCGGCCTCGCCTGCTCGCGGACAGAACGGGGCGATCCTCGAAGGCGCCTTCGGACTCTTCGAGCATCAGGTCGGCACCGTCCGTCTCCACCACACCGACCGGGCGAGCCTGGTCACCCGCGCCACACGCGAAGTGCTGCGCGCCAGGGGATCGGCGGTCCACCCTGCGCCGCGTGCCGACTACGACGGCAAGCGCCGCTGCCTCGTCGCTCGAGTGGCGGAGTGGCAGGGTGCCGTGTCGATCGCGACCGTTCCTGTCCTCCCCGCCGACGGCCCGGGCAATGATCCGATGCCGATCAAGACTCCTTTCGGGCCTGCTTCTTGACCCACCAGTCACGGAAGGCGCGAAGGCGGGGAAGCGACTCCCGGTCCTTCACGCGGCCGGCTTCCTCCTTGCTGCGGACGATATCGTCGATGTGGCAAACGGGAAGCCCTTCGACGATCACGGCTCGAGCCTCCGCTTCCTCGAAGGACTGGATTCCGTCCGGCGCAAAGACGAGATCCAGGTCGAATGGACCCGATCGCAACTGCACGAAGTCTTTCCCACGGATGATCTCCTCCTCCTGCTTGGACGTCAGCGGAAACCCCAGATCTCTCAAGCCTGCCACCAGGGCGATTCCGTTTTCCCGCGATTTCAGGACGAAGACGTCCGCATCCTGCGTGGTGTCGGGAAAGCCGAGGATGATCGCTCCGCACTTGCCGAGGAACAAGAACCGGACGGAACGGTCCGAGAAGGCCTTGGCGATCTCTTGCGCCTGCCTGTAACTAAAGGCTTCGACCATAGCCCAGCCAGGAAGGGAGGTTCCGCTCGCACCAGAGCCGGTAGTCTTCCAGCGTGTCGAAGGCGCGGTACTCGGCGTCGTCGAGCACAGGTTTGTAGGTTTTGACGAAGGCGTACCGCATCCGCTGCTCCAGCGAGCGTTTTGCGGACGCCTCGAAATCGAGGATCGACTGCTCGTCCATCTCTCGTTGGGATTCTCGCTTCATGACCGAATGGTACACGAGTTCGAAGCCGGGCACAACGCGAACCCACTCATGTCGCTCCGGCCGGTTTTCAGAGGGTATCGGAACCGGTGGCGGGATCGCGGGGCGACGGGCCTCGGAGCGCGGGAGATCCGCCGGCGCGCCTTGGCGTCAGCGGTTCTCGAGCCGCGACACTCGCGCTTCCAGGTCGGCGATGCGCGCGTCGGCGATCGGTCCGAAGGAGACGGTAGCATGGCGGCGAGGGGCGATCCGCGACATCTCGGACAGAAGGCGGCCACGACGGCGGCGGCCGGTCGTCGCGCGAGGTCCATGCGGAGGTGGGAATCAGGCGGGAATCCCGTGCGCACGGATCCAGTGCGGCCCCGGCCATGTCGGGTCCTGCGCGCCGCCAACCGGAACCCCTAGGTCGAGACCACACGGACGTCGTGGGCGGTGAGCAGGCCGCGTTCCACGACCCGATGTCCCCGCCGCGCCCACTCGCCCGCCGCGAGGCGCCGTTCCTGTCGGCGAGGGCCTCGTCGATGCGCTCGCGCGCGGCCATTCCCAGGCGGACGCGTAGCTCGCCGAAGAGGCGATCCTCGGTGAGGCAGGGGCAGTGGCGGGACGTTCGGAAGCGGATGGGTCGGTCACGGTCATGCTACCGGCGTCGCCTCAACTCCTGCCGCATCCAGAGCGGGTCGCGACGCATGTCAATCCCATCTGCCGCGCGTGGATTCCGGCGTAGAGGACGAGCGACTCGATGTCGGCGAGGATGGATTGGAGGAAGTAGTCGCCGACCCCCGGTTCTCGCGATTCGTAGAAGCGCCGTCCCAATTCGAGATCGTCCGCGGCGTCCTCGAGGACCAGGATGGTCATTGTCCGCCGGCCCGCAGGCGCGCGCGCAATTGTTCCATCGTCAGGAATCGGGCGTCGCCGTCTTGCGCACGAGTGCGGCGGTCCTCCAGAACCTGGGCGTGCCACTCAGGAGAGGGCATTTCCGGCGATTCGCGAGCCAGCGCATCCCAGAGCAACTCCATGGCTCGGAGCCTCTCGGCGGGCGACATCTTCTCGATCTGCGACATGTCGATCATGCCCGCACCCTACCACGTCGCGCGCCCTCGCGCAAGCGAGAGCCGCGGGATCAGGCTGCCAAGCGGATGCGCGAGCGCCGTCCGGGCCCGCCGTGCCGGGGAGAGCCTGCCTCCGCGCCCAACGGATTTCTTCGCGCCGCGCGATGGACCGGGGCGGGAAAGCGTGGCTCGCGCCCTGCCGGGCGCGCCGCCCGCGGGCCGGCCCCGTGCGGTGGCCGAGATCCGTTAGGCCCCGCCGGCGTTGCACTCGAAGTACACCGTCTCCCGCGGCGCCTGCGGCGCACGTCGCCGCGCATCGCGACGAGTAGGAGCGCGAAGCCAGGTTCGTTCCGCAGCGCTTCGAGATCGGCGTCCGCCGCGGTGTGATCGGCATCGGACCAGCCGCGCCGGACCGCTTCTTCCAGGGCGAGGAGCGCGGCGGCGCGCCACCAAGAGGGGTCAGGGGACGGGGCTGGAGGACCTGCTGTGCCGGATCCTGACGGCCGCCTCGCTCGAGGATGTGGGGCTGGGGCAAGGGGGCGCGTAGCGCCGCGCGTGGGCCGGCGGATACGGTTGCCCTGGCGGATCGGGTGGGGGGCGGCCACGGGGGCCGCTTCGCCCGCACGGCTCCCGACGGTGGTTCGCCCGCCCGAGGGCCGGCGACCGCCGAAGCGGCCGCCCGCCCCCGGCGGCGGGGTCCGGGTCGGACCCTCGGCTTTTTCGCCGCCGCGGCTCGCGCTCGGCGCGGACCGCGCGACCGGACCGGGAGGCGCGGGGTGGACCCGTGGTGCACGCCCGCTGCGGCCGTGACCGCCGCGGCTCCGGCGGCTACGGGTGCTGCGCGCCGCCAACCGAACCCCGTTGTTCGTGTTGACGTTGTTCGGTTCGTTGTCGTTGCGGGCCGCCCCGCGGACGTTGGGCGGCGGCGCCTCCCGGCCGTCCAATTCTCGAAAAAACCGCACGCTGCGCTCGCGCGCAGCGCAGGTAGTACGTGTTCGCGTGCATCAGGTGGCCGGCCATGGCCGCCACCGAGGAACGCACCCCCTCCGCGGCGATCCGCCCGGCGGCGAAGTCCGCCGCCAGCCGCCGGAGTCGCCGTTGCTGTCGGACTTTCCCCTCGTGCGTCACCCGGCGGTGCGTCGCGAACACGCGGAAGCCCAGGAAACGCACGGCGTCTTCCGTGCGCGAGATCGCGCGCTTCCCGGGATGCAGGCGCAGCCGCATCCCGGCGAGGAACGCCGCCATCGCGTCGCGCACGACCGCGAGTTCCCGCGGGCTGTCTCCGAAGACCAGGGCGTCATCCATGTAGCGCACGTACGCGCCGTGTCCGAGCTCGTCCGTGACGAAGTGGTCCAGCGGGTCGAGAAAGGCGTTGGCGAAGAACTGGCTCGTCAGGTTGCCGATCGGCAAGCCGCGGCTGCGCTCGGCCGGCGTGAACAGGTCGTCGCCGGGGAACCAATCGGCGACCGGCTCCAGCTCGCCGGTGTGGCGAATCAGCCGCCCCAGCAGCGCGCGCAACCCCCGGTCCCACACCCAGCGGAACAGCAACTGCTCGAGCACCGCGTGGTCCACGCTCGGGAAGTACTTCCGCACGTCGGCATGCAGCACGTACGGATGGCGGCGAGCGAAGCGCGTGCAGGCGTCCAGCGCGACGTGCGTCCCCTTCCCACGACGGCAGGCGTAGCTGTGATGGATGAACCGCCGTTCCCAGAGCGGCTCCAGCACCCGCACCACGGCATGGTGCACGACGCGGTCTCGGTACGGCGCCGCGGAGATCAGGCGCGGCTTGGGATCCTGCACCGAGAACGTGCGGAACGGACCCGGTCGATAGGTCCCCGCCAGCAGTTCGTCGCGCAGGCGCAGCAGTTCGGGCTCCAGGTCGGCCTCGAAGGCGCGCACGTACGGGAAGCGGCGCTTGTGCCGCCGCGCCGCCCGCGCCGCCCGGAACAGGTTCGCCAGCGACGCCACCTCGTCAAGCGTCGGTCCCACGCGCTTCCCCCGCCTTCGTCCGCGCGAACTTCAGCCAGCCGCCGATTTGCCTGCCCGCGCCGTCCAGCTCGAGGATCCAGGCCTCGTACTGCCCGACCGAGATCGCCTTGCTGTCGCACAGCGCCCGCACCAGCATCCGGCAGAGCTCCAGCGCCACGTTGGCGGCCGCCAGCTTCTCGAGCTTCACCCGATCGTATCTCGCCCGAACGAGCAGTTCCAGCACTTCCATCTGCAGCTTCACCACCCGTTCCCCCAGCGTGAACCGGTGCTCCTTGGGCAGCCGCCCCAGCCGCGGCAGGGACGCCACGAACGCGTCGTACATCGCCGTGATCGCCTGCGGCTCCGGGGGCACGTTCGCCGTTTTCGGTTCCAATTGTTTTTCTCCGCAAAGGGTAAGAGGGAAAAAGGGAAAAGGGTTAGCGAGTCCTGCGCGCCGCCAACCGAACCCCGCCGTGCGTGTAGACGCTGTTCGGAACGTTGTCGAGGCGGGCCGCCCCGCGGACGAGGGGCGGAGGTGTACTCCACGCCCCGCCCTTCATGACGCGCCGCTCTCCCCGCGCTCCGCTCACGGTCGCCGTCCACTCGCGCATCCCGCCGCCCAGGTCGCGCACGCCGAACGGGCCCTCGTCCAGCGGGAACAGGCCGTACGGCTCCGGCAGTAGTTGGCTCTGCTCGCCGGTACGCGAGTCCAGCATCCGGCAGAACGTCGCGTCGAATTCGTCCCCCCAGGGGAAGTATCGGCCGTCCGGGCCGCGGGCGGCCTTCTCCCATTCGTCCTCGGCGGGCAGTTCGAACCGCCAGGCGCCGCCGCCGGCGCGCGCCGTCGCCCAGCGCGCGTATTCGGTCGCGTCGTCCCCCGAGATGCAGAAAACCGGCCAGTCGTCGCGCCAGTTCGCGAGCTTGCCCCGGATGGCGAACGACCCGTCCGCCCCGCGCGGCCAGTAGACCGTGTCGGCGTTGGCCGTGTAGACGCTGCGAGGCGCCTTCACGAACGGGTCCCGCCGGTCCGGGCCCTGGGCCGCGTGCCACGCGCGGTCGTTCAGGAAGGCGAGGTACATGACCGAAGTGACCTCGAACCGGGCCAGCCACGGGCCTTCGGCCGGCAGGTCGGCGGCGGGCGGCCGCGGGTCGAGCGCCACGCCGTCCCCCTGCGCCACCCGCAGGAGCGCGGCATCGCGCGCCGGCGACTGCTGGGCATCGCGGTCGCCGCTCGCGCGGTAGGGGCCGGGG
>CAZWCX010000117.1:0-21894 GCA_964632945.1 uncultured Planctomycetia bacterium | reverse complement strand
CCGGACGGCCTTCATGGCCGGCCGGAGCCGGATGGTTCGCGAACCGCGAAGCGGTGCGTGATGGATCCGGGCTACTCGTCCCCGTCGTCATCATCGCCGTCGTCATCATCGCCGTCATCATCGCCCCCGTCGTCGTCATCGTCGTCATCGTCGTCGTCCGAGTCATCGCCGTCGAGATCGTCTTCCTCCTCGTCGTCGATGGCCTCCTCGTCCTCATCCACCTCCGCCTCGTTCTCGTCGATGCTGGCTTCGCATTCCTCCGTGAGCTCGATGTGCTCCTCTTCCGCCAGCGAGACTTCCTGCTCCTCGATGTAGGTCTCTTCGGCCGCCAGCTCGGTTTCACTGATTTCGACGCTGACGTCGATTTCCTCGGAGAACTCGGTCGACTCCTCGAAGTAGGCGAAGGACTCCACTTCGATCGACACTTCGTACTCGTCGGCTGCGTTGTCCAGATCATCGAGCAGGACGGTCGTCTCATTCCACTGAACCCGATACTCCGTCGGCACGTAGATCTCGTAGGCGACCCACTCGGTTTCGATTTCATCGATATCGATGAGCGCCGTCAACAGGGACTCGAGAGAAGGCTTGGCGAACTGAATCTTCTCGACCCGCTTCTGCATGTCTTGCAGGTCCTTCAGCATGCGGGCGTTGCCGGCCACCTGCTTCTCGAGCGCCGACAGCTTCTGAAGAAATGCCGCGGTCTTCTCATTGAGCCGGGCGATCTGCTGCGTTTCCTTTTCGCTCAACTGCTTGCCGCGCTTCGCCCGGACGGCTTCCCGGCCGTAGGATCCGCGGAGGAGCGAGTAGGCGTTCAGCACGGTCTTGACGCCGGTGTTCAGGTCCTTGTGCTTGCCGCCCACGCGCGGCGCGGCGACCCGTAGCAATCCGGCCGCTTTGCCGGCGGCCTCCAGGGCGGTGAAGAACGCCTTGTCCTTCGCGTCCACGGCTTTCTGGAGGTCATCCGTCGCCAGACTCATCTGTTTCAACGCGGCAAAGAGCGGCTTGGCCATCGGTTGCTTCGCGTCGAGCTTGGCCTGCCGGGCGGCTCGGACGCTGAACGCCACGCCCTTTTCGAGGTCCTTGACCAACGCCGCGGCGGTCGCCTTCTGCTTCGCTTTCTTGGGCTTCTTCTTGGCATCTTCGGCGCCGACCCGGAATGGCACACAGAGAAGCCACGCGAAGAGACAGAGACCCGCAAGACGACGCAAGTGCATGGACACGTTTGATCCCTCCAGCGCGAACCCCAACGCCAACGGCAATCTCCACACAGTGCGGAGACCGGCATCGGGACAGGCAGAGCATATTCATCCGCCATCGAAATGTCACGATTCTCGCGAGCGATGCCGCCGGACCGGGTGCGTGGAGGCGCGTACCCGGGCCGGCGAAGGGCGGAGCGTCGGGACCCGTCCCTCGGCCCCCGGGAAGGAACGGTTCCCCCCGCGGAACCCAGGATTTTCGCACCCTTCCCCCCCCGGATCCCCTGACCGGGGGTCCGGCGCCTTCCCCCGCCGCCGGACCGCGACCGCGCCCCCGTGCCGGGGCCGCACTGCAAGACCAATCCAGGCAAGACCTACGGAAGGCATGAATTAACCTTGACTGGTTTGCCGATACGCTCTATTGTACGGCACTTCGTTGGAGCCCCGGACGGACGGGGTTTGCGCCCGGTGTGGCGCGTGCCGGCGAGGAGTTTCGGAGGAGTCTGGCAATGAACCATCGCATCCCCTCCCTGCTTACCCTCCTGAGCGTCCTGGCGCTCGCCCTCGTCGCGTTGGCGCATCGGCCCGCGGACGCGGATGAAAAGTTCTACGAGCACTTCAGTCGCGTGACCCTGACGGACCTGCAGACCAATCCCACCAGCTTCAAGACGGCGCAGATCCGCTTCAAGGCGATCTTCCACAAGATCGAGAGCATCTATAGTCCCTTCTACACGCCGTTCGTGCCCGAGAAGTACATGGCGTTCTCGGTCTGGGATTACGACAAGAAGCTCTGGATCAAGGGGGACCGCCTGAAGGACTTCCCCTTCATCTTCATCAAGAAGGACAATCCCCGCCTGGCGCGCGCGGCGACCTGCAAGAAGTACTCGCTGGTCGAGATCGTCGGCACGGTCGAGAACGATTTCAACAACACGCCGTGGATCGAGGCCACCGAGGTGATTCCGTTCGCCGAGCGCCGTCTGACGGACAAGTCCCTGCACCACCTGGTCATGGGATACGAGTACCTGAACAGCGGTCAACCGGCGCTGGCCGAGCACGAGTTCTACGAGTCGATGAAGTACGACCTGCCGGATGATGCGCACCTGACGGTGCTGGTGGAGTTGACCAAGATCTCCTTCGAGGCCCGCCGCTACAAGGAAGCGGAGGACTTTGCGCACAAGGTCCTGGAGATGGACCCGAAGAACCAGATCGGCCGTGACATCTACCGCGCGGCGCGGGAGGAGATGGTCCGGGAGTATCACCAGGGCGCTCCGCACGGGATCGAAGGTCCCTCGGGGACCGACAACGCTCATCCGGTCAACCAGCCGGACAATCGGGGCCGGCGCTCGTCGCAGGCCCCGGCGGCGGCGAACCCGCCCGCCGTGGCCGCCGGCACCCCCGCGGCCGCTCCCGCGACGGCCGCGGACCCGCGCCTGGCCGACCTGCGCACCCGCCTGACCACGCTCGAGCAGCAACTGGCGGCCAAGGATCGGACGATTGCCGAGCGCAGCGCCTCGCTCGCGCGCGCGGAGACGGAAGTCGCCGCGCTGCGCAAGGAGAAGCAGCAGGTGATCGATGAGCATGCCCGTTACACCGGCGAGATCGCCGAGTACCGCGAGCGGCTGGCGTCGATGAGCTTCGAAAACGGCAAGCTGCAGGAAGAGGCACGAGCCCTCGATCGGGCGGCCGATGGCCGGGACCGCACCGCCGCGGAGATGGGCGCGGAGATCGAGGCCTTGCAGTCCCGCAAGACCGAACTCGAGCAGTCCCTGGCGGGCCGCGACGAGATGTTCGCGGAGATGGAACGCCGCGCGCGCGAGATCGAGGCGTGCCGGACGGAGTTGAAGGCCTTGCTCGACCAGCGCGACGTGCTGACCCAGGACGTGGTGGCGCGACGCACCGAAGTCGAGGGGCTGCTGTCCCGCCGCGAGGGCCTGGTCAAGGAAATCGAGGAACGCGCCGGCGCGCTCGAGACCCGCAAGGCCGAACTGGAGCAGGCGATCGCCGGCCGCCAGGGCCGGGCGCAGGATCTGGAGCAGCAGCTTCGCTCCCTCGAGGTCCGCAAGGGAGAACTCGAGGTCCTGGTGACCCGCTGTCAGGGCGCGGCCCAGGAGAACGAGGAAATCGTGAAGGTCCTGGAGAGCCGGAAGCAGGAACTCGACGGGATCGTCTCCCGTCGCGAGGAACTGACGCGGGAGCTCGACGCGCGCGCCCAGGAGCTCGCCCGGGCGAAGTCGGAAGTCGAGGATGTTCTGGCCCGCCGCTCGACCCTCCAGCAGGAGATCGCGGGCAGCGCCTCCCTGATCGACACCCGCAAGACCGAGATCGCGGCGCTCACCGCCCAGCGCGACGCGCTGACGAAGGAAGTCGAGGAGCGCAAGCAGGCGCTGGCTTCCGCCGCCCTGCCCAAGGAGCAGCCGAAGACCCAGGCGGAGGAGGATCCGGCCAAGAAGCTGGCCGAACTCCTCGCCAAGCAGGACCTGTTGGTCGGCGAGACCTCCCGGCTCCGCCAGGCCCTGGCGAAGAAGGAGGCCGAGGTGCTGTCCCTCCGCGACGAGCTGCGGACGCGCGATCGGAAGATCGGCGAACTGACCGAGATGCTGGCCGCGAAGGACCGGAAGATCGGTCATCTGGAGTCCGAGCTTCTCGACGCGCGCGCGACCATCGCGCGACAGAGCGCCATGCTCCGGGAAGTGATGGACAAGATCTCCTGGATCGAGGAACAGCTCGCGACCGGAATGGTCGCCGTCCCCGCCGTCGACGAGGAACAGGACCCGCGCTGGAAGGGCCGCCGGACCCCGAACGGGCGCCGCGCCCCGGAGGAAGTGCGCTAGCCCGGAGTCTTCCGGAGGCCGCGCCCGCGGCTTCGGGAAGCAGCCACCCGCGGGCTCCGGGCGGCGTCCGCCGCCAGGACCACCGGGGCGACCGGCGTGCGAAACACGGTGTCGCACGCTGGGCGAGGCAGTCCGGTAGACCCCGCAGCCGTCGATTCCGCCGCCCGGGCCCGCCGCCCGGGCGACTTCATTTTCGGTCGGCAAAGCCCGCTCCGTCCGCCACGTCCAGGCGCAGGTCCGGCCCGGCCAGCGCGGCGAACGCATCCCGCACCTCCTCGACCGTGCAACCGGCGCGCGCCAGGTCGAGGACGAGCAGGGTGTGGAACCAGGGCGGCAGGATCCGGTGGCCCATGTCGACGACGTCGAGACGGAGGCCCGCGGCGACGGCCGTGAGCCGGGCGAGGGCGTCCGGAGAGTACCGTCCGTGCGCCGCCACGAGCACCAGCCGGGCCTGCGGGCGGGCGCACGCCTCCGCCGGGGTACCGGGCAGCCGCGGCGACCCGCCGGCGGCCCCGGGCGAGAGGGCGCCCGCCGGAATCGGCGCAACCGGATCGCCCCCGCCCGCCGTCGGCGCCGGGGCGACCACGAGACGGATCTGCCGCTTGTCGGCCAGCTCCTGGGCGTGGTCGGTCACCACGTCATGGGGACCGATCTGCAACTCGCCGCCGTCGGGGATGCGGTCGAGTTCCTGCTTGGTGATGATCCGGCGCACGCCGGCGCCCTCGCCGCGACGCGTCACGGCCGACGCCGCCAGATCTGCCAGGTGCGGAAACCCGCGTACGCCGCACCCGCCAGACAGACGAGCCCGATCGCCGGGTCGCCCGCGAGAAACTGCTTCGCCCCGAAATAGAGAAACGCCGCGGCCACCCCGCCCTGGAGGACCACCAGGATGATCCGCTGCGCCCGGAATGCCGGGTCGTCTCGCATCCGCACCTCCCCGACGCGCCCGCCGTCTCGGCCGGCGAAGTCCCCTACGCGACCCCGTGCCCAAGCGCCGATGCGCCTGTGCGAAAATGCACCTATGGCGTTCCCTATGGCCCCTATGGCGTCCCTATGGCGTCCCTATGGCCCCTATGGCTCCTATGGCCCCTATGGCCCCTATGGCCCCTATGGCCCCTATGGCCCCTATGGACCCCTATGGCGCTCCGGCCCTATGCCGGGCAAGCCCAAGAAGTGCCACCCTGGCCCAGGCAATGGCCCCGGGACACCCGAGGACGCCCGACACGCCCACCGCCCGGTGGCGCGCGCGACGCCGCCCATGCCTCCGTCGCTCATGCATCCGTCCGTCCGGGTACGCGATCATCCCCCGGAATACAATCCCGCCTCGAGATCCGGATGCGGTCGCGGGATCACCACGCTTCGCGTCAGTTTTCCGCGCTCCGCGGCATATGCGGCGCCCTCCGCCACGGCCGTCTGGACGTCGCTCACCTCCCCGGTCATGGTGACGTAACCCTTCCCGCCGATTCCGTTCGCCAAGCGCACATCGAGCAGGGTGACGCTCGCCTTCTTGACGGCGATGTCCGCCGCGACCACGGTGGCGGCCACGGAGGAGGTCTCGATCACGCCGACCGCATCGAGCGGGGACACGCGGACGGGTCCTGCGAGCGCGGCGAAGACTCCGGGGTGGACGTGCGGCAGGAGGAGTTCGTCGACCAGCACGTCCCGTCGCCCCCGGGTGCCGGCGCAAACGGCGCTCTTGACCGCGTCGACGTCCCCGGTGACGAGGATGACGTACTTCCCGGGGCTCACGGGGCGGGCGAGGACCGGCCGGACGGGCGAGTCCTTGAGCATGGCGTCGAGCGCCTCGATCCCGGCGGCGATGCTGGAGAATTCCAGCAAGCCGATGCAGGGGTCGAGCGTGGCCTTCATGGGCATCTCGGCGACCGGACGGTCCGGGGGCGCGCGGGCGAGGCGATCCCGCTAACCGCCGCCACCGCCGGGCTTGTTTTCGCGTCCGTCGATGCCTTCGAGGCACTTGTGGACCGCCCGCGCCGCCTCCTCGATGTTTGCTTCGGTCCCGGACAGGTACATGCGCCCGAACGCGCCGTAGGGGACGACCTCGACCAGGGAGATCGGCGCCGCCTTTTCGGCCTCGTTGGCCGCCAGGGACGCATACCCGGCCGGGTGCACCTCGAGGATGTAGAGCGTCTGGCCGTGGAGGAACATCGAGCCGTAGCGCATGCGATTGATCAGCATGAGCTGGTAGTCGGTGACCTGGGTGATGATTTCGCTGGAGACGATGCGCGGCTTGAGCCGGTCGGTCTCCTTGAGACCGAGGTGGTCGAGGATCTGGCGGCCGGCCTCGAGCGCTTCCGCCTGCGATTCGTGGTGGACCTCGAGCAGGCCGTAAGCGCGCTCGACCACCTGAATGGCGGGGCGGCATTGGGTCTTCTTGCAGGCGACGTCGGTCACGCGGTTGATGGCGATGCCGGGCGCCACCTCGACCCAGATCGAGGCATCGTAGGTGAGGGGGAGATACCCGCGCGCGCCCGTGCACATGTACGCCGTGAGCTGCGGCTGCAGGCTGTCGACGAAGGCGAACGTCCGGAGGTCAATGGCCATTCCGACCCTCCTTGGAGATCACGGCGAAACCCGCGCGCAAGCGACGCTGCGCGCAAGCCCCCCCCGCCGGAGCCCGGCGGCATCCGCCGCACGCCGGGGGCGGGCGTGCCCGGGAGGCGGCTCGGTCCGGATCGGACCGCCCCGCCATTCCCTGTCCGCGGACCGCCGCGGCGAAAGAGTCCCGCAGACTCCCGCGCGCCCGCCGGCGCGAGGCGATTCCGGGGTCTACGCGTTCCGATCCGCCTCCTCGCGCGACCACGCCGCGGTCTTGGGCAGGATCTGTTCCACCTCGGTGTGGGGTCGGGGGATGACGTGGACGGAGATCAGTTCGCCCACCCGCTTGGCGGCGGACGCGCCCGCGTCGACGGCGGCCTTGACCGCGCCGACTTCTCCCCGCACCATCACCGTCACGTACCCGCCGCCGATCACTTCCTTGCCGATCAGCGTCACCTTCGCGGCCTTCACCATGGCGTCGGCCGCCTCGATCGAACCGACCAGGCCCCGCGTCTCGATCATCCCCAGTGCGATGCGGCTCATCGAGCCCTCCCTCTTCCGAATGCGCGGTCGTGCGCGATCCCGCAAGCGTCTTGCGTCGCCCACGCGTCTTCGCGGTCCGTGGCTCCCCGGGGCCGGATCCCGGGCCCGTGGCGCGCGGCCCCGCCGCACCCACGGACATCTTCAGCCCCGGCTCGGGGACCCTCCCGGGCCGCGATCAGGATCGTTCGTCGCCCCACGCCCGCCTACGGAGTCGGGGGCTGCTTGTGCTCCAGACCGAAGGCCTTGCGAATCTCGCGCAGCAGCGTTTCCTTGTCGGCGCGCGAGATCTCCCGACCCGTGAGGCCGAAGTTCTCGACATCCCGGGCCAGCTTCCGAAGCTCGACGACGCTCATCGCGTCCAGATTCACCTTCTGCGGATTGATGTGCCCGCGCTTGCGCTGCCAGGGCGGCAGCCAGACCAGGTCCAGCGTGGGCAGGATCCGCTCGACGTCCTCGAGCGGGCGCGGAATGACATGGGAGGAAACCAGTTCGCCGGCGCGCCGCGCCGCCGCCGTCCCGGCGTCGACCGCCGCCTTCACGGCCCCGACCTCGCCGCGGATCATCACCGTCGAGTACCCGCCGCCGACATACTCGCGGCCCATCAGGATCACCTTGGCCGCCTTGACCATCGCATCGGCGGCTTCGACGGACCCGACGACGCCCAGCGTCTCGATCATCCCCAGTGCGATCCGCTCGTCCATGGGACGCTCCCGGAGGGTTCCGCTGCTCCCGATCCGCTCCAACTCCCCGTCAGGCGGGCCGTCCCAACCCCAGGCGCACCGCGCGAACGGGGCGGGGACCGGGTGAGGAACCGCGATTCTAGCCGTTCAAGAAGGGTTTGCAACATTTTATTGCCCGCCCTCCGGACCGCCGCTACCGTGGCATTCGCGCCCGCCCGAGGGTGCCGCACCCGCGCGGAGGGAGCACGTGGAAAACGACCCAACCAATGCCGTCGAGCCTGTGGGCGCACCCCGGCTCCGCCTCCTGCTCCTCATCACCGGCCTCGGACTCGGCGGCGCCGAAAAGGCCGTTTTCACCCTCGCCACCGGACTGGACCGGTCGCGGTTCGACGTGCGCGTCGCCTGCCTGCTCGATCGCGGTCCGTACGCGGAACGCCTGGAAGCGGCGGGCATCCCCGTTCATGCCCTCGCCATGTCCGGCCGCACCGATGTCGGAGCCTTCTGGCGACTGCGCGCCCTGCTCCGCCAACACCGTCCCGCCATCCTGCACACGTTTCTCTTCCATGCCAATCTGCTCGGCCGCTTCGCCGCCTGGAGCGCCGGGACCCCCGTGCGCATTTCTTCCGTGCGCGTCTGCGAGGAGGAGCGTCCCAGCCACCTGTGGTGGGATCGGTGGACCCAGGGGCTCATCCACGCGGAAACCTGCGTCGGCGAGGCGGTGCGCCGGTTCACCCGGGAACGGGCGCGAATCCGCGACGACCGGCTCGTGGTGATCGCCAACGCCGTGCAGGCCCAGGCCCCGACACCGGACGCCCGCGTCCGCTTGCGGCAGGCGGATCGCCTGGAAGAGCAGGACGTGCTCGTGCTCGGCGTGGGACGGCTCGACACCCAGAAGGCGCCGGAGGACCTGGTGCGCGCGACCCTGGCCGTCGCGGCCCCGCCCCTGCGCCTCTGGATCGCCGGCACCGGACCGCGCGAGGAAACCCTGCGCGCGGCCCTCGCCTGCGCGGACGCCGGGGACCGCGCGCGCCTGCTCGGCCGGCGGACCGATGTACCCGACCTGCTGGCCGCCGCGGACGTGTTCGCGCTGGCCAGCCGCTGGGAAGGGATGCCGAATGCCGTGCTCGAGGCGATGGCCGCGGGCCTCCCCGTCGTCGCCACGGCGGTGGGCGGAACCACCGATCTCGTCCTCGACGGCGAGACCGGTTTCCTGGTGCCGCCGGGGGACCTCGTCGCCTTTTCCGACCGCCTCCGCCGCCTCGCCCTCGATCCGGCGCTGCGGCGAAAACTGGGCGAGGCCGGACGGGCCCGCGCGGAATCCTGCTTCGGCATCCCACGATTCCTCGCGGCCCACGCGACCCTCTACGAACGACTCTGGCAGACCCACGGACCGGCGCGACGCTAGCCCGGCCGCGCCGGCGGCTTCCGGACCAACCCGCCCGCGAGTTCCGGGCCCCGCCCGCAGCCGGGCCCGCAGGGACGACCGGCGAGGCGCGCGGAGGATCCGACGCCCCGCTGCCCCACCCACGACGAGCCACGCAGCCCGCCGCATCCCGCGACCGGCCCTACCCACGGGATCGCGGTGCAAGCCCCACCCGTCCCCGGTCTTTCTCCTTTTCGTGTTTTGGCTCATCTGCTACCATGCCGCGATTCGATCTCCGGGCGACCTCGAGGAGGGTTTGATGCTGCCCGCCACGCTCCACCGTCTCGCCGCCGGATTCGTGCTCACGCTGCTGGCCGCCGCCCCCGGGTGCGAGTTCGCCGCCAAGCAGGCCTACTACGGCGCCGAGGGCATCCAGTCGCGCTGGCTCGAGCTCGACCGCCCCGCCGGCAACTTCGCCTTCGATCGCTACCAGAGCGTCGAAGTCGCGACCTTCGATTCCCGCCTGGGCAGCCTGGTGCCGACCACCGTGACCGGGCCCGTGCAGGCGCGGATCGTCCGCAACATCGCGGAAACCAAATTCTTCAAGCACGTGGGATTCGCCGGCGAATCCCCGGACGCCACGGGCGATACGCTATTGATCCGCGGGACCTTCATCGACTTCCACCCGGGCGCGGGACTCAATCGGACCATCGCCTTCGGCGGCGAGGGCCTCCTGACCGCCCTGGTGTTCATCACCGACAAGGAAACCGGCCAGGTGCTCTGGCGGGGACACGCGTCCGGCTTCCTGCGGGCGACGATCTCCGGCAAGATCGAGCAATTGGGGGAAGGGATCGGCGAATCGTTGCAGGAAGTGCTGGAGAAGTACCACTCCCCGGCCGGCAAGTAGGCGGGGGAACCCGCCCCCGAAAGCCGTTCCCCCCACCGAACCCTGCGATACCGAGGACATCATGCGCCAGTTCACGATCCCGCGTTCCGCAGCCCTGGCCGTCCTGGGTTGCCTTGCCCTGCTCCCCGGCTGCATCACCGCCGCCGCGCAGGCGTATCAGTCGATCAAGGGCGCCGACGGGCGCGTGTGGATGCATCAGCCGATCCGCGTCCCCCTGGATCGATTCACCCGCCTGCGGATCGAGGACTTCGGCTCCGAAATGGAAGGCGGCGTGCCTCCGTCCATCCTCCAGCAGGTGGAGGCCTCGATCAAGAAGTACCTGCTCGAGGACCAGGTCTTCAAGGAAGTGGAGGTAACCTCGGAAATCGGACCGTGGGGCGACCCGGACCTGCTGGTGATCCGCGGCGTGGTGATCGACTTCGACCCGGGGAAGGCGGCCGGGCGCTGGCTCGGAGTGTCCGGGGAGCGCTTCCTGACCGCACGCATCCACTTCGTGGACGGCGGCAGCGGCGAGGTGATCGGCGTCGGCCACTGCGCCGGCGTGGTCAAGGGGGAGATCGGCCGCGATTCGGAGGACACGATGACCGGCCTGGCGAAGGCGATCTCCCAGCTCGTCGAGGAAGGGCGAAAGAAAAAGGACAAGTAGGGCCGGCGCGCGGCCCGGAGTCGTCAGCGTCCGCCCTCGGTGTTCCCGGCGTCATCGGTTCCCCCCGACGCGCGCCCGCCGGACCGCCGCCCCCCTCCGATCATCACTCCGCCCCCGCCGCCGCGCATCCCGCCGCCCCAACCGCCGGTCTCCTGCTTCCACGTGTCGTATTCGGACGACTGCTGGGCCGTCAGCAACTGCTTCACCTTGGTGTCGGTGGTCGCGTCGAGTTCCTGCCACTTCTTCCGGCTCTCCTCCCGATTGCCGCCGCCGCCGCCGGTCCACATCGTGGCCAGCATCTCGGACACGACTTTCGACTGCTCCTCGAGGACCGTGCCGATCTGCTCCTTCTGGAACGCCGAGAGCTTCAGCCGCTCCTCGAGTTCGTTCAGCGACTGGCTGCGGCGTTGACGCATCCACTCCTCGCCCATCCCCGCCATCGAACTGCGGCGGTTGTCCTCCCGCTCCTTCAGCGTGTCCTCGACCACCTTCTTGATCGCCGCCACGCGCTCGGGACCGAACGCGGCCGCCGCATCCCCCGCCGCACCCGCCGCAGGCGCGTCGACCACCTCCCCCTTGCCCGACTTCCCGGTGGAAGAAGCCAACGCCGCCCACTGCTGCTTGAGCTGGGTGACGTCCGCGCGCAGGGCATCCAGCTCCTCCACCGCGAGGTTCGGGCCCGCGGGCGCCGCCGTCACCGGCTTCTCCGGCGCAGCCTTGGTCGCGAGCTTCTCCACCTGGTGAAGCTTCTCCTCCGCCTGCGCCAGCCGCTCCTGCGTGTCCCGAAGGTTCGAGTGCAGATGGGCGATCGCCGCCACCGCCAGGGTGAACGCCAATCCCCCCACCAGGGTCGACTTCCAGGCTGACTTCGGCATGCCGGACTCTCCTCAAGCGTCACCGGAGCGGGTTGTTCGCGCCCAGGGGCCTCCCGGAATCGCCGGGCCCCCTCTGCACGGAATAGAGTATAGTATACGAAACACGTTTCCGAAACGTTGGCCCTTGACGACGGAAACCGGACCACGCTACAGTTCGCGAACCCGAAGGGGGATGCGGGGCCCTTCGACCGGATCTTCGCCGGACCCGCCCCGCGCGTCCGCCGCCCGAAAACGACGCGAGCGCCCGGGAGGGTCGGGCGCTCGAGACAGGCCATCCCGGGACGGGCCCGGGGAGTCCGGCGAGCCCTAGTTGTAGGGCTTCAACTTGACGTTGCCGGCGAAGCCCAGCAGGAACTTCGCGCCTTCGGGAATCGTGAAGTTGCCGATGAATTCCTCGGTCTGATCCGGGCTGACGTACCGGTACGTGGCGCCCATGTGGGAGATCACGCCGATCCGCACGAGGCGCGTGTCGTACACGAAATACTGGTCGCGGAGCTCGCGGAACCCCTTGGCCACGATGGACTCGCGTTCGACGTACCCGACGACGCGGTCCTTCTCGTCGCTGGCGACGACGCGGTCGAAGCCCTGGAAGTCGGTCACGTTCTCGATGTTGGGCTTGCGGTAATAGTCTTCGAGGACGAGCGGACGGCCGCAACCGGCGGCGAGGCCGACCACGAGCGTGGCGGCGGCGAGAATCACGGCGTGGCGTGACGACATGGAACAACCCTCCAAATCCGGTTCGAGCCTCGAAATTGTACGGAAAGCCCGGGTCAATGCAATAGAAAAGGTCGGCACGGAAGGCGGCCGGCCTGAAGGACGACACGCGTGAAGATCCTGGTCCTGGGGGCGGGGGGAATGCTCGGCGGCGCCGTGGCGCGGTCCGGGGGGGATTCCCCCGGCGCCGAAACGTCCGTGGTGGCGCGGGATCATGCCGCCTGCGACATCACCGATGCCGCGCAGGTGCGCCTCACCCTGGCGGAAACCCGCCCCGACGCCGTGATCCTGTGCGCGGCCTGGACGAACGTGGACGGGGCCGAGGCCGATCCGGCCGGCGCCGACCGGGTGAACGGGGAAGGAGCGGGGATCGTGGCCCGCGCCTGCGCCGAAGCCGGGGCGACCATCCTCTACCCCAGCACCGACTACGTCTTCGACGGGGAGAAGGAGGGCGCGTATGCGGAGGACGACCCGCCCGCCCCGATCAACGCCTACGGTCGCAGCAAACTCCTCGGCGAGCGACGAATCCGGGAGGCGGGGGGCGACTTCCTGATCGCGCGCACCTCCTGGGTCTTCGGCCCCCGGGGAAAGCACTTCGTCGGCGCGATCCTCGCCCGCGCCCGCTCGGGAACTCCGCTCGAGGTGGTCCACGACCAGGTCGGCTCCCCGACCTACGCCCCCGATCTGGCCCAGGCCCTGCTGCGCCTCGCCGCGACCGGGACCCGCGGCGTGCTCAACGTCACCAATGCCGGGTGGTGCAGTTGGCATGCCTTCGCGGAGCGCATCGTCGCGCGCGCCGGATTGGACGTCCCGGTGCGGGCGATCGGCTCGGACCGGCTGGTCCGCGCCGCCCGGCGCCCGCGCAACTCCCGCCTCGACCCCGCGCGGCGGGAAGCCCAGGGAATCGCCCTGCCGACCTGGGAAGACGCGCTGGACCGCTACCTCGGCGAGATCGGCGCGCGCTGAGGGCCCGCCCGTGCCGGGTCACGCGACCGTCGGCTACCCCGCCTGCATCGCGTGCATCCGCTTGTAGGCGCCGTTGCGCTCGATCAGCTCGCCGTGCCGACCCTGCTCGACGATCCGCCCGTTCTCCAGCACCACGATCCGGTCGGCATGCTGGATCGTCGACAGCCGGTGCGCGATCACGAGCGTCGTGCGTCCGCTCATCAGGTTGTTGAGCGCCCCCTGCACGAGCGCTTCCGACTCGCTGTCGAGCGCCGAGGTGGCCTCGTCGAGCAGCAGCACGTCGGGATCCTTGAGCAAGGCGCGGGCGATCGCGATGCGCTGGCGCTGCCCCCCCGATACCTTCGCCCCCCGCTCGCCCACCACCGTGTGGTACCGATCGGGCAACGTCATCACGAAGTCGTGGATGTTGGCCGCGCGCGCCGCGGCTTCGACCTCGTCCTGCGTCGCCTCCGGGCGCCCGTACCGGATGTTCTCCCCGATCGACGTGTTGAACAGGAACGTCTCCTGCGTGACCACCGCGATGTGCCGCAGGAGCGACTCGCGGCGAATCCGCCGCAGGTCCACCCCGTCCATCTCGATCGTCCCCTGCTGCGGATCGTAGAAGCGGGCCACCAGGTCGAGCAGCGTCGACTTGCCCGCCCCGCTCGGCCCCACCAGCGCCAGGATGGTCCCGCGCGGAATCTCCAGATCGACCTCCTGCAGCACCGGCTCGGCGCCGTAGGAGAACGACACGCCGCGGAACCGGATCCCTTCCTTCAACTTCCCGAAATCGGTCGCATCGGGCGCGTCCGACAGGTCGGGCTGCGTGTCGAGCAACTCGAAGACCCGCTCGGCCCCGGCCAACGACTCGTTGAGCGAATTCCACGTCTTGGCGGTCGCCCGCACCGGATCGCGCAGGAGGATCATCGCGCTGATGAACTGCATCAGGCCGCCGGTGGTGAGATCGAAACCGTCGGTCATGATCAGGTAGGCGCCCAGGCAGAAGAAACCGACCAGCGCCAGGGCCCCCATCAATTCGACCGCCGACGCGCTCAGGGCCTTGTTGCGCACCACCTTCATCGAGCGGTCGAAGTAGTCGTCGTTCTTCCGCTCGAAGTCGGCGATCTCCTGCTTTTCCATATTGAACGACTTCACGATGCGGATGCCGCTCAGAATCTGCTGAATGTCCTCGGTCACGTCGCTCAGCTTGATCAGGCTCTTCAACTTGGACTTTCGCACCGCCTTGCCCAGCCGCACCACCGGCCAGGCGAAGATCAGGACCAGCGGCAGGCTGAGGAGCGCCAGCTTCCAGTTCGCGTGGAAGGCCACCGCCAGCCCGGCGAAGAAGAGGCAGGGCTGGAGCAGCGCATCATCGAACAGGTATTCGAGCGCGACCTGCGTGACCGCGATGTCGTTGGTGACGCGGGAGATCAGGTCGCCGGCCTTCTTGTTGTGGAAGAAGCGGAGCGTGAGCGTGAGCAGGTGACGGCAGACCGCGACCCGAATGTCGATCAGCACGCGAAGCATGACGTAGCGCTTCACGTAGTCCTTCACCATGTTGGTGATGAAGATGCCGATCGTGATGAAGGACCCGGCGATCACGAAGATCCACAACTGGGACCGGTCGCGCCCGATCAGCACGTCGTCCATCACCGGCTTGATGAAGGTGGCCGGCCCGCGACTGAGGGCGGAGTAGAGAATGGTGGCGATCGCCGTCACCACGATCAGCCGCCAGTATTTGCCGGCGAACCGGTAGAGCCGGCCGATGGTGTGGACGGTATGGTCGAATCGCATGGGACTCCGGGGTTCGGGTGCGCGAGAAGCGCACGATGGTACGGGCGTGGGACCGAGGCGTCAAGCGGGATCGCCCCCGCGCCGGAACTCGGGCGGGGACGCCGGATTCCGGCCGGCGAAAGACGGGGCTGCGGAGCGGCGCGGCCGGCTCGACGCCGCGATCGCGGGACGTACCCTTGCCCCCGATCCCGCCGGGAGCGATCCATGCCCGAAGCCGGCGCGTCAGGCCCCGGCCGGGGGCGGTTCCTGCTTCCGGCGCAGCCGGACCGTGGCCGCCACGTCCAGGTTCCGCTTCACCGCCTCGAGGTTCGTCGGTCGCTCGAGCGACTCGCCGCACGCGGGGCAGGGCGGCGGCATCCCCGAGCCCAGATCCTCCACGTTGTAGAAAACCTGGCACGCGGGACACCCCATGATTTTTTTCCCCTGGGCCTCGAGCACCGCCCAGGCCTGGTCGGGGGTGAGGGCGCCGCGCCGGATCAGGAGCTGCCCGAGCCGGACCCGCGTCCCTGCGGCGTACAGCCGGGCCTGTTCCGCCACGGCATCCCGCACCGCGTCCGCGCTCGCCAGGCCGAGGCGGACGACGAGATCGCCGAAAGGCAGGTCTTCCTGGGGAGAGGCGTCGGTCATCGCGGGCACCCAAAAGTCGCCGCCATGGTAGCGTGGTCCCCCGCCGATTGCAACGACCACGCCCCTCTTCCGGGCCGGGATCGGGCGGGTCGCCCCCCGGCTTGACCATCGGATCCGGCCGCTGCTATCATGCCGCGACTTCGGATCCCTCCCCCGGTCCCGCGTCGAGTGACCCGCCATGACCCCCGTCGCCGCCTCCATCGACTGCGCCAGCCGGATCGAACAGGTCGTCGTGTATGCCCGCGGGGCGCAGGTGACGCGGCGGGTGACGCTCCCCTCCGGCGGACTCCCGGTCGAAGCCGTGGATCTCCTGCTCGCGGGCGTGACCGCCCTGGCGGAAACCGGCAGCGCGCGCGTGATCCTGGACGGGGGACGCGAAGTCGTCGCCCTGAAGGCCGAGTGGGTCCTGCCGCGGGAACCGGCCGGACCGGGCGCCCCGCTCGCGCAGGTGCGCGAATTGGAATGGGCGCGGCAGGCCCTCGAGGCGGAACGCTCCCACGCCCAAGGGGCTCGCGACCTCCTCGCCGTCGTCGCGCTCGCCCCCCGCGCGCGCACCCTCTCCCACGCCGCCGACCCGGCGCAGCGGATGCGCGACGCCGTCGCGGTCGGCGGCCTGCTCCACGACAAGGTCGCCGCGCTCGACGACCGGCTGCGCGACCTCCGCCGGGCGCTGGAGGAGAACGCGAAGGCGCGGGAAGCCGCCCTGCTGGCCGCCTCGCAACGGCCGCGGGCCGACCTGGAGGGGGAAGGCCGGCCGACGGTCCGGTTCACAATCCGGCTGGCGCCCGGAGACGCGCCGGTCCGCTCGCTGGCGCTCGAGTACGCGGTCGCGCCGGCGCGCTGGTGGCCGTCCTACACGGCCCGCCTGGCGGACGGAGGCGCGCGCGCCCGCTGGCTCTTGGAAGCCCTGGTCGCGCAGGACTCCGGCGAGGACTGGTCGGGCGTCGCCCTCGCGCTGTCGACCGCCGATCTCGCGCGCGACGCGCGGCTCCCGGAACTCGCCTCGCTCCGGCTGGGGAAGGCCCAACCGCCGCGCCCGTCGGGATACCGCGACGCCCCCGAGGGACTCGACGCCCTGTTCGAGGGGTACGATCGCGCCCGCGCGGCGACGCCGCCCGCCCCGACCCCCACCTTCGGCGGGGCGGAAGCGGCGGAGACCGAGGAACCGGTCCGGAAAAAGCCCAAGCGGGGAGCGCGGCCGGGCAAGGAGTCCCCCCCGGCACAGGCGGAAGTCCGACGCACCGAGCCGGCCACCGCGATGTGGGCCGCCCCGGCCGCCCCGCCCCCGCCCCCCAAGCCCGCGGCGGCCCCGGAGACCGGGATGGCCAAGACCCTGCGCGCCCACCCCGCGGCCGAAGAGTCCCCCCCGATGACGCGCGCCGGCGGCGGCGCATCCGAAAACCTGCGCCGATTCCAGGCGATGGCCGACGCGGAAACGCTGGCCGGCGGCCCGGCCGATTTCGACGCGGGTGCCCCCCCACCCCCCGCGCCCGCCCCCATCGTGCCCGAAGAGCAATGGCTCGACTTCGACGCCCTCGTCCTCGCCGATCCCGCGCACGACGGCCGGCGCGGCCGAGTCGTGCGCGAGCACCGCCCGTCCCCCGCGCGCGACGCCGGAACCGCGTGCGCGCGGATCGAGCGCATCCCCGACCCCCTCCATGCCCAGGACCCGCGCAACACCCGCGGCGCCTTCGATCACCGCTACGAGGCCGAAGCACCCGCGGACGTCCCCTCCAACGCCTTGCCCCACCGCGTCACCCTCGCGACCGCCGAGGCGGGGGCGAAGCCGCGCTTCCGCACCGTCCCGGGACGCTCGCCGGAGGTGTTCCGCGAGACCGAATTGCGCAATCCCTTCGACGCCCCGCTCCTGGCCGGTCCCGTCGAGGTCTTCCTGGACAACGCGCTGCTCACCACTTCCTCCATCCCCGCCGTCGACCGCGGGGGGACGATCGCCCTCGGCCTGGGCGTCGAATCCCGCATCCGCGTGGCGCGGAACACCCGGGTCCATGAGTCCGCGCAGGGACTGCTCGGCGGCTCGACCGCGGTCGAACACCAGGTGACCCTCGAACTCTCCTCGGCCCTCGGCCACGCGGCCGTGATCGAGGTCGTCGATCGCATCCCGGTCTCCGACGAGAAGGACGTCGAGATCGTGCTCCTCCCCGGCAAGCCGGCCTCCGAAGAGTACCGGCAGATCGAACGCGGCCTGCCGGTGCGGGGGGGGCGCCGCTGGCTGCTGACCCTTCCCCCGGGCGGCAAGGCCCAGATCGACTTCGGCTACCGCATCACCCTGCCCGCAAAGAACGAGATCGTCGGAGGAAACCGCCGTGAGTGACGAGGTCGCCGACCGCCCCCATCCCTCGCGCGCCCGCCGGGTCCTCCTCTTCGAGGACCGCGCCGAAGTGGTCCGCGGGGCGACCGTCCCCCTGGCGGCGGGCACCCGCTGGATCGCGCTCGACGGCGTCTCCCCGCTGGTGGACGACCGGTCGGTGCAGGCGCGCACCGCCGCGCCCGGCGTGCAGGTCCTCGCCGCGCGTGTGGTCCGGCGCGTCCACCAGGTCGCCGCCCTCGGCCGCGAGGAGATCGAAGCCCTGGAACGCGAGGAACAGGAGGCGCGCGCGCGCGCGGAAGCGGCCTGGCAGACGGTCGAACGGACGGAGCGGTCGTTGGCGCGGATGGGCCAGATGGAAGCCCGCTGGGCCCGCGCGATCGGAACCGTGCCGCGCCACGTCTCCGCGCCCTCCGCCACCGAATCCTGGCGCCAGGCCTGGGACACCCTCCAGGACGAGTGCGCCGGGATCCTCGCGCGCGCCGCCAAGGCGCGCGCCGAGGCGGAGCGGGCCGACGAGGACCGGGAGCGCGCCGCCCAACGCCTCGCCCAGGGACTCGTGCGCCGACCCCGCTGGGAAGCCGTGATCGAAATCCAACTCGCCACGCCGGCCGCGGTCGACGCGGACGTGGAGGCGATCTACCGCGTCCCCTGCGCGCTCTGGCGCCCGGAACACCTCGCGCGCCTGACCGTCGAGGGCGCGGACGCCCGGCAAGGCGCCGTCGAGATCGTCACCTACGCCACCGCCTGGCAGCGCACCGGCGAAACCTGGCAGGACGTGGAGGCCCGCTTCTCCACCGCCCGCCCGGCGCGCGCCGCAACCCCGCCCCCCGTCGAGGACGATCTCCTGCGCCTGCGCAAGAAAACGGAGGAGGAAAAGCGCGAAGTCGTCGTCCAGGCCCACGAGCAGGCGGTGCAACTGGCCGGGATCGACCGAGGCACCCGCCAGGTGGACGAGATGCCGGGCGTCGACGACGGCGGCGCGCCCCTCGAATTCACCGCGCGCGCGGGCCGCGTGACCCTGCCCTCCGACGGACGCCCCTTCCGCGTCGAAGTGGCCCGCAGCCGCGGCATGGCCACCGTGGAACGCGTCCTCTTCCCCGAACGCGCCCCCGTCGCCCACCTGCGCGCCACCCTCACCCACGCCGGCGCCGCCCCCCTCCTGGCCGGACCCGTGCGCCTCGCGCGCGGCGCCGGCCTGGTCGGCCGCAGCCGCCTCGATTTCGTCGGCGTCGGCGAACCGTTCGAGCTCGGCTTCGGCCCCGAGGACGGCGTCCGCGTGCGCCGCAAGTCGTACGACGAACGCGACACCACCATGCTCGTCGGCACCCAGAAACTCCGCCGCACCGTCGAGGTCCACCTCTCGAACCTCTCGGACGCGCGCCGCGAAATCCTGGTGACCGAGCGGATCCCGGTCAGCGAGATCGAGGACGTCAAGGTCACCGTCGCCGACGCCCCCGGGTGGAAACATGACGCGCGCAATGGCATCCTGCGCCTGGAGGTCGCCCTCGCCCCGCACGAGACGCGCACGCTCAAGCTGGCATGGGAACTCAAGGCGGGGGCAAAGGTGAAACTGCCGTTCTAGCCGGAGTCCCCGCGGCACTCCGGCACAGGCGGCACCCGACGCAACGCCGTGGGGAGCTAGCCGAGCCGTGGCGCGTAGCAATGGGCTTCCGTCCGGGCACGGTCCCGGTCCTTGAAGCGGTCACGTGCAAGGCCACGTCAAGGCCGCTGCACCTCTCTCTACCCCGGCACCAACGCCAGGCACGCCCCGACCGGGTCCTGAATCGCCGCGTACGCGTACTCCCCATTCTTCCCCTGGATCGCCTTGATGACCTTGCCCCCTTCCTCACGTACGCGGCGGAGACTCTCGGCGAGGTCGCCCACGGGAAGGTAGATCATCCAGACCGGCGGCAGATCCCGATTCATGCCGCGCGCATGACAAACGCCCGCCGCCGGGGTTCCATCCCCCCCCAGCATGTTGTAGTCGGCGTAGCGATCGCCGGCATCCTTCATCTCGACGTCCTGCACCGACCAGTCGATGACCCGGCGATAGAAGTCCCGGGTCGCCGAGGCGTCGGAGACGGTCAGGTCGAGCCAGGCGATGCAACCCACGCGCGCCGCGGCGTCGCCGGATGCGGCGCCTTCCGTCGGGGGGAGCGCCGCGGCGGAAACGACCGGGACGATCCCGAACGCCGCGCCGTTCGGATCGAGCAGCACCGCCCACTGGCTCTTTCCGGCGTCGTCTTTGCCGTGCATGAGCTCTCGGCCGTTGAGTGCGAGCGCGCGCGCGACGCTGGATGCGACATCGGCGACCTGAATGTGCGGCATCCATTGGAGCGGAAGGTCGGCATACGGAGCGCTGCGCGCGCCCAAGCCGATGATCGGCATGCCGCGGTTGTTCATCAGATCCTCGCGCCAAAGCGGATCGGCGCCCGTGCAGAGAACACGGGAGTAGAAGCGCACCTCACGCTCGTGTTCGGGAACGGCAATGTCGGCGCTGACGACTCCGCCGACGCGTGGGACGAAGGGGTCACGCATGGGGGTAGGTCCTCGTTGATGTCACGGGGTCGGCGCGGGAGGGTTGGGTTGCCCGGGATCTGAGTTTGTTGGGTCAGCCATCGCGGGGATCCGGAGGGGGCCTGACGCAAAGCTCAGCAGCGGCGGCCGCGCTGAAAGCCTCGATTCCACGATGAACCCGGATTGCGATCGCCGTCTGCTGCAGCGCTCCGTCCGGTTCGGCCCAGCCCATCCGGAGGAACGCTCGAATCGCGTCGCGACCGCGGCTGCCGCGAGCCCAATCAGACCATACCCGTACGAACACATCAAGACTGGATGGTGCGAGGCTCTCGGCTGCAGCGTTCCAAGTGAATAGGAACAGCCGAGCCGGTCCCAGTCGTCCTTTGTTCGGTCCGAAGCGAGTGTCGCTGCCCGCCCGATTCGACCGCCGAAGCGGAATGCGCAGTCCCCCATACCCAGGCGATCGGCCGGTGCCAATTCCTGAAACACCAGCATCTTGGCTGGCCCGCCGACTTCCCGACCGATACGCGCGTCGATGCGAAGCCCGAAGTCCCCGGCGCGGTGCCACGAACGACCAGGATCTTCGTGCGGAGAGAAAGTCTTGGTCTTTCGTTGCCGACCCTCTTGCAGGCCTAGAATCAAGCGGTTCGCTTGCCTTGTTGGTCGTTCTGGCCGCATCACCGAGCTGACTCACCGAGGCTCGACTCGCCGCCAGCACGGCCGCCTCGATCCTCGTGCCTCCCTTCGTGTGCTGATATCGACGGCTGCGCGGACTGTCAAGGGCCACCGTGACTGAGCGACCCAGGTCCGGGAAGCCGCCGACGGGGCGGACGCGGGGTGCCCAACCCGGCCACGTGGCCAAATCGCGGGTGGCGGTCCCCCCAGACCATGTGCAGACAACCATCCGGCCTCGGCCCGCGAAGTGCAGGCGATGCCATCCGTCGCTGGGTGGCAAAGACCCGAAGCCCCGCTGGCCGGTGGGGAGTCTAGGACAAGGACAAGTACCAATGCCTTGCGACAGCATCATTCGGCTTCAATGGGGTCGCGGACACGTGCCCGCGGAGAGTCGGCTCTGGTCTGGGGGCCGCTCGGCGAGGGCTACGCTTCAATGGGGCCGCCGACACGTGCCCGCGGAGAGGACCTGCTCGCCGAGGCCATCGAAGCCAAGGTGAGCCTGCTTCAATGGGGCCGCGGACACGTGCCCGCGGAGAGCTCGGGGAGATCGTGGGACGGATTGTGGAAGCGGCGCTTCAATGGGGCCGCGGACACGTGCCCGCGGAGAGACGCACTCTCGTCGTAGATGACTCCGACATCAGTCGCGCTTCAATGGGGCCGCGGACACGTGCCCGCGGAGAGCTCCCCCTCGCGTCT
>CAZWCX010000116.1:0-21938 GCA_964632945.1 uncultured Planctomycetia bacterium | reverse complement strand
ACCAGGCGGGATACGCCGCCACCTCGCTCCGCACCGTGCTCCTCGAACCTCGCAGTCCATTGCGCCGGAAGCGAAGATTCTGCAAAGGTCGGCGTCACTTGAAATCGTTCGCTCATATGCGCGGCGGCAAGAGGTACGTTAGGCGTTAAGTTGACGGCGATGTGATTAAACGTCCAATTGAATGGTCGCCGGTAGAGGATGTTGTACTCGGCCATGCCTCGGCTGATTCGATCGGTGAGTTCTTGGCGCTCTTCGACTACGCGATCCAGCAGATAGCGGCGGCTGAAAGCTCCAAGGGCGAGTTCAGCTTGGTTCAGCCAGGATGCGTGGGTGGGTGTGAAGTGCGGCCGAACACGGTGTGCATGGTCTTCGAACCACGCCTGCGTCTCTCGCCCAACGTGCGACGAACCGTTGTCCAGGATCAACTCGATCCGCTTCGCATCACGGTAGGCGTGATCGAGGCGCTCCAACGAATCGATCATGTTATGCTGGTCGTTCTTTCCGATCGTTCGACCCCAAATCCCTCCCGTTGCGACCTCCAAGGCCATGGTCAGGTTCACTACGCCGTGTCGGACGTACTCGAACTCACGAAGCCGCGGTTGGCCAGGTTCGGGGTCCCGGTCAGGGAACTTTCGCCCGAGAGCCTGAATCCCGGTCTTCTCGTCCAGGCAGAGCACGACCACGCCATCCCGCGCAAAGGACTCGGTGCGCTCGTAGTACCAGAGCACGGTGGCCGCTTTCTTCTCGAAGTTCGGATCCTGACTGTGAAGCCAGTAGCTAGTCCGATGCTGCTTCAGGTCGAATTCGTTCAGGATCAAGCAGACCGAGCTATAGTGGATGGTCTCGACGATCCCGTCGCGTATGGCCTGCAGTGCCACATCACGAACCGACCACCGGACGATCTGGCGGTTGATCTGGCTTGGTGGGGTGCACGCGAGCGAGACGATCGGAGCGACCTGCAGAGGGGGAAAAAGCCGGGGGGCGCCCGGATCGAGGACGGTCGAACAACGCGTCGTCGAGCCCGCGCTCGAAGAAGCGGCCGCGTATTCTTTCACCTGTGGAATCACCACAGCCGACTCGCTGGGCAACCTCGCCGGGGGCCGTGCCGTCGCGCGAGAGGAGCAGCATGCCACAGCGATCGGCCCCGCGGCGCTCGGTCCTTCCCCGAGCGAGGTGCTGGCGGACGATCCGGATCTGTTCCACCTGAAGGACGAGTCGTCAAAGAACGGGGCCGCGCATGGTATCTCTCGCAAGCGCATCCACTCATTGGTGAGTCTATCGGCCACGGCAACGTAAACCTGAACTGGAAGTGTTCGACAACTATGTCAATGGAGAACTATACTCATGCTGATGAGAAGTAGTGCGCAATCCGACAGTGTGCTCTCGTACGGGCATTCCGCTTGGCACCTTTACGGAACGTCGCTGCTTCGATGATCGGCACCCTTCAATTCCCGGCTGATTCGGTGAGACGATCGATTCGAGCCGCCATCGGGGATCCGAAGATACCTCACGTAGGGATCCCGCTCGTCGAGCAGTCGACTACCGCGGTGATCGTTGCTTCGGCATAGCAACCCAGCAAGCAACGAAGCAAGCTGATACGCTCTACAGTACGCGTCTCGAAGCAGGCTCATCAATCGCAGCAGGAGTTTCGTATCGCGGTTCGGAGCAACGTCGACATCCTGGTCGCCTGCAGTAGTCCCCTCCAAACATTCGCCAATGAAGCAAGCGATACCGTTTTGTTCCGGAAACCGGCCTCCGCAACTTGAACAACTCCACAGCCCATTCGATTGGCGCAGCGCCAGCCGGCACTTGGGGCACACGAAGTCCGGTTTTGCATGCCTACCATGGACTCCTGCCGGCTTTTCCACAACATACTTGACCTGATCACAGAACCAGGGCGCCAACATGCGACTGTTCTCAAGCCTGGACAGCCAATGAGCCATGCGCACAGTCTGATGCTTGAGATGTTTCGACAATTCGATCAAGTACTTGTAGACCGCTCCGTCGTACAACACTTCACGCAAGACAAGCCCCGAGCTTGCGCAAATCGTTTTCATCTCCCCAACAGACGGTGCTTCGTCCCTGTAAGACAATGCGACCGTCGGCACTTTCAGCCAACGCGACAGCCAAGCGCCTATCCTCGAATCCCACAAATTTGTCGGACCCAGCGATTCTTCATTCTCTGTTGTAATCACCGCCACTCCGCCTGGTCGCAGCACTCTGGCAATCTCTCGCACCATTGCACGTGGACTTGCAACATGCTCAATAACTTCACGCGATAGCACACGGTCAAAAGCCCCATCCGGGAATGGCAGGGCTTCCGCAGTGGCGCACGAGAATCGGCTCGGAGACGCGCTTTGCACCGCTAGTTGAAGCATGTGCTGCGACACATCCACGCTCCACAAATCAGAGTCTTCGTTGAGCTGCTTGATGTTCTTTTCATCCATGCCAAACCCGCAACCAACCACGAGTATGGACTGCCCTGGGCAAAGACCTAGCCGGCTAAGAATATGGCACGTGAAGCGACAATAGTGGTAAGAGTAGTACTCATCATTCCACTTGCCGCGATTCCACTGGAAGTTCTCAATCTCCGCAAGAGGGAACGCAATCTTTTCCAACTTCAGGTCACCTAGGCGACCATATGCCGCGTTGAATGCAGCAGCATGCTCACCTATCGATAACATTCACTTTTCCTCCTGCCACGTCGAAACTCCAGTAGCATGGATGAGTCAAGAGCAAGTAATTCTTTCCTCTTTCGTACGGGAATGGTCGGCTCGTAAACTCGTCCCTGATGTACCGATGCCCGCCCTGTTGATCGAGATGGCAATCGTGAATCACATGGTCATAACAACGAGATCGCGGGTGGCAGTCGGTAAACTCGTAACCAAACTCAGCCATCCGATCTACGATCTCTTCGCAGAAGCTTGTCCGAACGTCCATTCTGGTCTGCCCAAGACCATGCACCGTGAAGCTCTTCGGGTGAAAGCCTGCGCCATGTTCAAATGCCCGGGTCTCGGCTTCAAATCGCTTCAGGTAGTCGTCCGCAAGGTAGCACACCGTGTGGAGGCCGATTTCGAAACCGTACTCTCGCAACTGATTGATGCGTTCCCGATTCTGCTCAAGGCAGTATTCCTCTCCATCGACTCGGAAGTACACTCCCGCGGAGATCCTCTTCGATCGGTCGATCTCGAGGAGTCGATCCATACTGCGGATACAGGCCGCCGTATCAATGTCGTGTCGAACGTACAGGCTTGCTGGGGCCGCCGGCGAGGACGACTCCAAGAAGGGGCGGTGCTGAAGCCCGCGATTCCGGAGGGCGGATTCCAGGAACATTTCGTAGATTGTCGCGTCGTACGGTGCGGCCGCGACTGCCTGGCATGTGCGCAGAAATCGATTCCGCCGGATCGCCGCGAAGCGACGAAACATGGCGTTGAAAACTCGTTTCATCGCGTAGCCACGCAAAGAAGCCCGCCCTGGTGCCTCCGCTTCTCGTACCGCTGTACAAGATGGAGCAGGAGATACTGAATGGCAAACCCTGCCTGCGAGAGCGATCTTCCGGTAACAACGTATCTGATGAATTGCGACCAGGAGAGGTACGTCCCAGCGAGGTACCCTGGAGAGTAGCGGAAGTCGACTACTTGAAAGCCACAACTGGTTAAAAGGTGCTCTATCTTCACGTGGTCAAAAAACACCTTCTGCGACGTACCGAATGACCCTTGGAGGCGACTGCAATACTCCTCGTAGCTTTTTGGGAAGCGCTTCGGAAAAAGCCGTCTCAAGAACTCGAGCAACCAATGCTTTTCCCGGTACGCTTCACAAATACTCGGGTGACCCGCACCATTCACGACCACCAGTCGCCCGCCGGGCTTGATGACACGGCGAATCTCAACTAGGAACTCCTCTGGATTCTCTGCCATCGGCAACACTTCACTGGCCAAGATTCGGTCGAAATGTTCCTGTGGAAACGGAAGCTGTCGCCCCTCCGCGACGAGATACTCCAATCGACCACCCAGGATTTCGGGAATTCTCACAGAGTGGAGGTACGGAGTTACATCCACCCCATACGCCCGACGGCACAGTTTTGCCATCTCGACGGTAAAGTAGCCGCTCCCACATCCGAAATCTAGAACGCAATCACTGGCTCGGATCTCCAGAGCGGACATTACGTCCCGCGCCTGGAGTCTCTTGAGCAGATTCGGGGCCCCTAGAAGCCATCCAGAGAGGTCTGCCTTCAGGGAACCCGATGGAATGTACCCAAACTTGCGATACGATATCGATGGGCTGATCGCGAGCTTCATGGGCGCCCTTCGGTTTCGATTCTGGACGGCTGCCAGAATACAGCGTCACCTTTCATCCACGTCAGATTCCTGCGTGCTACAATGAAAGGCACAACGTTCCTGTACTCACAGTGGTAGTGGCTTTCGCGATCGTAGAAAATCACCCACAAACTGTAGTGATTGTTCAGCAGCAACAGAGGGTCGCAGATCAGACGAACCGTTCCCTGCAACGCAATCTCCAGCCGGGTGCTGGTAACCGCACCGCTTGGCCAAGCAACGTAATTCAGAGTATTGAATTCCGCAACGTATCGTTGATCGCCGGCTGAGAGAATGCCCACAAACAGATCCGCCTGACTTCCTGGAGGCAACGAACTGGCGTACTCGATATCGATTTCCATTCGCTCGCCGGAATAGAACCCCTTTGACTCTTTGCCATTGCAGTCCTTGAGTAGAATCGACGTCACACGGATGTCCCCCGTACCACCAACCATCGGCATCGGACCTCGATCCGCAACTGCCGGGATGGACTGTTCACGTAGGAACACCCATCGATTGTATGCGTTCAGCACGCATCTAGGCTCGCCCTCCTCTAGAATCCGACCTTCTGCCATTAAGATAGCGCGGCTGCATATCTGTGAGATTTGAGCAGCATTATGAGACACCAACAGCAGCGTGGCGCCACTGTCACATAAAGATCGAATTCGCGCGGTGCATTTCTTGACGAAATATGCATCCCCGGTCGCTAGTGCCTCGTCGATGATCAAAATGTCAGGGTCTATGCTCATCGAAATCGAGAAAAGCAGTCGAGCGCGCATCCCAGAGGAGTAGGTCCGGAGTGGTCGATCAATGAACTCTCCCAATTCTGAAAACTCGATGATGGAGGATGTCTTCGAGAGCACCTCGTCTTTCGTCATCCCCAGCAATAGCCCGCCATAGTAGATGTTTTCCCGGCCTGTAAACTCAGGATGAACGCCTACTCCGAGCGCAAGCAAAGCCGTCAACTTCCCATTAACCTGAATCGTACCTGAATCCACCGGCAGCAGACCTGCAATCATCTTCAGAAGCGTGGTTTTGCCCGCACCGTTGGGACCGACAATGCCAACTACATCTCCTCGTCGCACGATCAAGGAGACGCGATCAACAGCCAAGAATTGTTTGTAGTAGTGCTCTCGCTTCCAGAAGAACAGGATCTCCTTGATTGGGCCGGATACAACTTGGTGATAAAGCTTGAAATGCTTCGAAACGCTGCAGACATCGATAGCAATCTCGCTCTGCACAAGCTTCTTTGGAGAGTCGTTGGGTGACGCGGGATTGCTAAAGGTACTCATTGATGGCAATCTTCGTGCGATAAACAATCCATCCGCCAGTGATGGTCGCGGCGACAGTCATGGCGATAAACACCGCCCAGCTTCCCCAGTGGAATGTTCCCTCGAAGACATCTCGAAAGCTGATAACAATGTGTGAGAGCGGATTTAGCATGATCAGTGACCAGAGGCTTTCACCAACCATTCCTTTCGTTAGCAGAACCGGTGAGACGTATACCATCAAATTCATCAGTATCGCAACGATGTCTCGCAAGTCCTTTAGCACGACGCCCGCAATTGACGCGATCCACGACACGCCCAGTAGGAAGATCGCCAGTATCGCAATTGGAATCGGGAGAAGAAGAACGCTCCACTCGATGCTGCCCGTGATGGCGGAGATTCCGAGAAGCACGAGGAGCACGACCATCGAGCTGATAGAACTTACCAGCAGGGAAGTTACGGGTAGGGTTTCGATCGGGTATATGACTTGCTTCACCAGCTCGGTGCGATCGCGAATGAGAGTGGTCGATTCTTGTAAGGTCCGCGTGAGTAAATGCCAAGGCACCATTCCGGCAAGAACATACATGGCGTAGTCAAAGCGGCCCGATGCCTCGGGAAGACGGGCGCCAAAGACAATTGAGACAATGAATATGTAGGCGATGGTCTGGATCAGCGGGGACACGACGAGCCAGAGGTACCCGATTAGAGCTCCCCTGCCTGTACCCTGGATATCCCTCCATGCCATCTCGACGATGAGCGCTCGGTTGGTAATGATCGATTGAAACAAGTTGCCGCGGATCAATCGCATGTCGATTTCACACTGCCGCTCTCAAGAGTGTGTCGGATGCCCATGGGCAGAGATGGAATTCCCCTAAATTGCTGTCAGGAAGCCACTTTGGCCTCGACGGAAGAGCAGGTCTAGCCTAATTCGCGGGTTTCATGATTCCAGCAAGTCGAGTCCAACTACGGACCACGCCCCCACGAAACTCCAAACGAAGAGGCTTGAAACGAATTTTTCATATCGAGATTCGTGAGAGGTCCCGAAGCACCGCATCCACCGGGACCAAGCAGAGACACGCTCTCAAATCGAGGCCCCGGCGGTCAGCGGTCCTCGTCGGACGGTGCGTTGGGAGCGCAGTCGTCTGGGTTCCACCAGGATCAAAATCGCGCTCCAATACCACCTGCCGAACGATCCTATTATTGCCGAGCATTCTCCGCTCACATTCCGTAGGGGGTTTTGGACTCTATCCGCGACTTCGGCGACCGAACGGAGTCCTCGGAGCGAATCACTTTAGGCACGGACGTTCGCGATGTCAAGGTTAGACGATGCAACCGCACCGGGATCGTCGCAACACGCATAAGGTCATGTTGTTAGAGCAGAGACGAGGCTGATTGAGCGAGGTCTGAAGTGCGGGACACACGACGCGAGTCCCGCCCCCTCAGAGCTTCCTACTCTGTCGCCCGGCGCGATGGCATGGTGCAAGGAGGGTCGTCCAAGTCCGCTACCGTCTCGAGGGCTGCCATCTGAGATCTTTCTACACAATTGCTTGATCGACAACAGGTACCGTCGTATTGTTGTAGGTTTGTGCAAACTCCGGTTACGAAAGGCCAGACGAGGTTGGCATGCCCAACAGGGAGGGTTTCGGATCCCTGAATTCACCAGATCTTGAGACACCAATGCCGCCGGCTCTCATCCATGGCCTCCCGCTCCCCGTCGTCGCTGCTCTCCCCCCCCTCCCCCACTCCGTCCCCCCGCTCTGGCAACGCCTCAAGCAAAACCCGCACCTCCGCGCGGCAATCCCGTACCTCCCCTGGCGCGTCGCCGCGTTCCTGACCCACTTGATCGTCGCCCTCCTCCTCCGCCCCTTCCAGCGGAGCCGGCGCGTGCTGCACGTCATGTCGATGTGCCACGTCGCCTTCCTGCTCACCCGCGCGCTTCGGGAGCAGGGCGTCGACGCCGACTACGCGGCCGTCAACCAGGTGTGGATCAAATACGAAGAAGGCGCGTGGGACCACCATGTGCTCCACCCGCCTCTCGCTCGGCACACCTTTCACTCGTTCCGCCCGTCGCTGCTCGCACATGCATTCCGTTTCTGGCGACTGCTCGCCGGCTACGGCGCCGTTCACTGCCATGCGCTGGCCACCCTCACCGGATCGCGGGACGAATTGCGCATGATCCGTTTGGCCGGGCGAGGGCTGGTGGCCCATTTCCGCGGCGACGACGTGCGGCGCAAGGCGCCCACCCTCGCGGCCGCCCCCGGGCTCAACTGCTGCCAGGAGTGCGACTACCCCAAGGAGGTATGCGACAACCTGCCCGACGCCTTGCGGGACGAGGCATTCCGCCACGCCCACCGGCACCTGGTGACCACCCCCGATCTGCTCGACTCCGTGCCCGCGCGGCTCCGACCCCGATTCGAACACTTCCCCTTTCTCGCACCGCCGGTGGCCAAGATCGTCGGCCCACCCCGTCAACGCGGCTACCGCGACAAGACCACCTGGCGGATCCACCACTCCACGAACCATGAGGGGATCGACGGCACACGCTTCATTCGCGATGCCGTGCGCCGGTTGGCCGCCGAGGGTCGTTGCGTCGAGTTGGTGGAAGCGCGACAGATCCCGTTCCAGGAAAACCTTCGTCTCCTCGACACCTGCGATCTCGCCGTGGGGAAGCTGCGCATGGGGTACTACGCCAACGCCCAGGTCGAGGCCCTTGCGCTCGGCATCCCGGTTCTCTGCTACGTCCGGCCGGAGTTTCTCGCCGCCTTGCCCGACTGCCCCATCATCGTCACTCGGCCGGACACGGTCTACGAGCGGATCCTCTGGTGCCTGGACCACCCGGAGGAGTTGGAAGCGCTCGCGGCGCGCGGCCCAACCTTCGTCCGGGCGCATCACGACCCGGGCACCCTGGCACGAAGGCTCGGCGCCCTCTATGCCGCCATTTCCGCCCGAGACGGACGCCGATGAGTTCGACCTTGCCGCTCCCTTCTCTGCCCCGGCCACCGCGCATCCTGCACATCGGCAACATCGCCAACAACGGCTATCAGAACGCGCGCATCCTGAATGCCGCCGGTGTGCCTTCGGACGTACTTTGCGGCGTGGCGGCGTTCGGCGCGTATCACATCATGAGCACCCCGGAGTGGGAAGACGCGGACCTGGTGGGGTTGCCCTCCGGCTTCGATGAAGACTACCCGCCGTGGCACCGGATCCGGACGCCGCGCTACCGGCGGCCGGAGTGGTTCGCCCAAGGTCCCCTTCCCTTGATGCTGCCATACCTGGTTGCCCGGATGGACGGGCGCGCGTCCGCCGTTCGTGGTTACGGAATCGCGCTCGAGGCGTTCCGACGATTCCTTGCGCGGCGATTCCTCCGCGAAGGATCGCAGCGCCTGCGCAATTCCGTGCTTGCCGCCCTCGCGCTCCTGCGCGCACCGCATAGCGACCCCGCCGGTCCGCCTGCACACCCGCCGGCCGGCCCGGCGGGAAACGACGGCGCGCCGCCCTTTGCCGACCTGGAACCCTTCCTCGCCACCACCGAGCGCCTGCGTCCGCTGATGAGCCGATACGACATCGTCGTGGGCTACGCCACCGACTGTATCTTCCCCCTGCTCGCCGGTCACCCCCGGACCTTCGCCTACGAGCACGGAACGATCCGGGCGATCCCCTTCGAACCGACGCCGCTGGGGCGCATGACCGCTTGGGCCTATCGGAAAGCGGAGTGCGCGCTGATCACGAATTGCGACAACATCCGGGCGGCGGAGCGGCTGGCCCTCCCCCGCTTCCGGTACATCCCCCACCCCATGAACGATCAGGCCATCGATCAGGCCGACGGCTCGGAGATCCGGCGCACGCTGGAAACCGAGCGCAAGACCGATTTCGTCGTCGTCCATCCGTCCCGGCTGCACTGGGACCCGCAGATCCGGCACCCGAGCTGGGAGAAGGGGAACGACGTCTTCTTGCGCGGATTCGCCCGGTTCGTCCGCGAGGTTGCGCCGCGGGCGCTCCTCGTGCTGGTGCGGTGGGGATTGCGCGTCGCGGAAACCGAGGCCCTGATCACCGAACTGGGTCTCGTCGATCGCGTCCTTTGGGTGCGCCCGATGCCCAATCGGCAGATGTTGCGCTGGTTCCGCGCCTCCGATGCGGTGGCGGATCAATTCTGGCTGGGGACGTTCGGCGGGATCACCCCGAAGGCGCTCGGCTGCGGCCGGCCGACGCTGATCCGATTCGATGCGGACGTGCACCGCTGGTGCTTTCCGGAGCTCCCGCCGGTCCTCGACTCGCGCACCCCGGACGACGTTGCCGCCCACCTGCGCATGCTTTACCGTGACCGGGACGCCGCGGCCGACCTCGGCCGGCGAAGCGCAGCCTGGTACCGTCGTTACCACTCCGAGGCGGCGATCCGCGATCGGTGGCTGGAGATCCTGCGCGAGTCCGCGCCTTCCCAGGGTCCGCGTGCCGGACCCGGCGTGGCGAATTGACGCGGCCCCGCGCGATCAGCGGGCCGTCGTCGCCGCGCACTCCCGGGCGCCATGAACCGTGGCGGCCATCCCGGTGCTGAACGAGGTCAACGCGCGACCCTGCATCAGGCCCGCCAGCCGGCCGTTCGCGCCGGTCAACCGCTTGTCCTTCGGTTCCGCTCTCGGCTCGAACACCACCCGCCCCCCGGCGGCCGCCGCGACCTCGACGGCGATGCGGCGGACGCTCACCACCTCATCCCCCGCCAGGTTCATCCGCCCGCCCACCTTGCCGCGCACGATGCGGCGCAGCGCTTCCACCGCATCGTCCACGAAGAGCGGGCTCAGCCGCATCCCCTCCGCGTCCCCCTCCAGGATCACCGGTTCGCCGCGGCGCACCTTGTCCACGATGCACGGGATCAGCCGGCCTTCCTGGCCGGGCCCGTAGATCGTGTACGGCCGCACGATCGCGAGCGCGAACCAGCGCCCGAAGTCCCCGAGCATGGTCTCCGCGATCGCCTTCGTCCGCGTGTAGAACGACTCCGGCTCCAGCGGGGCGTCGTCGTCGGCGCGCTCCACGCCCGGCGGGTTGAATCCCGCGGTCGAGGCGAAGACGAAGTGCCCGCACCCCGCCGTCCGCGCCCAGTTGGCCAGCCCCAGCACCGAGCCCACGTTCACCGCCATCACCTCGTCGGCGGCCTCCGGGTAGAGCCGGTACTTGTTGCATTGTGCCAGGTGGACGATCGCGTCCACGCCGTCGCGCGGGAGTTCCGCCGCCTCGATCGGGCGGGCGAGGTCGACGACCCGGTACTCGATCCCCGCCACGGGCGTGCGCTCGGGGCGCCGGACCAGGGCCGTGATCGTGAACTCTTCGGCGCAGGCGGCCACGAAGCGCCGGCCGATGAAGCCGCCGGCCCCGGCCACCAGGACGCGCTTGCGGGCGCGGCCCGACTCCGCCGGCCGCGCGGCCACCGCGGCGGTCGCCGCCGGCGCGACGGCCGACTCGCCCAAAGCCGCGCCCGTCGACGCCGCCGGCCGCTGCGCCTCCCAGGTCCGCGCCCCGATCGCCTTCACCCGCTCGACCACGCGCTCGATGTCCGCCTCCGTCATCTGCACGTACACGGGCAGCGTCAGCGTGGTCTGGTCGGCCACCCAGGCGCGGGGGAAATCCTCCTCACGCAGACCGTACTTGCGGCGGTAGTACCCCAGCGGGTGCACGGCGTGGGTCCCCTGCCGGGTGGAGATCCCCTCCGCCTCCAGGTCGGTCATCAGCCGGTTGCGGAAGGTATTCAGCCGCGCCACGTTCTCGAGGTCGGCGCGCCCGCTGTCCGGCGCGACGATGCGGGTCACGTAGCTCTGGTAGCCGTGCACGCACCCGTCGGGGGTCCGGGGGGGGATCAGCCACGGCACGCCGGCGAGGCGCCGGTCGTATTCGGCGGCGACCGCCCGCCGGCGTTCCAGGATGCCGGCGAGCTTCTTCATCTGCTCGACGCCCACCGCCCCCTGGATGTCCGTCATGCGGTAGTTGTACCCCACCTCGTCGAACTCGGGGAGGAGGAAGCCGCCGGCCGCGTGGCGCGCCAGGTCGCTCTTGCGCGCCCCGTGGTCGCGCAGGGAGCGCAGCCGTTCCACCACCGCGGCGTCCTGCGCGGTGATCATGCCCCCCTCGCCGGTGGTGATCGCCTTGCGCGGGTGGTAGGAGAAGCAGCCGGCGAAGCCGAAGCCGCCGACGTGCCGACCGCGCCAGAAGGCGCCGACCGCGCACGCCGCGTCCTCGACCGCCGGGATGCCCGCGGCGGCGCAGGCGGCGAGCACGGCGTCCACGTCGCACGCCAGCCCGAAGAGGTGGACCGGGATGGCCGCCTTCGTGCGCGGCCCGAGCGCCGCGCGCAGCGCGGCGGGATCGACGTTGAACGTGTCCAGGTCCACGTCGCAGAAGACCGGCCGGGCCCCGACGTACTCCACCGCGTTGGCGGTCGCCACGAACGTAAAGGCGGGCAGCGCCACCTCGTCCCCCGGCCGGACTCCCGCGGCGATCAGCGCGAGGTGAAGCGCGGTCGTGCACGACGTCGTCGCCACCGCGTGCGGGATCCCCGTGTAGGCGGCGAAGGCCTTCTCGAACGCCGCCACCATCGGCCCTTGGACGACCCAGCCGCTGTCCAGGACCTTGCGCAGCTGGTCGATCTCGGCGCCGTCGAAGAGGGGGCGGGTGATCGGGATCTTGCGCGATTCGGTCATGGGACGGCTCCAGCGGGGGCGGAACGGGCCTGGAAAAGCCTAGTTTCCATGCCAGACCGCGGCCGCGCATGCAAGAGATTGTTGCCGGTCCGACGGGGCGGGCGACGCGCGCCGAGGCGGCGGGATCCCTTCGTCACGGCTCCCCGGGAGCGTTCGCCGCCGGCGGCAGGAACTCTTCCAGGCGCTCGCTCACGTTCAATGCCGCCGCCCAACGGCGGAGGTAGTCTGGGTCCAGGTTCGGCGTGACCTTCAGGATCTCCTCGATGTCGAGCAGATCCTTCCGCCGATGCGCGATGAGCTTGAGCACGATCAGGTCTTCCGGGGCGAGCACCGGAACCTCGCGCCCTTCCACCTTCATGGTCCTGCGGCGGGAGATCGCCGAATCGAAGAACGGTCCGCGGGCAACGAACAGATCGACCTGCCAGACGCTGAGGGATTCGAAGCGCGTCACCCGGAACTTGTCCGTGCCCGCGAGCGTATCCAGGTACCCTTTCCGATGCTCCTCCGGGACGTCGAATCCGGCGGCCTCCAGCGCGCGCAGCAAGTCCGGAATCTCCTCGTCGGCGATCACCACCGCGATGTCGGCATCATACGTGGGTCGCGGGACCCCCCAGGCGCGGACGGCGAACCCCCCCATGATCGCGTGCGTCAGGCCGAGGTTCTCCAGGACGGCGAGCGCTTCCAGGAGCAGCCGCTGGATCGGCAATTCGGTCACGAGTACCTCTTCAGATGGGCGATCAACACCGCATCGCTTTCCTCGTGCTCCCGGCGGATGATCTCGAGTCGGCGATTCCGTTCCTCGAGCGGCAGCTCCAGCAATGACCGCCAGGCCAGGGTCATGAGTTCCTCGACCTCCCGCCAGCGTTCGTCGGGGGTCATCTTCCGGTAGGCTGCGAGTCTTTCTTCGCTCAACATGGCCTCCTCATCCTAGCCCCGCGGGTCGGGGGACGCAAGGGAGGGACAATCGTTGCCGCCTTCGCCGGGACGTGGTAGGAACGCCTACCGCGTCCCCCGTGCTTCCGGAGCCTGCCGTGTCCCCGTCTCCCCGCCTCGCGCTCGTCGGACTCGCCGCCCTGGCGGCGGCGCTGCTCTTCTTTCAGCTCGGCTCGCTCGGCCTGACCGAGCCGAGCGAGGGGCGGTACGCCGACATCGGGCGGGCGATGGCCGATTCCGGCGACTGGATCACGCCCCGGCTGAACGGGATCCCGCACTTCGAGAAGCCTCCGTTCGCCTACTGGATGGTCGCGCTCGGCGTGCGCGCCTTCGGGCCCACCGAGTTCGCCGTGCGCTGCCCGGCGGCGCTGTTCGGCGTGGGAATCGTCCTGCTCGCCTTCGGGATCGGGCTGCGGCTGTGGGACGCGCGCACCGGCTTCCTGGCCGGGGCGTTCCTGCTCGCCTCGCCGGAGTTCTTCGGGGTAGCGCGCAGCATCACCACCGACGTCTTCGTGACCTTCTGGTCCACCGCGGCGGCGGCGTGTTTCGTGCGGGCGTACGCCGGGGCGGGCGCGCCGCTCCGGCCCGGCTGGCGCTGGGCCTACTGGGGCTGCCTCGGGATGGGAATGCTGGCGAAAGGCCCGGTCGCCCTCGCCGCGGGATTCCTGCCGGTGCTCGCCTTTCTGGTGCTGCGTCGCGAATGGACCGTGCTGCGCGGCCTCGCGCCGGGGCGCGGGCTGCTGCTGTCCGCGGCGTTTCTGGTCCCCTGGGTGGCGCTGCTCGAGCGGGAGAATCCCGGGGTGCTCCGCTTCCTGGTGTTCCAGCGGTCGGCGTCCGCGTTCGTCTCGGCGGAGGAGTTCAAGGGGGAGCCGTTCTGGTTCTTCCTGCCGGTGGTGCTCTTCGGCTGCATCCCGTGCACGCCGGCGCTGGGCGGTTTCTTCGCGGCCTTCCCGGCCTCCGCGAGCGGCCCCGGTGCCGACACCGCCTGGGGCCGCGTGCGCGCCCGCATCGCCGCCGTTCTGCGCGACCGGGAGACGTCGGACGCCGCGGATCGATGGGCCCCGGTCTTCCTCGTGGTCTGGGCGGGGACGATCCTCTTCTTCTTCAGCCTGTCCGCCTCCAAGCTGCTGACCTACATCCTGCCGATCACGCCGCCGCTGGCGCTGGCGGCGGCGCGCGCGTGGACCGCGGGGACGAAGGCGGACCCGGCGTCCGGATGCGCGCGGGCGCTGCGCGCGGGTTCCTACGCCTTGCTGGCACTTTACGCGCTCTGCGCGGTCGGCGTGCCGATCGGCCTCCACCTCGACCCGCTGCCGGGGTGGAAGCCCAATCTCGATCCGCCGCGGTCGCTCGCGGGCGCGCGACCGCTCGGCTACGCGCTGGCCGCCGCGCTCGCGGCATTCGCCGCGGGCGGCGCGATCCTGTTGCGGCGGAATCGGCTGCGCGCCTACCTCGGCGCCCAGCTCGCCTTCCAGGTCCTCGCCCTCGCGCTCGCGCTGGCGGTGTGGAAGTCGATCGAAGCCGAGTTCAACACGCTCGCCCCCCTGGCCCGGGCGCTCGCGCGCGAGGCGCGCCCCGGGGACGCGATCGTGGCCTGGAAGTCGTTCCCGCGCAGCCTCGGCTTCTACCTGGGCCGGCCGACGCCGACGATCGACTACGACAAGCGGGACGTCCGCCTGGTCCAGGACCGGCCGGAGACGCGCGAGTTGCTGCGTTTCGGACGCGCGGAAATGCTCCGGCATTTCGACGGCGCGCGGCGCGCGTTCATCGTCACCCGCTATCGCTACTTCTGGAACGACGACGAGCTGCGGGCGCGCACGCGGATGATCCTCTCGTCCGGCGGGATGGTGGTGATCGTCCCCAAGACGCAGGAATAGGCGCGCTCCGGGTCCACGTCCCCATACTCCCCCCGATCGGCCCGGCGACACCGATCCGCGGGCGATCTCGAGTTCCCGGGACGGCCGGATCGTGCCGGCATACGTCCGGACCGCGGCACGATCGAGGACCCGTGGTCCCGACGCCGTTCGGAACGATCGCTTCCTTCGCCGCCATGGATTCAGAACACGGTCTCCCCCGCCGTCGCACCTCCCGTCGGGCGCATGGGCTCTTCCGGGCAGCCCATTCGTGTAAGAAGGCGTCGGTCTCCGGGTCCCACCCTGCAACCGGAGACGGTGGAGTCCCCTCCGCCGAATCGCCTCATCCGCCACCGTGGGAGATCCCGTCATGAATCGACGCCGTCGCGCCCCCGCGCCGACCTTCCGTTCGCCCGTCTTCCCGACCGCGCTGGTCGTCGCGAGTCTCGTGCTCGGAGCGATTTCCATGGGAGTCGGTCTGTTCGAGAACCGTCCGACCCGCCCCGGGCACCGGGGGGACCGCGTACCGGAACCGAGGCCGACGGTCGGCATCCTGCCCGCCCCCGCCGAATTCGCGAAAACTCCGAATGCGCCGTGGCGCGCGATCTTGCAAGACTTCGTTCTCCCGGATCCGGCGGAGACTCGACCGGCGCCATCCAACCTGCCCCCGCCGCACGGGGCGGATCCCGTCCATCCCGCGATTCGCTACGACGCCGCTTTGTTGCGGGACCACCTTCGCATGCCGGGGGTCGCGGGCACGGATTTCGGTCACGAACTGCTCGATCGCGCCCTGAGGGAACCGGCGCTCTGGCTGGAGTCGGAACACGCGGACGAAGTCGCCGTCCTGCTGTCCGAATTCGACAGGCCCGGAACCGACGACTTCCTCGCCGGACTGATCCTCGACGGTCGGCTCGAAACTCGCTTGCCGAAGTTGGAGGGACGTTTCCTCGCGGCGTCCCGGGAACCGACCGGCGACCGTCAGTTACGCGCGGTCAGGCAGCTTGCTTCCGGATCGGACGCCGCGGTGGACGCCCTGGTCGATGCCGCTCGGAGTCGAACCCGACCCGACGTTCGATACCAGGCCCTTCGGGCTCTCGAGTGCGCCGGTCATCTCCACCGGGTTTCCGCGGACGAACGGAAGGAGATCTACGCGTTCTATGACTCCCTCGGCCGGTCTCGGTAGACGGCACGGCCGGGTGCATCACGTGATTCGGATCCTGAAGACACACTCCTCGGAGAGCACGCCATGAGATGGATGATGGTACTCGCGGGATTGCTGTCCGCCGCTTCCCACCTCTACGGCGATCCGGTGATTGGAAACGGGGGATACTCCTCGAGTTTCAACGACGAGGACGGCCTGGACTGGACGACGACGGGACTCTGGGCGGTCGACGCGACTCCGTCCGACATGCCGGGAGGCATCCATGCGCCGGGCAACCTCGGGGAGCGCCGATCGGGCTCCCTGAATTACAACAACCGGGTTCGAAACTACGAGACCGGAGGGCCGAATCGCGGAGAGGCCGCCTCCCCGGTGATCAATCTCCATCACATGGATTCGCCGGTCTTGACGTTCGCCTGCAACTACGAGAGCGAAAACGAGGGCTTCTACGACTTGCGGAAGCTGCATCTCCGGCGTCGAGACGGGACCTCGGTCCGGACCATCCAGTTTCGGACGAATTCGATCGTTCAGCCCAACATCCTGAACTGCGGTTCCACCGGAACGTGGCACACCCACACGGTGCCGTTGGACCGCGCCTGGGGCTTCATCAAGCTGGTCTTCGAATTCGACACCGTGGACCACTACAACAATCACATGAAGGGGTGGTGCGTGGACGAACTCCGGGTTCAGGGTCAGGCTCGGATCGAGCGGTATCGCACGACGTTCGCCGAAGCGGCCGGATGGCAATTCTCCGGTCTGTGGAATGTGGATGCGAGTCCCCAATCCGTTCCCGGAGGAGCCGCACACGGCACGGGGACCAGTCTGAACTACAACGACGGGGTGGACTACGACTTGGGAAACGTGCGCACCTTGGGCACGGCGATCTCGCCGACCATCAACGTCGCTCGGTGCGAACGCGGAGAGATCACGTTCTGGTGCAACTACGTGACCCATGACCCCTCCACGTCCTCGGACTACCGCATCGTCTGGATCTACCGCGCCGCGGACCAGTCCATTCTCGCCGGCCACATGCTTTCGACCTCCGTGGGTTCGGGACCCACGTTTTGCCCGCAGATGGGGTACTGGCACAAGCACGTGATTCCGTTGACGTCCGCCATGATTCAGGTCGCACAGACCATCAAGATCGGGTTCACATTCGACAGCGTCGACGGGCGGGACAATGGACACCCCGGGTGGTTCGTCGACAACCTGGACGTGACCGTGGTTCCCAACCTGGAAACCACGCTCGATCAATTCGACGCGTATGCCAATGTCTTCTCCGCCAACCAGGGCTGGACCACCACGGGGATGTGGAGATTCGGCGGGCCGGCGACCGCCGCCCCCCCGGTTCCCGCCGGATCCCCGCCGAGCGCGGGTGCCGAGAATGGGGCGGTGTACTCCAATCCAGGGAGCCTGCAGTACTCCAACGGCTTGAACTACGACCACGGCGGCCTGCGGACCACCGGAGACGCTCTCTCGCCCGTCATCGATCTGGAGTTCCATCAACGGCCGTCCTTGACATTCAAGTGCAACTACCAGACGGAGACCGTCTCCGGATACGACCTGCGGATCGTGCGCGTGCTCTCCGCGCAGGGAACCCTTCTGGCCCATTATTGGATGGATGGGCGCGGCGGGTCTCCGGAACTGGGGCCTTGCGCGGCCATGGGGCTCTGGCACGAACATCGGCTCGCGCTGGATCCCGCCTGGGGGAAGGTCCGGGTCGCGTTCCGTTTCGACAGCGTGGATGGGTTCGACAACGGGTACGCCGGCTGGTTCGTGGACGACCTCTACTTCGACCGTCCGGACGTGATGAACATCCGCAGCAAAATGGTCGGCGGCCTGACCGTCGAAGGGACCGGCGCCGCGAGGAAACTGCGGTTCGCGACGGCGCTGGGGAATGCGGGGTACGGAGCCTTGACGGCGCCCCAGGAGGCATTCTATTTCGACGAAGACCATCAGCATCATCACTTCCGGGACATGACCGAATACCGACTTCGGAGCCTATCCGGGCCGGAAGCCGCGCCCGGCACGAAGGTGGGCTTCTATTGGATCTCCCATGAGAAGATCCGCAGCCTCGCCCCGGCTGTGTTTCCGCAATTCGCCCCCGGCCTGTTGATCAAGCCCGGGTACCTGGACCTCTACGGCGCAACTCTCCCGGGCCAGGAGCTCAACATCGGAACGTTGCCGGACGGGGAATACCGACTCGAGTACGTACTCGATCCGCTCGACCGAATCCACGAGGCGGATGAACTCAACAATACCGACGGCGGGCTCGTCATCCGCCTGTCCGGCGCGACGGTGACCGTGGTGTCCGAAAAGAACCCGTGACGCCGGCGGTCCGCCCGACGACGCCTCGGCGGCAGCCGACGGAACGACCGGCCCGACTTCCGCGGGGCGTCGAAACCCAAAGCGACGCGACTCGACGGATGGATCCCGTTCCAGGCCGACGGCGGCAAGGGAGTAGGCCTCGCGAATCGTGAACGGAAAGGCGGCTCGGATCTCCCTCGACCTCCCACCCCGCACGGGTCGGGGGATTTCCCCCTGCCAAGCCGGTCGCGATGGGGCCTCTCGTCCGCAAGACCCGTCGGCTCTCGACCCTCCGGGAAGCTCCGGACCGTCCCGTGCCTTCTCCCCGCGACCGACGAGCCCCAGACGGTCTCTCATCTTTCCTCAACGCCGGAGGGAGGGCCGAGGTTCCCCACGCCCTGCATGCGCAACCCGTGGGTCGATCGATGACCCTCCTCCTCTCGGGGTAGGGCTCGGGCTGCGTAAGAAATCTCAGGTGCCCGGGTCGAATGGACGGGGAGGCCGGGAAACGCCCGACCCTCCGGCCACACCCGGACGTTGCAGGACGCATCGAGCCCGGAGATCGCTCGGCCTGTCACCGCCCCCTCGTCTTGGAGCATCCGACGATGGCTAGGAAAGCGGATCGGATTCGGCGCTGCGGGTCGTCGCACCGGCAATGGGCGATCGTGCTCGGTTCGGCCGCTGGGCTGCTCTTCGGAGCGATCTGGGTCTCGGATCCCCGGAGCGAAAGCGCCTCGACGACGGTCCGGAGTCACGCAGGGCGGAGCCTGGACGATCGCATTCCGCGCAGACTCCGCACCGGGGAATCGCCATCGACACGAACGGCGGTCCAGGAGGGTCGGAGCGCAGCACCTCCCGTCGGCGCTCCCCCCGGGTCGGAGCCTCCATTTCCACCCCGCGAGCGGTCGAGCGCGGCCGCGATGGACGGAACCCCGGCCCCTCCTGCTCGAGCGGTCTCGCTTCCGGAGCTGATGGGAATGCCGCGAAATGCACTATGGGAGATCCTCCGAGGCGACGGTGAGGCGGATCTCGCCCGTCGCGCGGCGTGGGTCATGGGGAATCGACTGACCTTGACGGACGAAGATGCCCAGGTCTTGGGAGAACGGCTGGCTCGGACGCGCGATTCGGAATCCGAGCTGCGCTGCACGCTCCTCTGGGCACTCTCCCTGCGACCGGACCGCTTGCCCGTGAACCTCGTCGTCGAATGGGGGAGGATCCAGCAGGACCCTCGCGTGCGGAAGGCCGCTCTCCGCGCCCTGGTCGGACTCGTGGACCCACGCGCCACCACGGCGTGGACACATGCGGCAACCCGAGACGAACATCCGACGATTCGGCGGGAAGGGATCGCGTTCCTGACCACGAGACTCGAATCGTTCGAGGCCGTGAGACTGGCCGCCGATGCTCTGCGGATCGAGTCGCATCCCGACGTGCGGGCGCAGTGGCTGAATCTCCTGGGCGTCCAGTCGGCCCGGGCCGCCGACGATCTCCTGCACAACTTCCTGTACGACCCCAATGAACCGATCGCCGGCCGCAGGATGGCTGCGGAGATGCTCTCGGCTCGCAGCCGCGACTCGGCCGGGCGCTTCGCCCAGGACCCCCTGCTCCCGGACGCGGTTCGGGACGCCGCTCGCTCCGCACTTGCGGCGGAACACGAGAGAGACGCAAAAACGGCACCGGCTCGCGATGAGTAGGACTCGCGATCCGATTCGATTCGTGCGGCTGTGATGGAGGACCTCATGAAGCGCGTCATGACGTGGATTCTCGTCTGGGCCTTGATCGTACCCCCGGCCGGTCTGGATGCCGGCGAAGGGTACTTGGAACAGAACACGGGGGTTACGGTGCTTCTATCGGAGCTCGGCCTGACCGAAGACGAGATCAATCGATTCCCCGACCATCGAATCGACCTGAATCGGAACGTGAACGTGGTGGGAGGGAACCCCGCGTGGGTCACCCTCGCAGCGAACAGCCCGGAAATGGTGCAACTGCAGCAGAATGCCACCTTCGCGATGGGCCTTTGGGAGCAACTGCCCGGTGCGCGGCTGCAGTTCTCGGTCGGCGTGTTTCGAACGGCAGCCGCACAGTTCGTCCGGGACTCCGCGAACCTGGTGACCTTGGCGGGAGGCACGTACAATCTGAGCGGGCAGGGTGGGGGGCATCTCGCTCCGGGAGATTTCGGTATTCCCGAGATCATTGAATTCGACATGACCCTGCGACGGTCCTTGAACAACGGCAACGTGGCATCGGCTCAGGCCGTTCTGGTCCAGGAAATCGGGCATGGGATCGGCTTCAATCACAGCTGGCTGGTCGACAATTCCGTGCTCAACCTGACCGGTGCCAGTTCCCCGCCCTCCCTGATGTCGTACAGTGCGAACAGGACGACGGCCATCGATGCGGGGGCGCTCAATCCGGACGACGTGTCTCTGGCCTGCAGACTCTACTACAATCCCTTCAGTCCTCAATCGGCGACCACGGGCACGGTCTGCGGGCGGGCCCTCGACGCCGCCGGCGCTGCGGACCTGTACGGCGCCAACGTGCTCTTGGTGAACCGCGCTTCCGGGCAGGCCGTCGTCAGCCGCGTCAGCGGATATGCCACCTCCAAACCCCTGGGAACCTCGGACGGCAGATTCTCGCTCGACGGCGTCCCGCCGGGAGATTACGACGTCCTGGTGTCTTCGCTGGACGATGCCGCCGTGCCCAATGCGAACGCATCCATCGATCACATGCAACTCAACGAGGACGGGACCACGGGTTGGGTGAGCGCGACGGGTTCGTTCGCAACCGGTTTCGTCAGAGCCTGGGTCCGGAACGTTCCGCTCCGCGCCGGTGAGGTCGTCGATGTCGGCTACGTGCTGGCCGGCGTGGACCGGAACTTCGATCAGCCGTCCCGGATGGATTTGCTCGCCCGCTACACCGGCGCAACCTCCTACACTCACTACTGGTACGACTATTGGTCCGACGCCCCCTGGCAGATGGCACATCGCAGCGGGAGCCAGACTTCCTCTTCCTACTCCGCCCGGCTCGCCCCGGGACGATACGCCGTTCGCATCTTCGGGTGGAACGGGACGTCTTGGGTGACCGTGCAGAACTGGACCTGGCGGGATTACGGGGCGAGGCGCGCCAGCATGACGTGGAATCGGGCCACTCGGGGAGTCGACGTGGGGATCGCCGTACTTCCGACCGAGGCGTACAGCTACGGGATCAACCTGCGGGAGGGGACGAGCGCGGTCGCCGGCTCGAACGCATTCCATGGGAACCGATACACCACCCATCTTCCATCGGGGGCCTACCAGTTCCGCATCCATGCGCATTGGAATACGAGCGTGAATTCCTTCGTGCACGTCGGATGGAGCGATCTGCTGGTTCCCTAGCCCGGATTATTCGCGAACAGCTTCGCTGCTCGTGAACAATCCGGCTCCGTC
>CAZWCX010000115.1:0-22998 GCA_964632945.1 uncultured Planctomycetia bacterium | reverse complement strand
GGGCGGATTTTTCACGAAGCCGCTGGCGCGGCTTCATGAATAATCCGGGCTAGGCACCGACAGGAACAGGCTGCGCGCGCGCGATGGACTCCGGCTGGCTCTCCCCGGGCGCCCGCAAGGTCGCCGCAGGGACCGCGGCAGCGGTCTTCTTGTGGTTCCTCGTCGACCTGCTCTGGGTTACGGAAGCGGAGCGTATTCGCGCCGCCGTTCAGGGACTGCGCGACGACTTTGCCGCGCGGCGTTTGGACCGCTGCATCGCCTTCGTCGCCGAAGACTACCAGGGGCATGGCGGCGACCGTCAGGGGCTCGATGCCAACGCGCGCTCCTTCGTCGCGCAATACGATCCTCAGGGCCTCACCTACGACATCAAGGCCGTCCGCATCGACGGCGACCGGGCGGAAGTCGAAGGCATCTGCTTCGTCCGCCCGGGTCCGCGCTCGCAACTTCCCGCCCCGTATCGGGGCCGACTGGTCCTGCGGCTTCGCCGCCTCCCCCCGGACGCACCCGCGGGAGAGCTCGGCACCCGCTGGCGCCTCATCGAATTGACCTTCCAGGATTGAACGATCGCCATGAGAATGCTCATCGTCGGGGCCGGCATCGTCGGCTCCAATCTGGCCGGCTCGCTCTCCAAGGAGGGGCACGAGGTCGCCGTCGTCGACAGCGATGCGGCGAAGATCCGCCGCCTGTCCGAAAAGCTCGATGTGCTGGCGATCGTCGGCGAGGGGACCCGCCCCTCCATCCTCAAACGCGCGGGCGTTCAGAATGCCGACATCGTGATCGCCGTCACCAACGTCGACGAGGTGAACCTCCTGGTCTGCATGATGGCGGACAAGATGGGGGCGCGTCGCAAGATCGCCCGCGTGCGCAACGAGGAGATCGGTCACCCGGCCTTCGGCCTCAAACTCTCCGACCTGCACGTGGACCGGATCATCAATCCGGAAGAGATCGTCGTCCGCTCCGTCGAACAGATCCTGGGGACCCCGGGAGCAACGGACGTCGCCGACTTCGCCGACGGGGAGATCCTTCTGCGCGGGTTTCACGTCCCCAAGGACGCTCCGATCGCCGGGACGAAGATCGCCGAATTGCGGGAAGTGGCGGCGATGGACGCCTTCATCGTCACCGGCATCTCCCGGGAAGGCAAGTTGCACATCCCGCGCGGACGGGACGTCATTCAGGCCGATGACACCATCTTCGTCATGGTCCTGAAGGACATGCTGCCCCTGTTCCTGCCCTTCGTGAACCGCAGGGTGAGCGAGGCGGAACGCGTGGTGATCTTCGGCGCGACGACCGCCGGTCGGCGGTTGGCGCAGGTCCTGGAGCCCAAGCTCGAGAGCGTGGTGCTCATCGATCCGTCGGAGGACCGGACCGAACTGGCCGCCGCCATCCTGAAGAAGACGATGGTCCTTCGCGGCGAGGGCACCGATCTCGAGGTCCTGCAGGAGGCGTCGATCGACAAGGCGGATGCGTTCGTGGCCCTGTCGGACGACGACGAGGCGAATCTGCTCGCGTCCCTGCTGGCCCGGCGTCACGGCGCCAAGCGCCTCATCGTTCAGGCCGCCAACGCAGAGTACGTTCCGGTCCTCGACTCGATCGGCATCGACATCACGGTGAATCCCCGACTCATCACGGTCGGCACCATCCTGGAGTACATCCGTCGCGGACAGGTGAAGTCGGTCGTCAAACTGGCCGACAGCGAAGCCGAGGCGATCGAGTTCAAAGTTACGCCGGAATGCGAGGCGGTCGGGAAGAAGATTCACGAACTGCAGTTCCCCGAAGACGCGGTGATCGGGGCGATCGCCCGCGACGAGCAAATGATGCTCCCGACCGGGAACACCGTAATCCACGCCAACGACGAAGTGGTCGTCTTCGCCCTGCCCAAGGCGATCCCCCGGGTGGAGCGGTTGTTCGGCGGCAAGGCCGCGGGCCGGGGGTAGGCGATGAATCTCCGCGTGGTCGCTTCCGTCCTCGGGCTGGTGTTGATGGTCACGGCGGGGATCCTGACCGTCCCGCTCATGGTCGGACTCGCCCACTTCGACGGGGCCGGAGAGGTCGGCCGCCGCGAGCCCTGGGCCTTCCTGGCGGCGATGGTGATTTCGGTCGCGGCCGGACGCTGGCTCCACCGGCGATTTCGAACGGAAGCGCCCGTCCTGGGTGTGCGCGAGGCCTTCGCCATCGTGTCCGCGTCGTGGCTTGCCACCGCCGTGGCCGGTTCGCTTCCTTTCCTGCTGTCGGGGCAGTGCCCGTCGCCCTCGGATGCGTTCTTCGAGACGATGAGCGGCCTCACCACCACCGGCGCGAGCGTCATCGCCGACGTCGAGGCGATGCCGCGCGGGCTGCTCTTCTGGCGTAGTTTCACCCACTGGATCGGCGGCATGGGCATCATCGTCCTGTCGCTGGCGATCCTGCCCGCCCTCGGCGTCGGCGGCTTCCGGTTGTTCAAGGCGGAAATGTCGGGGGTCCTCCGGGAACGCTTTCAGCCGCGCATCGCGGACACCGCCCGGATCCTCTGGCAGGTCTACGTGCTCCTCACGGTGGCGCAGATCCTCCTTCTCCTGGCCGGCGGAATGCCGCTCTTCGATGCCGCCTGTACGACGTTCGGGACGGTCGCCACCGGCGGTTTCGCCGTCCGCAACGCGGGACTCGGGGCGTACGGATCGGCCTACGTCGAGTACATCACCTGCGCGTTCATGTTCCTGTGCGGCATGAACTTTTCCCTCCACTACGCGATCATTCACGGCCGACTGCGCCATGTGCTGCGCGATCGGGAACTCCGGGTCTACGCGGGCATCCTGGTCGTCTGCACGCTGCTGCTGGTCGCGATCCTGTGGAGCCCGGGGAAGTCCCTCGAGGAAACCGCCCGGGCCGCCGTCTTCCAGGCCGTGTCGATCATGACCACGACCGGCTTCTCCACCCAGGACTTCGATCTTTGGCCGCAGGCGGGACGGTGCCTGCTGGTCCTGCTCATGTTCGTCGGTGGGTGCGCCGGCTCGACCGCCGGCAGCATGAAGGTGATCCGGCACGTGCTCATGGCCAAGCTTGCCTTCCGGGAACTGCGGCAGTTGGTCACGCCGCACGCGGTGATCCACGTGAAGATCAACGAAAAGGCCGTGGACGAGGACGTCCTGAGGAACGTGGGCGTCTTCTTCGCCTTCTTCCTGGGATCGTTCGCCGCCGGTACCCTCGTGATGGCGATGCTGGGCCTCGAGCTCGAGACGGCCGCCACGGCGGTGCTCGCCTGTCTGGCCAACATCGGTCCCGGCCTGGGCAAGGTGGGGCCGATGACGACTTTCGCCGACGTGCCCGCGCTCGGGAAGTGGGTCCTTTCGTTCCTCATGCTGGTGGGGCGACTGGAGGTGTTCGGCGTCCTTCTGCTGTTCCACCCGCTGCTCTGGAAGAGGTGAGGGATGGCGCCGTCCCACCGGGCGCTCGCGTTGCTCTTCGCGCTCTCGGGCATGCTGGGGGCCTCGTGCGGCCTGGGCAGTTGCGCCTTCTCGCTCGGATATGGGACGGGAGTGGTCCCCGGCCTGCTCGAACAACAGGGGCTCGACTCGCGGGTGTCGGGTACGCCGACGCAGGTGGCGACGGTGTATCTCGGCGCCACGTTGGCGCTTCTTCTTGCGAGCGTGCCGCAGTTGTCCGCGGCGTTCGGGATCTACGCCGGAAAGTCGTGGGCGCGTACGGCGTCGTGGCTGGCGGCGGTAGGCGCGATCGCCACCTGTTTCCCCGTCGGGTTGGCGGCGATTCCGCTATTGTGGACCACCCGCGACCACGCCCGCGCTCCCGGGACGCCTGCGAACGCGCCTGGCCCGGATGGTTCATGAAACCGCGTCGGCGGCTTCGGGAAGATTCCGCCCGGGGGCTCCTGGGTGCGTCAGCAGCCAGGACCGCCGGGCGACCGGCGTGCGACACACGGTTGCGCACGCTGGGCGAGGCAGTCCTGCTCCGGACGGCCTAGATGGCCGGCCGGAGCCGGGTGGTTCGCGAACGGCGAAGCGATTCGCGAGTCATCCGAGCTGGGCGCGGGGCATCGACCCGTCGGCGTTGCGGCGCCGGAGAGGTCAATTCATCCGCCCGCGCATCCGGCGCACCTGCGCCAGCATCGCCTCCACCGGCGCGCGCCCGGGGTCGGCGGCCGGCCACCGGGAGAGCGACCGGACCAGGTCGTGCTCCGCCCCTTCGTATTGCCCTAGATGGTAGCGGACCTCGGCGCGGGTCCGGAGTTCGCGCGGATCGTCGGGACGGACGATCAGCAGGTAGTTGAGCACGCGGAGCATCCTCTCGTACTCGTTGTCGCGCCCGTAGATCGCCTTCAGGTTCTGAAACATGCGCGCCAGGATCTCCCGCGGCGGCGTCACCTCGAGGTGGGAATCCTCGAGCGCGAGCGTGCCCCCGTACGTGCGGTCGAGCCGGGCCTGGCAATCCTCGCGGTTCAGCACCACGCCGCCGTGGTAGGCGTCGAACAGGATCTCGACCGCCTCGGTGCGGTATTTGAGCAGGAAGTGACCGGGGAATCCGACCCCGTGAATCGGGAGAAACAGCCGCCGGGCCAGGTCGATCGTGACGGCGGAGAGCGAAATCGGAATCCCCAGGCCGCGGTCGAGCACCTGGTTGAGGTAGCTGTTGCGCGGGTCGTAGTACTCCTCGTCGTTGCCGCGAAACCCTTTCTCGCGGAACAGGAAGGCGCAGAGCGTGTCGACGACCCGCCGCGGGTCGTGAATCCCGGTGATGCGCGGCGCCAGTTCCAGCGCAAGCTCGGCGAGCCGGCCGAGGTAAGCCTCGGGGCGGACCTCGGGGTACTCCTCGCGCGCGAACTCGAGCGAGGCGCGGACCACGTCGACTTCGGCCGTGGCTTCGACCAGCCTGCGGAAGTGCTCGAAGGGCCGCGCCATTGCACGGGATTCCTCAGTGGCCGCGGGACCCGTTCGCTGCCGCAATGACCCGGTTGCGCAACGTTCCGATCCCCTCGATCGCCAGTTCCATGACGTCGCCGTCCTTCAGAAAGACCGGGGGTTTGCGGAACACGCCGACTCCTGCCGGGGTTCCCGTGGAGATCACGTCGCCGGGCTCGAGCGGGAACGAGGCGGACACGAATTCGATCAGCTTCGGGATCGAGAAGATCAGGTTCTGGGTGTTTCCGTCCTGCACGGTCTGCCCGTTGAGGGTCATGCGGATGGACAGGGAATCCGGCCGGAGCTCGTCGGGCGTGACCACCGACGGCCCCATCGGAGCGAACGTCCGGAAGCTCTTGCCGCGGAACCACTGCTTGTCGCCGTACTGGATGTCGCGGGCGGTCACGTCGTTGACCGCCGTGAAGCCGAAGACGTGTTCCATGGCCCGTTCCGCCGGCACCCGATCGCAGGCATCCTTGATGATCACGGCAAGTTCCGCCTCGTAGTCCACCTGCGTGGATTGCGGGGGCAGCACGACTTCCTGCTCGGGACCGATGACGATGTTGGGGGCCTTGGCGAACAGGAGCGGGTGATCGGGAACCGGTTTGCCCTGCTCCTCTGCATGGTCGCGATAGTTCAGGCCGACGCAGATGATCTTGGGCGGGCGCGCGATCGGCGCGAGAAAGGTGGCGGCCTCCACCGGCACGAAGACCTTCTTTTCGCTCTTGAGCTTGCCGAAATCGATCTTGGCGAGGCGGTCCAATGCGCCGGCAGCGAGAAACTCTCCCAGGTCGGCGAACTTGTAGGGCCGCTTGAATGCCTGGAAATAGGCCAGGGAGAGATCGACGACATCGGGGCCGCGCACGAGGCCTGCGCTCGTGCGATTGGCGTACTGGAAGGTGACGAAGCGCATGGCGTTCTCCGGCGGGGACGGTCGGAAGAATAGCAGCCGCCGGCCGGAAATGCAAGGCCGCCCGGGGGTTGACAGAGGTGACGCATGCGCGGAGAATGACGCAGTTCGTCTCGTCCGCGGCGCCCGCGGCCAGGCGATCTACCGCGGGCGCGGGAGGTCCCAACCCCGGGGCGGATGCCACGACGTGACAGGCGCGGCCAGACCGCCCGAGGGCCGACCCGCCGGGGAGGGAAGTCCGTGTACGTGTGCGGCATCGACGAAAACGGGCTCGGCCCGAAGCTCGGCCCGCTCGTCGTCACCGGCGTGCTCCTCGAGGCGCCCGACTACGACCCGCGAGTCCTCCGGCGCCGGCTCGGCGCCGCCTTGCGCCGGTTGCCCGGTGGCGCCGGACGCGGCGTCGCGGACAGCAAGGAGATCCTCGGTTTCGACCGCATGGCCGCGGGCGAGCCGGTGGTCCTCGGCCTGCTGGCAGCCGCCCTGGGGACCGTCCCCGCGACGTTCCGGGACCTCTTCCGACGCCTCGCCCTGCTCCCCGAGTCCGATCTGCAGTCGGAATGTCCACCCGGGGCGTTCCCCATGTGCTGGTTGCCGGAACTTGAACTCCCGCTCTGGAGCGAGACCCAAGACTCCGCCGCGTGGCGTGATGCGCTCGCGCGCGGCGGCGCCGCAGCCGCCGCTGCGCTTGCGCAGGCGGGCGTGCATCTGCTGGACGTCGCGGTGGGCACGTCCTGTCCCGGTTGGTTCAATCGCGATCTCGGCGCCGGGCGGTTCCGAAACAAGCTGCACCTCGAATTCGCCCTCATCGAGGCCATCCTGGCTCGCTTCCGCGCCCGCAGCGGCGCACGGCTTCAGGCGTACTGCGGACGGCTGGGCGGTACTCGGACCGCATATCCGGAATTCTTCGAGCGCCTGCGCGACGATCGCTGTGACGGGCCGTTCCTGCAGGACCGGTGTGTCACGTACGTCTTCGACGGGCTCGGGGATCTCTCCTTCGTCGACGACGCGGAATCGGCTCATCCGCCCGTCGCCCTGGCTTCGATGGTGGGAAAATACGTTCGCGAGGCGTTCATGGAGCGGCTCAACCGCTTCTTCCGCGCCGACGCCCCTGACTTGCGACCGACCAGCGGGTACCACAATCCCGTCACCGCCGCCTTCGTCGACGGGACGCGTGCGCGGCGGCAACGAACCGCGATCCCCGACGGGTGCTTCACCCGCCAACGCTGACGCGCCGGTTTCTGCGCCGGAGATGCGATCCATCAGGCGGATCCACGTCTGCGAAACGGCTCGGCGCGGTGGGAAGGCGGGTCGCTCGCGGTGTCGCACGCGCACCGCGCAGCGGGCCGGACGGCCGGGACGACAGCGGGGGAGTTCGGAGCCGAGGTCAGGCGGGAATGGGCGGTGCAGGAGTCGAACCTGCGACCTCATGCGTGTCGAGCATGCGTTCTAGCCAACTGAACTAACCGCCCGGTTGTGCACGGGTTGCATCGAGTGGAGCTGATGGGATTCGAACCCACTACCTCCTGGGTGCGATCCAGGCGCTCTCCCAAATGAGCTACAGCCCCGGTGGGGTTTTTGACGTTTGACGCGCCGATTGTAGGCGGCCCATGCGGCCGGGTCAAGCAAAACCCTTGGCGTTTGACCCCCGGGAGACGGGTCTGCTAGAATCCGCCCTTCGATCTTCCTTCCTCTTTCCGAGACCCGCCCATGTTTCGAGTGGCCGCTGTTCTCCTCGTTCCGTGCGCCCTGCTCGGGTGCGCATCCGATGGCGGCGGTGATCGGCGCTACGGCCGGGTGGCGGAGGTGGAGACCGACACGGCCACTCGGACCGAAGCGATCCGGGAGAACCTCGCGTCATTTGGAAGCGACTCGCCGCTGCAGCGCTATCGCGCGATCCGGAGCATGCTCGACCTGGGTCGTTCGGCGGATCCGTACCTGATCGAGGCCTTGCTGGACTCGAACCCCCGCGTGCGCAGTACGGCGAAATACGCCGTTCTGTTCCAGGCCGACCCACAGATGGTCCAACCCCTGTACGGCGCGTTCCGTCAGGCGCACCTGAGCGGACTCGAGGAGGGGCGGACCTCGGTGCTGTACGCGCTGATCACGCAGGGGCGGCAGGCGATTCCGTACCTGATCCGGCTGATCGAGGAACCGGAACGCCCGGTGCGGGTGCTGGGCCTGTTCGCGCTGCTGGAGATCCTGGGCACCCGCCCCTCCGCCGAGTTGCCGGGTCCGGATGATCCGCAACTCGCTTCCTACTGGAAGGACTGGTGGGGGCGGAACGAGGGTGCCTGGAGGGATCCGGTCGAATTGTTGGAGCCGCTGTCGTATCGCTCGACCGAGGTGACCCTGGCCTTGCAGGAGCGGGATTTCTTTCGGGCGGCCCTGGCGCAGCAACAGTATCGGTTGTTGTACTGGATGAACCTGAACGAACCGGAAACGAAGGAGATCATCGACCCCTGGCGGGATACGGTCGCGAGCCTCGGGAAGTTGCGGCGGGATCCGAAACTGAAGGCGATGGAGCGCGACCTGGTCGGGGTGATGATCGCCATGTCGTTCGAACTGACCGGGCGGGGCGAGGAGGCACTGGACGTGCTGAACGGCATCACGCCGGGTCCGGAGCACGGGGGTGGTGCGCCGATCCTGCAGCACATGGTGGAGTTGTCCCGATTCTGGGCGCACCGCCGGATGGGGGCGAATCCGGACGCGGCCACGGCGCTGGAGTCGGCGGTCGCGTGGCTGGAAGCGGGCGCCGTGCCGGAGAGCGTCGGGTTGCGGCGTCTGTACTTGGTGGCGCGGCGCTTCTTCGAGGAGTGGTCGCTGGTGAAGTGACGCATCCGGCGGGTCAGCGCGGGTCCGGCGGGGCAGGGTCCGGGCGGCCGGCCGGGGAGAGCCGCGACCGGACCGAGTGGGCGGTGAAGGCCGCCAGGAATGTCGCCGCGGCCGTCATGACGGCACAGGGACCCGCGGGGAGGTCCCACTGGACCGAGATCCACAATCCCGCGAAGTTCGCCCCCGCGCCGAGAAGGGCGGAGAGCGCCAGCAGGGCGCCCACCCGGCGCACGAGGAAGAGCGCCGCCGCCGGCGGCAACAGCAGATACGCGAACACGAACAGCGTTCCAGTCGTTCGGATCGCCAGGGAGATCGCGACGCCCAGGGAGAGATAGAAGAGCACGTCCCATGCGGCCGTCCGGATTCCGAGGGTCTCCGCCATTTCATGGTCGAACGCCACCAGCAGGAACCGGTTCAGACAGCCGAGTTGCAGGAGCGTGACCGGGCCGAGGACGACGAGGAGGAGGATCGTATCGCGCCAGGTTGCGCCGAGGATCTCCCCGGAGACCAGCGTCTTGACCTCATCCATTCCCGAGGCGCTTCCCGCCACGAAGAGTACGGACAACGCCCCCGCGGCGCAGAAAACGATGCCGATGACGGCCTCGCGCGTGATGCGGTGACGGTCGCGCGCGGCCGCCAGCAGGACGGCCGCGCCGGACTGGAGGAGGACGCTCATCGCGGTGGGATGGCGCAGGATCGCCAGGGGGGCGGCGGCCGTCCAGGCGGCGGTCTGGGCGAAGAAGGCGAGCCCCACGCCGCACGCGGCCGCCTGGGACAGCGCGACTCCGACGAAGATCACGCGGCGAAGGTGGACGAAGACGCCCAGGAATCCGCACACCGCGGCGATGACGAGGCTGCTGTAAACGGCCTGGTCGATCAGGGTCCAGGTCTCTGCGAGACCGCTCATGGAGCGCCCTCGACGAAGACGACCGGACGCCCTTCGTGTCGGGCCACCCGCACGGGCATGCCGTAGAGAGCGCTCAGTCGGGGCGAGGTCAGGATCTCCCCCGTGGGTCCGGCGAGTACGCTGCCGCCCTGAATCAACATCACATGATCGACCTCGGCGGCCACCTGCGGAAGGAAGTGGGAGACGGTCAGGACCGTGATCCCGCTCGCCTCGCGGAGCCGGCGAATCAGCGCGAGGAGCGAAGCCTCGCCGGGAAGGTCGAGCCCGCTGGTGGGTTCGTCCAGCAGGAGGAGGTCGGGATCGATGACCAGTGCGCGCGCGAGCAGGACGCGCTGGCGCTGGCCGCCGGACAGATCGGCATACGGGGCATGGGCCAGGTGCGCGATTCCGACCGTGGCGAGCGCCTCGCATGCCCGCTTCCGGTCTTCGCCGGACCCCCACCCCCACCCGGTGCGCCGGGCGGTCGCCACCATCGAGACCACCTCGAGGGCGGAAAAGGGGAGCAGGCGGTTGACGACATCCCGTTGCGGGACATAGCCGACGTGCAACCGGTCGTGGCGTGATCCCGGCAGGAGGCGGACGTCGCCCGATGCCGGGGGCAGGAGCCCGAGAATCGCGCGCAGGATGGTGGTCTTCCCGGATCCGTTCGGTCCGACCAGACCGACGGAGGATCCGCGCGCAATCGTGAAACTCAGATCGCGCAGGATCACGCGGCGGCCGTAGGCCAGACTCACCCGTTCAAACGTGACCAGCGCGTCGCTCACCGGCTCCCCCCGAGCAACGCGGCAACGTTGAAGTCGACCGTCGACCAGAGGTCTTGCGCCTCGGGGACGGCGCCGACCATGTGCGCGACGAGCACCACGCGCGCGCCGGTCTTTTCCGCGACCATCTCGGGAATCTTGCGGGGTGCAAATCCGGTGGTCAGGATCATCCCGGACTTGCGTTCCCTCATGCGCAAGATCACCTGGGCGAGGTGGGCCGGCGTCGGGGAGACGCCCGGCTTGGGTTCGAGAGTCGCGATCGTTTCCAGGCCGAAGCGCGCGGCGAGGTAGGGCATGTCGTCATGGAAGGTGACGACGGGGGTCCCCCGATGGTGCGCGAGACGCTCGGACCAGACGGCAAGTCGGTCGTTTACCTTGCGTCGAAAGGCAGCCAGGCCCGCCTCGTATTCCGCCGCACCGGCCGCGTCGATTCTCTTCAGACGCGCCGCGATCGCCTCCGCGATTCTCGTCCAGTTCGCCGGGTCCAGCCAGAAGTGGGGATTGCCCCCTGCGTGCACGTCCCCCATGCTGCGATCGACCGGTCCGGCCGGGATCCCGAGGAGAGGCACGACCTCCGCGACCTCCAGATGCCCTGCTTGCCCGGGCTGAATCCTCGCGTTCCGCGAGTTTTGCAGGATCAGGGGGACGTACCCGACCTCCAGTTCCAAACCTACGAGGATGAAGAGGTCCGCGTCATGGGCCTGCCGGATGAAACTGGGCTTCGCGTCGATGAAGTGGGGATCTTCCGGGCCCGCGAGCAGGCTGCGGGCGTCCACCCGCGCGCCGCCGACCTCCCGAGCGATCTCCCGGAAATCGGGTAGTGTCGTCAGGACGCGTACAGGTTCCGCAACGGCAAGCCCGGCGCCGGAGACGGCGAGGGCAAGGAGGACGACGATCGTGCGCATGAGATCATCTCGAAAGGGGCGGGGAACCCGCGGGTTCGTCCGCAAATCAGGGATTGGAAGGCGGGTTCTCCCGAGGCCGGGGTCGAACGACCAGCCGAAGGAGCAGAACCACCGCAAACATGCCGACCGCCCCGGCCACGACGGTCGACCACCGCTTGGAAGGGAAACCCGGAACCGAGTAGTCCGGCATGGGAGCCGGTACGACCGCATTCCCGGGCAGGTTGGCGCCGAGCGACCGGGTCGTGTGTTCCAGGGTATCGGGGTCTTCGGAGGCGAACGGGGCGAGCAGGAGCACGATCAACAAAGCGGCGCCGAGTCCGAGGATCCAGGTTCGTGTTGCGGACGTCATGCTTCGGCCCCCGCTTCGTTCGACCGAAGGTGGCTCAGGACCTCCGGCCGGACGCGCTGCAGGAAGCCGACGGCGGAGACGGTGACGGCCGCCTCGAAGAGGCCGCTGACCGCGTGGAAGGCCCCGAGCGCGCCCACGGCCAACCCGGTCGGGACCGCGCCGGACAACCCCAGTTCGAGGCCGCAGGCGCAGGCGCACAGGAGGCAGGAGACCCATGCGGCGGCGAATGCACCCGCGGGCCGGCCCCAGCGCGCCGGCAACAGGACCGACGCGGCGCGATGCACCCCCCACGCCGCACCCACGCCGAGGATTCCCATATTGAAGAAGTTGGCGCCCAGGGCGGTCACACCGCCGTCCTGGAAGCCGAAGCACTGGATCAACAGGACGGCCGATAGAACGACCATTCCCGCCCAGGGCCCCAGCACGATCGCGACGAGCGCGCTGCCGGTGAAGTGCGCCGATACTCCCGTGGCGATGGGGACGTTGACCATCTGCGCCGCGAAGACGAACGCGGCCGTGACGCCGAGAAGCGGGACCCGCGTCTCGTCCAGGTCCCGGTTCGTGCGTCGGAGGGCGTAGCCCAGGCCGGCCGCGGAGACCGCCATCAGGCCGCTCCACACCGGAACCGTCAACATGCCGTCCGGAATGTGCATCGTCGTGACTCCCACACCCCGCTCGCGCGTCGCGGCAACGGTCTTCGGGGCCCGGTGACCCGCGTCAGTACTTGTGCGCGCCGTGCTTGCCGAGGCTGAATTCGAACAGCAGGAAGCCGCTGTGCTCCGTGCCGTCCCCGTCGTCGAACCCCCGATCGAGATGTTCGGCGCGGTCCCGGTTGTACTGAAGACGGATCTTGCTGAACTCGCTCGGGTACCACGTCAGCGCGGCGGAGATGCGTTGTCGCCGGTCGCGGAACGGATCCCGGGATGAGTCATAGCGGCGGTCGAAGTCGGGTGCGCCGTCCCCATCTACGTCGCCGAAGCTCTCCCCGAGGTCGAATGCCTCGCGCTCTCCCCGGGCATACTCGTATCGTCCGCCGACCGTCCAGCCCGTGGCGAATCCCCAAATCGCCTGCGAGTAGACCCCCCAGTCGTCGAGCGTCTCGCGCGGCACGGCGATCGTGTCGTTCGTGCCGTCGAGGTCCGCATCGATGACGAGGGCCGCGGCCTCGTATCGCCGATGGAGGAACTCCGTCTGCCAGGAAACGAACGGCCAACCCCGATCGGTGGCCGCAGGCTTCCACCTCAGGAAGACGTCCGCCCCGTAGATCTGCGTCTGGTGATGGTGCCCGCTCGAGTCGAGTCCGGCGTCATTGGCGGGTCCGCCCGTCGAGTTCGGGCCGGAGGCCGCCGAAATCCCGCCGAGCAGGGTGAATTCCCCGGTCAGGTCGAACGACGTCACCACGCGGCCGACATACAGGAGATCCTCCGGACTCTCGATCCCCCGCGCGGTCAGCGTTCTCCCCGCGAAACCCCCGAAGGGCTCGAATGTTTCGTTGGCCTCCTCGGGATCGTGAAGGAACGACGCGGCGGTCTCGCCCGAAGCGTTTTGAACCGAGGTGATGACTTCCGCATAGAAGGGGAGGGGAGTCAACCAGGACAGCTGGATTCCCGGATTGCGCAGCCCGTCGGGTCCGAAGAAACGCGCGTTGGCAATCGGAAGTTCGACGAATTCCCAGGCGTGTTGGTGGAGCAGGTTCTGGCGTCCAAAGGCGGTGAAGAACTGTCCCCCCTTCGCCTGGAGACCCGCGGGCAGCGACAGGGTCGTCATGTAGGCCTCTTCCAGTTCGACGAGGGTCTCCCCCTGTGCATCGACCTGGAAGACGGCATGCACGTTGGCGGTGAAATAAGGATCCACGGCCCCGGAAGCCGCCATCTCCAAGTTCGCGTTGAATCCGCGCCCCTGGGGTTGGTGTCCGCCGCCGTGCTGAAGGAAGTGGCGATCGTCTTTGAGCGAGGTGACTCCCCCGGCGAAGGTGCCGATGAAGGAGACATCCGCGTAAACGGCAGGCGTCGTCGTTGCGGGCGGGCCGGCCGTCGGATCGGCCGCCATCTCCGTCGCCAGTTCGGCCTCCAATGCGGCGGCGTCGCCGGGCACGTCAGCGGCGGGATTCCCGGGTCGAGTCTCGGTCCGGCTCGTTCCCCGGACGGCAGGGATTCCCGCCGTCTCGAAGCGCTGCAACCGCAATCGCAATTCCTCGACTTCCCGTCGATGCTCTTCTCGCATCTGGAGCACCAAGTGCTTCAGTTCCTGGAGTTGCTCCTTGAGGGAGGGGGACGTGGGTTCCTGTGCTTGCGCCGGGAACAGGCCGGTCAGGGCGATCAGGGTCGCTCCGGCGACACAAAGTTTCTTCATGGGCTCCTCCCGCCGTGGGTCGTATCGGTCCCTCCGAAGCCGGCGGCAGGTACGGCCTGCACGGGAGAGTCCACGCACGGACGGGCCGGGGTGGAACCCCCACATTCGCAAATCGGGCGTCGGAGGAATGCCCGGGGTTCCGCGTCCTTGGGGTCGTGATCCAAGGACGGCGGGGCGACCATCCGGGCCGGTCAGGCGGGAGCGATCGGCGGTGCGCGACTCGCGTGAGTGGAACGGGGGGCGAGGTAGACCACGGGCGCGAGTGGGCCGCTCGGCGGGAGGAGCGGCGGTGGATTCTCCATGGTCCCGGTCGTCGCGTGCAATCCGGGTTCGGACAGAATCTGACAGGTGCGACAATCCCGGTGATGAGGGCAGAGTGGGGCGTGATCGTGACCGCCGGAGGCCGGCGGGGTCGCCTGAATTTCGCTCGACCCGTCCGCTGCGGGGAGGCCGTCGTGGTGGCAGGTCTCGAGGCCGTGCAGCCAAGCCCCGCCGATCGTCGTCGCGAGATAGAGCGCCAGGGCAAGCGCGGCGAAGCATCGCGACATCGGTCCAGGGTCCTTCACAGGCAGGCGAATCGCCGGGATGATACGTTGGCCGGTAAAAGAAGTCAAGCCCGGTACGGTGCGGGCCGTGCGTGGGAGGACCGTGGCGCGGCGGAGGGATCCCAGTGGCGCGAGCGAACGAAACAGCGGCCGGTCGTCCGCACAGACGGTCGACCGGCCGCAGGTACGCCCAAGGTCGGTCTAGTGGAATCCAAAGGAGAAACCGATGCCGAAGCGGCTGTGACGATGACTCCGATGGTGGTGGTGATGCCCGTGGTTGCTGTAGAACAGCGAAAATGAAGAACTCGGATACGAGTAGTAGGTCCGATGATAGACCGGGTAAGACGGATACACGTACGTCGGGACGTAGTACGTCCGCGGGTAGCACGGCGCCGGCGCGTAGTAGTAGGCCGGGGACGTGTAGACGACTCGAGGTTGCTCCACCACATACGTCGTTTGGGGAACCACGACGGTCGCCGGTGCCTGGGGCGCCGGCGCGTACTGCGGCGCCGGTGCGTATTGCGGAGCGGGGGTCGGTGCGGGTCGCGGTTCGGGGCTCTGCGACTCCCGTTCCGACATCCGCTCGCGCAGGTTCGCCTGGTCGCGCGCCGCCGCCGCGGATCGGGTTCGAATCATGTACAGAATGACCCGCTCGCTGACCCCGCTCTGCTTGAGGCGGATGAGGTCCTGGGCGCTCATCTGGAAGACCGCCCCGGTCGAGTCGATCTGGGCCACGATCACGTCGTCGGTCACGTCCGAGCGTGAAAGTTGGATGACCTCGTCCACGGATAGGGCCAGGGCGGAAACCGGCATCGCAAGGCAGATGATTGCCCCGACGACCCAGCGTTGGATGGAGTGCATGGCATTCTCCTCCCGATGGATCATCCCCCTGTTCCAAAATCCATGATATCCGAACGCAGTCGGCTGTCAAGTAAGACCGATCGGGACCCGACCCGCTCCGCTTCGCTTGCCCATGTCGGAGCGTGACCACGCGGATCGGAGAAGGATCGTCGCGGCCGTCCATCCGCCATGGAGGCACGAGGGTCGCCCGGGGGAGGGGCGGGTCCGAATCCGGAGGCGTCCGTGGCGAACTCACGCGCGAGTCGCCGGGGTCGCTACAGCGGCAGGATTACGCCGATGTCCCGTTCACGCGCGCGACGATAGACCAGCGTCGCCGCCACCACGTCCTCGAGCGCAATGCCGAGGTTGATGCAGATGGTCCTTTCGCGCGCGGTCTTGCGCCCGGCTTCGCGGCCCGCGACCACGTGGCCAAGGTCCGCGTGGGGCTCCGGCGTCTCGCGAAAGTACCCTTCCCTTCGGAAGGCGACGAACTGCTCCCGGTCGTCGGTGACGAGCCGATCGGCGCGGGAGAGGGCCGCACCCTGCCAGGAAGAGTCGAAGTCGAGCGTGCAGGCAAACGCGCCTTCGGCAAGCCAGCCGGCCTCGATCGGCGGGCGTGGCCGGCGCAGAATCGGCGCACTGGTCACCACCAGGTCCAGGTCGCGCACGGCTTCGGCCAGCGTGAGCACCGGCGTCACCTCGATCCCGTGGCGGTTCGACATCTCGCGCGCGAACTGCGCTGAGATGTTCGGGTCGAGGTCATAGGCCAGAACGCGGCGGAGTCGGAAAACGCACGCCAGCGCTTCCAGGTTGGCGCGCCCCTGTACCCCGCAGGCCACGATCCCCAGGGAGGCGCTGTCCGATCGCGCCAGGTGTCGTGCAGCCACGGCGGTTGCGGCCCCGGTACGCTGGGCGGTGATCCAGGTCGCGTCCAGAACCGCCAGCGGTCTCCCGTTCTCCGGATCATTGATCACGATCAGACCGTGAATGTAGGGGAGCCCCCGCCCGGCATTGCCGGGGTAGCCGGACACCCATTTGATTCCAAGCGCTTCCATCGAGGGAAGGTAGGCGGGCATGGCGTGCACGAACGCGTCCGGCCGCGGATGCACGCCGGGCTTCGGCGGCATCTCCGCGCGCCCGTGGCCCTTCTCCACGAACATCGCTTCGATGGATTGGATCAGGTCGGACATGGACGGCGACGCCGACTGCACGTCCCGGGCGGACAGATACCGCAACGAGGGGGAGTCCATGGAGATGAACCTCAGGTACGGGAAAGAAGGTCGGGGGCGACCCGACCGATGGAACGTGCCCCGGAAACCGCACCGGCCGAGGCGCTCCGGCCGGCGTCCCGGTTCGTCCCGAACGGGAACCCCGGGATCGGATCGACGCGCACCGGTGGGGGCGGATCAGGGACAGCAAACGAAATGCCGAGGCTCCCCGGAGATGATTGGGGCCCTCGCCCCGAACGCGATCGCCGCGCGTCGAGGTCACGGTCGCCGGCCCTCCGCTGAGGGACGCGAGTTCCCTCGGCCCCGCAAGCCGGGATCGACCACCCGACGACCTCTCTTCCCCGGGCGTGCCGGCCGCCTCCCTGCGGGTGATTGGCGGCGCGTCCCCGCGAATCCCGCGTCGATGGCGCAGGTCACGTCTCCCCTCGTTCGCGGGGAGGCGCGACCCCGCGAAGGAATCGGGGGCGGGATCGGCCGTCCTGCGGGGGAAAACAGCCGCCCTGCCGGGGAAAGTTCCGCGCTCCGACATCGGTTTTCCGCACCCTCGGATCTCCTCGACCTGGCCATGCCGAATTCGATGGCGCCGGGGAGCGGCCTCGGCGGGCAGCGTCAACGGAGGCGCTCTGGTCGATCCTCAGCACGCGCGGGGAGGGCAAGGATGGGTCGGGGGCGGCATCCTGGCTTCCCAGAACGACCGCCCCAGGTTCAATCGGAATCGATGGTTCACGATTTGCGCGGGAGGTGCCTCTCTCTCGCACGCAGGGCGTCTCGCCCGCCATCGGGGCGAGTTCTCTGTGGATCGTGCGCGAGGTCGTCCGGACGGGAAAGGGTGGATCGCCCAAGGAGCTGAACATGCCGATGGCCACCGAAAATCTCCTGGTCCTGATGGTTCGACGCCGGCTGAAGGGTGTTTCCGGGCTTCCGATCGGAATCTTCCGGATCGACGCCGGTGGGGCGGTGGCGCTGCTGCGGGTGGCCCCGGACGGAGCGGTCGAGGTGCGGACCGATGACGGCGGGCGAGTGGATGCGTGGGTGAAGGGCGGGTTGCGGACCCTGCTGGGCGTCCTGGTCGGCGAAGTTCACCCCGTTCGCGCGGCGCTCACCGGTCGTGTTGCATTCGGGGGAAAGTGGTGGAAACTGCCCGGCCTTCTGCGCCGGATGACCCGGAGATGACTGCCATGCATCTGGAATCGCCTTCCGGAATGTTTCACGGGCTGCCGCAGGCCGTGGTCGACACCGACGAGTCGCGCCGCGCAGCCTTCCGACAGGATTTGACCGAGGAAATGGGACTCCCGCCCGAGGCGATCTTCCGCCCGCGGACGGACGAGGAGGTTGCCGCCTGCATCCGCGTGGCCGGTTCCGCCGGCGTTCGTTTGCTCCCCGTGGTCGCGAATACGAACGTCGGTGGACTGTCCGTCCCGCGCCGCGCCCGCTCCGTGGTCCTGGATCTCGGTGCGCTCAATCGCATCGTCGAACTGAATCGCCGGGATCGCTACGTCGTTCTGGAGCCGGGAGTCTCGTGGCAGATGCTCAAGGACCGATTGGATCGGGATGCGCCCGAACTCCGGTTCGGATATCCGCTGGCGCCGCCGGAATCCTCCGTCCTCGCCGGCTGTCTTCTGGACGGGCTGGGGAATCTGTCGCTCCGGTATGGCTCGATGGGGTCCTGGTTGAACGGGGTGGAGGCGGTTCTTCCCGACGGTTCCCGCGTCACCACGGGGACCCGCGCATGGGCACCCGGTGCGCCCTGGTGCTGCCGCGGGCCGTTGCCGGATCTCACGGGGTTGTTCGTGAGCGTGCAGGGTGCGACCGGAGTCGTGGTGCGTGCCGCGGTCCAACTCCGTCGAAATCCGCCCGTGCGGCGTCGGTTCTTCCTGCTCTGTCCCGAAGTGGGAGCCGGCATGGACACCCTGGAAGCGCTGGCCGGCGAGGAGGTGTGCGACGACCTGGCCTCCCTGTCCTGGCCGCTGGGACGTCTCCTGCTCGAAGGGGATCCCCGCAGTCCCCGCGATCCCGCCGATCCGGCGCTGTTTCTCTACCTGGACCTCAGCGGCGAAGACGAGGGTGAGGCGGACTACCGGGAGGCCCGGATCCATCGGATCCTTCGCCGCGGTGGATTCGACCCGGACGAAACCCTGCTGCCGATCGGGTGGGTGGTGGGGCTCGATCCCGCCTTTGCCCAACTGGCGGAGTTTCCCACGCGACTCGGCTTCCTCCTGGACCATCCCGGCGGGGGGCTATCCTGGCTGGGGACCTATGGGCCGATCTCGCGTTGGCGCGAGGGCGCAGACCGCGGGCTGCGTCGAATGGAGGAAGCCGGTTTTCCCCCGGCGCTGGTCGCCCGGCCCATGGCGGGGGGGCACTTCTGCGTGTTGCGTTGGGTCGTCACGTTCGACCGCGGCAACCCGGAGGAGCGCGGACGGGTCCGCGCCCTCCTCGAGTCGCTTCTCGATCTCGTGCTCGACCTCGGGTTCCTGCCGTACAAGACGCCGCGCTGGGCGCTGGAGCGATGCGCGAGTCGGATGCAGCCCGGGTTTCGTGATCTGCTCGCGCGCATGACGCAATCCCTCGATCCGTTGGACGTGCTGGACGGCTCCCGGTGGCGTTCGGGGGGGAAAGCCCCCGTCACGACGGACGCGGAGCCGTCCGCCTGACCGACGCACCCGGCGCACCCGGTCGTCCCGGCGGTCCCGTCGCCACCTTCCGCGGGAGGGGCGGAATCCGCGCTCCCGCGGAGGGGTCCGCAACCGCGCGGATCTTCCCGACGACCCGCGGTCCCCGGGGCCGTGGTTTCCGCGGTCGGCAAGACCTCAGGACGCCGATGGAAAGTCCCCCAAATTGACTTGCCGGGAGGGTTCCTCTAGACTGAGGCTTGGTCCGCTGTCGAGGAGGTTTCATGACGCGTCCCGGCACCCTGGGAGATCTGCGCAAGAGCGGTTATCGGTCCGCCTCGGTCAAGAACGAACTCCGCCGCAACCTGATCGACCGTCTTCGTCGAAATCTGCCCATCTTCCCTGGAATCATCGGGTTCGAGCGCACGGTCATTCCCCAGATCCAGAACGCGATTCTCGCGCGCCACGACTTCATCCTCCTTGGGCTCCGCGGGCAGGCCAAGTCGCGGATCATCCGGTCGCTGCCGGACTTGCTCGATCCGGAGATACCGGTGATTCGCGGCTGCCAGATCAACGATCACCCGCATGAGCCGGTGTGCCGCTCCTGTCGGTCGCGCGCTGCCGAACAGGGGGACGCGCTGGAGATCGATTGGCTCCCGCGCGAGGTGCGCTATCGGGAGAAGCTCGCGACCCCCGACGTGACGATGGCCGATCTGATCGGCGACATCGATCCGATCAAGGCCGCGACCGAGAAGCGATTCTACTCCGACGAGGAGATCATCCATTTCGGTATCGTCCCGCGGACGAACCGGGGGATCTTCGCCATCAACGAGTTGCCGGATCTTTCCCCGCGCATTCAGGTCGGACTGTTGAACATTCTCGAAGAGCGCGACCTGCAGATTCGGGGATTTCCGGTGCGCATCCCGCTCGACATCCTGCTCGTCTTTTCGGCGAATCCGGAGGACTATACGAATCGGGGCAACATCATCACACCGCTCAAGGACCGGCTCGACTCGCAGATCATGACGCACTATCCGGCGACGCTCGAGGCGGGAATGCAGATCACCGCCCAGGAAGCGTGGGTGACGCGTGACGCCGAGAGCCGGGTCGAGATGCCGATCCTGTTCCGCGAGATCGTGGAGGAAGCGGCGGTTCAGGCGCGCCGCAGCGAATTCGTCGACCAGGCATCGGGAGTGAGCGCGCGCATGCCGATCAGCGCGGTCGAGGCGCTGGTGAGCAACATGGAGAGGCGGGGATTCACCACCGGGGACGAGCGCGTCTGGCCGCGCGTGTGCGACCTGGATGCGCTGGTTCCGGCCCTGTCCGGCAAGATCGAACTGGTCTACGAGGGGGAGCAGGAGGGCGTGCTCGCGGTGGCGAACAAGATCGTCAATTCCGCGGTGGCCCAGGTCTTCGCGCGGCACTTCCCGGACGCGATCCGCAACCCGGGCATTCCCGGCGGGGCGGGGGCGCGCAAGCCGGCGGGGCGTCCGGCTCCGAAACCCGCCCCGGAGGCGGGTTCCCCGTACCAGCCGATCCTCGACTGGTTCGCCCGCGGCAATACGGTCGACCTCTCGAACGACCTGAAGCAATCGGACTACGAAGCCGCCCTGGACCGCGTGCCCTCGCTCCGCAAGCTCGTGCTGCCACGTCTCGCGCAGGGGTGCGATCATGAGGCGCCGATGTGGATGGAGTTCCTGCTTGAGGGGCTCCATCGGAATTCGCTGGTCGCGAAGGTGAACCTCGACGGCGCCGCCTCGTACCGGGACATGCTCAAGGAGATGTTCCAGCAGATGGCCCAGACGGCCGAGGAAGACTGATTCGATGCGCGTCCGCTACCTGGAGTGGGACGAGGAAGTGGCCCGGCGGCTGCGCGACTTCGCGGCCCTGATGGCGCTCTTCCGCTATCTCCTGCTTCGCACCGGCGGAGACGTGGAGGAGGCGCTGCGCATGATGCGGGAGCTGCAGCGCCAGGGGTACATCGACGCCTCGGTGGACCTGGACCGTTTTCGCGCGGCGCTCGAAGAAGAGACGATGATCCGACGCGAAGGCGACCAGTACTCGCTGACGCGTCGCGGGGAACGCGACCTCCGGCGCGACTCGCTGGATCGGGTCTTCACCTCGCTGCGCAAGGCGGGCCCGGGGGAGCATCGCATCACCGACACCGGCGTCGGGGGAGAGTTGCTGGCGGAGACGCGTCCGTATCAGTTCGGCGACGAGCCTTCGCGCATCGACTCCCGTCAGACCATTCACAACGCGATCCAGCGCGCCGGACCGGGCGACATCGAGCTCACGGAGCCCGACTTCGCGGTACACGAGAGCGAGCACCACACCTCGTGCGCCACGGTCCTCATGCTGGACGTGAGCCACAGCATGGTCCTGTACGGGGAGGACCGGTTCACGCCCGCCAAGCGCGTGGCGCTGGCGATGGCGGAGTTGATCACCACCCGCTACCCAAAAGACAGCCTGAGCGTGGTCCTGTTCGGGGACGAGGCGCGGGAGATCTCCATCGGCGAAATCGTCTACTCCGAGGTCGGGCCGTTCCATACGAACACGAAGGCCGGACTGGAGCTGGCCCAGCGCATCCTGCGCCGGAAGAAGCACGCCAACAAGCAGATCTTCATGGTGACGGACGGCAAGCCGTCGGCGATCACCGAGCGCGGTCGGCTGTACAAGAACCCGATCGGCCTGGACCCGAAGATCGTCAACCTGACGCTTCAGGAGGCCGCCTCCTGCCGGCGCAGCCGGATCGTGATCACGACCTTCATGATCGCCCGGGATCCGTACCTGGTCGACTTCGTGGAGCGACTGACGCGCACGAACAAGGGGCGGGCGTACTACTCCTCGCTCGAGAGCCTGGGCGAGTTCGTGTTCGTGGACTACCTGCAGAACCGGCGTCGCCGGGTACGGTGAGGGGAGGCGGGGAGCATGGGCCGCAGGGACGCGCGGGGCAAGGCCGCGACGGAGACCATCGCCACCTCGGCGATCGTCGCCGTCGGCGCCATGGTGGCGATCGGCTTCGTGCTCAACCGGGTGGGGAAAATGTGGCGCGGGGCGGTGAACGCGCTGGACGGCGGCGCCCCGGTTTCCGTCGGCGGCGGCCTGACGCCGCGGACGCTTGCCGCGTCGCTGCAGGAAACCGCGCCGGATCTGGCGGCGCTCGTCCTCGGCGGTTCGTGCGAGGTCCTGCAGGAGCGGCCGAAGTTTCTTTCGCCCTACGCGAGCCTGCGCGTCACGGTACGCCCGGGCGGGGAGGCCAGGACCTTCACCGTCGCGTGGGCGTCGGGGATGCCGGCCTTCGTCCTCTCGGCGGGGCCGGCGGAGTACCACCGCCTGCGGGCCCGAGTGAAGCCGCGACTCGAGTCGACGGAAGCCGCAGTCGAGGCCGCGCGTTGGTACATCCGAGCGCTCGATCCGGAGGTCCGTCCGGTGGAGCGGGTCGAAGAGGTCGGGCTTCGCGAGTCGGTCGCCGGGGATCCGGAAGTCGATCGCGTGCGCACGGCGCGAGAGCGGGTGGCGCAGGAGCTGATCCCGGCCGCAGGCCGCCGTACGGAGAGCGGCTACGAGGTGGAGTTCGCCGCGATCAAGGGACGCACGCTGCTCCGTTACACGGTGGAGGGGACCCCCGAGGCCGTTTTCACCGTGCGCTCGCGCGCGGCCGTGGAGGATCTGCCCCTTGCGCCGCTGCGTTGACTCGACCCCCGCGCGGTGCGGCACGGGTTCTCCGGCGGAAGGAGGCGTCCATGCCGTGGCGCGCGCGGCGGTCGGTCGAACGCGGCGCGTTACGGGTCGCGTCTTGCCCGGATGATTCAGGAACCGCTTCGCTGTTCGCGAACCATCCGGCTCCGGCCGGCCATGGAGGCCGTC
>CAZWCX010000114.1:0-23102 GCA_964632945.1 uncultured Planctomycetia bacterium | reverse complement strand
GTGGTGGTGCAGGTGCGGGGGTGAGGGGCGCGGCTCCTGGGCCCGGCCGGCGGGGGGTGAGCCGCCCCGCCCGCCCCAGCAGCGCCAGGCGCCGGGGTCCGTACGGGCGGGGGTCGCGGGCGCGGGGACGTCGGGCCCGACGAGCGACGCTCACGTCAGGAACGTCACGCCGCCCTCGCAGACCACCGGTCCCGACGCGAACGCCGTGACCTCCCCGTCCATCTGCACCGGCAGTGCCGGGCCGGAGAGGGTCGCTTCCCGCACGACTTCGTACGGCAGCACCGGATCGGCGGAGCCGAGGCGCGACAGGACCAGCCGGGCGTACTCGTCCGGACGATGGACCAGCGTCAGGGAGAGTCTCGGTTCCGCCGGGCAGGTCTCGCCGATGCGGGCGCCGCCCAGGTACCAGCCGACGTTGCTCAGGATCGCTCCGCACAGGCCGGCCAGGCGGATCTCCGCCCGCTCCGTCCGCAGGCGTGTGTCCTTGCGGATCACGTACCCCGCATGGGCGAGTCCGGCCAGTCCGAGGGTGGCCTGGCGGAAGAGGAGATTACCGGGAAGGAGCGTGCGCCAGCCGTCCGCCGCGGCCAGCATGGCGGCGTCGATCCCGAGGCTGAGATAGTTGAGAAAACGGCGCGCACCTGAGCGCCAGACCGTGACCTCGCGCGGGACGACGACGCCGGACTCGAGACGGCCGACGAAGGCGAGCGGCGATGCGCGCGCGGGGATGCCGAGTGCGCGGGCGAGGTCGTTCCCCGTGCCCAGCGGGTAGACCGCCGCGCGCACCGCCGGGACGAGCCCTTCGGCGCAGAGCGCGTCGACCACCATCGACACGGTTCCGTCGCCGCCGGCGATGGCCGCCACGTCTCCCGGTCGCACGCGATCCCGGACCTGCGCGTGCAGGTTCGCCGGATCGATCACGACGGGCCGCCGGTCCTGCCACACGGACAGCAGCGGCCGGCCCAGTCCGCGCCCGGAGGCGGGATTCACGAAGTAGTGGATCATGCGGACCGAACGGCTACCCCCTCCCCCGGCTCTCGCGCGCCTGCGTCGCCAGCTCGTCGCAGCGCTCGTTCTCCGGGTGTCCCGCATGCCCCTTCGTCCACTCCCAGCGCACCGAGTGCTTCGCGATCAGGGCATCGAGGGCCACCCACAGATCCTGGTTCTTCACCGGCTCCCGGGACGCCGTACGCCAACCGTTCCGTTTCCAGTTGGCGATCCAGCCCTGCCGGAACGCGTTGGCGAGGTACTCGCTGTCGGTCACGACGGTCACGTCGCAGGGCGTCTTCAGCGTCTCCAGTGCGCGGGTCACCGCGGTCAGCTCCATGCGGTTGTTGGTCGTGTTCGGCTCGAACCCCGACAGTTCCTTTTCCATCTCGAGTTCCGGGCAGCGGAGGATCGCGGCCCAGCCGCCCGGACCGGGGTTCGGCTTGCAGCCGCCGTCGGAGAAGATGGTCACCCGGTGGCGGGCGTTCGCGGGGGTTGCCATGCGGAGTGCCTCAAACGATGGCCATCAGCTGTTTCAGGTGACGGCTTCCTTCCAGGTAGAGGACGCCGGCCGTATAGGCCCAGAGCCCCAGCAGGACCACGGGGACGAGGAGGTACGTGGGCCCGAAGAGGACCGGGAAGGCGAATGCGCCGGCGGAGGAGACCAGGAGCAGCGTCAGCAGGCCGAAGAAGACCGCGACGCCGAACCGGTTCACCGCCAGGAACTGGTTCTTCGAGTCGAACTTGGGGAAGATCGCGCCGACGCCGACGGCGAGGAAGACCAGCACCGCGCCGACCAGGGTCGACGCGGCGGCCAGGGCCGGCGCGGCGATGAGCCGGGTTGTCGCTTCCAGCGGCAGCAGCAGCGCGCCCGCGCCCAGCGCCAGGGAGATCAGCACGTGGAGGATGAACGAGGAGCAGGCCTTGGCGAACAGGACCGCGTCCGTGCGCACGGGCAGGACGGTGATGAGCCCGAGACCGAGCCCCTCGCGTCCCACGGAGGAGACCGCCATGACCGCGTTGAAGACGAGCAGCGTCCCGACGGTGAGGAAGTAGGTTACCTGCAACCCGAGCACGGGGTCGCGCGCGGCGAAGAACATCCCCGGCAGGGCGAGGAAGAGCAAAGCGAAGAAGATCGCCAGATGCACCGACGGGTCGCGCAGGAGGCTCCGCAGTTCCTTGCGCACGAGCGCCAGGGCGAGGTCGCCGCCGGTGTCGGGATGGAGCAGCCGGCGCGCCGCGGTCCGAATCGCGGGCCCTGCCCCCTGCGCCAGCCGCTCGGCGGTGGACAGGCGGCCCTCCACGACCTTCTCTTCGCTGACCAGCTTGTCCATCAGGAGATCGAAGGGTCCGAGGTAGAAACGCCGATAGATCCAGAAACTCACCGCCCCGAGCAGCGCCGTGACCACGGCCGTCTTGAGCAGGTAAAGCCATACCGACACCCCGTCCTCGCGGATCGAGTGGAGCAGCACCACGCCCGGGAGCGCGTCCTCGACCGCGCCCAGCAGGCCGGATCCGCCGGTACGCCGGCCGAAGGCGATCGCGATGCCGAAGAAGATCGCCCCCAGCGCCGCCAGGGCCACGTAGAGGACCCCCTTGTTCTGCACCATGCGTTCCGGGACCAGGCGCGCCGCCGCCACCGCCAGCGCCATGTGCGCGAAGCAGATCTGCAGCGTCACCAGGACGATGCCGAGGAAGAGCGCAGTGCCGTGCGCCATCGACAGGCCCTCGATGGCGCAGAAGCGCAGGATCGGCCGCATCACCAGCAGGGGGAAGAAGAGAAACACGCCCATGCAGATGTCCAGCACGCGCATGGAGAAGAACGGCAGGTCGGGGATCGGCAACAGTCGCAGGCGCTCGAGTTCGTCGCGCTGGGCGCTCTGGAACAGGGTCGCGATGGTCGCCAGCAGAGTGACGACGGCGATGAACCCGATTCCCCAGGCGACGCGGCGGTTCATCCACGCCGCGAAGACCTCGGGGGCGTTCTCGTGCAGTTTCTGCGACATGCTGTTGGCGAACGTGAACCCCATCACCAGGCTGCACAGGACGTAGACCAGGATGCCGATCGCCGCGAGCAGGCGGAGTTCGCGGGTCTGATTGACGTAGTTGTACCCCTGGCGGACGGTCAACGAGACGTAGGAGGCGAGCAGGTTCACTTCGGTTCGCCTCCCTCGCCGGCCGCAACGCGGGCGGCGGGGGGCGCGTCGCCGCCCGGCCCGCTCGCGGCGCCGGACCGGCCGCCGCCCTTGGCCTCGCCTTCGAGAAAGCCGGCCACCTTCTCCTGGCGCACGTCGCCCGTGAGCGCGAGGAAAATCTCCTCCATCGATCGCCCCGGATACTCCTTCTCGAAATCCCCCCACGCCTGCTTCTTCAACAGCGTGCCGTGGTCGAAAATGCCGATCGAGTCGCACACCTTCTCGGTGATGCCGAGGATGTGGGTGGTCATGAAGACCGTCCGTCCCTGGTCGCAGAGCCCGCGGATGATCTTGCGGATCAGGTTCGAAGTCTTGGGGTCGAGGTCCGCCGTCGGCTCGTCGAGGAAGAGGATCTCCGGGCGATGCAGGAGCGCGGCGCAGAATCCGATCTTCTTCTTCATCCCGAACGAGTAGTTGCGGATGAGGCGATCGGAGAACGGGGACATCTCCATCAGTTCGAGCAGTTCGCCGATGCGCTCCTTGCGCCCGGCCTGCGGCATGCCGTAGACGTCGGCGCAGAACTCCATGTACTCCCAGCCGCTCAGGTAGGGGTAGGGCTGGAAGCGCTCCGGCAGGTAGCCGGTGCGCTTGCGCACGGCGATCCCGTCGGAGGCGGGGTTGAGGCCGAGGACCCCGGCCGAGCCCGCGGATGGAGTGGTGAGGCCGAGGAGCATGCGAATGGTCGTGGTCTTGCCGGCGCCGTTGTGGCCGAGGAAGATGAACCACTCGCCGCTGCCGATCTTGAGGTCGAGCGAATCGACGGCGGTGAAGGTGTCGAATCGCTTGGTGAGCGCACGGGCTTCGATCATGCCTACCCCCGGGTCCCGAGGTACATCTGCATCCAGTTGTACGCGGTGTGGACGATGAAACTGCTTTCCAGGCCGAATTTCCAGCGCAGGGCGCCGAGGAGGAGTCCGCAGGCGGTGGTCTGCACCAGGCGGAACCACCATGGATCCACGGCGCCCATGTGTCCCACGCCCCACAGGAAGGCGGTGAGGAACACGGCCCAGGCGGTGCTCCAGGCGAACCGGCGCAGGTAGGACTGGAGGAAGCCGAGCAGGAACCAGCGGAAGAGGATCTCCTCCATCGCCGCCGCCATGACCATCAGGGTGGCGAGGGCGAAGTAGTCGACTTCGATCTTTTCGGCCTGCGCGCGGTCCTCGCGCGACTCGAGCGGCTTGGTGACGCTGACGCTGTCGTTGGCGCGCGGCTGATACCGGATCATCATGCCGAAGGTGACCGCGAACAGGCCCGCCCAGCAGAGGAACATGGCGACGAGGGCGAGGGTGGTCTGCCGGGCGAACCCGGCCGGGGCGCGGCCGCGGCCGGCCTTGACGAGGTCGCGCAGGAGCGCGAACGGGCGCGCGCCGCCCCGGGCGGCGAGCAGCATCCCCGCGGTCAGCAGCGCCGTGTTCTTGAAGAAGCCGACGATCGCCACCATCAGTCCGCCGGCCACGGAGTCCGGGGTAGCGCGCAGGAAGAGCGCGAGTTCGAGCGCGGTCACGCCGAGCGCCAGCTTCATCGCCAGCGGGAAGTACCGGCGCGCGTGGCGCAGACGCGCCGCCACCAGGGCCACCGACAGCAGCACACTGAGGAAGATCAGGAACAGGGTCGAGCCCTGGGCGACCGCCAGAAGCGGGTACTGGCGCACCATGCACTCCAGATGGCGCAACCGGCTCGGGATCGGGAACGCCGCGTTGCCCTCGAGCACCCGGTCGTAGGCCTGGCGGGCCTCCTCATGGTTCCCCTCCGCGTACCAGGAGTCGCCGGCCAGGTACAGGTGATCCGCGTGGGTTCGCGCTTCGCGGGCGCCTTGTTCCGCCAGGCGGGTCAGGCAGGCGCGCACCTCCGCGTACTCTTCGAGGAGGTAGTGGCACTTGGCGCGCATCACCAGGAGGGCGCCCGGGATCGCCTGGAACGGCGCCTCCGACTTCTTGAGCAACTCGACGGCCTGGCGCAGGTTGCCCTGACGCACCTCCTCGGTGGCGAACCAGGCCCACCCCTCGCGGTCGCGGAGACGGTCGGCGCGGCGCAGGATGGCCTTCACGTACTGGTTCGACCAGCCGCGCGCGATCACGGCGTCCGCGTGCTCGTCCGCCTTGCGGTCGAGCTCCGCCAGCGCCATGCGCGCGTCGTCCTCCGACCTCGTGCCGAGGAGCGACGGCAGGATGGCTTCCAGGCGAAGCGCCTTTTCGGCGTCGTTGACGATTCCCTCCGCCAGGTGCAATTGCAGGTGCGCGCAGAACGGCGTGTTCGGGTGGTCGCGGATGTAGGTCTCGATCCAGCGCCGATTCCAGTCCTGGCGCTCGGACGACATGTGGAGCGTCGCCCCGGACATGTGCAACGGAACGTTGTCCGGGTCCAGGCGGAGGGCCTCGGTGATTGCCTTGCCGGCCTCGTGATGGCCGAGCAGCAACAGGTGCGCGCGCGCGAGATTGGACTGGAACTCCGATTCCCCGGGGTGGTCCTCGACCAACCGACGGCCCTCGTCGCGGAGGCGCTCGAATTCCTCCTTGCGTTTCTCGCCGTCCGGGATGCGCACGGACAGGAGGGTCTCGCCGTAAAGCACCAGGTAGCGGGCGAGAGGATCGCCGGGGTTGCGGCGGAGCCGCTCCCGGTAGGGCGCCAGCCCCGCCTGCGGATCCCGCGACAGGTCGAACACCGAGCAGTAGACCCGGACCTTGTGCGGGATGAGCCGGGCGGGGTCGCGCGCGATCAGCCGGTCGGCCAGCGCGATCGCCGCGTCGAACTGGTGGTCCATCCCGAGGTCGTAGAGTTCCTCCTCCTCGGTCGAGAACGGCGTTGCGCGCGCGGTCGGCGCGGCGGCGAGCAGGACGAGGCAGAAGGCGAGCCCGACCAGCGGAAGGGGGGGGCGCATCATCGGGCCGGTCTCACTTCCCCTCGTCGTCCGGTTCGATTTCGGCGGGCAGGAGCAGGTCGGGGTCGAGCGGGTCGATGATGTCCTCCGCGACCGGGCTGTCCGGTCCCGCCGGGTCGCCACCTTGATTGCTGCGCAACACGCCGGTCTGATCGATGAAGTACGACGGCCCCCGCCTGGATCGGGTGGAGGTCATGCGCGCGGTGTATCCTTCGGCCCCGCCCTCGATCACCAGCCGGTACCCGGCGGCCTGCGGCAGGTCCGCGCCATCCTGGAACGCGCCGGTAGCCTCGAGTTCGTCGAGGCTGCGCGCGTAGTCCTTGGCCCCGTCGCGGTCGAGGTCCTCCGCGAGGAAGAGCATCTGCGCCGTATGGATGCGCCGGAGGACGACCGGGGGCGAGTCCATGGCGTTGGCGATCTGCCCGGCCGCGATCCCGCCGGCGGTGACGACGCCGACCACCAGGAGCACGTAGAAGAGTCCGCAGGCGCAGGCGCCCAGGAGGAAGACGCAGCCGACGATGCCGGTGATCACACCCGCCAGGGCCATGCCGTCGCCGGCCGGACTCGAGCGCCCTTCGCGGATCGCTTTGCGCTCGCTCAGGCCCAGCCAGACCGCAAAGGGTCCCGCCAGCGGCATGAGGAGGATGCTGACGATGCCCAGGATGAGGGCGGCGACCGCGTTGCCGCCCGGTTTCGTCGGGTCCATGCCGTCGTCTCCGATTGCTCCGACCCCCGGGGGTGCATCCTCGGGGCGGGTCTCAGGCCGGATTGGTGAGGCCCGCGGGCGCGGCGGGCAGTTCGATCGTGAAGGTCGCGCCTTCGCCTTCGCGGCTGTGCGCGGAGATTCGACCGCCCAGATCTTCCACAATTCGCCGGCAAATGGCAAGGCCGAGGCCCGTGCCCTCGGACCGGGTGGAAAAGTACGGGTCGAACACGCGGGGGATCATCTCGCGCGGGATCCCCTGCCCGCTGTCGGAGACGCGCAGGCGCACCCAGAGGCGGTTTCCGTCGCGCGCGAGTCGGGTGCGCAACGTCAGCGTCCCTCCCTGCGGCATCGCCTGCGTGGCGTTCTTGCACAGGTTGGTCAGCACGCGGCGCATCTCGTCGGCATCGAGCACCACGGCGGGCAGGACGTCCTGGAGGTCGAGTGCGACCGCCACCGCGGGGGGGTCCGGGTGTTCGAACAGGCGCGCGGTGTCGCGCACGATCGCGTTCAGATCCTGCGCCGTGCGGCGGCCCACGGGCAGCCGGGCGAAGGTCGAGAATTCGGAGGCGATGCGCCCGAGCAGGTCGATCTGCTGCACGATCGTGCGCACTCCCGACGAGACGATCTCGCCGGTCTCGGGGTCCCGGTCGTGCACCGCCCGCGCGATCTCCTGTGCGGAGAGCTTCATCGGCGTCAGGGGGTTCTTGATCTCGTGGGCGATCTGCCGCGCCATTTCCCGCCAGGCCGCCTCGCGTTCCGCCTTCGCCAGGGTCTCCCGCCCCTGCTTCAGCTCCGCGGTCATCCGATTGAACCCGTCCACGAGCTCCTGGAACTCCCCGCTCGCCTCGGTGCGGATGCGGAACTCGAGGTCGCCGGCGGCGATCCTGCGCGTGCCCTGGACCAGTTGCGTCAGGGGCCGGGTCAAGCGCTCGGCCAGAACGAGCGCCCCTGCCCACAGGAGCAGGACGACGATGCCGTACGAACCGAAGATCAAGGTGGTGGCCGCGCCGGTCTCCTCGTCCACTTCGCGGCGATTGAACAGGACCGGCACCGCGAACACCTGGGCCGTCCGCCCCGCCTCGCGCAGGGCGTGGAACCCGATTCGGTAGCGGTGTCGACCCGCGGTCCAATCCTCCAGCCAGGCGTCGCCGTCCTCGAGGGTGAGCGCAACGTAGGCGCGCGCCGGCATGCGGCGCGGTTGGTGGCCCAGTTCGTACAGCTCGGGCTTGCTGGTGGCCCCGAGGCGGCCGGGGACGTAGATGCCGAGGTCCTTACCGGTCAGCGCGGCGAAGCGGCGGCAGAACGGGTCGAAGGGCACCGCCGTGCTCGCCGGCATCCCCTTTCGCACCGCCTCTTCGCGTTCCAGCACCAGCGACCGCCGGGCGAGGTCGGCGGCGCGCAGGGCATCGGCGCCGACCTCGTGCTCGATGCGGTCGGACACCACCGCGCGGCTGAACAGGGACAGCACCAGGATGGGCGCCAGCGACACGCCCAGGAAAAAGGCGAGGATCTTGTGCTCGAGCCGGCCGAGGAAGCGGGCGGCGGTGCGACGAACCGTGCGCGCCGACGCGGAGAGGAAGAACCCCTTGCCGCGCGGCTCCGGCGCCCCGATGGCGGGATCGCTTGCGATCGCGGCCGGATGGCCGGCCTCCCTCGCCCCGTTCGCGGCCGCCGGGACGGCGACCGGGAACGGCCCGCTGACCGGTCGCGGCTCCCAGACCCCTTGCCAGACCAGAACGCCGGCGGCCAGGAGCATCGCCATCGCGCTGTCCCACAGGAACAGGGAAAGGAAGGCGGTCGCGCGCGGAAGTCCCGCGGGGACTTCGTACGTCAACGCCGCCACCCCGCCGGGAACGGCGTCGCGGACGAACAGGGTCTCCAGGGGGCGCTCGCCGCCCGGCCGGCGCACCCACACCGGTTCTTCGGACTCGCCCACCCGGTCGGCGACCTCGGCAGGCAGATCCCCTCCCCAGGGCAGGTCGTCGGGCGCCCCGGTCGGCCCGGGTCCCACCCGCGAGACCCGGACGCGCGGCAGGCGCTCGCGCGGCGCGCGGGCGGCGCGGCTCGCCTCCGGGAACGACGCGCTGCGCACCGAGCGGCCGGGCGGGGACAGCGCGACGAGGACGGAACCGCAGGGCCGACCTTCCGCGTCCAGGACCGGGGCCTGCGCGGCATACAGGTCGATCCGGTCGTCGTCGGTCAGTCGCCGGGCCCAGCTCGTCGTCCGCGTCGGCAGGGGATCCAGGGCCGGCGCCCAGATCGCCACGGCGGGGAAGTTGATCGAGAGCGAAGTGATGACCGCACCGCGGTCGTCCTTCAGCAGGACGAGGCCGTCGCACCCCGTGTGGGCGATGCTGCGCCGCCAGAGTTCGATCGGGACCAGCCGGTCGGGAGGCGACTCCGTCCAGCCGACGACCAAAGCGCGTACGTCGGGCTGGTCCGCCAGCCCCTCGGCCGCCTCTTCGACGGTGAGCCGATAGTGCGCTTCGCTGGGGCCGAGGACGTCGGGGACCGCGTCGAGGATGCGTCGGCGTCGCGACTCGTCGAGGGCCGCATCGAAGCAAAGGTGCAGCATGCCGGCGGCGAAGAGCGCCACGAGGACCACGCGCTGCGGCGCGGTGCGGTCGCGCACCAGCCAGGCGCCGGCGGCGAAGGCACCGAGGCCGAGGGCGAACGGAAAGTTGCCCACCATCTCGGGCACCACCGGCAGCGCGAAGGTTCCGGCCACCAGGATCCCGGCCACGAAGAGCGGCGCGCGACCCCGGCCCCCCTCGCGCGGCAGGGCGGCCCAAACGACCAGGAAGGCGGCCTGGACGAGCAGGAAGAGCCCTGCCAGGAGCGCCAGCACCGCCGGCGGGGGAATCGGCTCGGCCGGGTCGAAGTACTCCAGCGTCGAATCCCGCACGACCGACTGCACGGCGAGGGCGATCGCCCACGCCGCGGCCACCGTGAGCCCGCCGCCGAGCAGCGCGCCCCCGCGGCCGGAGCGGGGCGTCAGCCCGCCCGCCCCCACGGTACGGAAGAGGAGCGTGGCGGAGGCCAGCGCCGCGCCCATCGTGAGGAGGAACTCCGCCGGGGTCGAAAACAGTCCGCCCACGGCGCCGTTGGAGTAGGCGTTCTCGTCGAGTACGGCCCATCCCGCCGCCCGCCCCGGCAGGTCGAGCGCCAGCAGCGCGCCGCGAAGTCCCCAGGGGAGGGCGACCGCGAGCAGGGTGCGGGCCCATGCGGGTCGGGTGGCGAGGCGACGCGTGAGGCCGGCGGCGACGACGAAAAAGGCGACGCCCAGCAGGGCGGCGGACAGCAGCCTTCCGCGCAGGCGCGCGCCCCGGGTGGCGCCGCGGAAGAGGGCTTCGGGCAACGGTCGGTCGATCTCGATCACCGCGTCGAGGGCCGGGTCCGCCTCGTCCAGCGGTTCCCGGACGTGCGCCGCCCCGTCCGTTTCGGGGCCGATCGGGGCCCGGCGAATGCGCACTTCCGCCCCTGTGTCTTCGCGCGCCGCTTCCGTCGGCGTGCGGACCGGGCGAAAGCGCGGGTGAAGCCGGTCCCGCGCCTCCACCGGCACCCCGACGCGCACGGCGCCGAGCGCCGCGCCCCCGCGCGCCGACTCGTGGACCGGGACGGTCACGACGAACCACAGGTGGATCGCTCCATCCTCGATGCGCCGCGTGGCGCGACCCATCCCCTCGGTGGCCAGACCCGGCACCGGCGTCAACCCGTTCCAGGCGGCCACGCTCCCGTCGGCGCGGAGGATTTCGATTCCGCCCGCCGGCGCCGACGCCCCGCCGGTCTCCAGCAACGCGGCGAACAGTTCCCGGCTGCCTTCCCGCGCCGGTTGCGCCAGCCCGGAGCGCACCCGCGGGGAGCCCGCCAGCGTCCGCGCGATGCGCTCCGCCTCCGTCGACTCGCGCGCAAAGCGATCCCGCACGGCCGCCGCCGCCGCGGTGGTGTGGCGCCGCACGGCCGCTTCGGGGTTTCGATCCACCCCGAGCGCCACCCACCGGGTCTCCAGCCAGGCCTGCACCCACCCCGCCGTGAGCAGGGCGAGCACCCAGAAAACGGAGGATTTCCGCAAGGAACGCATGGGCGGGAGTATAGCACGGCCTCTCCGCCCGTCCGCTTTTGGTTTGACCCGATTTTTCGGCCTGTGCTAGGATCGGCATCCCGTTGGACCCCTTGCACCCGCCCGTCCGGGCGGGTCTCCGCGTCGTACATCTGGAGGAGGACTGCCATGATCTTCCGCCGCGCCCTCGTGACTCTGATCGCTTTCGCGATGCTCGTCACGTCCGCCGTCGCCCAGGACGGCAAGCCGGGCAAAAACATCAAGCGCGAACTGCCCCAGTTCAAGAGCCACTATCTCCTCTGGGTGCACGCCGGCTACAAGAAGGAGACCCCGGGGACCGTCCTCATCTTTCTCCCCAATACGATGTACGCCGTCGACCAGTACGTCCCCCAGTTCCAGGACGTCGTGGAGTCGAAACGGCTGATCTACGTCGTGGCCAAGTCCCCGACCGGCGCGTGGAGCAACAAGGACGACAAGTTCATCCTCGGCATTCTCGACGACCTGAAGAAGGACTACCCGTTCGACGAGAAGAACGTGATTCTCGTCGGCAACGCGGAAGGGGCGCCGGTGGCGTTGTGGATCGGCCTCAGCCACCCGGACCGGATCACCGCGGTCGCCGGCGTGGCGGGGATCTACCGCGACCTGAACCTGTTCAAGGGACCGCTGGTGAAGAGCGTGCCGATCTACATCGAGCACGGCGAGAAGAGCTCGGACCAGGCGATCTCCTCGATTCGCAAGTGGGTCCAGGACCTGGAAAAGATGGGGGCGAAGGTCAAGCTCGCCGAACGGGCGGGCGCGGGCGATCAGATCCCGCTGGCCAGTTCGAAGTCCAACCCGGAATTGCTCGACTGGTTCATGGACGCCAAGGCCGGGAATGCCAAGAAGTACTATGAGGATGCGGTCGCCGCCAAACAGGCCAACGACTACGTCCGGGCCATCGCGGGTTTCCAGGCGATCGTGGCCGAGGGGGCCAAGGGCGAGTACCACGCGCAGGCGAAGAAGGAACTCGACGCGATCCAGAAGCTGGCCAAGGGGTACCTGTCCGAAGCCAAGGAACTGATCAAGAACGAGAAGTACGAGGACGGGATGAAGGCCCTGGGCAAGGCCGCGAAGGACTTCGAGGGTCTCCCCGAGGGCGAGACCGCGGCCAAGGAACTCGAGGAACTCAAGAAGAGCCCGAAGCTGAAGGAGTTTGCCGAGCGGCAGGAGAAGGAAAAGAAAGAGGGCGAGGCGGAGAAGGCCTTCGAGGGCGCGAAAGCCAAGGAGGAGGCCAAGGACTGGGGCGCGGCGATGCGCGCGTACGAAGACGTCGCCAACCGGTTCAAGGACACCTCCTTCGGGCCCAAGGCCGCGGCCCGGGCCGAGGAACTGAAGAAGGACCCGGCGATCGCCAAGGAGATGGCGTCCGGCGAGGCCAAGAAGGAGTGCGAGGGGTTGCTCAAGAAGGCCGAGAACTACCGCAAGAACGGCATGATCGACAAGGCGGCCGCGGCCTGGAAAGAGATCGTCGAGAAGCATCCCGACACCGAATGGGCGAAGGAGGCCCAGGAGATGCTGACGAAGTACAAAAAGTAGCGCGTCGCTCGGCGGGACACGGGGCACGGGGGCGCAGGCTTCCGTGCCTTTCGTGTTTCCGGACCCGGGCGATCCCCGCGGGGAGGGACGATGGGGTACAAGAAACGGCGCTTCGGGGATGCGCTCGCCGCGGCCGCAAGGTCCGGGGAGCGCACCCGGGACGTGCACGTCTTCTTCGGCGGGACCGGCGCGGTCGGCGGCACCGGACTGTTTCAGATGCTCGCGATCTACGAGGAGCTGATGGCGATGCGCCGGCCCTCGCGCGAGGAAGTCCCGGTACTGGTCGCCACCGGACGTTCGCGGCACGAGATCCGGCTCTTCACCCGCCGCCTGTTCCGTTTCCTCGAGTCCCGCCAGGGGCCGGAGCTCCGCCCCACGCCGATCCGCAACGGCTACCTGACCCACAGCGGCGTGTTCGTCGCCCTCGAGAACTTTCAGCTGGTGGCACTGCCGGGTCTCGACCGGATCACCCACACGCCGCCGGACGGGCGCGCCGCGCTCACCGCCGACTATCTGCAGTCGATCGGGACCCGCATCGACGCCGGCCCGCGAGCGGTGGTGGCCGCCATGGAATCGGCGATGGCCGCCATGCGCCCCTTCTCTTCATTTCTCGAGCGTTACCGCGGCGAGCACCTGGCCGATCGCACGGCGTTCCGCTACCGCTCCGTCATGGTCGGAATCCCGCTGCCGAGTCTCGTGGCCTACCATCTCGACAGTCTCGACCTGGCGGCCCGGCACATCCCCGGTCTCGCCCCCGAGCAGATCGACCGCCTCAAGGACCGCTTCACCGAAGCCGTGCGCGACGACGTGGCGCGGATCCAGGATACCATGGCCGAAAACCTGGTGGTCGCGCACACCACCTCCGTGGGGGGGATGTACGACGAGGGTATCGGGCCGGACGGCCGGCCCCGGCGGACCATCCGCCTGGGGTTCGCGCACAGCGCCCAGGACGAGTTCCTGACCGCCAAACAGAAGTTCGCCGAGCGGCTGACCGAGCTCTACGGAAAGGCCGGGATCAACATGCTGATCACGGCGGCCGCGATCGGCATCGACGAGGTGCGGATCCGCGAGACCGTGCCCATGCATCGCAAAGTCGAGCAGATGCTCTTCGACGCCGCGGCCGCGGGGCATCCGGTGTTCAGCGGGTCCGCGGAGGGGCAGGTGATCCGCGTCTTCCCGCCCGAGACGGTGCCCTGGGAGTCCCCGCCGCCGGGCGATCTGCCGGCGATTTCCCCGTCCCGGGGCGAAGTCCTCCGGCCGGCCTACGCGATCCGCAGCGGCGAGAACGGCTTTTTCACCGTCGCCAACGCCGAGGCGCTCTACCGCGTCATGCGCGTCGCCTCGGCGAGCGAGCTCGGCCACGTGATCGCCATGGTCGGGATGTTCGGCGACGATCCCCAGTCTCCCTGGTTCGACGAGCAGCATGTCTGCTACTACACCGAGACCGACAATTCCCGCCAGGTGTTCGACTTCCTCGCCCAACCTCTGCTGCGCGCCACGCAACTGTCCGGCCTCGAACCCATGGCGCTCCAGGATCTCGGGTCGGCCAAGCACCAGGGGGAATTGCACACCCTCGGGCTCCTGATCCTGCTCCATCGCCTGCGCACGCTCGACATCGACGCCCTGCCGCCGTACGTGGAACTGGCGCGTTTCGACGCGCAGAGCTTTTTCGAGGAGCGTTCCCGGCCGCTCACGTTCGAGGACCTGGACGCCTGGGAGCTGGAGACCCTCGCCCGCGACCTGGCGGTGCTTGCGTCGGCGACCCGGGCCGAAGACTTGCGGGTGCTCAAGCCCTTCCGCCCGCGCGGCCACGACGAGCTCTTCCCCGAGAAGGAGCAGGCGCGCCTGCGCGTGCTCGGATGCGTCCTCGAGGCGGCCTGGGCGGTGCCCTCGCTGGGATCGCCGCTGATCTACGAAAAGGACGGGAAGGCCTGGGTGCGTTCGGGCCGGTTCGTCGCGCCGCTCGACCTCCTCCTGCGCACCTCGGACGGCATCGACCGCTGGCTGCGGGATCGTCACGCCCGAACCGGCAACCCATGCCCGTTCGAGGACCTGCGCGACTTCCACGCCTGCGTGGGCGGCTTCGTCGACCTGCGGCCGCATGCCATCGTCTGCACCGCCCGGAACGACCGCCAGGACCTCCGCGGCAAGGTGTTTCGCGCCCGGGACGAAGAAGGGCTGCGCCGCGTCCTGGCCCACGTGGAGCCGTACGGGTTCTTCGCCACCTGCGGGCTGCTCGCGGTGATGTTCCGATTGCGCGCGCTCTACTCGCAGCTCAAGGAGGCGATGCTCGAGCTCGGCACGCTGCAGGATTTCCGCTGGCAGATGCCGCGCGATGCGAGTGGGCACACGCTCGTGGTGCCGGGGGTGGTCGAGGCCATGCGGATGACCGCGGAGGGGCTCGAAAAGACCACGGGTACGGCGGCGCTGGACGGAATCTGGGGCTACGAGCGGCGCCGGGTGGCGGACCGTCGCAAGGAGATCCTCGAAGGGAAGAAGTAGCCGGGGGAGGGGGCGCCTCCGACTACTTCGACTCGGGTTCGACCGCCTCCGGTCCCGCGTTCGCGGGCGGCATGCGACGCGGGGGGCCGTATTCGACGGCGGGATCGCGGAGAAACGGCAGCGAGAGCCGGGCCCGGAACCACCAGGCGGCCGCCGCCGCGGCGGTGGCTCCGGCGGCCAGTGCGGCCCAGAAGAACGACCGGCGCCCGCCGATGAACGGAGGCGGGCCGTACATGACCTGGACCTCCCGGGACGGAGGACGGGCGATCCTCGCGCCGGCCCCGCCCGGCGTGGCGCCGCAGAACGGGCACGTCTCCGCCGCGGCGTCGACGTGCCGGCCGCAGCCCTCGCAAACCCCCAGCGGGCCGCTCGCACCGTAGGAAGAGGCGCCGCGCGGCGGGGGAGGCGGGCCGTACATCACCTGACCCTCGCGGTCCGGGCCCGTTTTCGCGCCCGTCGCCGCGCCGCAGGCCGGACAGGCGGAAGCGTCCGTGGCGAGTCCCGCCCCGCACGCGGCGCATCGGTCCGGCTTCCCGCGTTCGCTCACGCCATTCCCTCCTGCAAGGCCGGCACAACGGCCGGCGTCTCGAGCGGTTCAGTCACGATCCGGAAGCGGCCATGGTCGAACGGCACACCGGGGGGCGCCGCGACCGGGACCAGGCGCTCGCGGAGGCCCTGCTTTTCGAGTTCCAGCGCGCGGTGGTGGCAATACGGGTTGTTGCCGGCGCGGCCGAACAGGACGAACCCCGTCCACGTGCACCCGGCCCGACAGACGTCCGCGTAGTAGCATGTGCGACAATATCCCCAGAGGTCCTCGACCGTCCGGTCGCGCGTAAAGCGGAGTTCCGGGGCCTGCTCGACCAGGTCCCGCAACGGCGTGTCGAGCAGGTTGCCGCCGCGGAAGGCCGTCGTCGGCAGCGAAGGGCACCCTTTCAGCGTTCCGTCGGCCTCGATCCCGAGCGTGCCGGCGCCCGCGGTGCACCCGGTCCAGTGCCCGGCCCGGGTCGCGTCGCCGCGGAGCAGCACTTCGTAGGGGCCGAAGTAGCCGATGTTGTTGCCCGGGGCGAAGTCGATGCCGAGGTTGATGCACCGGCCCTTCAGCCGCGCCAGGCGCGGGAAGAGGTCGAGCAGCTCGTAGGGCTGCAGAAGCAGTTCCGGCCGGTCGGCCGCCCGGCCCATGGCCGCGGTGAGCTGGACGCGCCACGCCAGGATCCGCTCCGCGGCGACGAGTTCCAGCAGGGGCTCGAGGTCGCCGATCGACCGGCGGTTGATCTGCGTGTTGACGCTCGCTTCGACCCCGGCCGCGCGCAGGCGGCGCAGCGCCTCGAGCGCGCTTCGGAAGCTGCCGGGGACGCCGCGCTGCTCGTCGTGTGCTTCCTCGAGGCCGTCGATCGACACGGAAACGTGCGACACGCCGGCCGCCCGGGCGCGCGCGGCCATCCCCGCGTCGAATCCGCGCCCCCCGATGACCATCGACGCCATCATCCCGTGGTCGGCGATGGCGCGGGCGATGGTGTCCCAGTCCGGACGCAGGTAGGCCTCGCCGCCGATCAGCGACACTTCGGCCACCCCCGCCGCGGCCAGTTGATCGACGACCCGGAGGCACTCCCCGGTGGTCAGTTCGCGGGCGCGCGCGGCGCCGGCGCGCGAGCCGCAGTGCCGGCAGGCGAGATTGCAGCGCAGGGTGATCTCCCAGACCGCGATCTCGATCCGCCCGGGGCCGGGGGGGCGGGGGCTCATGCGGCGGGTACCTCCGTGACCGGTCCGGAGAATGCGCCGGGCGCCGATTCGGGCCGCTCCGGTCCCGCGCGCGGGGCCGGGCCCGTGGGCCGGACGCGGATCAGTCCCGCATCGCTTCCTTCACCTGATCGTCGCTGTAGCAGATCTTGAACACCTTGTCGAGGCCCATGCGCTGGAAGACCGACAGGACTTTGGTGTTCGGGTTGAGCAGGACGAGACAGCCGTCGGCGGCCTCCATTTCGTCCACCATCCCCATCAGGGCGCCGATCGCGCCGCTGACGATGGTCTCCACTTCCGCCATTTCGATGACGATCTTGCGGATTCCGCGCGATTTCAGGGCGCGGAGGTAGATCTCGAACGAATCCACGTCCCCGATCTCGATGAATCCCTTGATCTGGACTTTGTGGATCCCGTCTTTTTCCTTGAGGAGCAACTCCATGGACATGGGCTCGAATCGTACTCCGTCCGGGCGATGCGCGCTAGACCAGCTTGATGCCCAGCAGGGTAATGTCGTCGTCCATTTCCTTCTCGCCCCGGAATTTCGTCAGGTCCAGATCGATCCGGTGCAGCAGGTATTCCATGTCGTACTTGCCGTACTTCTGGACCGCCTCGAGGATGCGCGGGAGTCCGTACTCCTCGCTGGCCATGTTGGTCGCCTCGGCCAGTCCGTCGGTGTAGAGGAAGATCACGTCTCCCGACTGGAGCTTGATCTCCTGTTCTTCCAGCGTCGCCTCGAACCGGGGGCCGCGGTCCATGCCGATCGCCATCCCGCGCGGCTCGAGCGCCTGCATGGTGGGAGCGCGTTCCGGATTGAAGAGGATGAGCGGATTGTGCCCCGCGCGCGCGATGCGCATGACCTTGGTCTCGAGGTCGAGGACCAGATAGATTCCGGTGATGAACGTCCGGCGGTCGATGTCCGGATAGATCATCGGATTGGAGATCACCAGGGTTTCGCGGGGGGAAGGGCGCCCGCGCGCGGTCATGTTGATCACCTTCTTGGTGATCGCCATTACCATCCCCGCCTCGATCCCGTGGCCGGACACGTCGCCCATGAGGATTCCGAGCTGGCGCGGGTTCACCTCGATGAAGTCGTAAAAGTCGCCCGCCACGTGCGAGCAGGCCTTGAAGATGACGGAGAACTCGAGGCCCGCGATGTCCGGCAGTGAGGGGAGCATCTGCAGCTGCCGGCGTTTGGCTTCCTCGAGGCTCTTCTTCATCTCGTCCGACAGGCCGGCCTTGGCCTTGACCGACTCGATTTCGGCGTTGATGCTGCGCATCAGCTCTTCCGGGACCGGGGTCCGGTCCGGCGAGATCGGCACCGGGGCGGGCTCGAGTTTCGGGGTGCGGGGCAGGAGTTCCTCCACCGAGGTCGCCGGCGACTGTTTGGCCTTGTAGGCGGCGCAGTGCTCGATCAGGTGCTTGGCGATCAGCGGCGGGGCGCCCTTCTCGAGCGCCATGTCGGTGGAGATGTCGATCTGCAGGACCGGTTGACGGCAATAGGGGCAGGTCCACTTGCCGGCTTCGTTCTTGACGCGCCAGACGGGGGAGGCGGTCATTTTCGCGCGGACCTGTTCGGCGGCCTTGTGGGCGGCGTCCGCCTCGCGCGCCAGCGCGGCGATCTGTTCGGCGGTCTTGGCCGTCCCGCGGCCGTGCTCGAAGGCGAAGCAGTGCTCCACGTGGCGCGCGAGCCGCTCCACCACGGCCATGTTGATCTTTCCGTCGAGGGGGAATTGCGCGTCGGTCTCGCGCGCGCAAAAGGGGCAGATCCAACTGCCGTGCGACGTCCGCTGCTGCCAGGCGCGGTTCTTGAGCACCTGGTCCTTCATCCACAGGAGCCGGCGCGAGGGATCCATCTTGTCGGGGGAGACTTCGCCGGCGACCGTGGGCGAGTCGGTGGCGACCGGTCCTCCCATCGCCGCGGGGTCCCCGAGCAACTCTTCGCCGAGGGCCGCGTCCTTCAATTCCTTGGGGCTCGCGGCCTCCGGCAGGCGAGTGCGATACGCCTCGCAATCGTTCGCCAGATGCCCGGCGACCTGCATGACGAGGGTTTCCGGGGGCAGGATGGCATCCTTGTATTCGATGGCGACGATGATGTGCCGGCAGAAGGGGCACACCCAGCGCGAGTGCGAGCTGCGCACCTGCCACACCGGGCTGTCGGCGATCTTCTTGCGCGTCAACTGGATCGCCTCCGCCAGCAGGTCCGAGCGAAGTGCGGCGTTGCGCACTTCCCCGGCCGCCGCCGGCTTGCCGTGGCCGTTTTCCCACCGGGGGCACGATTGGAGGTGGCGGGCGATGTTCTCCAGCGCCGCGCGGTCCGCGGCGCCGTTGGCCGCCAGGCGCGCCGGCGTTTCCTTCAGGCAGTAGGGGCAGTGCCAGAGGCCCTTCTGGTTGCGCTGCTGCCACGCCTGGTCGGTGGCGACCTTCTCCTCCGCGCACAGATAGCGGGCGGTCGCCTGCAGCCGGTCGATCGAGACCGCCGGCTCGCGCTGTCCGGTCTTGTATTTTTCGCACATCTGCGCGAGATGGATCGCGGCGGCCTCGTAGAGATCCTCCGCCTTGCGGAACTGCGCCCCGGCCTCCAGGCAGATCGGGCAGAGCCAGAGATCGGGGAGGACCATGACACGCCACGCGGGATTGGCGGGCATCTCCTTCTGGAGCCACGCACGCAGCTTCGACTGCTCCCAGCCGTGACGCAACCGGTCCAACACCATCGCGCATACCTCGCGTTCGGGATTCGCGAATCTCCGGCACCGCCGGGGAATCGCGGCAAACCACCAGGGTACTACAGTCTACGCGGCAACCAGGTCCCTGTCCAACGTGCGATACTGAATGGCCTCCGCCAGATGATCGGGCGCGATCCGATCCTCCCCCTCCAGGTCGGCGATCGTGCGCGCGACCTTGAGGATGCGCGCATGGGCGCGCGCCGAGAGTCCGAGGTCCTCCACCGCGCGCCGGAAGCGCTCCCGGCCCGCCGCATCGAGGGCGCAGTGTTGCTTGAGGTGCCGCGGGCCCATCTCCGCGTTCAGGCGGATGCGCGACCGGCGGAACCGCTCCGCCTGCGCCGCGCGCGCCCTGCCCACCCGTTCGCGCATGACCGCGGATCCGGTCGCCGGGCGATCCTGCGTCAATTCCGAGAACGGCACCGCCGGCACCTCGAGGTGCAGGTCGATCCGGTCGAGCAGGGGCCCGGAGATGCGCGAGAGATACGCCTGGATCTGCCGGGGACTGCACTGGCAACGACGGCGCTCATCCCCGTGGTAGCCGCAGGGGCACGGATTCATCGCCGCGATCAGCATCACGCGCGTCGGAAACGTGACGCTGTGCCGCGCGCGACCGATGTGCACTGAGCCCTCCTCGAGCGGTTGGCGCAGCACTTCCAGGGTCCGCCGGTTGAACTCGGGCAGTTCGTCGAGGAAGAGGACCCCGTGGTGGGCGAGGCTCATCTCTCCCGGCCGCGGGTCCCCGCCGCCGCCGACCAACCCCATCTCGCTGACGGTGTGGTGCGGGGAGCGAAACGGACGCCGCCGCAGCAGCGCCGCCCCGGCGGGGAGCGTCCCCGCCACGCTGTGCACCCGCGTCGTCTCCAGCGCCTCGTCCAGCGTCATCTCGGGGAGGATCGACGGAATCCGCCGCGCCAGCATCGTCTTCCCCGATCCGGGCGGGCCGATCAGGAGCGCATTGTGGCCGCCGGCCGCGGCCACCAGCAGCGCCCGCTTGCCGTGCTCCTGCCCCTGCACCTCGGCGAAGTCCCCCTCGTCGGCCGACGCCTCGCCCGCGGGCGGATCGGCCGGCGTGGCCGGGGTCAGCCGCACGGCGCCATTCAGGTGCGCGGCCGCCTGGGCCAGGTCCCGCACCGGCAGCACCTGCACCCCCTCGACCACCGCCGCCTCGCCGGCATTCTCCGCGGGCACCAGCAACGCCGGGATACCCTGGTCCCGGCAGGCCATCGCCATCGCCAGCGTCCCGCGCACCGGGCGAACCCGTCCCTCCAGGGAAAGTTCGCCGACCACCGCGTGGCGCGTCAGACCTTCGGGTTCCACCTGGCCGGTGGCGGCGAGGATCCCCACCGCGATGGCCAGATCGAAGCAGGGTCCCTCCTTGCGCATCTCCGCAGGGGCGAGGTTGACGGTGACGCGCTTCCCGGAGGGGTTCCGGAACCCCGCATTCGCCACCGCGGCGCGGACCCGGTCCTTGCTCTCCCGCACACTGGCGTCCGGCAGTCCGACGATCGACAGGGACGGGATCCCGGCCGGGCGCACGTCGACCTCGACCTGCACCGGCGCAGCATCGATGCCCCGCAAGGCGGCACTCCAGACGCGGGCGAGCATGGCACTTCCCGGTCTTGCAGACAGCGCGAGAACGACGCAACCCCAAATCGCAAGCCATTCTAGGCATGGTCATGCGGGGTGTCAAACGGAAATCTCCGGCCGCCCGGACGCCCCCGAGATGGCGGGCTCGTTCCTTGACAGCCGACCGAACCGAAGGGTACTTTGAGCGGCGCACGACACTCGCGCCTCCCGGCATCGATTCGGATCCGGGGCGGCCGCCGCTTTCATCGCCGATCCCTCTGGGCAGGAGTATGAAAATGATCGTCCTGGAGATCGAGGACTTTTCCACCGGCCAGAAGATGACGCAGACCTTCGAGGGTCCGCAGATCACGATCGGCAAGGCCGACGACTGCGACCTGCCGCTGGCGCGGCCGAACATCTCCCGCCGGCACACCCGCATCAGCGACCGCAAGGGGACGTTGATCGTGGAGGACATGAACAGCACGAACGGGACCTATGTCAACGGCGCGCGGATCCCCGGTCCGACGCTGCTCACCCCGCAGGACGAGATCCGCCTGGGCGACTTCATCGTGCACGCGTTCATCCAGGCGCCCAAGCTCGACGACACCATCATCAGCGGCCCGGAGGCGCCCGATGCCGGCGCCGGCCTCGAGGCCACGGTGATCCTGGACGACGGGCCCGCGCCGCCGCCTCCGCCGGTCGCGCCGACGCCGCAGCCGGTGCGCACGTCGCCCGCCGCCGCCACGGTGCGCACCGGGCCGGCCTCCCCGCCGACGCTGAAGGATCCTCCGAAGGCGCGCAAGGAGGAGCCCAAGCCGGAGCCCCCCCCGCCGCCCAAGAAGGAAGAACCCAAGAAGGACAAGGAGAAGGACAAAGAAAAGGACAAGGACCGCGCCGACGACGCCATGGCCAAGAAGAAGGCCAAGGAGGATTCCAAGGCGAAGGCCCTTGCCGGCGGCGAAGTGTCCGAAGAGGACATGTTCGACCGTGACATCATGTTCATGCAGACGGTGCGGAACTTCCTCGTCGACGCGGCCAAGTATCTCGACGACCCCGGCGTCTCGGAACTCATGATCAACGGCTACGACATGATCTACATCGAGCGCGGAGGCAAAATCGAGCTCACCGGGATCCAGTTCCGCAACGAGGACCAGCTTATGTCGCTGGTGCGCAACATCGGCCAATACGTCGGCCGCCGCATCAGCGAGGACGAGCCGTACATGGACGCGCGTCTTCCCGACGGCTCGCGCGTCGCCATCCTCATCCGCCCGTGCTCCCGCGTCGGCCCCTCGCTCTCCATCCGCAAGTTCTCGCGCAAGCGCCTCGGCGTCGACGACCTCATCAAGTGGGGCGCGCTCACCGAGGACGCCAAGACGCTCATGCACGCGTGCGTCATCCTGAAGAAAAACGTGCTCGTCTCGGGGGGCACCGGTTCGGGCAAGACGACCCTGCTCAACATCGTCTCCGGCCTCATTCCGCCCGACGAGCGCATCATCGTCATCGAAGACGCGAGCGAACTGCAGCTCCAGCAGGAGCACGTGCTCCCCTGGGAAACCAAGGCCCCGGACAAGGAAGGCAAGGGGGCGGTGCACATCCGCGACCTGGTCAAGGCCTCGCTGCGCTTCCGCCCGGACCGCATCGTGGTCGGGGAATGCCGCGGCGGCGAGGCGCTCGATCTCCTGCAGGCCATGAACACCGGCCACTCGGGCTCGATGGCCACGGTCCACGCCTCCAGCCCGAAGCAGACCCTCTCGCGCATCGAGACCCTGGCGCTCTTCGCCGGGCTCGACATCCCGATCGTGGCGATGCGCAGCCAGGTGGCCTCGGCGATCGAGATCGTCTTCCAGACCGCGCGCCTGCGCGACGGTTCGCGCAAGGTGACCCACATCAGCGAAGTGCTCCCCCTCGACGACCGCGGGCAGTACGCCACTCAGGACCTGCTCCGCTTCCACCAGACGGGCCTGGACGAGAACGGCAAGGTGCTGGGCAGGATGGAGAAGACCGGCAAGATTCCCACCTTCATCTCCGCGTTCAAGGCCAACGGGCTCGACATCACGAAGGATTGGTTCCTCGAGGGCGCGGTGAAGATGGACGACGCCGACGTCGCCTTCGGGCACTAGTGGGGCTTCAACCTTGATTTCCCAGGTTGGTCCGGTCGCTTTTCGCGCCG
>CAZWCX010000113.1:0-23667 GCA_964632945.1 uncultured Planctomycetia bacterium | reverse complement strand
CGCCCCGAGGGGGCGGCGTGGACGGAGTATCCCGCGGTTCGCAGGGTTTCCACCAGCTGCGCGCGGAAGGTCGGACTGTCCTCGATGACCACGACGCACGGGGCGGCGGCGGCCGGAGCCGTCGGCTCCTCCGCCCCTCCATGCCCGAGGAGCTCCCGCGTGTGCTCCACCAGGTAGCCGGTGCTGTACGGTTTGCCCACGTAGGCGTCGGCCCCCGATTCCATTCCGCGAACCCGGTCGCCGACGTCCGGCCGCGCGGAGAGGAGAATGACGATCAGCTTCTCCTGGCGGGGATCTTCCCGAACCTCCTTGAGAAGGTCGAGCCCATCCCCGTCCGGCAGCGTCAGGTCCAGCAGGAGGAGGTCGAATCGCTGCCGGGCCAGGAGCGCCCTCGCCTCGGCGAGCGTCGCGCAGGATTCGACTCGAAGTCCCGCTTCGCTCAAGGCGTCGGCCAGGTCCATCCGGACCGTGAGACTGTCATCCAGGATCAAGATGCGCGCGGCGTCCACGGGCCCGCCTCCCAATGTCTCCGGACGGTCCGGCCGGCCTGATTCTGCGCAACCGCGCCCGCGGTTTCCGGCAGAATCCGCCCGCGGGCTCCTGGCTGCGTCCGCCGCCAGGACCGCCGGGGCGACCGGCGTACGACACACGGTGTCGCCCGCTGGGCGAGGCCGCCCCGCTCCGGCCGGCCAGGTCGGCCGGAGCCGGAACGTTCGCGAACCATTCAGGCTACCCCAGCAGGCCTCGCACCAGACTCAGGAAAGACCTTTCGTCGAAAGCTTCTTTGACCACATAGCCGCGGGCCCCGGCCTCCATGCCGCGGCGACGGTCCTCCGGAGAACCGCGAGTAGTGACCAGGACGACGGGGAGCTGGCGCAGCCCCGCATCGGCCTGCACCTGTTCGACGAACTCGAACCCCGACATGCCCGGAAGTTCCACATCCACCAGGATCACCGCGGGCGGGCGCTCCCGGGCGCGGCGCAAGCCGTCCTCCGCGGAGCCCTGCAGATCGACCTCGAACCCGGAGGCCTGAAGCACCCCCTCCAGGAGCATTCGCGTGGTCAGAGAATCGTCGATGACGAGGGCGAGAGGCCGCTCCCGGCGGACCTGGGTCGCGGGGGAGTCCGTCAGGCCGCGCAAGCGCTCGGCGACCGTGCGCGGGTCGAGGACGAGCAGGGGCGCGCCGGACCCGTCGCGGGCGACGCCGAGGATCAACGGGGTGGGGCCGGCGGAGGCGGGTGGAGGGCGGAGGGTGACCTCGCGAAATCCCCGCGTCGTTTCGATGCCGAAGGCCGCGCGTTCGGCCCCTTCGCCCACCACCACCGCGAGACGGAGGCCTCCTTGCGCGCCCGGAGGGGCGCCGCGCCCGAACAGCCGGGTCAGGGGGGCGTACGGAATCGCGCTCCCCTCGTGCGGGATCGCCGCGCCCACGGCCGAACGGACCAGGCGGTCGTCGCCGACCGCGAGTACCGCCCGCACCGCCTCGGCGGGAAACGCCGCCACGATCCCGTCGGCCGCGACCTCCAGCACTCGCAAGGACGCGAGCGAGACCGGCACCAGGAGTTCGACCCGGGTTCCAACGCCAGCGGTGCTGTGCAGGCGGACCGATCCTCTCACTCCGGACACGATCTCCCGGACGGCCCCGAGGCCGAGTCCCCGACCGGAGAGGGCGGTGGCGGCGGACTTTGTCGTCAGGTCGCCCCGCAGGAGGAGGGCGTGCAGGCCCTCCGCATCCAGGCGCTCCGCTTCTTCGCGCGGGAGCGATCCCTGGCGGACCACGATCCGGCGAATCTCGTCCGTCTGGATTCCCCGACCGTCGTCCGCCACGGTCAGGGCGACCCGGAACCCGCGACGCTCGACCTCGATCCGCAGGCGCCCCGCGTCGGGCTTCCCCGACGCACGGCGTTCCGGGGCTGCCTCGATCCCGTGATCGACGGCATTGCGAACGAGATGGGTCAACGCGCCCGCCAGCGCGTGCAGAACATGGGTATCGACGCGGATCTCTCCCCCCGACGTGGCCACTTCGACCTCCTTGCCCAAGGAGGAGGCGGCATCTCTCGCGGCCTGTTCGAGGGACGGGAAGGTCGCGCCGACGGGCACGAGCCGCAATTCCCCGATCACGGTACGGACTTCGAGCACGTCGCGGCGGGTCCGATCCAGGCTTTCGCCCAGGGAGTCGACCGCGTCGCGGACATCGGTGAGCAGGCGGTCGACCGCGACGCGCAGGCGCTCGCGATCCGCCTCGCCGGGACGCTTGCCCGCGTCCTCGAGAAACGGCGCAACGGCGCGCTCGACCTGGAGGGCGTCGGCGCGCGCCTGGACGACGCGCTGTCGCGACTGCTCGGCGGCGCCGAATCCGGTTTCCACGCGGGCGATCCCGCCGCCCAGTCGATCGAGATCCTGCAGTTCGATCCGCAGGGTCGCCGGCAGCGGCCCGGGGACGGCTGCGGCGGCCGCCGGCGCAGGGGCGGGCGCTTCCCCTGCGGGCTTGCGCGACGCCTCCAGGGAGGCCAGCTCGTCGCCGATGCGCTCCAACAGGGCCTGGACTCGCTTCACGAGGGCGGCCGGGACCGGGGCGGCGGCCTCGCGGTGCGGGGACAGGGCGTCCTCGATTTCATGGGCCGCGGAAGCGATTCCGGCGGCCTGCACGACCCCCGCCGCCCCTTTGAGGGTGTGCGCCATGCGCAGAATCCGGCCCACGGACGCACCCTCCTGCGGCGCCCGCCGCAGGGCGAGCGCCTCCTGCGAGAGCCGTTCGAACAACTCCCGCCCCTCGATCAGGAAGTACTTGTAGCGATCCCGGGCCACGTCAACGCCGCTCCGACTGCACCATGCGGGAGAGCTCGGAGGCCGCCTCGGACAGGATCTTGCAGGTGCGCAGGGTCTGTGTCGAGGCGGTCTCGGTCTCCCGCGCCGCCGTCGCCACGTCGGCGACGGCCGCGCTCACCTGTTCCACTCCGGTCGTCTGTTGCCGGGTGGACAGCTCGATCTCCCGCGCCGCGTCGGTCGTGCGGGAGATCGTTCCGGCAATCCGCTCAAAGGCGCCGGCAATCTCCTCGAACCGGGTGGCGCCGGCTTCCACCGCCTTCGACCCGCTCTCGCTCGCCATGACCGAGGACTGTACGGAGGCGCGGACCTCTTCCACCAGCGGACGAATCTCGCGCGTTGCCGACGAGACGCGGTCGGCGAGCTTGCGGATCTCGTCGGCCACGGCCGCGAACCGCGCCCCGTTCTCGCCCGCGCCCATGGCCTCGATGGTCGCGTTGACGGCCAGGATATTGGTCTGGTCCGACAGTTCGTTGATGATGTCGAGAATCCCGCCGATCTGCTGGGACTTCCGGCCGAGATCGAGCATCCGCTGGACGACCGTTTCCATCTGGCGCCGCACCTGGGACATCGCCTCGCGCCCGCGTCCGACGGTCTCCTTGCCCGCCCCTGCCACCTGTTGGGAGTCCCGCGCCATTTCCGCCACCCGCCGGGCGCTTTCGGCGATCTGCTGGGAGGTCGCCGTCAGCTCCTTGAGCGCGGTGCTGACCTGCCCGATCGCGGTCACCTGTTCCTGCGTGCTCGTCATCTGCTGATTGGACGCCGTGGTCAATTCCGTGGACGACACCTGCATGTGCTGCACGGTGGCGCCCACCTGGCGCCTCAACGTCGCGGAAAGGGTGAACCCGACCCCGGCCGCAAGCAGGGCGCCGAGGACCACCACCGCGAGGAGCACGGCGCCGGCTTCGCTCGAGGCCTCCTCGGTCTTCTGGACCGCTGCGCGACGCATCCCCCGCTCGGTCTCGGCGAATCCCCGGACGGCCTCGAGCACTCGCTCGAACGCCGGCCGCGCCTTCTGGTCGAACGCGGCGCTGACTTCTTCGAAGGACGCGCCGCCCCGCTTCGCGTCCACGACCGTGTCCACGACCGAAATCCAGGTCAGATTCACCCGGGCGATCTCGTCCAGCCGCGCACGCTGCGCCGCGTCGGTGGTGCGATCGCGGAGCTCCGCGAGCAGGGTGTCGAATCGCTGTCGCTCGATCTCCCGGTCCTGAAGCAGCGCGTCCCGGCCGCTCAGGAAGTACCCCCGATTCGCCGCCACGCGGGAATGCAAGGCGACCTGGAGTTTTTCGGAGGCCAGGAGGTTCTCGTTCTGGCGGTGGATCACATCGCCGTAGCGGGAGACCGCGGATCGCAAGGCGAACACCCCCACGCTCCCCAGAAGCACCACCAGCATTGCGAGCAGCACGAGACCCGCGGTCAGTTTCTGCGAGAAGTTCCAGTTCGCCGGCATCGGCACGCTCCGTCAAGAGGGCTAAGAAGGGCTCCCGGCGAGCCGCCGAACGGCCGCCAGGATCCCTCCCGCGTCGAGCAACTGCCAGTGCGATCCCCCCGCCCGGAGGATGGCACAAACGTGGGCGCGTTCGGTTGCGGTCTGCCGGGGGGGCTTGACCGCATCGGGTTCCGCCTCGAGGAATCCGGAAAACCCCGGCAGGCGGAGGGCCACGGTGGGATCGCGCCGGCACTGCACGATCCAGGGCTCCGGTTCCGCCGCGGTCGGATATCCCAACAGGAGGACCAGCCGGTAGACCGCGGCCACGTGATCTCCGATCTGACCGAGACCGGCCAACGCCGGCGTTGCGTCCGGCAACGGGGCCACTGCGGCGCCGCGCACCAGGGCCAGAGACTCCCCGGCCGGCCACGCGTAGGCGTCCCCCTGGATCCGGAAGGCGAGGATCCGGTTGCGGGCCGTCCCGATCGTCGCCGGGGGGGCGGCAAACGAGGCGTCGAACGCCTCCCGAAGGGCGTCCACCCGCTTCGCATCGAACGGGTCGACCGGGTTCATTCGACACCTCGCAAGCCGTCCAGGGCGGCGCGACAGAGCCCGATCAGCGCCGCGCGGTCGAATCCGCCGCCGAAGCAGGTCGTGCGGGCCACCGTCTCGCGCGCGAAAAGTTCGAGCGCGCGCCGGAACTCGCGTTCCGCGGCGTGGCGATTTCCCTCGAGGCCGAGAATGCGGCCGAGGTGAAAGTGCGGCATGGCAAAGGAGGGATCGAGGTAGATGGCCCGGCGATCCGCGGCGACGGCCGCCTCCCGGTCGCCGGCCTGCTCATGCCACAGGGCCCGAAGATAATGGGCGGCGGGACTGAACTCATCGATCGCCAGGACGGTCTCGAGGACCTTTCCGGCCTCGTCGCAGGATCCCTGCTCCAGGAGTTCCAGGACGCGGACCACGCCGGCCTCCGGGTCCATCCCGGGGCCAGGGGACGCGCTCGCCCCGGCGGCGGTCTCGCGGAAGGCGGGAGCCGGGACCTCCTGCGGGGTAAACTCGTGGCCGGTGCTCGGGACCTCGACGGCGACCGGGTCCTCCGCCGTCGTCCGGATCGCCGGGGGGGATGCCCACGAAAGGCTCGCCGGTCGCCGTAGGGGCTTCGCTTCCCGAAGCTCGCTCGCCCCGGTCGGCGCTCCCTCCGGAAGCCGCTCGTAGAAGAAGGCCCCTTCGACGTGGATCAACCGGAACCGTGTCGACAGCCCGCGCAGGGTTTCGGCTTCCCCCAGGAACAGAAATCCGCCCGGCGCCAGCCAGGTCGCGAGCCGTTCGACGACCTCGGCGGCGGCCTCGGGGGTCAGATACATCAGGACGTTCCGGCAAAACACCAGGTCCAGTTTCCCCCCGTCCCCGCGCGGCGGGGGGCAGTTCAGGAGATTGCCTTCGTGGAACCGGGCGCGCGTTCGAATCAGCTCGATCAGCCGGTGACGAGATCCGGCCGGTCGGAAGTATCGGCCGCGCGAGGAGAGATTCACGTGCCGTAGCGACCAGGAGGAGTAGAGGCCCATTCGGGCTTTCCGCACGGCCGCCGGGTTGAGGTCGATTCCGACCAACCGGGCCGCCTCGGCTTCCGCCTCGGGCAGCGCCTCCCGCAGCAGGATCGCGAGCGTATACAATTCCTCCCCCGAGGCGCATCCCGCGGACAGGACGTGCAAGCCCCCGGCCGAGGCCGCCTCGCGCCGGCGCGCGGGCAGGACCAGGGAACGGACGGCCTCGAGCTGATTCGGATTCCGGAAAAAGTAGGTTTCCCCGACCGTCAAACGTTCGGCCAGCGCGTCCCATTCTCCGGTCGATCCCGGCGGCGTCTCCAGCACTGCCCGGTACTCGAACCAGGACCCGCAGGAGCACGCGACCAGCCGTTCTTCCAGCATCCGACCGACCTCCTCCCGGCGACCTTCGTCGATGCGGAGTCCGAGCCGGCGGGAGACCGCCCGGCAGAATTCGTCCCGGTGCGCTTCGAGAATCACAAGTGTCTCCGCCTACGGTTTCACGCCCTCCTCCCGCGAGGCCGGTGCGCGCGCGAATCTCCGGTTCAGGGTCCGCCGCCGCCCGGGATTCCGTTCCAGATCGCTTCCGGGATCAGCCGGGCCATGCGCAAGACCCGGACGAAGGCTCCGTCCGCCGCCGCCAGGCCCTCGACGCGTTCGTCGCCGGCCCGCGCCAGCAACGGCGGCAACGCCTGGAATCGCTCCGGATCGAGCGCACGGACCCCGATGACGCCGGAGACGGCCAGAACCACGACGCGCTGCTCCACCTGCAAGCGCACCCATCGCCCCGACCCGCCGCCCGGACCCGCGCCCAGAAGGATCCCGAGGTCGACGACCGGCACCGGCGCTCCGCGCACCACCGAGAGCCCCACCAGGCTCGGTGGGGTTCCCGGCACCTCTTCCGTCGGCCGGGGCCGAAGCGTCTCCAGAACCGGGCCGAGCGGCAGGGCGCATCGCCCCGCGCGGGTTTCGACGATCAAGGCCAACATGAAACTCTCCGGACGCGACCGGGACGAGGGTCAGGAAGAGCGCGCCTCCGGGACCGGGGCCGCCGGGAAGGCCGCGAGGACTTCACGCACCTTGGCCGCCAGGGCGCTGGGGGTGAACGGTTTCGCCAGAAACGAGTGCGGCACACCGATCGCCTGCAGGTCCTGGTCGGTGTACCCCGACATGAACAGGATCGGAACCCCCGGCCGGAGCCGGGTGAACCGCCGCGCCACCTCCGCCCCGCCCATCACCGGCATGACGCAGTCCAGCAGGATCAAGTGAATCGCGTCCTTCGTGGAGGTTGCGATCCGCATCGCCTCTTCCCCATTGCCGGCCTCCAGAACGCGATACCCGTTGGTTTCCAGGACCCTCCGCGCGAGGTAGCGCAGGCGCTCGGCGTCCTCGACCAGCAGGATCGTCTCGGCGCGGGTCGCCGACGGAACGACGGCCGGTCGTTGCGGCGGGGCGGAAAGCGGCGCCTCCACCCGCGGCAGGCAAACCTCGAAGGTGCTGCCGACGCCGACCGTGCTGTGGACCCGGACCATCCCTCCGCTCTGCTGCACGATCCCGTAGACCGTTGCCAACCCGAGTCCGGTCCCCTTCCCCTGGGCCTTGGTGGTGTAGAACGGCTCGAAGATGTGCGCCAACACCTCCTCGCTCATCCCGCAGCCGGTGTCGCTCACCGCGACCAGCACATACGGTCCCGGCACCACCTCCGCTCCGTCGCCCACGGCTTGGGGCGGGATTTCGACATTGCGCGTCTCGATCGTCAACGACCCGCCCTTGGGCATCGCATCCCGGGCGTTGACCGCCAGGTTCATCAGGACCTGCTCCATCTGGTGCGGATCGGCCCGAATCCGCCCGAGGTCGGCGCCCGGCAGCGTGACCAGCTCGATGTCCTCGCCGATCAATCGCCGCAGCATCTTGTCGACGCCTTGCACGACGGAATTGAGCTCGAGCACGCGCGGCTCCAGCACCTGCCTGCGACTGAAGGCCAGGAGCTGCCCCGTCAGCGCCGCGGCGCTCTCCGCCGCCCGCCGAATCTCGCCCAGGTCCTTGCGCATCGCGTCGGTCGGCGGCAATCGCATCAGCAGCAGGTCCGTGTACCCGGAGATCACGGTCAGGAGGTTGTTGAAGTCGTGCGCCACCCCGCCGGCCAGCCGGCCGACCGCTTCCATCCGTTGCGCCTGGTGCAGCATCCCGAGAATGCGCTTGCGCTCGCTGATGTCGCGCATCGTCACGAGGAAGCAGGGCTGCCCCTCCCATTCGGTCTCGTCCGCGCGCATCTCCACGTCGTGCTTGGAAGCAATCCGAACCTCCGTCGCCTCCTTCCCGGGCATGGGAAACCCGAAGGGGCTGCCCCGCCATTCGACCAGCGGGCGCTCGACCAGTCGTTCGGCCGCCGGATTGGCGTAGAGGACGTTTCCGGCACGATCGAGGATCACCACCCCGTCCACGGTGTCGGCGAGCCACCGCCGAAAATTGGCATGCATCCGGTGGCGTTCGATGGAGGCCCAGAGGAGTCGCGCAAAGACCCGTCCCTCGGTCCTGCCCTTCACCACGTATTCCTGTGCGCCGCGCCGGAGGGCCTGGTGCATGAGCCGTTCGTCCTCGCGCCCGGTCAGGACCACCAGCGGCACACCCGGCGCGACCGCCACCAGGCGATCGACGATTTCGATCCCCTCGGCATCCGGCAGACCCAGGTCCGCCAGCAGGATGTCAACCGGGGCCCCTTGCAACACCTCCAGCCCGCGCTCGAGCCGGTCCACGATTTCCAGCGTGAAGGTCCAGTCCACCTCCCCGGACGCTCGCGTCCGCGCCATGGTCCGCTGGACCCATTCCGCATCGACACGATCATCCTCCAGGAGGAGAACCCGAATCTGCTCTGCCATGATTCACCTCGAGTTCTTTGCAGCGGCTTCGCGCCAGGTTGGGCGGGAGATCTCTCGGGTCGACGGAACGCCTGCGCGGCGACTTGGCCGTCCCGGCTCAGGAAGGGCGCGAGGAGAGTAGATCCGCGGCGAGGTCGGCTAGGGCGGCGGTGCGTCGGTCTGCCGCCGGGAGGACCAGCGATCGCGGGCAATGTCCAACATGATGTTGGGTTCCTGAGACATACCTGTTTGCGGCTTGCGGCCCTCGGGAGGGGCTCAATCCCAGCCGCGCGGCACCAAGCGCATAAATATGTATCATTTCCCGCGAAGACGCGCAAGCAAATTCTCCCAGGTGCGCTGATTTTTTCGCATTGCGCTGCGCGGAATTGGGTTTTTTCCGCACCCGACGGGCGGGGTGTGGGGAGCCGGCAGGGGTCCGTCGAGTCGGCGCGCGATCCCGAGCCCGACCGCTTGGCGTCTTCGCGACCCCCGCGATTCCGCGCGCCCGATCCGTGCCAAATCATATGCGCAGAGTCTCGGCTGCAGGAACGCGTCCACGCGCTCATCGTCGCGATCGTTCTCTCCGTCCTGATTGCGGGATTCTCCCTCGCGATGCTCTCGAGGTCCAACGGGCACAGCACCGACGCCTGGACCGCCTCTGCGGACTTGAAGGCCGTGCTGTCTGCCGAAGGCGGCCGGAACGAAGCGATCGCCTACCTGAACCGTGGCGGGCCGGGAAATGTGGTGGGCACGATCGGCGGGGTTCCGTTCGACGCCCGCGCGATCCTCGTCGGCGACCGCCGCATGATCGACTCGGTGGCGCGAAACCAGGGCTGGAGCCGGGCGATCCGCACCGTGGTGGTGCCGGTCCATCCGGTCCCGATCAATCGGGGCGCCATCACGATCGTCGGCGCGGTCGGCGATGCGGCTGCGCTCGACACCGGGAGCGGCGCCGGTGGAACGGAACCTGACCACGCTGGCGCGCCGGCTGCGCGAGCTGCTCGCGGGGGCGGAGCGGCGGTCGCTATCGTACTCCGACTTCCTCGGGCGCGTGCTCGGAGTCGAGCGGCAGTTGCGGCGCGAACGCCGGATCCAGCGGCACCTGCGCTGGCGTCGGCTGGTCCACCGCGAGGATCTGGAGGGCCCCGACTGGGCGGTGCGACCGGGACTGCCGCCGCGCAAGAGCGCGATGCCGCAGGGAGAGGGAATCGAAGGAGATGCCTTCGGTCCAGTGGACCGGAAGAAGGACACGGTTTGGGATCAGGGGCGGTGGCAGAGGTCGTCGACTTCAGATTCGAGCTCCCGTTCCTCCGGGAGCCCCCCGGCACCCAGCCCGGCCGCCTCCGCGGAGCGAACGACCTCCCGAGCCTCCTCGCGGCTCGTCAACCGCGAACGGGCCGCGGCCCCTCCTCGGGAGCGTGACGTCCCTTGCCTGGCCACGGCGCGCCCTCCGCGACCCCGGGAGCTGCTGCGCGGAGAAGACCGCCACCGGGCAGGTCGTCGGGACGACGCGCGGGAGCTGGCGGAGGACCTGGAACGCGTGCTGCGCGGGGAGGCGGTCCCGGCGGAAAGCCGGATGGCGTGGCGGCTCGGGCGGCGGCGCTGGCTGAGCGTCCTCCGCCGCTGGGCGCCGTTCGCGGCGGCGGGGCTGGCCCTCGCAGGGGTGATCGGCGGGATCGCGGGGGCGCGAATCGTCCGCGAACGGCGCGTGGAGGCGGCGCTGGTCGAGGCCCGAGCCGCGCACCCCGAGTTCGCACCCGCCCACCTCGCCCGCGCGCAGATCCTCGAGATGCTGGGGCGATTCGACGCGGCCCGGCCCGCGTATCGCGAGGCCGGTGCGGGCGGCGGCCGCGCTCCGACGCAACGACCGCGCCGCCGCCCGCCGGGCCCTGGACCGCATCCTGCTCCTCGCCGGCCCGGACGTCAACCGCCCCCCTGCCGAGCGGGTCCAGCTTGCCTGGACCCACTACAACCTCGCGTGTCTGGAGGCGACGGACCCCGCCCCCGACGCGTCCGCGTTCCTGGTCGAGGGGAAGCGCGGTTACATGGCGGGGTTCACCCGCCTCACCGTGGACGACCACGAGAAGCGGGTCGCGCTCGCCGCAGTCGCCCGCACCGGCGCGTCGCCGCGGGCCGAGACGACCGCAACCGCGGCGCAGCTTCAACCCCCCAGGGGCAGCGCCCAGATCACGCCCAGGCTCTCGACCGGATCGCGGTCGGCGGGCAGGACGGCGTCGAGGTTGTCGGCTCGCCCGACCAGCCACGTCTGCTCCGGGCCCAGCCCGTCGAGCATCCGGCGCAGCCGTGCCGCGGTCGCCGCCACCGCGTAGGGGGGAGGCGCCAGGTGTTCCCGCACCAGGAGTGTCGCCGGAACCGCCTGCGCGGCCGGCTCCGCGGGAACCCCCTCCTCCACGTGACCGAGCCACCGAACGTTTTGCCCCTCGACCAGGAACGCCTCCCGGAGGGAAAGCCCGCGCAGCCGCACGCGTCCGCCCGGGAGCCGCTCCGCGCCCGGCAAGACCCGCTCGGCCGGACGACGGGCGCGATAGAGCAGCACCGGCTCCGCCGAGCCGCCCCCTGGGATGGTCCAGCGCTCGCGATCCCCAAGCACCAGGCAGGGGGCGGACCGACCGGCCCCGGGGTCGCCCGCCACCAGCGGGTGGAACCCGCGCTCCGTCCCCATTCGCGCCCCCCAGGGAGCCTTCGCCGGGTCGAGGACCCAGACCCAGGCCTCCGCCAGCAGGCGCGGCCCCTCCGGGGTGGGCTCGACGACACAGCGGCCCAGGGCGCGTGCGGGGGCGGGCGCCGGGGGCGAAAACACGCGGCTCCACAGGACGCAAAGGAACGCCCCGGCGAGGGCGGCGGCGGCCGCCGACCGACCGGGACTCCGGGGACGGGCCGCCCCCAGCAGGGTCGCCGTCGCGGCGAGCAGCCCAACCCAGCCCAGAAATGCGTACACCCGACGCCGCCGCGACTCTCCCCATGCCGGAACCGCGAACAGGGACGCGTCCCGGGGCGAGGCCCCGCCGACCGACCCGTCCGCGCCCAGGCCCGGGCGCGAGGACTTCCGCGCGCCCTCGGGGGCCATCCCGGCGAGCGCCCCCGCGTCCACGAGCATCCCGCCATGCGCGCGCCATTCCTCCAGCGCCGCCCGGGCCTCCGGGTCGCGCTCGAGCCCCGCCCGCCTGCCGCGATCGAGCACGAGCGCATCGAAGGCGTCCCAGGCGCCCTCCCGCGTCGGCACCGCGGCCGGATCGAGCCGCGCGGTCGCCCGGTCGCCGACGACACCGGTTTCCGCTCCCGCGGGCAGCGTCGCGTCGAACGCAATCCACGCCCGCTTTGGCGCCACCGGATGCAGCCGGATCGGCGCGGGCAAGAGCGCCCGCCCCCCTTCCTCCTGGAAGGAGACGAACGTCGTGGAATACGGAAAGAGCGCCAGCACGACCCGGTCGGCGCGGGCATGGGGGGGAAGCTCGATCCGGCAGCGCAATCGCGGGACTCCATCGACGACCAGGTCGACGGGACCGGAGTGCCCGGCGGGGCCGGCGGCGAATTGCAGGCGGACGGGCGTCCAGGCGCCCGGACGGTACCGACCGCGCTCCACGCCGATGTCGACCTGCTCGAGGACCACGCCCTGGGAGCGGGCCGGCGCGGGAGCCGCGAGGCAGAAGGCGGCCAGCAACCAGGCGGCGCGGCTCATGGCATCCCTCCCGCGCCGGATCCTGGATCTTCCGCACCGGCGGGCTTCCCGAGAGCCGGGGCCTCCGGGACGGCCACCCGCGCCCCGGCAGCCCCGGCCGGGCGGGCACCGGTCCGCGCGAAGATCCGCACCGCCACGACCCATGCGATCGCGGCCGCGAGATAGGCCAGGGCGCACGCCGCGCGTCCCGGACCTGCGCCCGGCGCAACCACGGCGACCAGCGGCGAACCCAGGGCAAGCGCGGCTCCCGTCGCCGCCTGCCCCCGTAGCTCGGCGCACAGGTAGCCGACCAGGGGCAGTCCGGCGGTTGCGGCCAGCCCCAACGCCACGTATCCGCGCAAGGCGATGCCGGAACGGGGGCGGGTCGCCAGCCCGACGCAGGACCCGCCGATCAGCCAGAGCAGGACCAGGCCGAACGCGCCGGCCACCCCGTCGCCGCCCGCGCGCCCCAGGGTCGCGCCGGCCCACGCCAAGGGGGTCCCCAGCGCCGCCAACGCCGCGATCCGCCAGCCGAGTTCGACGGCCGCGTCCGCCGCGGACCGCTCGGGCGCCACGATCCGCCGCACGAACGCCGGCCAGGCGAACAGCGCAAACACCGCCTGCGCCCCCGCCACGGCCGCCGGGGCGCTCTCGGGGGACAGCTGCGGCGACGGAAGCGCTTCGGAGGCGAGCAGGGCGAGGGCGAGCGCGGGCAGGCCGACCCAGAGTGCGGACATCGCCGCGATGTCGCGGGCCCTCATGGCTCTGCCCTCGCGGGACTTCCTCGCGCCCGCCCGCTCAGCGCGCGTCCTCGAAGGTGGGATGGTCGTACTGGATCCGCGCCCGCGCCACCCCCCGGAGTTCCGGGCAGGCCAGCAGCACCAGACGCAGGTTCTTCAGCTTGCGCTCCACCGTCAATTCGCCGAAGGGATCGCTCGCGGGCGACCGGCCGAACTCCACCGGCACCATGTCGCCCATCCACAACACGATCTCCGATTCGCGCGGGCTGCGCCGTCCGTCCGCATTTTCCACGTCGATGGCCATCAGCGGCACGCCGGCGGGGAGCCCGTGCTCCTGCAGCGCCCGCGCCACGGAAACCCCCGCCCGCACGTCCCCCGATTCCCACACGACTCCCTCGCGCGGCGGCGCGTTCTTCACGCCCACCACCGGCGGCAGCAGGAAAGGCAACGCGGGCAGGCGCTCGAACTCCCCGGGGAGGCGCACGGAATGCCGGTCGACCAGGTAGTACCGGCCGCGGAACTCCACCGCCGCCACCGGCCGCCGCAGGTCGACGGCGATCTGGATCCGATTCGGGAACTCCTTTTTCACGAACCGGACCCGCTCGACCCACGGATGTCCACCGTACACCTTGCCGATGTTCTCGGTCAATCCGTTCTCGAAGATCGAGATCGACTCCCGGTAGGGGTAGGCGCCGCGCAAGGCGCGAACGATCCCGTCCCCGACCCACTCGGGCTTGTGGACGACGACGAGCGGCCCCGGCACCACCTGATATTGTCCGTCGTGCAGAAGGTGGTGGTAGACCTTGCGGTGGATCAGCAGGATGAGGGCGCACAGGCCGCCGACGATGAGCAGGGCCGCACTCCAGGCGTACAAGAACCGGAGCGTGGCGTACAGACAGCGGACGATCAGCATGCGGCGTCCAATTCGGGGGCCTCCTTCAGATTATCGGCGGCGGCCTGCCCCGAACTGAACCCCGTTCCCGGATTCAGGATCCGGGGTCCGGGTCGATCCGGGCGATCGCCCGCGGGTGGCCTCCCAGGTGCTCCTCCAGGCGCTCCCGCACGCGCGCCAGCGTGACCTGGCGGAACAAGCCCGGGAACTCCAGGGGGTCGATGCCCAGCGTGGCGTAACCCAGGTGCAGCCAGGCGGACGATTCCACGTCGTCCAGCCGCTGCAGGAAGCGCCCCAGGAATTTCCGTCGGGCGCGCTCGTAGTCGCCCTGATGGACGCCCTGGTGGAGCGCGCGGCGGATCCCCTCCCGCAGCATCTCCTGCAACCGCTCCGGCTCCTCGCTGTCCCCGCCCAGGGTGGTGAATCCGAAGCTGGTGTGGAGGACGTGCCCGCACGAGAACGAATCGTCCACCACCCCGGCGCGGTAGAGTCGGGCGAAGAGGTCGCTGCCCCGGCCGAACACGAGTTCGAGCCCGAGGTGGGTGGCGGCGTCGCGCAGGAACATCTCGCGACCGAGCCGGGTCGGCCGGGGATCCTTGATTCCGAGGAGGAGCTTGGGTGCGGCGACCGGGGCCGTGGCGGCGAACGTCTCCGCCCGCACCCCGGGGGGATCGGGCGCCTCTTCGGGACGGGCCGGCGGCCGGTCGGACCCGACCCAATGCGCCTCCACCGCGCGCATCACCTCTGCGACCGGCGCGTCGCCGGACAGCACCAGGCGCAGGTTGCGCGGCGAGTAGAACGCGTCGTGCGCCTCCCGCGCGACCGCCGCGTCGATGCGCCGGATCGACTCCAGTGTCCCGGCCGGATCGTCGCGCACGGGGTGGCCGATGTAGAGACTCTCCTTGAGTCCCTGGTAGATCCGCACGTCCGGCTGGTCGAGGTACATCTTCAGTTCCTGCGCGATCACCTCCCCTTCGCGCCGGACCTCCTCGTCCTCGATGTGGAAGTCGAGGACCAGCTTCGCCAACAGGGCGATGTTGTCCTCGAACCGGTCGGTGCAGGTGAAGGAATAGACGGTGGAGGAGTAGTCGGTGGCGGCGTTGCACGACCCGCCGGCCCGGGTGAAGGCGTGGGAGACGTCGCCGTCCGACTTCAGGAACATCAGGTGCTCGAGAAAGTGCGCGGTTCCGGGGGGGAAGGAGAGGGCGCGCCCGTCCGCGGCGGTGGCCCGGAGGTGCGTGGAGCCGAAGTCGACCCCGCAGAGGCCGGCCTTGCGCGCGGCCCCCGGTCGGGGCACGAAGATGACCCGCAGTCCGTTGGGACATACGGCGTGGTAGGCCGTCTCGCGCAGACGCCGGCTCGAGCGGCGGCGGAAATTCATGCGGGTCGCCCGAAGGAAGGGTCGTCGCGGTTCGGTCGGGAGCGTGGACGAGTTGCGGTGGGCGCCCGGCGGGAGCGGCGGCCGACCCAACCTGTGGGGATCAAGGTTGAAGCCCCCCTAGAGGCCTTCGGGCCGGTTGCGAAGGTATCGTCGCAGGGTGTGCGCATTGACGCCCAGGCGCCGGGCCGCCTGTTCTCCGACGCCTCCCGACTCCTTGAGCGCCACGTCGATGACGGCATACATGAACTGCTCGAGCATCCGGTTGAGGTCGAGGTCGCCGGCGCGGAGGGCGTCGGCCACGCGCTCCGCCTCGGGGATCAGCCCGCGGGGCGCCCGCACCGAGCGCGAGAAGACCGCCGGGTCGAGGTGGTATTCGGTCATCTCCGTCTCGTTCGGCTCCATGCGCGACAGGGCCGCCTGCATGATCCCCTGGAGCTCCCGGACGTTCCCGCGCAACTCGTTCCGCGCCACGCGCTGGAACACGCGCGGGTGAATCGTCACCTTGCGTCCCCGCGCCGCCCCCATTTCGGCGGCAAACGCCTCCGCCAGCGGCACGATGTCCTCCGGGCGGGCGCGCAGGGGCGGGATCACCACCCGCTCGAAGCAGATGCGGTAGTAGAGGTCGTCGCGGAACCGGTTCTCGGCGATCTCCTTCTCCAGGTCCTTGTTCGTCGCGCACACGATGCGCACGTCGACCTTCTTGGGGGCGTCCCCCCCGACCGGGTAGAACTCCTTTTCTTCGATGGCGCGCAGCAGCTTGGCCTGCGTGGCGAGCGTCATGTCGCCCACCTCGTCGAGGAAGAGGGTTCCGCCGTGCGCCTGCTCCATCTTCCCCCTGCGGGCGCGCGCCGCGCCGGTGAAGGCCCCTTCCGTGTGGCCGAACATCTCGCTTTCCACCAGGGTCTCGGGCAGCGCGGCGCTGTTCACGACCAGGAACGGCCCGTTCCGCCGGCGGCTGTGCCGGTGGATCTCGCGCGCCATCATCGACTTTCCCGTGCCGGTCTCGCCGAGGATGAGCGCCGGGGCGTCGTTTTCCGCCACCCGCCGGGCCTGCAGGAGCACCCGCTCCATGAGACCGCTGCGGAAGACGATCTCCGATTTCGCCTCGAGCTTCTTGAGCCGGTTCCGGCACACCTCCTCGGCGTGGCGCACCCGGTTGACGAACTTGAACGCGAAATGGTCCTCGTCGCGCACGAGGTAATCGTAGAAGCGGTGCGTCATGGCGCGGTCGAGGATCTCGTCGGGAAGCTCCTTCTGCGAGAACAGGATCACCGGCAGGTAGGGCTTGCGCTCGGCAACCCGTTCGAGGGCGAAGAGCCCACCGAACTGGTCGAGCCGGCCTTCCCGGGCATCGCGTCCGGTGATCGGCATGAACACGTCCAGGATCGCGACGCCCACGTCCAGGGTGAGCGCGCGCTCGGCCGCTTCATCCCCGGTTCGTGCCACTTCGACCCGCCACTCCGATTCCGCCTCGCAGAGCAGCTGCCGGTACTGCGCGAGCTTCTCGGGCTTGTCGTGGGCGAGGAGGATGATCCGCGGGTCCTGCATGGCCGCGGATTATCGCCCGCGCGGGCGGGGGAGGCAACGAAAAGCCCCTGCCGGCCCCGTGAGGGCGCCCGCCCCCATCGCCCGTTGGACATTCCCGGTCGGCGCGGGTAGCATGTTCGAGACCCCGCCCTGGAGACCCCGCATGCTCGGCGCCACCCGCAGTCCTCGCGTCTGGGCCCGTTACGTCCGGACGATCCTGGTGCAGTTCCGCGCCCCGATCCTGCTTTTCATCCTCTTCGTCTTCGGCGGCGGCTTCCTGATCTGGCAGAAGGGGCACACCGACGACTACCTCCGCGCCTGTTACGCCGTCTTCGCCCTGACCTTCTTCGAGAACACGCTGGAGTTCCCCGACGAGTGGTACCTCCGGCTCCTCTGGTTCGCGACCCCGATCGTCGGGATCGTGATGATCGCGGAAGGCATCGCCTCGTTCGGGGTCATGCTGATCAGCCGCACCAACCAGCTTCGGGAGTGGAACGTCGTGGTCGCGTCTTCCTACACCAACCACGTCATCGTCTGCGGCGTGGGCAAGGTCGGATTCTGCATCGTCAAGGAGCTCCTGCGCCTGGGCACCAAGGTGGTCGGCATGGAGCGGGATTCGGGCGGCGTCTTCGTGCGCGAGTGCCTGGATCGCGGAGTGCCCATGATCCTGGGCGACGCGCGTCAGGCGGGCAACCTCACCGAGGCCAACGTCGCCGAGGCGCGCGCGGTGATCAGCGCCACCGACGACGACCTCGCGAACCTGGAGATCGCGCTCACCGTGCGGGAGACCAACCCGAAGGCGCAGGTGGTCGTGCGCATGTTCAACCCCGACCTGGCGCAGAAGATCGCGACGAACTTCCAGATCCCGACGATCTCCTCGTCCCACACCTCCGCCCCCGCCTTCGCCGCCGCGGCCACCCACCGCTCGATCCTGCACTCGTTCTCGCTCGACGGGATCCACCTCCACGTCGCCGACCTGCTCGTGGCCGCGGGCGCGCCCGCCGTCGGACGCACGCTCGCCGACGTGCAGGGCGCGGTGGACATCACGATCGTCCTGCACAAGAACGCGGCCGCCATGGATCTCCATCCGCGCCCGGATATCGTCCTGGCCGCCGGCGACAAGCTGGTCGTGCTCGGCGACGAGGGCCGCCTGCGCGCGATGGAGTCCCTGTGCGGGATGCGGCCGTAGCCCGCCGTCCCGGCCCGCGCGGCCGGCTGGTTCGCGATCCGCGAAGCGGGTCGTGAATCATCCGAGCTCGGCGGGTTCCTGCGCGCGGCACCAATCCGCCGCCTCCCGCCGGGTGGCGAGATACGCCATCACCGCGCAATACGCGATATGGGCCGCGGCCATCGCGAACGTCCAGATCATCATCCCCCCCTTCTGGATCGTCTGCACGCGGGCCATCGCCGCGCCGCCGGCGCCTCCGGGGGGGCCGGAGAGGCTTCCCGCCGCCTCCATGAACTCCATCTGCACCGGCACCACGTAGGTCACGAAGACGAGGGCATGCGCCGCCGCCAGGACGATCTTGAGCCCGCCCGCGACCAGGATCAACCGGAGTCCCGCGGCCATCCCGCGGAAGGCGAGAAGCCCGCCGGCCAGGGCCAGGACGGCGATCCCGAGGCCGAACAGTCCGTCCAGGCCGCTCACCCATGCCTGGGTGTTCATGAACCGCGGCTGCGCCTCCTTCATTCGTTCCTTCGCCGCCTCGATCCGCGCCCGCTCCGCCTTCAGTTCCTCGAGCTCCTGCCCGTTCCCCTCCCCGCTCTCCTCGCGGACACGGATCTGTCCGTCGATCTGCTGCAACCGCGCGTCGAACTGGGCGGTGAACTCCCCCCCGAACCGGCTGGCCATCATCTGGCCCATCATGCCGCTGCCCGCGGCGCCGAACAGCCCGCAGGCGTTGCACATCAGCCCGAACCCGCCGAGGATCCAGGCCAGGACGCAGGCGGCAACCAACACCCGCGGCCGACCCATCGGCACGTCCGCTCCCGGAATCCCCATGACGCCACCTCCTCTGCACGCTCCCTCGTACGGCGTCGTCCGTCGCCGCAGGGCCCGGACATCCTACCATTCGGGGCCGGCTTCGCCAGCCTCCCGCGCTTCCGCTGGCAGTTTCCCGGCGCCGGGGCTATCCTGTCCGGGTGGCCCGACCGCCTTCCGCGCCCGCCCAAGGAGGACCGATGCGCCATCCCCCCCGTCGCCCGTCCCCCGTCCCCGCCGTCTGGATCGCCGCGGCCCTGGTCGCCCTCCTGGCCTCGCCGGCCCGCGCCGGCGACGACCGCGTCGTCGTCCACGTGTACGGCGGCTGGGGCACCCCCGCCCGGGTCGAGGTCTCCGGCCGCGTCCTGTCGGGAGAACCCGGCGACGTCTCGGGCAAGGGCAAGGGCGCGCTGGAAAACCTGATCGACAACATCTCGGCGCTCGAGAGCGACGAGCTGGCGCAGGCCCGGGTCGCCGTCCGTCTCGGGGCCCACCGGCGCGCGGCCCTAACCGACGACGAGGGCCTCTTCCGCGTCGTCTTCGAGGCACTGGATCCGCCGCTCGCCGCCGGCGGCCATGACGTCGAGGTCGCCGCGGAGGACCCCGCCGGCCTGCTCGCGGCCGGGATCGGCACCGGACGCGCGTTCGTCCTCGGCCCGGAGACCCGCGCCCTGATCGTCAGCGACATCGACGACACCGTGGTGCAGACCGAAGTCACGCGCAAGCTCATGCTGCTGGCCAATACGTTCCTCAAGAACGCGGAGTCGGCCACGCCCGTACCCGGCAAGGGCCCGCTCTACCGGTTGGTCGCCGCCGGCGCTACGGGAGATCAGCGCAATCCGGTCTTCTACGTCTCGGGCAGCCCGATCAACCTCTTTCCCCGCCTCGAATACTACTTGCGCCTGCATGGGTTTCCGGCCGGCCCGATCCTGCTCAAGAATCTCGGCCTCGCCTCCAACGCCGATCCGCTGTTCGCCCAGGAGGGCTACAAGGCGGGTAAGATCCGCCCGATCCTCGACGCCTTCCCGGGATTGCCGGTGCTCTGCTTCGGCGACGACGGCGAAAAGGATCCGGAAATCTACGCCGCGCTGGCGCGGGATCTCCCCGGACGGGTGAAGCACATCAGCATCCGCATCGTCACCGCGGGGACGAAGCCCGACTCGCCCCGCTTCGCCGGGATGACCGCCTCGCGGGACGCCTTCGGGGAGGCGCGCGGCCTCGTCCGCGCCGGCCTGCTGACCGAAGCACAGGCCCTCGAGGTCGCGCGCGCGGCGCTGGGGGAGCGCCCGTTGCCCGAGGGCTTCTCCCTGGACAGCGACCTCCCCGCGCTTCCCGCGGGCGACGCCTCGGAGTGGACCCTCGACAAGAGCGACGTGTGGGACAATTTCTTCCGGTTCCTCTCGCAGAACTGGCTCCCCTGGGCCCGGCTCGTCGGCGCGATCCTCGGCTGGTGCCTGCTCGGCCTGGGCATCGGCGGCGTGCTCGGCTTCGGCGGCGGCGCCCTCCTGTTCTGGCGGTTGCGCGCGCGCGGGTGGACGCGCAACCGCTTTTCCTGGTACGGCTGGGTGGGCTGGGCGGTGGCGGTCTGGTTCGTGCTCGTCTGCGCGGGCGGCGGCGCCTGGTGCGGGGCCTACCTGGGGGGAGGATACCGGGTCCGGCAGGCGATCTTGGGCGAGCGCGTGGTGCAGAAGACGCTGATCCAGCTCGCGATCACGATGCTCGCCACCGCCGAGCAGCATGTGAAGGTCGGCGACCTCGCCGCGCAGGCGGACGAGATTTCCGCGCGCGGGCAAACCGTGGAGATCGAGCTCGACCAGAAGCTGGCCGGCACGGTCGACCGCAAGATCGGCGAGTTCATGGCGGAGCGCGAAGGCGCGGGCGCCCTGGAGCGCGGGCTCGTCAAGGTGCTCGGCCAGGCGACCCTGCGCGCGTTGCGCGAGAAGCCGGAATTGAAGGCCCTGCGCGGAGCCGTCCTGCTGACCGACGAAGAGCTGACCCGCGCGCTCGACGAAGACCCCGCCAAGGCGGTCACGACCGGCTTCGCCGCGCTGCGACCGTTGCTCCTGAAGCTCGACGACGCCCTGGCCGGCCAGGTCTCCGGGCTGGTCTGGTCCGGAGCGCTCCTCGTGCTCCTCGGGACGGCGGCGTTCGCGCTCGCCCCGATCGGCCTCGTCCGGCTGCTGGATCGGTGGCTGAACGGGCCCGCGGGGGTGGCGGGGGCCGCACCGAGCCCGTCGACCGGGCCGGGGGCGGCCGCCGGGGGGTAGGGACGCGGCGCCGGCTGGGGCGGCCGCGGACCGGCCCACCCGCGCGCACCCCGGCCGCGCGGCCCTACTCTTCCTGCTTGAGCCCGTACTCCTCGATCTTCGCGTACAGCGTCTTGCGGTCGATTCCCAGAATCTGCGCCGCCCGGGTCTTGTTCCACCCCGTGGCGCGCAGGGCGCGCAAGATGTGGCGCTTTTCCAGGTCCCGGAGGCTCACGACGTCGGAGGAGGCGCCTCCCGCCGTGTCGAGCCCGTGCAGTTCGGGCGGCAGGTCCTCGGGCCGGAGCACCTCGTGCTCCGCGAGCATCACCACCCGCTCGACCACGTTGCGCAGCTGGCGGATGTTGCCCGGCCAGGCGAAGTTCTCGAGGCAGGCCATGGCCTCGGGCGCGATGATCTTCAGGGGCGTGGCGGTCTGCTCCTTGAATTGCCGGAAGAAGAATTCGACGAGCGGGCGGATGTCCTTGCGCCGCTGCCGCAGCGGCGGGATGTCCACGTGGAGGACGTCGATGCGGTAGAAGAGGTCCTCGCGGAAGGAACCGGCCTTCACCGCCGCCTTGAGGTCGCGATTGGTGGCGCAGACGACGCGCGCATTGCACTTCAGGTTCTCCGCCCCGCCGACGCGCTGGTAGTCTCCGGTGGCGAGGACGCGCAGGAGCTTGGCCTGGGTTTCCTGCGAGAGCTCTCCGATCTCGTCGAGGAAGATCGTTCCCGCGTCCGCCAGCTCGAGGCGGCCGATCTTGCGGGCGATGGCGTCGGTGAACGCCCCCTTCTCGTGGCCGAAAAGCTCGCTCTCGAACAGCGTCCCGGTGATGGCGGCGCAATTGATGGCGATGAGGGGGCCGTCGCGCCGGGGGCTGTTCTGGTGGATTGCCTGCGCGATCAACTCCTTCCCCGTCCCGCTTTCCCCGGTGATGAGCACCGTGGAGTCGGTGGGGGCGACTTTGGCGACGAAGCGCAGGGCGTCCCTAAGTTCGTCGCTCTCGGCGACGATCTCGAGCCGGCGGACGATCCCGGAGTGGGGAATGCCGGAATCGCTGTCGTGCTTGGTGAACCACTTCGTGCTGCTGCCCCCGGACGCGGGCCGCGCGCCGGCCCCTTCCTCGAGGAAGAGCAGGACGGAGTCGCCGACGCGAACCTCATCGCCGCTGGAAAGGGGACGGGATTCGCACGGGATGGAGTTGACATAGGTCCCGTTGCGACTGCTCAGGTCCTCGAGCACGTAGAGCCCGCCGTCGCGGCGGACTCGTGCATGCGCGCGCGAGACGCGTTCGTCCATCAAGTGAACCTCGCAGGCCGGGTCGCGCCCGAGGGTGGCGGGCCGGTCGTCGAGTTGGAACACGGCCCCGCGGTTGGCGCCTTCGATGAGGATCAGTCGCGGCATGGGGCGCTCCTGGGCGGGCGGGCCGCCGTGCGGACCGTCAGGGGGCGTGGGGGAGGAGCGCGCGCCAGAGGGCGCGCGCGTCGGCCGGCCGCCGCGCGGGATCGCGGTCGAGGGCGCGGCGGAGGACCCCGGCGATTCCGCCGGGAAGGTCGTCCCGCTCCGCCCCCGCGCCCGGGGGCGCTCCGCTCCACAGGGCCCAGAGCGCGGCCGCGGCCGCGTGCACGTCCTGGGCGGGGGCGTACGCGCGGGCGGAGCCGTCCAGCCATTCGGGGGCGGAGAACCCGGGGCATCCCGGCCACGCGGCGGGGACGGCGAGCACGGGCTCGCCCGGCTTTCCGGTCGTCTCGTAGCGCGCGCGATCGATGCGATCGGCGATCGTCTGTCCGCTCTCGCCCGCCACTCCCCAGCCGAGCAGGACGATTCCGTCTTCCGCGCCCCACAGCACGCGCGCGGGATGGATGCCGCCATGCACGATGCCGGCCGCGTGCGTCCGGCCGAGCGCGCCGAGCAGGTCGTGGGCGACCCGCCACCATTCCCGGTCGGCGAAGGCGACGAAGGGGAGATCGAGCGCCTCCGCGGCGCGGGCGCGGGCGGCCTGGAGATCGAGGCCGCGATAGCGCGGCATCGCCAGGCCGACGCCCCCTTCGGGCGAGGGCGCGAGCCCGTGGATGACGGGAATTCCCGCGCCGCGGGCCTGGTCCAGGAGGCGGGCGCGGGCGGTCAGGCGCTCGCGGGCGTCGTTCTCCTGGGACGCGGGCAGGCGAACGACGAAGAGCCGGCCCAGGCGTTCCTCGCGGGCGACGCGGAGGGCGCCCCGGCGACTGCGCCAGAGGACTTCGTCCAAGAGGGTGATGCCGCCGCGTTCCTGCGGCTCGGCGGGAGCGGCCTTCTCGGTTCGTGCGGGCGGTTCGACGGCGGGCGGCGCGGCGGCGCGCTCCGGAGGCGGCGGCGGCGCGGCCGGGCGGGGCGCGGGCGGTTCCACGGACGGCGGCGGCATGATGGTCACCGGCGTCGGGCGCTGATTGGTGATCGGCGGGGGCGGGGGGGGCGCGGGCCGCGGCGGCGGCGGCGCCTCCAGGGGGGGAGGCGGCGCGGGCCGGGGGAGATGGACCGGCGTGGGGGTCCGCACGGTCGGCGATGCCGGCGGGGGCGCGGACGC
>CAZWCX010000112.1:0-23952 GCA_964632945.1 uncultured Planctomycetia bacterium | reverse complement strand
GCCCCGGCCGGACCCGAGCAGATCGGCGGGATCGCCCTGGGCGAAAGCGCGAGCGCCTGCATCCGCCTGGCGCGCGATCGGGGGTGGGGGCGCGCGCTCATTCTGGCGCCGGATTGAGAGTCCGCGGGCTTCCTTCAACCCCTGGTCCCCGTCGCCGATTCGGGAGATCCTTGTGACCCATCTGTTCTTTCTGATCGCCGGCCTCGCCGCCGGATGGTGGATCCGCTCGGCGCAGACCTTGCGCCGGCTCCGCGATCTTGCCGTGGTGCTGGAGGGGATCGGCGCCGGCACCCCGCTGGATCGCGCCGAAGCCGGAACACGGTTCGCCGCCCTCCCGGATGTGACCCGGGCCCTCGGGGCGATCGAAGATCGGCTGGAAAGACACGATCGGGACCGGGCCGAGTCCCTCCGCCGCCTGGAGTCGACCCTCGATGAACTGCGGCGGTCGCAGAATCAGACGGTAAAGGAGGAACGCGTCAACGCGATGCGCACGATGGCGGAAGGAATCGTCCATGACCTCAACAACGCCATCGCCCCGATCCTGGGCTTCAGCGAACTCCTCCTCGGCAATCCCGGTGATCTCCGCAATCCGGACAAGATCCAGCGCTATCTGGGGTTGATCCGCAACAGCGCGCAGGACGCCGCCCGGGTCATCCATCGCCTTCGACTGGTTCAGCAGCAGCGCCCGCCGGACGTGTCGCTCGTTCCCCTCGACCTCGCCGCCATCGTGCGCGACGCCGTCACCTCGACGCAACCCCAATGGAAGTACGAACCCCGCCAGGCCGGCCGGGCCGTGGGGCTGGAGACTGAAATCGTGCCCGTCCCGCCGGTCCTCGGCTGCGACCTCGAGATCCGCGAGGCCCTGACTCAGCTGATCCTCAATGCCGTCGATGCGCTCCCCTACGGCGGGCGGATCCTCGTGACCCTGCGACCCGAAGGGGAGGGGGTCTGCCTCAAGGTGCGAGACACCGGGGTTGGAATGTCGGAGGAGGTGCGCGCGCGGTGCCTCGAGCCGTTCTTCAGCACCCGGACGGAGGTCGGTTCGGGGATGGGGCTCTGCCTCGTGCAGGATGTGGTCACCCGTCATCGCGGCGAACTCGAAATCGATTCCCGCCCCGGTGGCGGAACCACCGTTTCGCTCCGATTCCCCTCGGCGCCCCCGTCTCCGCCCCCCGCTCCTCTCCCCGCCGAACCGGGGCGACCCCGCCCCCTCCACATCCTGCTCGTCGACGATGACCCGCCCGTGCGCGAGGTCATCCGGACCTTCCTGGCCCACGACGGCCACCAGGTGACGACCGCGACCGACGGTCGGGAGGGCTGGAACATTCTGGCGGATCGCTCGTTCGACCTCCTCATCGTCGACGGCGCCATGCCCGAGATGAGCGGGTCCCAGTTGGCCGTGAGCGCGAAATCCCTGCAACCGAACGTCCCGCTGATCCTACTCACCGGATTCGGCGAGTTGTTCCAGGACGGTGCCGAGCCCCCCCCCGGCGTGGACCTGGTGCTCGGCAAACCCATTTCCATGCCCGCGCTCCAGTCCGCGATTGCGCAACTGATGGCATCCCGACCGCAGGAGGTCACGCCCGGCGTTCCTTCCGCCCCAAGGACGATCACCGTTCTCATGGTCGATGACGAGGAGTCGATCCTGGTTCCCCTCAAGGTCCTCCTGGAGCGGCGGGGGTTTCAGGTCTGGACCGCGCGAAGCGCGGAGGAAGCAACGCGCCTCTATGGGGAATCGGCCGCAAGGGTGGACCTCCTGCTCACCGACGTGGAGCTGGCGGATGGCTCCGGCCCGGAGTGGATCTCGGCCCTCAAGGTCCGGGACCCACACCTGCGCGTCTTGTTCATGTCCGGGCACTCTCCGCGAATCGCCGGGGGGCCCACCGCCGGCCTGGCAACCGGGGAGTTCATCCAGAAGCCGTTCACGCCCGACGAACTGGTGCGAAAGCTCGAAGCGACATTGGCGCCAATCCCCCCAGGGGGAGAGACTTCCCCCCGCAACCCGGTGGAGGCCTGATGGCTCACGACCGCAAGTTGTTCCTGCACGTCCTCGCCGAGTCGCGGCGCAGCGTCAAGTCGGTCGCCGCGTTGTGCCGGGAAGCGGGAATTCCCTTGTCGCGATTCTATCGCTGGCGGCGCCGGTTCCGCTCCGTCCCGATCGAGAACGTGCTCCGGCTCGAGGCCCGTGAGGAGGAGTCCCGTCGAATCCGTCGGGTGATCCGGAAGCTGGATCGCGCCCTGCTACGGATCCTGCGCCGGCTCTTGTCCGCGGCGCATCCGCGCGTCAGGCGTACGAAACTCCGCAGGGGCGCGGCGCTCGACCCGCTGGTCTCCTCGCGGCCGTCGACATGGAGCCGTTCCAGTCTGCGGCCGCGCTAGCCGGGATTCGTGCACAAGTTCCCGGCGCGGGCCGGCGCCTGTCGTTCCCGGCTGTGGGGCTCGCCGAGACACCGCGAGTCGGTCGCCCTCGCTTTCCTTGACCGTCCCTCGAACCCGGTGTTACGATCACCCCGTTCGAGGGAAGACGCGATGCCCATTCCCGGCGTCAAAGTCCTTCTGGACCCCTCCGCCCTCCTGCTGTACTCCATCGATCAGGGCGAGGTTCCATCCGCCCTCCGGGACCGCATGGTCCGACTGCCGGAGATGGTGGCGCAGCCGACGACGATCGAGGAGATTCGCACCGTCCTCGCCCATTCGCGAGAGCATGGACTGCCGATCGTTCCGCGCGGTTCCGCCAGCAGCGGTTTCGGCGCCGTCCTTCCGGCCAGGGGCGGCATCATCCTGGACCTGACCGGGTTCCGGCAGATTCTCTCGATCGACCCTGCGGCGCAGCTCGTCCGAGTCCAGGGGGGGGCCCGCTGGTCCGACGTCCAGGCGGCCGCCGCGGCCCACGGCCTCGTCCTGCGCACGTATCCCACCCATGTCTTCTCGACGGTGGCGGGATGGATCGCGACCGGAGGATATGGCATCGGCTCGCTGCTTCACGGCCACCTGAGCGAGTCGGTGGCCGGCCTGCGCGTCGTCCTGCCGTCCGGCGAGGAGCGCCGGCTCGCCCCCGAGGATGCGGAATTCGCCCACTTCTTCGGCTCGGACGGCCAGTTCGGCGTCATCGCCGAGGTCGAGCTTCGGCTGCGCGAGGAGCCGCGGTTTCGCCGACCGCTGTTGTTTGCCTTCGACGACTTGCCTCAGGCGATCAACTTCCTGCGCGCGGCGCTCGCCCAGGGGATCCGGCCCTGCTACGGCAATCTGTGGAACGCCGCGCGCATGCGGGAGAAGAACCATCTCTTGCACCGGAACGATTTCGCCGTGCGCCCGTCGTTGCTGTTGGTCGTCGAATCCCCCGAAGACGAACGCAAGCTGACCGCGCTGGCCCCGGGTCCTCCGGAAGCGCTGTGGAAAGCGATGTTGTGCTGGGAGGATCGATTCTATCCGATCCGCGCCAAGAAACTCGGCCCCGGCCTGCTGGCGGCCGAACTCACGTTTCCGCTCACCGCCGTGGCCCCGTACGTCGCCGCCGCCGAGGAATTCGGGCGCCGGCGCGGCTACGAGATCGTCGTGGAGGCGCAGATCGTCGCGCCGGACCGTGCGGTGGTGATCGCATCGTTCCTCTATGACGGCCGCGATGCGGGCGAAGCGTTCACCGCAGGAGCGATCGCCATGCGGCTGGCGGTCCTGGGGCTGAACTCGGAAGGCTTCCCTTACAACCTCGGGTTGTGGTACTCGCCGTTCGCCGAAACCAAGTTCGGGGATCGCTACACGGCCCTCCGGCGCTTCAAGGCCGAGGTCGACCCGCAGGGACTGTTCAATCCCGGCAAGTCGATGATGCGCTCGTGGTGGTACACGGCATTTCTGAAATCGTTTCGGGCCGCCCCCTACCTGCCGGGCTGGTTTCGCAAGAAGAAGGAAGATGCGGGAGAGGTCCGGGACACCGGCTGGCGCAACGCGTGGGATGTCTGCTCGAAGTGCGCCGCGTGCGTGGCGCACTGCCCCGCCGTGCTCGCGGTCGGGGACGAGCGCGTCAGCGCGCGGGGGAAAATGTTCATGCTCGCCCATCTCGACGCGATCGGGCCCGCCGAAGCCCAACTGGTCTTCAAGTGCATGCACTGCAAGTTCTGCACGGAGGTTTGCCAGTCCGAGATTCCGCTCGAGGCCGCCTTCTTCGATCTCGAACGTGTGGTCCAGGAGCGGTTCGGTCGTCCCGAAGCCCAGGTGCGCGACTTCCTCGACCGCGTGGCTCGGCACGGCTTGATGGAACAGGTCCCGATGTCGACGACCGCCCCGAGGTGGGTGTCGGGCCGCCTGATCTACGACGATACCAAGGGGGCGCTGACACGGACCCCGTAACGGAGCGATGCCGGTGAATCAGGCCTCCGCGGTCGCGGACAACCGCTACTTTATCCATGCCCGTCCGGCGCCGGCCCCCGCGCCGCCGCCGGGAAAGTGGCGAATCGCGCGCGGCGACGAATGCATCAACTGCGGGCGCTGCGTCACGGCCTGCCTGTACGGGGTGCACGAAAAGGACCCGATCGACGTTCGCCTGATGGCGGCGCCTCACTCCGATCTCTGCCGGAACTGCTTTCGGTGCGTGATCGAATGCCCGGTGCAGACGCTGTCGATGACCCGCAGCCCGGAGTATCGGGCGATGGGGCGGGACGTCTACACGCCGGACGTGCTGCAGCGATTGTGGTTCCAGGCCGAGACCGGCCGGATCCCGGTATCGGGCGGAGGATACAAGGGGCCGTTCCGCGGCGACGGCTTCGACGCGATGTGGACCGACATGTCGGAAATCGTGCGGCCGACGCGGGACGGGATCCACGGCAGAGAGTACATTTCGACCTCCGTGGATCTCGGGCGCAAGGAGATGGCGCTTTCCTTCGTCGGCATGGAACTGGCGGAGGAACCGCCCCCGAACGTCCACGTGCCAATCCCGATGATGTTGGAACTTTGCGCCGAACCGGTGCACGAAGCCGGCCGACGCGCGATCGCCGACGCCGCGCGGGAACTTCAGACGCTCTGCCTGGCCGGGCCGATCGACGCGTCCCGCCTGTTCGGCGGCGATCCGGACCGCGTGGTGGTACGCGTTCCGGCGGATGCCGGCGAGGTCGCCCAGGCGCTCGCCGGTTCGCGTCACGCGTGCATCGAGGAGCCGAGCCCGGAGTTCATCCGGGGGGCGCGCGAGCGCCATCCCCGGGACTACCTCTGGGCCCGCCTCGCCTTGCGTCCGAACCTCGCGGACCGGGTCGTGGCCCTGGTGGAGGCGGGCGTGGACATCGTCCTCCTTGCCGGCGACGACCGGCAACTCGAGCGGGGCGGAGATCCTCCGCGGCACGTTCGCGAAAGACTGCGCGAGATCCACCAGCGACTCGTCCGCAAGTGGGTGCGTGACCGGGTCACGCTCCTCTACTCCGGCGGAATCGCCATGGCGGAGCATGTTCCCAAGGCGATCCTATGCGGGGTGGACGCCGTCGTCGTCGATCTGCCGGCCTGGATCGCTTTGGGCTGCCGGGCCTGTGCCGCCCCGTGCGCGGCATGTCCGCCGCAGCCGTTCGAACATTCCTGGGCGGTGCAACGGGTCGTGAACCTGATCGGCGGCTGGCGCGACCAGGTCCTTGAAATCCTCGGCGCGATGGGGCTCCGCGAGGTCCGGCGATTGCGCGGGGAGGCCGGTCGGGCCATGTTCGCCGAGGACCTCGACCGCGAGTTTCTCCGCGCCCTGGAATCTCCGCAGCCGATGCGCGCCGAACCGCCCCCTCCCCCGTTCGCTCCCCCGCCGGTCCACGCCGTTCCGTTCTCCTTCAAGAACGGCCTCGGCCACTGGACCGTGCTGCGCGCCGACTCCTGCGTCAGCTGCGGACTCTGCGTCGAACTGTGCCCCTACGACGTCCATGTCAAGCCCTTCGGGTTTCGCCGGGTCCTGCCACCCAAGTCCGCGCAATGTATCGGAGCGGAGTGCCGACAGAACGACTTCTACTGTATCGACAAGTGTCCGGTCGACGCGCTCGGTCTGGAACCCGGCCCTCTGGCCGATACCCTGGGCGATCCCCGCTGGCCGAGCGAGATGATCCTGTCGACGTGGGAGCAGGCCGAACACGGCGCCCCCCCACGCTCCGGACTGGAGTTCCGCGTCGGGCAATCCGGCGGCGGATTCGATGCGCTCGATTTCGCCTTCCCCCTGAACCCGCCCGATGTCCCGGAAGACTCGATTTCGACCGACCTCGAGCTCAATCGCCGGCCCCACGGCGAGCGCATCCGCATCCCGGTCCCCTGGTACGGGGGAGGCATGTCGTTCGGCTCGATCGGCATCACCACCATGCTCAGCCGCGCCCGCGCCGCGAAGGCGTGGAACACCTTCACCTGCACCGGAGAGGGCGGATACCCCGAGGCCCTGCGGCCGTACGACCCGTGGATCATTACCCAGGTCGCCACCGGCCTCTTCGGCGTGCGCGAGGACACCCTTCAACGGGTGCGGATCGTCGAGTTCAAGTACGCCCAGGGGGCCAAGCCGGGTCTGGGCGGCCACCTGCTCGCGGACAAGAACACACCCGTGGTCGCGCGTATGCGCGAGGCCGTGCCCCAGACCTCGCTCTTCTCACCCTTCCCCTTCCACAGCGTCTACTCGGTGGAGGATCACAAGAAACACGTCGACTGGGTCCGCGCCGTGAATCCTCGCGCGCTCGTGGCGGTCAAGGTCTCCACGCCGATCGACGTCGACATGGTCGCGGTCGGATCGTTCTATGCGGGGGCGCACATCATCCATATCGATGGGTCGTATGGCGGAACCGGCGCCGCGCCGGAGATCGCCAAGAAGAACATCGCCATGCCCATCGAGTACGCCATCCCCAGGGTTCATCAGTATCTCGTGTCGGAAGGCGTCCGCGATCAAGTGGTCCTGATCGCCTCGGGCGGCATTCGCAGCGCGTGGGATATCGCCAAGGCCATCGCGCTCGGCGCCGACGGGGTCGTGCTCGGGACTTCCGACCTGGTCGCGATCAACTGCGTGCGCTGCGGCAACTGCGAAAGCGGCCGCGGTTGCCCCGTCGGAATCGCCACCACCGACCCTGAACTGTGCAATCTGCTCGAACCCGACTGGGGAACCCAGCGGATCGTCAACCTCTACCACGCCTACCGGACGGAATTGCGGCGCATCCTCCGCCGACTCGGACTTCGAAGCGTGCGGGAACTGACCGGCAGAACCGATCTGCTCCGGCTGCGAGGGGCCGGGACGGAAGGAGCCGGGTCGTGAGTCTTCCCGAGCGGATCCGACGACTCGCTGCGGCTCGGGCCCGCCTGCCCCGTCCGACGCCATCGGCCGACGGCGAACGGGAGGCGGAGGGCGGCTGCGGCGTGGTCGGGCTCTCCTGTTCCGTTCCCGTTCGCGGTGCCCACATCATTCAACCCTCCGAGCAGATGCACAACCGGGGCAATGGCAAGGGCGGCGGAATTGCCGCGTGCGGCCTTGACCCGGCGCAAATGAAGGTCACGCCGGATCAACTCGACAACGATTACATGCTTCAGATCGCCTACCTGGACCCGCCGGCGCGCGGACCGGTCGAGACCGCCCACGTCCTGCCGTGCCTCGACGTGCATCAGGCCTACGCCATCCCCACGCTCGACGATCCGCGCGAGGCCGGCCTCGAAGTGCGGCCGCCCGTGGTCTGGCGATACTTCGTGCGCGTGAAACCGGACGTGCTGGACGACTTCATCCTCCAGCACCAGCTGCGCGGTCTGGATCGCAGCGTCGCCGAAGACGAGTTTCTCTACCAGAACTCCTTCCGCCTCAACCACTCGTTCTACGCCTCCCTGGGGGAGAAGCGCGCCTTCGTCCTCTCTCACGCGAAGAACCTCATCGTGCTGAAGGCGGTCGGCTACGCGGAGCAGGCGGCTCGCTGGTACCGCCTGGAGGATCTCCGGGCGCACGTCTGGATCGCCCACCAGCGCTACCCCACCAAGGGGAAGGTGTGGCACCCGGCCGGCGCGCATCCGTTCATCGGTATGCACGAAGCCCTCGTCCACAACGGCGACTTCGCCAACTATCACTCGATCACGGAGTATCTCGCGCAACGCAACCTCTACCCCCTGTTTCTCACCGACACGGAGGTGAGCGTCCTCCTCTTCGATCTGTGGATCCGCACCTACGGCTACCCCCTCGAGTACGTGATCGAGGCGATGGCGCCGACGACCGAACGGGACTTCGCGCTCCTGCCGGCCGCGAAGCGAAGGATCTACCGCGCGATCCAGACCACCCACATCCACGGCTCGCCGGACGGACCGTGGTTCTTCATCATCGCCCGCAACGACCCCGCAACACGGGAACCGCAACTGATCGGGATCACCGACACCTCGATGCTGCGTCCCCAGGTGTTCGCCCTCTACCAGGGCGAGGTGGAGATCGGCCTGATCGCCTCGGAAAAGCAGGCGATCGACGCCACGCTCGGCAGTCTGCACGCCGAGGACCGGCGCTTCTGTCCCGTGGCCGACCGGTATTGGAATGCCCGCGGCGGCAGCCATACGGACGGGGGGAGTTTTACCTTCACGGTCACCCGGGGCGAAGGCGGCACGCGCCTGGTCGCGCAGGACAAGTTCGGCGGCGTAGTCGACGGCGGACCCGGCGCCCCCACCCGCCGGGATGGACGCGGCTCCGCGATCGACGGCGACATCTCCGAGGCCTGGAAGCACCTTCCGGACGCGGCCGCCGCCTACGAGTCCCTGGTCCCGGAAGTCGGCGCGGCCGACTTCGCCGGATTCCAGCGACTTGTCGAACGCCTCGTCACGCACGGCATGCGCGACGAGACGACCTTTCGCTTCTGCCTGGAATTGCTCACCCTCTTGCACGACCGACGCTACCCCACCCAAGCGAAAAAGCGGTCCTGGGTGGTCGCGGAACTCGACGCCGGCTTGCGGCGCCTTCTCGATTCCTCGCCGTGGCCGCGCCTCAACGACCCCGGCATGGAACCTCCGCAGGCCGGTGCTGGGCTTGCCCTCGTGGTCGATGCGACCGAGTATCCCCCGGAGGGTCCGAACTCGTTCAGCGCGGCGCTGGTGGCGGCGTATCGTTCCGGGTGGCGACACATCGTCGGCTACAACCTCCGCGGCCATCGGTTCGCGGGTGCCGGCCTGGGACTCGAGTCGCGGGACGCCTGCATTCATCTCTACGGCGTCGCCGGCGACTATGCCGGCTCCGGCATGGATGGCGCCGCGCTCCACCTGCACGGGAGCGGCCAAGACCAACTCGCGCAGATCCTCCGTCGCGGCAAACTGGTCGTCCACGGAGACGTCGGCCAGACGTTCATGTACGGCGCCAAGGGCGGCGACGTGTTCGTCCTCGGCAGCGCCGCGGGCCGTCCGCTGATCAACGCCGTCGGTCGACCACGGGTGGTGATCAACGGCACCTGTCTCGACTACCTCGCCGAGTCGTTCATGGCCGGTGATCCGCTGCATGGCGGCGGATTCGTCGTGCTCAACGGCATCGGCTTCGACGACTCCGGATTCCTCGCGGACTTCGACTCCCCGTATCCCGGCGGAAATCTCTTTTCGCTCGCGTCCGGCGGGGCGATCTACGTTCGGGATCCGGAGCGAAAACTCGAAGAGTCGCAGTTGAACGGCGGCGTCTTTGCGGCACTCTCCACCGCCGACTGGGACCTGATTCGACCCTATCTCGAGGAGAACGAACGCCTGTTCGGGATTCCGGTGGGCCGACTGCTGACCCACGCGGGGGCCGAACGGAGCCCGGAGCAAGTCTATCGGAAGGTTCATGCCGCGAGGGTGGGGGCGCTCGGCGTCACCTACGAAGGCGAGTAGTCCCGCCTGTCTCCGGAGGTCCCGCGATGCGGATGAGTCGATCGCTCCCGACGCTCTGCGCGATCCTCCTGTTTACGGCCTCGCTTGCCGGTGCCCAGGATCCGCCCGAGTTCCGGATTTCCCCCGCGCTGCGCGAATGGTTCATTCGCCGCACCGGATCCGCGGGGCCCGGCGTCGGGGCGGTCCCCGACCACGCGCGACCCATGCTTCTGGAACTCGAGGCCGTCGCCGACCGGCACGCGGCGGCTGCGTTTTTCCACCGATTCGCCCGAAGGGAGGCGGCCGTGGGCAGCGGCGACTCCTGGGTGGCCGACCTCCTCTCCGGCCCCCTGCGCGAGGAAGTCTCCGCGCTCGGCGCCGACCTGTACCCTCCCACGATCCGTCTCCTGCGCATCACCACCCGTGACGGCAAGTCCCTGACCGGCTCGGTCCGGTCGCTGGCTTCCGTGTTTTCGTGGATGGACGTCCCCCTGTCGCCCAAAGCCGTCGGCGATCAGTTCGAGCTCACGCTCGGGCGGGGGATGCCCGGCCTTTCCTACGGACTGTGGATCGACGGGGACGCGCTCACCTCCCGCCAGGAGGTCGAAGTCCCTTCCCCCCGCTGGTTCGCCGCACGGGTGGAACGGCTGGGGTGGGACACGGAGGGACGGCTGATCGCCGCCGCCGTCGGCTGCCGTCCGCCGGCGGGGCCTGCGGAGGAGACGCTGCTCCTCGAGCCCCGCTACGTGGAATCCGGCGGTGGGCTGTTCGTGGAAGAGTCGCTGAACCTCGAGCACTGGATGGAGCCCGACCTCACCCCCGAGGGTCGCACCGGCTGGGCACGGGCCCGACGCCGCGCCGAACGGGACCATCCGGAGGCCGACCTGCGGACCGGCCGAATGTGCGTCGACCTCCGATTCCTGGAAGAGGCGGAGCCCTACCTCGCGGCCGCGGAGTCGACTCCCCGAACCGCAACCGCGGCCCGCCGCCTGCGCGCCGAATGGACTTCCCTGCGAATCGAACAACTCCTCGCGCCCTCCCTGCGCGCCGAAGGTCGCGGCGAACTGGATCTTGCCTTGCGGACCCTGTCGGACCTCCCCGAACCGGCGCGCCAGGCCGCCGACGAACGGGCCGTCGCCCTGGAAGCGAAACTGGAAGCGACCGTGGAGTTTCTCGATCGTCTGCGGGTGACGCTGGAGACCGTACCCGAGAACCTCCGCCCGCCCTGGCTGCGCGAGGTGCCGGACGCCCGGCGCGTCGACTCCGTGCGCTGCGCAGCCTGGCGCGCAGCGTCGGCGGGCGTGCCCGAAGATCCGGATCCGTTGCGCCGACTCCTGCGCTTGTGGGTGCTCTATCACTACGGAGAATGCACCGCCGACCCCGCCGCCGTCGTCGGTCTGGAAGAACGCATGCGACGCTTTCTGGCGGCCGTGGACCGGGAGGAAGGTCCCGCCCTCGATGAACTGCTGGCCCACGCCCGCGCGAGCGGAATCCCCGACCCCCTCGTGCTGGCGGTCGCCCGGCACGTGCCCTGGCTGGAGCCCGCCCCACCCGGAGGACGGCTGGAGTTTCCCCATCCGACCCGCGGCACGCACTTCGCCTTCGCGGAATTCCCCGACTCGTACGGACCGTGGTCGCGCGTCCCCGTCCTCCTTGCGCACCACGGACAGAGCAGCAGCGCGGAGCAGCAGTTCTCCTGGGGCGTCTCGTCCCGATGGCTCCCGGTTACGGATCATGGCCTCGCCCTCGTCTGTCCCGAGTACGGAAGCATCAACGGAGTCGGGCGAACTCTGCAGGACGACCTCGACACGCTCGCGCTGGTGCGCTGGCTGCGCCTGCGCACCAACGTCGATCCGAACCGTTTCTACATCACCGGCAGTTCCATGGGCGGAGCCCAGACCTGGCACCTGTCTCAGACCTATCCGGACGCCTGGGCGGTATCCGCCCCGGACAACCGGGCCCCCGCCTCCCCGCTGATTCCGTCCCTGTTGCGAAATCTCGCCACCCTCCCGCTCTATCACATGCAAGGGCAGTTCAACGGGAAGAGCAATGCGGTCTCCCGCCAGGCGATCGAGCGCCTCGCCGCCTGGAAGTCGGACCCCGTGTACCGGGAGCAAGGGCTCTACGGCCACAATTCGTCCTGGATGCACTACCCGGAACTGATCCGGTGGATGCTGGGCCGCTCCCGACCCGCCTCCCCGACGGAAATCACCCTGGGAACCTGCAAGTCCTACGCCGCCGAACGAGCGTGGCTCCGCATCCGCTCTCTGCGCAAGCCGGTGGCATGGGCCAAGACCGACGGGGGCTACTCCCCCGCCGATGTCGTCTCGGTCGAGGCCCGGAGCGTCGCCGGGGCCATCGACATCCGACTCGATTCCGAAAACCGCCGCTGCATCCGCGAAATCGAGGTATTCCTCGACGACCGTCTGCATCCGACCGCCGCCGGGATCGAATTGCGCCTGAACGGGAAAAAGGCCGCCGTGTGGCAGCCTCGCCGCGACCTTCGGCGTGCCCTGCTCACCATGAAACGCCGGGGTGACCGGGAGTGCGTGTATCCGGACTCGGCCGTGATTCGGGTCGAGGCCTCGGGCCTGAGCCTTGTCCCCGCGCGGGACTAGAGCGGATTCGACCCTGATCTCCCTGGGCAGTCCGGTTGCTTCTCGTGCCGGGCTTCATGGCTCGTCGTCGGCGCTGGACCGGGGCATCGCCGCCTCCTCGCCCCTCGCCGGACGCAAAACTCGCCTCGGCCGAACCCGGAATCTCAAGATGGCAGACCCACCATGGTCACGACGCAATCGCCCGTTCGTTGACGCCCGGCGCGCATCCTGTAGCATGACCGGGATGAGCACTCCCGCCGTTGCGGTGACGATCTTCGTCGTCACCTATGTCCTCATTTCCGTGCAGAAGATCCGGTTTCTGAACCTCGATCGCCCGTCCGCAGCCTTCTCCGGCGCGGTCCTGATGGTGTTGTGCGGCGTGCTCACCGTGGACGAGGCCTATCGGGCCATCAATCTCGACACGATTTCCCTGCTCCTGGGAATGATGATCGTCATCGCGTATCTTCGCGCGGGTCGCTTCTTCGAGTTCACCTCGGCCTGGATCCTGCAGCGATCCCGCACGCCGCGACAGATGCTCCTCCACGTCGTGTTCTCCTCCGGCATCCTTTCGGCGCTATTCGTCAACGACACCATCTGCCTGCTCTTCACGCCCATCCTGCTGGGTGCGGTTCTGCGCGCCCGGCTCGACCCGATCCCTTATCTCATCGCCCTCGTTACCGCGTCCAACATCGGCAGCGTGATGATGCTGACGGGAAATCCGCAGAATATGCTGATCGGCATCTCCTCCGGGATCTCGTTCGGCGCCTTCTTCCTGGTGCTTCTTCCGGTCGGCCTGCTTTGTCTCGGCCTGTGCGCCCTCATCCTGCTCCGGTTGTACGGACCAGACCTGCCGGCACAATTCGCGACCCCCCCCGGTCCCCCGCCCCGAATCCACAAGGTCGTGGTGCTCCGCATCGGGGCCGTCCTCGCCCTCATGCTTCTCGGGTTTCTGCTGCCGGTAGAGCATCTCATTCCCGGGCTCCCCGCGGGGCAGAAACTGCCTCTCCTCGCGCTCGCCGGCGCCTCGGCGGCGATCCTGGTCGGCCGCTACCGGCCGCGGGAGGTCTTTCCGCATGTGGACTGGACGCTGCTCCTCTTTTTCAGCGGCCTGTTCGTCGTGGTTGCGGGGGTAGCCAAGGCAGGCGTCCTCGATTCCCTATACGCCGGGCTCGCCCCGTGGTTCGGCAAGGACGCGGGCACGCAAACCCTGGTGTTCACACTCCTGACCGTGGTGGCCAGCCAGATCGTCTCCAACGTGCCGTATGTGCTGGTGGCCCGCGATTGGATCGGGTCATTCGCCGATCCCGCCCTGATGTGGCACGTTCTCGCGGTGGGATCGACGTTCGCCGGAAACCTCACCGTGGTCGGTTCGGTGGCCAACCTGATCGTGCTGGAGCAGTCCCGCGAGCACGCCCCGATCGGTTTTCTGACCTACCTGCGCGCCGGCGTTCCCATCACGCTGGTGACGACCCTCGCCGGAGTCGGCCTGCTGTGGGCGATCGCGGCCGCGGGATTCCTGCACTGACTCATCCCAGCGCCGCCGGATCTCCGGCCGCGATCGCCTCGAGGATCGCCTCCGGGTGCTTGGCCTCGTGCAGACGCTCCCAGACATATTCGCTTTCCATCAGGCCGACGATCCGAGCCAGCATGCGTGGCTGGAGGCGGGAGGAACCGGCCGGGGTGAGCAGAATGAAGAGAAGGTGGGCCTTCTCCCGGCCGCCTTTGACCGGAATGCCGTCTTCGGAGCGTGCGAAGAACAGCACGGGCCGATCGATCCCCTCCATCCTGCCGTGGGGGATGGCCAGTCCCCGGCCCAGATAAGTCGACACCTGCCGCTCGCGATCGACGACGGTCGTGGTGACCTTCTCGAGCGGCAGCGGACAGGCCGACGACGGAACCGACGCCAGCGCCGTGCGAATCCCCTCTTCCAGCGAAGTCGCCCGCAGCCCGAGTACGATCCGGCTCGGATTCAGGGCGTCCGAGATGAACAGCGGCGGCTCGACCTCGAACTCGTCCTCGACGGTGCCGATGATCTCCTCGATGATGTCCTCGAGCGTGAGAAACCCCGTCCACTTTCCCGCCTTGTCGAACACCAGCGACACATGGCAGCGATGCTTCTGCATGTCGGCCAGCATCGTCTCCAGCGGGGTCGTCTCGACCGCCGATCGAAACGGCCGTGCCAGCTTGCGCAGGTCCGGCGGCGGCTCTCCCGCGGCCGCGCGATACAGCAGGTCCTTCACATGCACGACGCCGAGCGGCTTCTCCGCGCCCGGCTCCATCAGCGGGTAGCGGGAAAAGCGCGTCTCGCGCACGACCTTGACGTTCTCCTCCCAGGGGGCGTCCGTGCGCAATACCTTGACCCCGTCCCGCCAGCGCATCGCATCCCGCGCGCAAACGTCGGCCAGGTCGAACACGTTCTCGAACAGGAGCAGGCGCCGGAACGAGATCAGGCCGGTCACCTGCGAGCGCTCGAGCAGGATCCGTAACTCGTCCTCGCTCAAATCCGAGTCATGTCCGCGGACCGGGATCTTCATCAGGCGCAGGAGCAGGTTGGCGGAGTGATTGAGCGCCAGCAGCGGCACGTAGAACAAGATTCGGAAAAACTCGAGCGGACGCGCCGTCCACAATGCCGAGGCTTCGCTGCGACGGATGGCCACCGACTTCGGCACCAACTCGCCGATCAGGATGTGGAGGAACGAAACGGTGATGTACGCGATCGACACGGCGACCGAATGGACGACCGCCGGCGAGCCCATCCCGGCCCAGATGAGCGCGGGTTCGATCAAGCGGGCGATCGCCGGCTCGCCCGCAAACCCCAGGCCGATGCTGGCGAACGTGATCCCCACCTGGCAGACCGACAGATATTCGTCGAGGTGATGCTGGATCTTCTGGACGAGTTTGGCGGCGGCATTCCCCTGGTCGACCAATTCCTCGACGCGGGTCGTGCGGATCTTGATGATGGCGAATTCGGCGAGCACGAACAGGCCATTGAGGAGCAGCAGCAGGAGGGCGACGATCAGATAGACGGCAGTCATGGCGCGCGAATCCTCTCGCGGGCACCTGAGCCGTCCCGCGCGCCCAGAAGGTAGCACCGGGACCAGGGGGAGGCAAGCACTACGATCCTGGCGTTCGTCCGTGCTCCTCGATGTGTCCCAGCAAACGCAAGAGCCCGTCCAGAATCGTCAGCGGGTGCGGAGGACAGCCGGGAACATGGAGATCCACCGGGACGACGGACCCCGCCCCGTCATGCACCTCCGGATGCCCCTCGAACGGCCCGCCGGAGATCGCGCAGGCCCCCACCGCGATTACGATCTTGGGGGTCGGGACCGCGTCATACGTCTTGCGCAACGCGAGTCGCATGTTGCGGGTGACCGGCCCCGTGATCAGGAGACCATCCGCGTGACGCGGCGAGGCGACGAACTGGATGCCGAATCGACCGAGGTCGAAGACGATGGTCCCCAGAACATTCACGTCCGCTTCACACGCATTGCACCCCCCGGCGCTCACCTGGCGCAGTTTGAGCGAACCTCCGAACAGCCGGCGCGTCTTCTCCTCCAGCGCGCCGGCCAGGCGCAGCGCTTCCCCTCCGGTCACGAGATCCTCCCGCCCGCGCACCGCCAGGCGGTAATCGCCGGTGTATCGGATCGCCCCCTCCGGACAGCCATCGACGCAGTCGGTGCAGAACAGGCAGCGGCCCAGGTCCACTTTCAGGGCGGCTCCGTCCATGCGCAGGGCACCGGTCGGACAGGTGTCGACGCACGCCGCACAGCCTTCGGGGCATCTCGCGCCATCGATCTCCGGCCGGCCCCGAAAGCGCTCCGGCATCACCGGGGGTTGCGCCGGAAAAGGGATCGTACGTTCCCCCTGTCGGAGCCGGGCGAGCAGGTTGTGCAGCATGGGGCGATCCTGGAAAGGTCCGGACGGGCTACAAGTCGTGCCCGCAGTAGGAGAGGTTGAAGCTCTTGTTGCACAGCGGAAAGTCCGAGATCGGCTGGTCTCTCAGGGCCATGGCCAGACCCATCCAGTTGTGGAAGGACGGATCGACGACCTTGTAGCGGCAGAATCGCCCGTCCGGCCCCGTGATCGCCACGTGGCAAATCTCCCCGCGCCAGCCCTCGACGAGCGACACCGTCAACAGCCCCGGGGTAAGCGCGCCGACCTCGCATCGAGTCGGTCCGGCCGGGAGCGACGCGAGCTGCTCGCGGACGAAACGGACGGAATGGACGATCTCCTGACTGCGAACGTAGGCCCGGGCGAACACATCGCCGGAGTGCCAGGTGCCCAGCGGGACGAGGGAGACGCTGTAGATCCCGCTGGGGAAATCCCGCCGCACGTCGCGGTCGACCCCGCAGGCGCGGGCGGCGGGCCCCACCAGCCCCAGTTCCAGGCAGACGTCCATCGGCACGCGACCGGTGTCCTCGAACCGGGCCTGAACCGAAGGGCTTTCCCACAGGAGGCGAGCCGCCTCCTCGACGTCGCACAGCGCGGCGCGGATCCGCTCATCGATCCGGGAGCAGGCCGCCGGATCGAGGTCGAAGCCGACTCCTCCCGGTCGCAGCATCGCGCGCCCGAACCGGTTCCCGCACAGCTCGGCGGTCAGATTGAGAAAGTCGCCGCGCAAGCGGCCGCAGAAGGAAGCGGTGGGAAGAAAGGCCACGTCGTGGGCCAGGGCGCCGAGGTCGCCGGTGTGATTCGCCAACCGCTCGAGCTCCAGGGCGACGGCGCGCAGCGCGTGAGCGCGCGCGGGCACGGCGACCCCCGCCAGCGCCTCCACGGCCTGGCAGTAAGCCGTCGCGTGACCGATCGTGGTGTCGCCTGCGAGCGTCTCCGCGTAGTGCAGCGACCTTCGGTCGGGCCCGCCGGAAAGGCGCCGCTCCACACCCCGGTGCTGGTAGCCGAGCGAGATCTCGAGATGGAAGACGTCCTCCCCGTGACACTGGAACCGGAAGTGACCGGGCTCGATCACCCCGGCGTGCACGGGACCAACGGCCACCTCGTGCGCCTCCGGACCCTCCATGCGATAAAAGTCGGTGACCGCAGGATCGATCGCTTCTCCCGCGGCCCGTCCCCACGCGTCCTTCCCCAGCCGGGCGGAGGCATGGAAGCGGACCGGCTTCAGCCAGGGATGCCCTTCCGGACGAATCCCCCACTGCTCCGCGATCTCGCGCTCGAAAAGATGCGCCTCGGGACAATCGGGGGTCAGCGCGCGATAGGACTCGCCGACCTCGGTGCACGTCACCGAGAGCAGACCACGGGCGTCGTGCGCGAGCACGGCATAGAGCCGCGCGCCGTCTCCGGCGCGGCGATCCCCGAACAGCGCGGCCACCCGGGCCCCCTCGTCCACCGCGCCGATCACGCCCCGCCGAAATTCACCCTCCTCGAGCCGCGGTACATATGCCAGGGGAATGGCGGCTCCGTTTCGGATCCAACTTGGTTGGTGCGGTCCCATCACGCCCCCCCCAATGCGCGCGAAATCTCGCGCAACGCCCGGTCCATCCCTTGCGGCATCCATATCCCGAGCCACAACAGGATCACCCCGAGCAGCGCGGGCGGAACCACCGAAAGCCACGGTTCGTCTCCCCGCGGCTCCCCGGCTCCCGGGACGGAGGCCGGCTGGGCCATGCGAAGCACGGGCGTGGCCATGGCGACGAAGATGACGGCCAGCGAACCCAGATAGGCCGCCGCCGTCCATCCCCTGCCCTGATCGAGCACGCCTTTGAGAATGGTGAACTCGCTCAGGAACGAACCGAACGGCGGCGAACCCGTGACCGCCAGCAGTCCTGCGACCCACAGCGTCCCGGTGATCGGCAGGACGCGCAGCATTCCCTGGACCTCGGCGGAGGCGCGCGTGCGGTAGGCGGCCACGATGTTGCCCGAGAGGAAAAAGAGCATCCCCTTCGAGAGCGAGCTGGCCAACGCATGCAGCATCGCGCCGTAGACGGCCGCGCCGCCCACCCCTACGCCGAGCGCGAGGATCCCCATGTGCTCGATGCTCGAGTAGGCGAGCATGCGCTTGTAATCGGACTGCCCGAGGAGGAACACGGCCGCCACGGCCATCGACACGAGCCCGAAGAGGACGAGCAGGTCCCCGCCGAAGGAGCCGACTCCCGCCGCAAGGCAGACCTGCTGCGCGCGCAGGAGTCCCAGGAAGGAGCAGTTCGCCAGCGCCCCCGAGAGAAGCGCGGAAACCACGGAAGGGGCCTCCGCGTAGGCGTCGGGAAGCCAGGAGTGCATCGGCGCGAGTCCCATCTTGGACCCGTAGCCGACCAGGAAGAACAGGAAGGCGGCCTTCAGCCAGGTCGCGTCCAGACGCGCCGCGTCCTGGACGAGGGCCCGGACGGTCAGCGCGGTCTCGTGCCGAACGTGAGAGACCGCCGCGGCCAGGAAGAAGGTGCCCAGGAGGGCCAACGCAACGCCCACGGAACAGAGCACGAGGTACTTCCAGGTCGCCTCCAGCGAGCGCCGGCTGCGGGTGAAGAAGATCAACGGCGCGCCCGCCAGCGTGCCGCCCTCGACCGCCACCCACAAGAGCCCGAAGTGCTGGGCGGCCGCGGCGAGCGTCATGGTCGACAGCAGGAACAGGAGGCAGGCCGTGAAGCCCGCCTCCCGGCGGTGCGAGAACAGCATCCCCGTCTCCACCGCGACCGTCCCCCCCGGGCCGACCTGCCGCCGAAGGAAGGCAACCGCGTAGAACGATCCCGCCAGGTAGAGGAGGCTCGTGATGCTGACGAAATACAAACCGGCGGCGTCGAACGCGATCCACCCGCCCGGCAGCGGGTCGGGCCGGACCTGCCAGGCGATCGCCGTCAGCCCCGTGTGGATGACCGCGGTCGCCACGAGCAGGGCCCGGCGCGGCGCGTCCGCCCGGATGAGCAGCGCCCCCAACCCGCCGAGGGCCGGGATCAGGATCATCGACAGAGTCAACACGGGTTTTCCCCCGCAACCGGCACGGTCGGGCAGGCGTGAATCGGGCCCCTCGCGCGGCCCGCGCCTCCCCGACGCCTAGCCCGACCAGTCTTTCAGAGTCGACAACCGATCCGTGTCCATGTGGTCGAATGTCCGCCGGATGTGGAAGAGCGTGATCCCCATCACGAACACGGCCACAAAGGCGTCGAGCAGCATCCCCATCTCCACCAGAAACGGCTGCTCGGCCGCGATGGCGACGCCGAAGATGTAGATCCCGTTCTCGAGCATCAGGTACCCGAGCACCTGAGTGATCGCCTTGACGCGACACACCAGCATGAAGAACCCGGAGAACATGGTGAAGAGCGCCATGGGGGCGAACAGGGGAGATCGGTCGGCGACGAGGTGAGGGAGCCGGGCCGCCAGCGCGAACGACACCGCGGCGAGCAGGAGACCGACCAGGATCGACCCGGTGAATCCCACGTAGGGCTCGAGTTCGCGCCGGACCTCCGCCTCGCGCATGGCGCGCGACAGCATCCAGGGGAATCCCCACCCTTTCAAGGTCATCGCCGCCATGGCGAGCAGCCACGCGCGCAGGTGGAGGCCATCGGCCGATCCGAGGATCGGCAGGAGGCCGAGCAGCACCCCCTGAATCGCCACCAGACGAATGGCACTTCCCAGGCGGCTCGCGCCCAGGATCATGAGGTTGGTCAAGGCCACGGCGACCAGGAGCAGGTCCAGGAATGCGCCCACGTGGCTACCTCAACAGGAGCAAGAGACCGACCGCCGCCAGCGACCCCGCACCAACCAGGAGCTGGGGCAGTCGCAGCAGCCGCAACCGGGCCATGTTCGATTCCACGACTCCGACCCCGACGGCGAGCACGAACATGCCGCCGAGGTGAAGGACGAGGTCCGGGATCGCAATTCCGGTGCGCAGAGGGAGCGCCAATCCGACCAGAAGGGATCCGAGGATCCACATCTTCACGGCTGCGCCGTAGAGAATGAGGGCTAGGTCCGGGCCGCCATGGTCGAGGATCATCACCTCGTGAATCATCGTCAATTCCAAATGAGTGTTGGGGTCGTCTACGGGCACACGCGCATTTTCGGCAAGGAAGACCACGAACAGGGCGCCGCCCGCCAGCAGCATCGATGGCGCGGCGCCGGCCCAGGTGCCGGGCGTGAGACCCGCCACCATCGTCGAGAGGCTCGTCTCCCCCGTCGCCCGTGCGACGACCGCGAGCGACAGATAGAGCGCCGGTTCGGCCAGGGCGGAAAACTGGACTTCCCGGCTCGCCCCCATTCCCTCGAACGCGGAACCCGTGTCCAGGGCGGCGAGCACGGTCAGGAATCGCACCAGGCCGAGCAAAGCGGCGAGCACGATGACGTCGCCGGCGAACGCGATCGGCGCGGACACCCCGCCGGAAGGCACGAGCGCCAGCGCCGTGAGCGTTGCGGCCAGACCCACGGTGGGCCCTGCCCGGAAGACCCAGGTGGTCGTGTGGCTGTAAACGGCCCCCTTGTGGAGCAGCTTCCAGATGTCCCGCCAGGTCTGCAGCAGGGGCGGACCGACCCGCCCGGCCAGGCGGGCCTTCGTGCGCTGGATCAGTCCCGGCATCAAGGGCGCCAGCGCGAGTCCGAGCAGAAGCGAGATCAGGCTCATGACGTCATCCCAGCTTCCAGAGCAGCAGGAGGAGCAGCGTCACCGCGAGGTAGAGCAGGTAAAGGTGCAGACTGCCGTGCTGCAGCCAGCGCAGCCGGGACAGTGTGAAGGCGATCCCGCGAAAGAGCGGAGCGTAGCCCCATTCCCGGGCAATATCCGACGTGGCGGTCGCGACGGAACCGGGTTCCGGAAAGCTCCCCCGGGGCGCCTTCACGTGGACCAGGGTGCGGAGCACCGGCCGGAAGAGCTGGGTGAGCGGCTGGGTAAAGGAGGAGGCGCCGTATTGCATTCGTCGAGTCGGCGCGGCGTATCCGCAATCCCAGGTGGGGCCGGCGGTCACGGTTCGTCCGGCGAGCAGACGCGCGCGCAGGGCGGCCACGCCGGCGGAGAGGAGGAGGAGCAGCGCGGCGCAGAAAACGACCGAGCGGAGCGGACCGATCGCCGCAGCGAGGCAGGCGTCCGCGGACTCCCCGGTCAGCCCGGCCGCTCCGACCACGGCCGGTCCGGCGAGCTTGACCAACCCGGGCGCCGCGAGGCCCGCCAGGACGCAGGCCGCCGCCAGGATCGCAAGCGGGAGTTTCATGCCCGCGGACGGCGCATGCCCCGTCGATGCGTCCGATTCGCGCGGGGTCCCGAGAAAGAGGGTCCCGTAGGCCTGGGTGAAGCAGGCCGCCGCCAGGCCGCTCATCAGCGCCAATCCGGCCATCGCCGCCCCCGCCGGGACCGCCGCCGAAAGCGCCCCATTCGCCACCGCCCCGAAGGCGCACAGGAAAATCAGGAACTCCCCCGCGAAGGCGTTCAGCGGCGGCAGCCCGGAGATCGCCGCCGCCCCGATCAGGAACGACGCACCCACGAGCGGGAAACGCCGGGACAGCCCCCCGAGACGGTCGAGGTCGCGGATCCCCGTGGCGTGCAGGATCGCCCCGGCGCAAAAGAACAGCATCCCCTTCATCAGGGCATGATTGAGCACGTGCAGCAAGGCGCCCGCCATGCCCAACGTCGCCAACACCGCCGATCCAATGCTCCGGCCGAGCACCCCGAGCCCGACACCGAGCAGGATGATGCCCACGTTCTCCACGCTGCTGTACGCGAGCATCCGCTTCAAATCGCGTTGGCCGAGGGCGAGTAGAATGCCGCCGACGCCCGACACCCCCCCCACGCCCACCAGCACCCAACCCCACCAGGCCGGCGGCGCGCCCAAGAGCATGAGCAGACGCAGGATCCCGTACACACCAGTCTTGATCATCACCGCCGACATCAGCGCCGAGACGTGACTCGGTGCCGCGGGATGCGCCTCCGGCAGCCAGACGTGAAACGGAACCAGGCCCGCCTTCGTCCCAAACCCCACCAGTCCGAGCAGGAACGCCGCACCGGCGGCCTGCGCCGACCGCCCCGATTGCGCCAAGGCGGAAAAGTCCAGCGTGCCGCTCCCCCGCCCCAGCCAGGCGAACATGGCCAGCAGGCATGCCGCGCCGAGGTGCGACGCCACCCAATACATCCATCCCGCCGCCCGCACCCGCTCGTCGTCCACCTCGTGTACGACCAGGAAGTAGGAGGCAAGCGACATCCCCTCCCAGGCCACGAGAAACAGCACACCGTTGCGAGCCGTAACGACCCCCATCATCGAGACCACCAGCAGGTTGAAGAAGAACCAATGCGCGCCCGACGAACGACCCGGAGCCGCACCCGACAGATACCCCCGGCCGTACATCGCGGCCAGCGCCGACATCCCCAGGATCGGCGCCAGGAACCACGCCGTAAGCGGATCGATCTCCAGATGGAACGAACCATACGGGACTTGCCACACGGCCCGTATCGATGCCGTTTCCTCCCCAAAGAGAACTGCCAGAGGGCCGGGCAGAGCCAGCAAGCTGCCGATCACCGCCCCGAGGGGACCGATCCGGTTCGACCACCCGCGCCATCGGGAAACCAGCAGCGCGAAAATCCCTCCGGCCAACAGGACCCCGCCCCCGCCAAGCAGAAATGGGATGCCCATGACGATCCGTCACTCCCGCCGATCCGCCGCTGAAGCGGAGGGCATCTCCGCCTCGACCTGCCGCGCCGCCGCAAAGATCTCTTCCCGCGAAGCCTGTTTCAGGACCACATCGCGAAATCCGGGATTGCGCAGACAATGCGCAAGACGAGACAACAGGTGGAGGTGCCCTCGCATGGTCGGACTGACCATCGAAAAGAGCGTGTGCACCGGCTTCCCGTCCACGGCCTGGAAATCGATCGCACGCTCGAGGAAACACAACGTGATCATCGCACGATGGACGTGCAGGACGATCGGCGTGCGCACATGGGGAATCGCAATCCCATCCCCGATCCCCGTGGAACCCAGCGCTTCCCGGGCCAGCAGGACCTGATGAAGGAACACCCGATCCACCTCGTCGGGCAACCGCAGCAACTGGACCATGGCCAGGAGCACCGACCTCCGATCCTCTCCTCCAACCCGGTAGAAGATCCCTCCGGCCTCGAGCGCGTCGGCCAACGCGGGAAGGGGTTGGGATTCGGCCTCGGGCTCAGAGAAGATCTCCGGTGAGACCTGGATCTTCTTCGCTGTCGCCCACTCCAGCAACTCGGCTCGATTGAAGCGATACTGCTCCTGAACGCGATATGCGGGAATGCTCCCCTGCCCGATCCATCGATAAATGGTCTTCTCGGACACGCTCAGGAGTCGTGCGGCGTCGCGAACGGTGAGCTGCATGGCAGCGGACTTTCATGACATGTGATGGACAACAATGGACAACATAATGGATGTGTACACTGTTGTCAAATGCCATATCGGAATCGGTGGCATTTCCGACCGCGAGCGTGGTCGATCGGAGGTCAACATGGCGCGACGGAGCATTCCGTCTGGAGCCACCAGGAGAACCGACATGCTCCCAGATATTCTGGCTGAGATCGTGGCATGAACGAAGACGCTCACCGCTACTCGAGAGTGCCACGAGGTGCCTAGTGGGTCTTCAATCTTGAGATCCTAGGTTCGGCCGAGGCGATTTTCGCGCCCGACGA
>CAZWCX010000111.1:0-24008 GCA_964632945.1 uncultured Planctomycetia bacterium | reverse complement strand
GGGCGGATTTTTCACGAAGCCGCTGGCGCGGCTTCATGAATAATCCGGGCTAGCCCGAACGGATCGTGACGCCACGTCGGCCTCCGGAGGGATTCGCCCGCCGGGCGCGACCACCCGTCTCGGCCCGGGCCGTCAGGCCGGACGGAGCCGACGGGTTCGCGAACGGCGAAGCCGCTTCGGAACCATCCGCGCTACGGGGTCTCACGCGCCACGATCACGAGGTTACCGCCCATTCGGCCCCGCGCCAATTCCTCCACGCGGGCGCCTGCCTGCCGGACCCGGTTCCAATCCTTCTCGCGCAGGATGACGTGGCCCGCTCCGTCCCGGTCGAGGAATCGACGCAGAAGCTCGAATTGAAGCTCGTGCTTCCGACGCTTCTCGTCGTCGTTCGCCGGCTCGAAAACGAGTTCGTGAAAGTACCGTCCCGAGTAGAAGACGACTTCCTCTTCGAAGAATCCGTAGCTGGCCACTTCGGCGTCCGCCGGGACCAGGCGCGCAAGCATCGCGCAGAACGGTCGCGCCGAGCGTACGGAATCGAGGCGCGGCAGCAGGATCGTCTGGGCGAAGGGAAGAATGACCGCGGTCAGGGCCGCCACGGCGGCGGCAAATGGAACGGGTCCGCGGGAACGGGCCGCCCACGCCATGACGAGGGCGGCGGCGAGCAGGACCGGTCCGAGCCAGGCACCCGGCTGGATCAGCGAAGCGGCGGCCGCGGACACGTCTTGCGCCTCGATGACACGGGAGAGGACCGATTCCGCCCACCAGGGACCCGAGATCGCCGCAAGCCCGAGCAACCCGACGACCGCCGCCGTAGTCGCGGCCGCCGCGCGCGGGGAGAAGGACAACGCGATCGAAAGGGCGCGGCCGAGCGCCGTCGTGGCTCGAGCGAAGGCGCCCGATCTCGCGGAATCCCCCGGCGCATCCGACGCGAGCGGCGACAGCGGGCCCTTCTCCCCGGGATCTCCGTTCCGGCCCCCGCCGACCCGGGCCACGGCCCGGCGGACCGCCTCGGCGCCGGCCGCGAAGCTCGGCCACGACCCGCCGCCGGCCCCGGAACGCGTCGCTCCGGCCAGCGCCACCCCCGTCAACAACGCCCAGGCGGGACACAGGGGGAGGAGGTAGATGTGACGCTTCGAGGCGGAGAGGCTGAAAAAGACGAAAATCACCGCACACCAGAGCGCCAGGTAGCGAATCGCGCGTGCCTGCGGACCCTTCCACCCGTCCACCGTCGCGAGCAGCGTCGCCGGCAGGAACAGCGCCCACGGGAGCACATCCGGCGGAAAATTCACGAAGAAGTAGTACCAGGGACGTTCGTGGCTCCACGGTTGCGTCGCCCGAGTCACCGTCTGTCGGAGTCCAATCTCCTTCCCGTACTCGCTGCCGCCGATGATCAGTGCGGGAATGTACCAACAGGCTGCGACCGCCAGGGCGATCGCAACACCCGCGCCGATCCACACCCCATCGCGGACCTTGCGTGGCCTATCCCCGGCCAGCATCCCGGCCACGGCGACGAGGAGAATCAACAGCACACCGACGCCCTTGGTGAGGAGCGCGAGCCCCGCGAGTCCCCACGCGACGGCCCGCAGGGCGTGCCGAGGATGATCGCCGCTGGTCGCCTCGAACCAGAGGAACAGGGCCGCCGTCGTCCATACCGCGTGCAACTGGTCGATGTTGGCGTGGGTGGCCAGCGAGACGAAGAGGTAGTTGGTGGCCAGCACGGCGGTCGCGAGGCCGCCGGCGCGACGCCCGAAGCGGCGGGTGCCGAACAGGCAGGTGAACGCGAGCAGGAGCGCGCCCGCCGCCACGCTCGGGGCCCGGGCCGTCCACGAATCGACTTCCCCCGTCACGTAACTCAAGCCGGCAATCGTCCAGAAGAACAGGGGCGGCTTGTGTCCGTACACGCGCCCGTTCACGTGCGGGACGATCCAGTGGCCGTCCGCGCGCATCTCGCGCGCCACCTCCGCATAGCGCGGTTCGTCCGGGTCCCACAGGTCGCGACTCCCGATGCCGGTCCCGTAGACGACGAGGCCGAACAGGAACCACAGCAGCGCGTGGAGGAAATCGCGCCGGCCCAGCGGGACGGGGGTGGGGGAGAGCGGATCGATCATCCGGGTCGCTTCCGGTGCGCGGTTGGGGTCGAGGAGCGGCGGAAATTCCAGCGGGCGGGCAGTGCCGGGGTTCGGAATCCGGGATCCCTGCTAGCCCGGCCTGGAGGCGGTCGACCCGGGTGCGGCCACGCCGGTCCCACGCGGCGCGGCCATGGCCGATTCGGCCGGCGCTGCCCCCGTCCCGGTCTCCGGGACCGGCGCCGTCCCGCCGCCCAGGGCGGCGCCGGGGGCGCCGGCCGCTTCCAGCCGCGCATCCGCCGACTTGCCGTAAATCAACATCAGGTTCCGTATGTACACCACGAATCCGAACGATTGGCCCAGGATCACGGGAACCTGCGCGTGCTTCACCCCGTATATCAGCACCAGCACGCTGCCGAAGATGCTGATCCACCAGAAGGAAACCGGAACGGTGCTCCGGCGCCGCTTTTCCGACACGTACCACTGGACGATCATGCGGGAGGCGAAGACCATCTGTCCCAGCACCCCGACGGCGGCCCAGAAGTCGAGGTTGGCGACCAGACGATCGATGTACTCAGCCATTCGGCACGTCCCGGCGCACCGCGCCGATCTCTTCCCGTACGTCGTACCGGATCGTCCGCTTCTTCAACCAGCGGACCGCCAGGAGGTCCAGGAAGGTGCGGAACGCCCGATTCAGGACCCCATACTTGCTCGCGCCGTGCACTCGGGGATGGTGCCGGACCGGCAGTTCGGTGACACGGAATCCCTGCATCTTCACGAGGGTGGGGAAGAATCGGTGCATCCCCACGAATCGGTGCATCCGGGGGAGCGTGACGCGCTTGAATGCCTTCAGGGAACAGCCGGTGTCGCGAATGGTCTCCTCGCTCAGCCAGTTGCGGATCCGGTTGGCGACGCGCGACGAGATCCGCCGAAGAAACGAGTCCTGGCGCTTCATCCGCCATCCGCACGCCAGGTCGTAGGCGGGGATCTGGTCGAGCAAGGCGGGGATGTCGCGGGGATCGTTCTGGAGGTCGGCATCCATGGTCACGACCACCGCGCCGCGCGCCGCGTCGAATCCGGCGACGAACGCGGCCGACTGACCTCGATTGGCCGCGAAGCACAGCACGCGGAGGCGGGGGTCGCGGGTCGCTTCACCGCGCAATCGCTCCAGGCTGCGGTCGGTCGAACCATCATCGATCACCAGCACCTCGTAGGGCCGCCGGAGCGGATCGAGGGCTTCCCGGATTCCACGCAGCAGGGGCTCGACGTTGTCTTCCTCGTTGTAGAGCGGAATGACCACGCTGAATTCCGGGGCGATCGGGGGCGCGGCGTCCGCCGCCGCGCCGCCCGCGACGGCCGAGGCGGGCGAGGCTTCGGGCGCAGCCGCGGCTTCCGGGGATGCGGGGCCGCGGAATCGCTCCTCGCCCGACGGGGCGTCCCCGCCAGGGTTCCCGGGCGATGCCGCGTTCGCTCGCTCGCCGCCGGCCGTCCCCGCGGCGGCCGCGCCTTCGTCCGACAATTCCCGGTTCCCCCCGATCGCCGTCGTCCCTGCCGAATCACGCAACGCAGGAGTCTCCCGGGGTCGTGATCGCCACGGGTGCGGGCATCCGTCCCTTGCCGTCCGCCGCGAGCCCGCCCGGCCGCACGGACGGCGCGGAGGCTTCCACCTGCGCCGCCGGCGCGGCGCACGCCGCACCCGCCTCGGGGCGGGGCCGGGTCAGCACGAAACAGGGCAACCGGTAGCCCCGTCCGTCCTCGCGAGAGTTCTCCTCGCGGTATTCGGCCACGTCGAAATGACGCGAGAGCAGCGCCCGCAATTCCTCCGGCGTGCGGAAGTGAGTGCCCATGTCCAGCCGCAGCATCCCGCGCACCAGCCAGTTCTCATGTACCCGCCAGTCCATCCCCTCGATCACCAGCACCCGGCCGTCGCGGGCCAGGGCGTGACCCAACTCCGGAAGCACTCGCGCCAGCGTCTCGTCGGAGATGTGATGCAGCGCGCAAAGGATGAGAATGAGGTCGAACCCGCCCTCGCGGAACGGATGGAGCCCGCGCTCCTCCACCGCCAGGAAGCGCCGTCCCGCATGACGTTTCGCGGCATGCCGCAAATAGCTCCGGTTGATGTCCGCGCCCACATAGAGGCAGTCGTCGAAGAGCGGGGAGACATGCCCCGTGGAACAGGCGAAATCGAGCACCCGACGCGGCCGCCACGCGGCGATCCGGCGACGCAGATAGTCGAGTTTCCACGCCGTCAGCCGGTCCACCGGCGGAATGTGGTGCTGGAGGAATTCGAACGCCGGCCCCAGGCTGAAGACGATTTCCTTCAGCCGGTGGAACCATCGGACGAGGGCGCGTGCCATGCGCCTGCTCCTCAGCAATTCCGCTCGTTCGCTCGCGCGCCCGGCCGGGTCGGGAAACGCGGATTCCGGTTCGCCGCGTTCCGCGACCGCGCATCGCGCCGCCCGGCGCTACGCGTGCGCCGCGCGCATCATCCCCACGATTCCCATGGCCGCGCGCGCATCGTAGAGCAGATCGCGGATGTCGTACTTCAGAATCTTGTACGCGAAGTATTTCGGCCGAAGGAAAAACTCGCGGTACGCCTTCCGCCGCAGCTCGTCGATCTCCTCCCGTTTCAACGACGGGGTCTCGATGATCGGCATGCCGTGGAACACGTAGTCATCCCAGTGCTTTGCATAGCTCTTGAGACCGTCGCCGCGCTTCGCCTGCTCGTAGACCTCCGCCCCCGGCACCGGGGTCAACACGGAGAACTGCGCGTAGTCGAGCGGCAGCTTCTTGGCGAATTCGATCGTCTGCGTTGCCGACTCGCGGCTCTCGTACGGGTGCCCGATGATGAACAGCCCGTAGCTCTTGATCCCCGCAATCCGGCAGTTGACCAGCGTCTGCTCGACGTCCTGGATCTGCACCCGCTTCTCGATGGCATCCAGGATCTCCTGGTTGCCCGACTCGATGCCGAAGAAGATCAGCTTGCAGCCGGATCGCCGCATCAACTTCAACAGGTCGAGGCTGATCCCGGTCACCCGCGAATTGCAGAACCAGCTCACCGGCAGTTTCCGCCGCAGGATCTCTTCGGAGACCGCCGCCGCCCGCTTGACGTTCACCGTGTAGGTGTCGTCCTCGAAGATGAACTGACGTACGCCCATCTGGCGGACGTAGTACTCCATCTCATCGACGGTGTCCTTGACCGTGCGCACCCGGTATCCCGTCACGTGGACGGCATCGCAGGCGCAGAACGTGCACGTATAGGGACATCCGCGTCCCGTGATCATCGTCAGGGTGGTTCCGCCCATGACGAAGCTGTAGCGCTTGTAGGGCAGGAGGTCGTACGCCGGCCAGGGGATCGCGTCGAGGTCGCGCACGGATGGGGACTTTCCCTTGTTTGGGTAAATGGTCCCGTTCTCCCGATACGCCACGCCGGGAATGGACCCCGGGTGCTGCCCGTCGAGCAGCAGGCCGAACGGGATTTCGCCCTCTCCGCACACGCAGAGGTCGACATGCTCGCACTCCGCGAGAGTCTCCTTCGGCAGCACGCTCGGATGGGGGCCGCCCCAAACCATCTTGGTGTCGGGCGCCTCCTCCTTGACGATGCGCGAGATCATCGAGCAGGTGCTGAAGAACGGCGTCAGACAGTAGAGACCCGCGAAGTCGGGACGCTCGCGACGGATGGTCTCGCGCAGGACCGTCTCCCAGCGGTTCCCGTACATCCGCACGTCGACCATCACCACGCGATGCCCCTTGGAGCGCGCGAATGCGGCGATGTACGCCAGGCCGATCGGGCTCTGGCAGACGTTCACCTTGTCCAGATCGATGTTGGGGTACACGATTGCGTCGTGCGGGTAGATCAGCACCGCCGTCGCCATGTCGACCTCCTCATCCAGGCTTCCCCCCGCGATCCCTGCGGGCGGAACACCGCCGATTACCGGCCCGGGCGCCCGGAGTCATCCGGGGGCGCCACCCACTGGTTCATCCGGTTGTAGTAGCGCTGCGCCCGCTCGTCATCCCGCAGCGCGTCGCGGTAAATCCGAAACAACTTCTCGAGCGCCTCCAGGTTCTCTTGAACCTCCAGCGACTGCTGGAAGGCATCGACCGCATCGTCATAGCGGTCCTGCATCGCCAGGGCCGTCCCCAGCGCATTCCACAGCACGTACTCGCGGACGGTTACCGCGGCTTGCGTCCGGAAGAACCCGCCCAGGGCGCGGAACCATCCTCGCGGAACGGTCTCGGCCAACGCGGTGCGATACGCCTCCTCGGCCTTCGCGTAGTCCTTGTGCTCGTTGAAAAACAGGGCCCCCAGGTTCATGTAGGGAGTGAAATACTTCGGGTTCGCTTCCAGGGCGGCACGAAACGCCGTTTCCGCCCCCTTGGCGTCCCGCTTCAGCGCCAGGTCCGCTCCGTAGTTGTTCTGCGCCTCCGCATAGGCAGGAAACAGTTCCGTGGCCTTCCGCAGCGCCCGGGTCGCGTCGTCGGCCCGCCCGAGCAATCCGTACAGGATCCCAAGCCGGAACCAGGGATGCGCCTGCTCATAGGCCGTCTGCCCCGATCCCCCAGGCTGCCGTACCGGATCCCGCCCCTCCACCGCACGGATCGCCGCCTCGTTCTCCGGCACCCGGCGCAGGAAGACCACGGCCACCGAGTCGGCGTAGGTCAGCACCCACTGCGGATCGATGGCCAGCGCGCGCAGAAACTTTTCCGTATCTCCTATAGTGTAACGGATTAACGAATAGCGGATATTATAGCGCGCGACGATCGTTTGGAAAGGGATTTCTCCCGCCAGCACCTTGCGGTATTCATCGAACAGCGCATAGGAATAATCCCCTTCGCTGCTGATGTAGGGTTTCGACTTGGGATAGGCGGCCCACAAGAGGTAGCTGCCGGCATCCCAATTGGTGAAGGCGTGGCCGTGGAGCCCGGCGGAGTCGATATACTTCACCGCGTCAATGGGATACGACACGTCGGTGATGCCGAATCCGAAGCGGCGCGGCTCGCGTTCGGCGATGTAGAAGCGGTTGGTGGCGAGGTCCACGGTCACGTAGATCGCGCCGACCAGCAGGAGAAAGCCCCCGGCCGCCGGGGCCAGCCAGGAAAGATCCCGGAATCGCGGGCGCAACCGTTCGCCCCAGGCATCGAGCACCATGCCGAGATTGCGGGCGAGGAGCGGGATCGTGACCACGGCGAACACACCCAGATTGCGTCGCAGTGCGCACGCCAGCCAGGCGAAAACCAGGAACATTCCCCAATCGAGCGGCCGCGTGCGCTTCGCATTGAGCAGGAGGACCGCGAACGTCAGCAGGAGGGCGACCTGAAAGGCGGCCGTGGCCGCGGTGGGAAACACCTCGTAGTCGAAGGTCCCGCGAAACTCGGTGACGTGGCTGCTGAAGACCTCGGCATGGTCCTGGATATGCCGGTAGAAGCGGAACGGGTAGAGCGCCCCCTGCAGGAAGTGGGGGTTGACAAGGCAGGCGGCCGTGACCGCGAAACCGACCGCGACGCGCTGACGGAGGACCGGACGGGGGATGGCCGCGGGCCACTGCTCTTCCCGCCACCACCCCCAGATCCCGCGCAGCAGGGGATCGCCCGCATAGAATCCGGCCAGCAGCGGACCCAGGGGGAAAAGCGGGTGGCTGTTCGTCCACACGACCTGCAACGCGGGCAGCAGCCACAGCCACCGGGAGGTTCGCCCCTCGAAGCGCTCGTACACGTACAGGAATACGGCCGCCAGCGGGAACGTGACCAGCTCCGGGCGCATGGTGAACCGCTCGTACCCGACCAGGCAGCCGAGGAGCGCGCACGCGCAGGGAACGACCCATCCCCCCGTCTTTTCCCGACCCGCCATCGCGACGAACCCAAAGGTCAGCCCGATGCTGAACATCCCGTAGAAGACGAGCGCGGACGGCCCGCCCAGTCCATCGAGTCCGGCGACGATGAGCTGGAACAGCCACTTCTCGGTGTGCGAGGTCTCCGTCGGCCGTTCCGAACAGAGCATCCGGTCCGGTGTGGGGATCTCGAGGTGGGTGACCGTGAATCTTCCCTTTGCCACGTAGAGTCCGGTGTCGTAGGTGTGGACGTCGAACGCACCGAACGCGAACAGCGCCATCGCCAGGGCCGCGACGGCCAACCAATCTCCGACGCGGCGGGGGCGCAGCGACGGCCAGAAGGACAGGGACGGCTCCCCCTGGGCCGCGGCGGACGGGCCGGCGGTCGCCGCCGGCGCGGGGGGCGGCACGGGATCGGGGGACGGGGGCGCGGTTTCCACCGGCAAATTCCTGGCCAGGAAGTGGGAAAGACGGGGCATCATAGCGCCGCGGAGACGGGCCGTCAACGGAATGGACGGGCGACCGGGCGCCGGGTTCAGGCCCTTTTGCCCCCGGCCCGAACCCGCGCAGTCGGGTCGCAGAAGCCGGCTTGACCGGCCCGGAACCCTGCCGGTATCATGGCCCCGTCCTGTCGTCCCTCCCGCACGGAGGAGCCCATGAAGCGCTCTTCACTCCTGGCCGTCCTGATCGTCGTCCTGCTCCTCCTGCCGCCGCCGGGTGCGGCCGACCTCGTGATCCTGAAGCGCGGAGGCAAGCTCGAGGGAGTCGTCACCGACCTGGGCGAAATGGTCGAGGTCCGCACCAAGACCGGCGTGATGAAGATCAAGAAGGAAGACGTCGCAGAGATCATCACCCAGAAAACTCCCCTGGACGAGTACCAGTCCCGAGTGGCCGTCCTGCCCGCCGACCAACCCGATGCCCACCTCGATCTGGCCGAATACTGCCGCAGCAACCAGCTTCTCGACGAGATGGGCGAGGTGCTCCGGAAGGCATCCGAGGCTTTCCCCGGTCATGCCGCCGTCGACGCCAAATGGCGGGAGTACCAGAAGTCCTACCTGCGCCTCCCCATGACGCCGCAGGAGGAGCGCGCACTGGCGAATCGCTTCGGGGCGAATTTCCGCGCCGTCCGCTCCGCGCACTGGATCCTGATCTACGATGTCGATGACGTCACCGCGCGCGGCCGCGTCAATACCCTGGAAAAGGTGTACCAGACCTTCTACGTCTACTTCGAAAAAGAGAAGTTCGAGCTCACCATCCCCACCAAACCCCTCGAGGCGGTCCTGTTCAAGAACGAGTTCGACTACCGGGCCATCGCGCCGGCCGGCTCCTCCGGCGTCTACATCCACGATCACAACCGCCTGTACCTGTTCGACGCCCACGACCCCGAGGTTCTCGCCCAGACGAAAAAGAGCCAGAAGATCGTGGCCGAAAACATCAAGTACCTGCGTCAGGTGATCCGCGAGTCCAATCAGCCCGCGGAGGTTCAGAAGGCCAAGGACGAACTCGAAAAGCAGCGCCGGCTGGAGCGGCAGCTGGTGTTCCAGATGCGCCCCTTCTCCGACCGCGGAGTCTTCGAAACGATGGTCCACGAGGCCATCCATCACCTCTGCTTCAACTCCGGCCTCCTGCCGCTCGGCGACATCCCGACCTGGCTCACCGAAGGCCTGGCCGTCTATTTCGAGAAATACGAACAGTGGAGCGGACCCCTCGGCTCGCCCGGGAGCGTGCAGGCGGACAAAGTGAACGACATCCGGGACGCGATGGACGATCGCTCCCTCGTGCCGCTCGGAGAACTGCTCACCGTCGGAATCTCCAAAGGCCTCCTGCCCTACGGCGACCGTGCGGGTCTCGCCTACGCGCAGTCGTACGCCCTCGTCTACTACCTGCTGCACGGCCGCGGCACCCAATACCGGAAGCCGTTCTTCACCTACATGAAGAACCTGCAATCGCGATTCAAGGAGGGAAAACTGGAGCGGGACCTGCGCGGCCAGTTTCTGCTCGACATGGGGATTCAACTTGCCGACTTCGAGAAGGCATGGTTGGACTACGTCCGCAGTCTGCGGTGAGCGGTCTCGGGATCGACAGACCCGGCGCGAATCGTGCGCGGGCGCGAGGAGGGAGCCGGGGGCGATCGAAGGGCGGGGTGGTCGGCGGGCGGCGACCGGAATCAGGCGGGGGGGGCGGGATTTCGGGACGACTCGTCCAGCAGACGCATTCCCTCCATGAGCAACTGCATCGTGCTCGGCAGTTCCTGCGCTGCAAGGTCCCGCGGCCCCGCCTGGAACGAGAAGCTCCCCCGCGTCCAGCGCAGCAGCGAGTGCACCGCCTTCTCCCCTTCGAGCCCGGCGCAGCGGGCATGCTGCACCTCACCCTCGACCAGATAAACTTCGGCGCTGTCCGCCTCGCGCGAGATCCGCAGGAGTCCCGTCTTGAGTCCGGAATGAAGCGTCTGAAGCACGTCGACCATGGACATCGCCCCGAGGTGTCCGGAAAGCCCGATCCCCACCTTCGACCAGATGCGTGCCGTGTTCTTGACCGATTGCCGGGCCAGCAACCGGGTGAGGTAGATCCCGAGTTCCGGGTGGTCCTGGAGCACTTTCTCGAAGGTCGCCTTTTCCAGGCTCAGGACCGCGACTTCCGTCTTGGCCCGGGCCATGCGGAGGGCCGGGTCCCCCGACAGGAAGGAGGAGTGGCCGAAACAGTCGCCCGGCTTCCGCACCTCCACCACCCGGTCCGCCGTCTCGCTGAGCACCTCGACCTCGCCGGTCTCGACCACATGCAGGCTGTCCACCGTCTCCTTCGGTCGAACCAGGACCGCGCCGGCGAAGTGGGTGGTCCGTTTCGAGTGGCGCTCGAACGCCTTGCGCAGACCGTCCGGCAGCGCGTCCAGGAACGGGAGGTTTGTGGACTCGCCGCGCGCCGCGTCCGTGAGCGCGCTGCGCAACGCGATCACCTCCGGCGGGGCATCCTGCTTGTCCTGGGGAGCGATCGCCTCCAGGACCCGGTCGCGCAACACTTGGGGTCGAAACGGCTTGATCAAGTAGGCGCACGCGCCGCTGCGGATCGCCTCCTGGGCGCGTTCGTGCCGGGAGACGCTGGTCACGATCATCACCGGCACGCCCTGGTACCGCTTCGAGACCTTCAATTGCCGCAGCAATTCCAGTCCGTCCATGTTCGGCATTTCCCAGTCCGCGATCACCAGGTGAACCGGATCCGGGGTCCGGTTGAGGAGACCGATCGCCTCCACGCCGTCGGCCGCCTCGAGGGTTTTCGCCTCGATCCCCGGGATTTCCCGCAGGGCCGAGATCACCAGTTTGCGCATCGTCTCGGAGTCGTCGACGACCAGGACCGAGAGGGTCCGCCGGGCCGCATCCGCCCGAAACTCCGCGCCCAGGGCATCCTGCACCTTGCGCTGCAGAGTCTCCGAGCGGAACGGCTTGGTGATGTAGTTGCGGGCCCCTTCCCGGATCGCCTGCACCACGAGGTCGGTCTGGGACTGGCAGGTGACCATGATGACCGGAATCCCGCGCATCTCTTCCGCGCGCTTCATCCGCCGGAGCAATTCGAGCCCGTCGACCACGGGCATGATCCAGTCGGCCAGCACGAGTTGGACTTTCCCGACGTGTTCCGCGAGGTACTGGAGCGCTTCCGCGCCGTCCCGCGCCTCGATCACGGCCCCGGAAGGGATCCCCATCTCCTCCAGGATGTTGCGCATGACGCGGCGCATGGCGAGCGAGTCGTCGACCACGAGAATGGATGGGTCGGTCGCGGTCATGAAATGTCGACTCCCCGTACGATCCGGGTCGGGTTCGCCGAGGGCTCATTCCCATCAGTACCCGATGGCATGCGGGGGGTCAAGGGCGAGACCCAGACCGAGAGCGCGCGCTCGCACGGAATCGGAGCATCCGGAGTTTTTCTCCCTCCGCGGTCGGACGCGGGATACCATTCGGGACGGATTCCCCTTGGAGCCGGCGCATGACCCAGGCCGAAGCAACTCCCCTCTCCGCGGCTCCCGCGCGCTCCGTCGCCTGGGGCGTTCTGGAAGCGGGTTCCGCCCTCGCGCTTTTCATCTACCTGGTGGGACCGTGGCGCACCGACCCGGTCGACATGGCGGTCCTTGCCACTGCCGCGCTGATCCTGTGGCTCGGGCGCGCGCGTTTCCTGCCGCCCCCGCCCCCCCGCCGGAACGATCCCGTCGCCGCCCGGGGGCTGGTCGCCTTCACCCTCGTCTCGGCGCTCGGGCTTTGCGTTTACGGTTGGCTTCTGCGCGGACACCCCTTCCGTCCCCTGACCGTCGGCGTGACCCTCCTCGTCTACGTTCCCTATGCCTTCGTTCAGCAGTACCTCACCCAGCGGTATCTGGCCGGACGGCTGTGCGTCTTCCTTTGCCGGGGTTCGCGCGCCGCCATCCCGTTGTTGTCGGGGGCGCTGTTCGGAATCTGCCACCTGCCGTGGCCGGCCATCCACGCCGTGACCACCGTCGCCGGCGCGGTCTGGACCTGGAGTTGGCTGCGCACCGGACGCGTGTGGGACCTCGCCCTGTCGCAGGCGGTTCTGGCCACCGCCCTTTTCTGCATCGCGTGGGGTTACGACCCCCTCGGCCCCTGGCTGGCCTCCTCCGGCCGTTGATTCGGAGCGGATTCCATGATGCCTCCTCACGTCGATCGCACCGTCCCGCGGGAAGGGGAGCCCCTCGTGGGCTCCGTGATCGAGTTCCACGGCTGGTCGCTCGCCTACACCGACCCAGGAGACCTCGAGGCATTCGACGAGACCGCCGGCGCACCCGTGCGCGTGGAAACGGACCTGACGGTCGAATCGGTGGGGGAGGGACTCGGGATGAAAGACCCCTTGCCGGGGTCGATTCAGGAGAAGTCGGTTCTGCGCGTCCGCATCCCCGGGATCGCGCCCGGGCACACTTACCGTGTCCGACTGCTGGATGCCACCGTTCGCGTCACGGCGGCGGGTGCGGTGCAGCCGTGAAGTCCCGCCTGCCGTTCGCTCTCCTCGTCGCCTCGGGGCTGGTGATCTTGACCTTCGCGCTCGCCGTGCCGCGGAAGGAATCGGAATCGGTCGGGTCGATCGCGACCAAACCCGTGCGCATCCGCGTCCTCGGACTCCCGGGCGCAGGGGGACTGCGGGATCTGACGCTGTCCGAAACCGGTTCCCTGCTGACCTGGACGACCGCGGGGGAGTGGAATGGGCTTCCACTCCACCTCGCGCCGGAAGAGGTTCGGGACCTGTTTCGACTCGCGCACGAGCACGGTTTCGCGGATGCGGAAGCGGGGGATGGAGCCGGGGCAGGCGAGCGGAATCTCGGGACTCCGCCTCCGCGAGATTCGGTCGCGGAAACGGTGATCCAGGTCGACCGGATTCCCGAGTCCCGGCGTGCGGGCTGGGAACGGCTCCGCGCCCGGATCGAGGATGTGCGCATGCGCGCCGGCGAGACCGGGCGACGCGTCCTTCTGCTGGGGCTCGACCCGGAACTCGTTGCCGCCCCCCTGCGAATCACGCTCGACGGCACCTGCGTCGGCGATTGGTCCCCGGCCGTCGCGGGGTCCGGGCCGGCGCCGCCTTGCCTGCGCCTGCACCTGGAACCCAGGCCCATCGAGGTCCGGATCCGGGCAGCTCCGACCCCGGACCTCCTGTCCCTCCCCGAGACGTCGCTGGAGGCGGCATTCACCGTCGGGGCGGAGACGCCGGATTTCCGCTGGATCGACCGGACCGAAGCCGGCTTGGCGGTCGGTCCGGGATCCCGGCCGTATGCCCCGGGCAGTGAGGAGCATCTGCGTGCCCGCCGTCGGCACGGGCTTCGGATGATCGCGGCGGGCCACGTTCACCTGGGTGAGTTGCTGGATCGCGCTGGAATGGGACGTCTGGCCTTCCGGGAGTGGCGACGGTCGTTGCGCCGGGACCCGGATCACGAGGCGTCGCGCTTCCGCCTGGGATGGCAGCGGGGAGCGGAGGGCTGGGAGCCGGACCCGACGGCCCTGGTGGACCGGATGGACCGGGCGGAGGGGGAGGCGGCCGGGGACGCGATCGCGGAATATGAAGGGAAACGCGGGGAGCACGCCCGGCACGCCCATGCCCTCCTCTCGAGCCTCGCGGACGAGGCGCGGGCGGCCGGCGCGTCCGCGACCGGGGAGGAATTGCTCTGGACCGCGCTCGAGTATGCGCCGGACGACCCTGCAACCCGCGACCGGTTGGGGTTCACGGGCGGGGCGGGTCTCTGGCTTCAGCCGGAGGATGCGGAGCGGCGCGACGCGTTCGCCCAGGCGCTCGAGCGCGCCGCCTCCGCCGATGCGTCCCGGCAGTTCGAAATCTCCGGGGGCTCGGCGATCCCCGAGCAGGCGCCCTTGGCGATGGCGACGCGCGAGATGTTCCATCGCCTCTTCGATCTGCCCCTCGAACGGGAGTTGTTCCCCGCGCCGATGAAGATCGAGATGCTCGGATCCCGCGAAGAATGGGCGGCCTTCGTCGAGACCGTGTTTCCCGAGGCGGATCGCGAATACGCCCGGACGAAGCTCGGGGCCTGGCTTCAGCACGAAGGCGGACCGCGCATGGTGGCCGCGACCGCCCATGCGGACGACGCGTGGAAGAAGGACTTGACGGTCCACGACGTCGCCCATGCGCTGATCCACGCCTACCTGGGAGGGGATCCGCCGCTCTGGATCCAGGAAGGGGTCGCCTGCACCTTCCAATTTGCCTTCCTCGGGGAGGCGCAGGTGGGCTGCATCCCCAGTGCACCGACCGCAGAGAATCCCGCCTGGGACATGGCGTCGCCGCGCGCCTGGCGGGGAATGCTCCGCGAATCGGTCCTCGAGCAGGAAGCCCCCCCGCTCTCCCAGGTGGTCGGCGGCGGGATCGAGTCGATGTCCACCGCAGCGCGAATCAAGACCTACAGCTTCGTCGAGTATCTGCTCGCGGAGCGGCGGGCGCAATTCCTCGACCTTCTGTCGCGACTGCGCAGCGGCCAGGAGCACGATCCGGCCGTCCTCGAGGCGTTCGACGTCGACGCGCTGGCCGACCTCGACCGCGCCTGGGAGGCGTGGGTGCTGCGCCGTTATTGACCTGGGCGGGATTCGAATCGCCCGGGGTGGCCCCCCTTTCCGCCCCCTGCAGCGGCGCCCGGCCCCGGGGTCCGGCGGGACGGGAGGCGACACGGAGGTGCCCGGTCGCGACGCGGAGACCGGGGGGCGCCGGTCCGAGCGCCGAAAATAAGCGGGGCCGGGATGCGCTCCCGGCCCCGGTTCCGTCGAACGCTCGCGGCGTCGATCAATCCTTCTCCGGCTTCGTCGTCTGGATCATGTTCAACACCCGATCCAATTCGTGCCGCACGGCCTTCTCATTGGCCGAGGGGCAGGCGATGTCGATGCGGAAGACGTACTTGCTGTTTCCCTTGAAGAACAGGCCCTGCTGGAAACCCGTTCCGCCGTTCTGCTTGTTGATGCCCGTGAAGGAGTAGGAATAGACCTTCTTGTCGAACTTGTACTTCTCGACGACGTTCGCCTTCTTGACTTCCTTCAGGTCCTTCCAGTTTTCGGCATCCACCTCATTGATCGCCTGGCACATCCCCTTGAGATTGCCGCAGTCGATGTCCTTCCCGCCGACTTTGATCTTCTGGTCGGACGGATACTCCCAGACGACGAAGAGGATCTTGTAGTTGTCCTTGCCCCACTGTCCGCCGGGGACCGTGTATTTGGCCAGCGCGCAGACCATGTTGTCGGGCTTGCCGCTGGTGAACATGTCCTTCCACTTTTCCTCGGGAATGAAGGCCCACTCGGGGTCCTCGGGCTTGCGCCAGGTGAAACCCCAACGCGGCACGCTCCAGACGTTCGGATCCCCGGCTTTTGCCTCGTCGGCGAGGACGGGACCCGGAAAAATCCATTCGGCCACGGCGAGGGCCGCCAGACAGACGATCACGGACGGCAGGAACAGCGAGCGCAGGCGCATGGAAGCAACCTCCGAACCGTAGGACCCCCTGGAAACGCGGTATCGAAATGCTGCCAGGAAGCCTAACACTGCCGTTACGGGGTGTCAAGGGTGGCCGCGGCACGGGGAAGGGCGGCCGGGGATCGTAGGTGGTTGAGGCCGGTCGAGAGCGGGAAGCGGCTTCGAAGCGCCCCCGGGCCGGACCCGGAGGACCCGGGGTGCGGGCGGGGGCAAGCCGCCGGACCTCCCGCCACGTTTAGAGGCGGGCGGCGACCGCCTTCCACGCGTTGCGGGCGTCCCGCGCGACCGCCGCCTCGTCCAACGAGACCAGCCCGCGGTTGCGCACGGCCCATTGGCCGTTGACCATGACGTCGCGCACGTCCCCGGGCTGGCAGGCATAGACCAGGGTGGTGAACGGGTCCTCGAACGGGCCTGCGTGGAGTCCGCGCGGATCCACGATCACCACGTCGGCCAACCGGCCCGGCTCGAGAGCGCCCAGTCGGTCCCCCAGACCGAGCGCGCGCGCGCCCCCGAGGGTGGCCATTTCGAAAACGTCGCGCGCGGGCAGCGCCGCCGCTCCTCCCTTGAGCTTGGCCAGCAATCCGGCCAGCCGCATTTCCGCGAACATGTCCAGGCGATTGTTGCACGGGGCGCCGTCCGCGCCGAGCGAGACCGAAACGCCGCGCCGCCGCATTTCCACCACCGGAGCCACCCCCGAGGAGAGCTTGAGGTTGCTCCCCGGACAGTGCGTCGCGTGGGTCCCGGAGGCCGCCATCCGGTCCATTTCGGATTCGGTCACCCACACGCAGTGCGCCAGGCACAGCCGGGGGCCGCCGAGGCCGACCTCGTGGAACCAGTCGATGTTGTCGCGTCCGAGCGCCTTGCGCACCACTTCGACCTCGGCCGGGTTCTCGGAGGCGTGCGTGTGGACGATCACGTCCTTGCGGCGGGAAAGGTCGCGCACCTGTTCGAACAGGTCCCGGGAACAGGACAGGACGAAGCGGGGGGCGAAGGCGAAGCGCAGCCGCCCCTCCCCGGTCCCGTGGAACGAGCGGAGCAGGTCTTCGCACTCCCGGAGCGATTCGCCGGTGGTTTCGCGCAGGCCGCCGGGGACGCCGTCGCCGGTGTCCATCATCGCCTTTCCGCCCGTGTAGCGGATGCCGCCTTCGCGTGCGGCCTCGAAGATCGCGTCATGGTGGCGCACGGTCCCCATGTCCAGGATCGCGGTCGTGCCGCCCTTCAGCAGTTCGGCGATGCCGAGCCGAGCCGACGCGGTGACCGTCCCGCGGTCGTGCGCCGCTTCCATCGGCCAGATCTTCCGTCGCAGCCAGTCGAGCAGGGGCAGGTCCTCCGCCAGGTTGCGGAACAGCGTCTGGCAGAGGTGGATGTGCGTCTGAATCAGCCCCGGGATGACGAGGCATCCCGAGGCATCCACCGCAGCGGCGGACACAGCCCCCGGGGGCGGATCGTCGCCCACGTGCACGATGCGGTCGCCCTCGATCCAGAGGTCGGTCCGGCGCACTTCGGCGCTGGGGCGGCCGGAAGGGATGGAGACGAGCGTGCCGTGTCGGATCACGATCATGGTCGGACTCTCCGGAGCGGGCGGGCGCCAGCATACTCCACCCGGCCGCGCACCGCAAGCGCGCGCCACTTGACGCTCGCCGAGAGGGGCTGCTATAGTCGCGACCTCTCCGCATCTCGAGGACCCGCCGTGAAAGCCTCCCGCCGCCCGTCGATCAATCCGATGCTGCTCGCCCAAGTGGGCGTGCTCGCGTCCGTGGGCGCGCTCCTGGTCGCCATCGGCGTCTTCGAGTGGCCCCCCGGCGGCGGCGGACTGCGTTTCGTTCTTTTTTTTGCATCTCTGGTCGGCGGATACGCCCTCATCCACTTCCTCGACAAGATGAAGGTCCGGGGCCAGTTCCCGCTGAGCGCCGAGGGCGCGTCCCTGTTCGCCGCCTGGCAGCCGCTGGTGCGACAGGACTGGCAGGGCGCCCTCCGCACGTATCGGAGCGTGCTCGAGAAATACCCCGAGAACACCGAGGCCCTCCTTCATGCCGCGCTGCTGGAGATTCAGTTCGACGAGATGGACCAGGCCGAGGCCCGTCTGCAGACCCTGCTCAAGACCTGCGGGGACGACCCGGAGGTTCAGCACGCGCATGCGATCCTCCTCCACAATCGCGGCCGGTTCGCCGAGGCCGCCGAGACGTACGCGCGTCACCTGGAGAAGAACGACTACCGGGCCATGGCGGGTCGCGCCTTCGCCCTGTACCAGACGGGGGATCGGGACCGGGCATGGGAAGAAGCGCGGAAGGCCGCGCAGCAGTACGTTCAGATCCGGTACCGGCGCTCGGTCGACGTGGAGTTCCCCGGGCTCGCGATCGGACATGCCGTCTGGTTCCTGGCCCCCAACCTCGAGACCGCGGAGAAAGAGACGAATCGGATCTACCAGTGGACGGAGTCGTTCTGGCACGGGAATACCTGGCGACGCGAGTTCGACGAGCTCGAGGAGGGGAAGAAGTATCGCGCGCGGGCCCTGTTGATGTGGAACGCCCTGCTGGGTCGGGCCGAGGAAGGGGAGTTGACCGACCACTTCGAGTCGCGCGAGGTCGAGCCGCAGTATGTTCTCTCCGGGGCGTTCACCCTGGCGGTGCGACGCGCTCGCGTCGACTCACCCGCCCGGGCCCTGGAAGCCTGGCGCGGGTTTCTGGATTGGACGCACCGCTACCCGTCCCCTCCGCTGATCGCCTCGCGCGCTTCGTTCGAAGGGAATCTGGCCCGCTTCGAGATCGCGCGACTGGAAGCGGCGGCGACATCCGCGCCGCCGTCCTCCACCACGGCGTCATGAAGCGGTTTCTCCGCGGGCCTTGCATGGCGCGCGGACGCTCTGGTATCCTGCGGATGCGGTGTCGGGGTTCCGTTGCCGGAGGGCAGAGCGGTGGACCTGCATGTCCTGGCCAAGACGCTGGAGCGGGGCGGCGCGCTCGAGAAACTGGATGCGATCCGCCACCTGGCCGCCATGGGCGGCGTCCGCGCGGGCGGCCTTCTGGCGCGTGCCCTTGCCCATGAACGGGATGCGGAAGTGGCGGTCGCCCTGATCCGCGGACTGGCGGATCTCGGCCTCAAGCGCAGCCTCCCCGCCCTCGAGAAGGCGCTCAATTCCGAGCTCGCCCTGGCCAACGGCGGGCGGTTCGTGGAGTCGGTTTCCCGGGCCGCCGTCGAAGCGCTCGCCGTCTATTCCGCCGTCTCGTCCTTGCCGGCCCTGGTCCGACACTTCGAAAACCCACGCGCCGACCGCAACGTCCTCCCCGCGGTTGCGCGCCTGATCGTCGCGCTCGGGGAGACCGGCGAATTCCACATCCTCAAGCGCGCGCTGGACCGACGTTCCACGGTCTGGTCCGCCGCCATCCAGGCGCTCGCTTCCCCTTACTACCGGGTGCATGCGAGCGCCGTGGCCGCGTTGCTCGACGAGGCGGACGCCCACCAGGCGATGCTGATCCTGCGCACGCTCGCGGCGATGCACGCGACGGAGCAGGCGGGAACCGTGCGACGGTTCCTCACCACCGGCGCCATCCAGGACCCTTTGGAAGTGCGCGAAGCGGAGCGACTCCTGGAGGGACTGGAACGTCAGCCCGCCCGGCGCCCGCCCGCCACACCCGCGGTCGGCCGTGGATAGTCGCCGGGGCAGGCCGGGCGATCCGCCATGAAATGCCCGTCCTGCGGGACCGACGTCCCCCGCCAATCCCATCCGTCCGGCCCGGCACCGGCCGCGTGCCCGCGCTGCGGCGCCCTGCTCCCCGCCACCGGAGGGGAGCGCACCATCGTCGCCGGCGACGCCGTCGTTCCCTCGCGCGTGGGCGGCGACGCCCGGACCCTCGCGGATGCCGGTCCCGCCACCGTGCGGGCCCTCCCGGCCGCCGGCGCGGTCTTCGCCGGATACGAGGTCCTCGAACTGCTCGGTCGCGGCGGCATGGGCGCCGTCTATCGCGCCCGCCGCTCCGGATCCTCGCGCGATGTGGCCCTCAAGGTCCTGCTCGCCGGGGAGCAGGCGGGCGAGGAAGACCGGGCCCGCTTTCGCCGCGAGGCCCAGGTGGTCGGAGATCTGCGTCATCCCGGAATCGTCGCCGTTCACGACGTCGGCGAGGACGGCGGGTGCCCCTACTACACGATGGACCTCGTGGCGGGGCCCTCGCTCTCCCGCCGCATCCGCGACGAAGGGCCGCTCCCCGTCCGGGAGGCGATGACCCTGGTCCGCGATCTCGCCCTCGCTCTCGAACACGCCCATGCCCACGGCATCGTCCATCGCGACCTCAAGCCCGCCAACGTCCTCCTCGTCGACGGCCGGCGTCCCGTCCTGACGGACTTCGGCATCGCCCGTCGATTGGGCGCCACGCGGTTGACCCGCACCGGCGCGGTGCTCGGGACCCCCGCGTACATGGCCCCGGAGCAGGCGGAGGGGGACGCCGGCGAGCCGGCCCCGCCCCCGGACCGCGGGCAGGGGCACGCGTCGCCCCTCGTCTCGACGTCGCGGATCGGCCCCCACACGGACGTCTATTCGCTCGGCGCGATCCTGTACGAGACCCTCACCGCTCATGTTCCGTTCGAAGGGGACACCGAACTGGCGATCGTCTACATGGTGCTGAATCGCGAACCGATCGCGCCGAGGGTGTGGCGGCCGGACCTGCCCGTCGAGGCGGAGCTCATCTGCCTGAAGGCGATGGACAAGGAGATCCCGCGGCGGTACGCCACGGCGCGTGACCTGGCGGAGGATCTCGATCGCTGGCTGCGGGGTGAACCCGTGGTCGCGCGCCCGCTCTCGCGCGGCGCGCGGGCGGCGCGCTTTCTCCGTCGGCGCAGGCGCGAGGCGATGGTCGGGGCCCTCGGGCTCGGACTGGCGCTCGCCGCCGCCGGGTGGGGGCTGGTCGCGTCCCGACAGGCCGCCGAAGAGCGCGCCGCCCGCGAACGGCAGGAACGCGTCGCCGAGGAGGAGCGTCGGGAAGCCGCCGCGCGAAAGGCCGCAGGCGATGAGGCCTTCCAGACGGGGATGCGGCTCTACAGCACGCGTCGCTACTCGGAGGCCCTCGCCCGCTTCGAAGCGGCGGTCCGGCTCGACCCGGCGTTCGAGACGGCGCACCTCAATCGCGCGCAGCTCCTGCGCGAGCTCGGCCGGGCGTCGGAGGCGCGCGCGGCCTACGAGGAGACGACGCGCGTGTTGCCGCGCAGCTCCACCGCCTGGCACCAACTCGGATCCCTGCTGCACGGGGAGGGAAAACTCGCCGAGGCGGTCGACGCCTTCTCGCACGCGATCGAGATCGAGCCCGAACACGGGATGGCGTTCGCGAACCGCGGCTTCTCGCGCATCGGGCTGGGCGACCTCGACCGCGCCCTCGAGGACCTGGACCGGGCCATCGCGCTCGACGACCGGTACGCGGAAGCCTGGCTTCGACGCGGCATCCTCTGGCGCGAGCGCAAGGAGTGGGACGCGGCCCGGCGGGACCACGACCGGGCTCTCGAGCTCGAGCCGGGACTCGCGGAGCACTGGTACCAGCGCGCCCTCCTGCGCGTCCGGTGCGGGGAATTCGCCGGGGCGCTGGAGGATGCGGCCCGGGCGGAGGAACGGGGCCTCCGCACGGCGGACCTCTTCCTGGTTGCGGCGCAGGCCCAGCACGGACTGCGGCGGCTCGAGGAGGCGGCGGCGCTCCTCGCGCGGGCGCTGGAACGCGATCCCGGGCACGTGGGCGCACTGGTTCAGGCGGGATTCGTCCTGAACGACCTCGGCCGTCCGGAAAAGGCGTTGCCCCTGCTCGAGCGGGCGGCGGAGCGGGATCCGAACCATGCCGCGGCGTGGCTCAATCTCGGAAATGCGCACCTGCTTCTCGACCGGGCGGCGCGCGCGGAGGCGTGCTACGACCGCTCCCTGGCGCTCGAACCCGGCGGCGCCAAGGCGCTGTCGAACCGGGGAATGGCACGGCACCGGTTGGGGAAAGGGGAGGGAGCGCGGGAGGATGCCGAAGCGGCCATGAAGGCGGATCCCGCCTTCGGCGCACCCCACGTCATCCTCGGACTGGTCCTGGCGGCCGCCGGGAGGCATGCGGAAGCCCGCGCGGAATTCGGGGCCGCTCGGCGGTTGGGCGTGGCGGGATTCGAGGATCAGGTCGACACGGCGGATGCCTGGTCGGCGGCGGCCCTGGGACTCCTGGAAGAGGCGGTTGCCGGCGCGGAGCGGGCCCTCGCGCGAAACCCGGGGAGCGCCGACGGCCTGCGCGCGCGCGCCGAATCCCTGCTCCGCCTCGGCCGGACCGACGCGGCGCTGTCGGCCATCGAAGACTGGATCGGGCGCCGGCCGGACGACGGCGCGGCTTGGTTCGGCCGCGGCTGGCTGCGCCTGACCCAGGGCCGCGCCGCGGAGGCGGCGGAGGACTTCGCCCGGGCACGCTCGTGCGGACATGACCCGCAGGACTGGTCCACCCTCCAGCGGGCCCGGGCCCTGGCGGATTCGGGACGGGGAGACGAAGCCCTCGCCGAGATCGAGCCGGTGCTGATTCGCGATCCGGGGCACGCGGTCGCGCACCAGGTCCGCGGCGTCGTTCTGCTCCGCCTCGGTCGGTTGGAGGAGGCGGATGCGTCCATCGAGCGCTTCAGCGGGCTGACGCCGGCCTCGCCCCACGGGCCGTACAATCGGGCCTGCGTGGCCGCGCGGGCGGGGCGGATCGACGACGCCTTCGCCTGGCTGGAAAAGGCGGTGGCCCTCGGGTACGACGACGGTCCGGCGCTGGAGGGGGACGACGACCTCGCGTCCCTGCGCGGGGACCCCCGCTTTGTCGCCTTGCGGGCGAGGCTGAAGGGCAATCGCTAGCGGCGCCGCCCGGCCGGCGGCCCCGCCCACGAATCGGGGCGGGCTAGTAGAACATGTTCAGCGCGACACGCGCCGCTTCGGACATCTTGCTCATGTCCCAGGGCGGCTCCCAGACGAGTTCGAGCTTGACTTCGCGGACTCCCGGGACCGTACGCGCCTTTTGCTCGACCTCGCCGGGGAGCGAGCCGGCCGCCGGACACATCGGCGAGGTCAGGGTCATGCGGATGTGGACGTTGCCGTCCGGTTGCACGTCGATGCCGTAGATGAGGCCGAGCTCGTAGATGTTGACCGGAATCTCCGGATCGTAGCAGGTCTGGATCTGCTCGACGATTTTCGCGTGCACCGCGACGGGATCGACGGGGGCGGAATCGGGGGTGCCCCCGGAAGGACCGCTCGGGCGGGCGGTTTCGTCCGTTCCGGGCGAGGGGGCCGCGGCATTCGGCTCGGGGGACGGGGCCCCCTGCGGCGGATTCCTCGGGTCGTTCATGATCTCCTCCCTCACTCGGTGGTTACCGGCCGATCCTGTTGTTCCAGGGCGGCGAGCAGCGTGTGCCAGGGGAGCGTGGCGCACTTCACCCGCACCGGGAATTCGCAGACCCCGGAGAACGCGGCGAGCTTGCCGAGCCCTGCGGCGGAGGCCGCGCCGCCCGATTCCGTCGTGAGCAGGCGGTGGAACCCCTCGAACAGCCGACGCGCCTCGTCCACGGTGCGGCCCTTCACGCATTCCGTCAGCATCGACGCGGAGGCGATCGAGATGGCGCAGCCGCTCCCCTGAAACCCGATGTCCCGCACGCGGTCGGCCTCGACGGCGAGCCAGAGCGACACCTTGTCCCCGCACAGGGGGTTGTGGCCGTCGGCGTGCCGGTTGGCCCCATCCGGCTTCCGGAAATTCCGGGGACGCTTGTTGTGATCCAGGATCACTTCCTGGTAGAGATCGCGCAGGTCGGACATGGGATTCTAGCCGAAGATCTCGTGAACCTGGTCGATTCCACGCAGCAGCACGTCGATCTCCTCGCGGGTGTTGTAGAACGCGAACGAGGCGCGCGCCGTGGCAGGCACTCGAAAGTGGTCCATGACGGGCTGCGCGCAGTGGTGTCCGGCGCGAATGGCGACGCCCTGCTGGTCGAGGATCGTGCCGATGTCGTGCGGATGCACTCCCTCGAGCACGAACGAAAGCACGCTCGCCTTGTCGCGGGCGGTGCCGATGAGGCGCACGCCGGGGATGGCGGACAGCCGCTCGGTGGCATAGGCCAGCAGGGAGTTCTCGTGGCGCGCCACGGCATCGAGCCCGATCGCCGAGACGTACCCGATGGCGGCCGCGAGGCCGATGAC